>JAZKJG010000001.1:0-314435 GCA_040384445.1 Patescibacteria group bacterium
AACTCGTCCTCAAGAAGTATCAATGTGATACCTTACAGATTTGTTCTGGATCTCCTACGACGACGGGATGGGGGATGGTAGGGGCTAGGACGTGGGGGGTGTTGCGGTAATATATTCATCAAGAAGAGGAAAGATATCATCAGGATTTTGTATCCAATGGATATCTGAATATTTCTTAAACCATACTCTCTGTCTCTTTGCATAATGCCAAATTGCAAAAAATAACTTTTCCTTAAATTCAGGAAGGGTTATTTTTTTCTGCAGTAGTTGTGAAATAAATCTATACTCTAAACCAAGCGTGTGCATTCGCTCATGTGTAAGAATGTTTTGCTCCAATAACTTTTCAGACTCCTGTATGATGCCATCATCAAGTCTCTTGTCTAATCTTTTTTGTATTCTATTTTTTAAAATTTCTGCGTCAGCATGTAAACCAATCTGTAGGAGGTTGTAAGGAGAAGTTGTGTTTTTCTTTGCAAATGAACCATCTTGAGTAAGGATATCAATAGCTCGAATAACTCGTCTCTTGTTTTGTATATCAACATGAGAAATATCTTTTTGTTTTTCTTCTGAAAGCTGTACTAATTTTGTATGCAGTTCATCAATATTAAAATTCTCTAATTCTTTTTGAAACTCAACATTAGGAGGGGTATCAGCTCCAGCGTTTTTATACACTACTGCTTCAATATAAAAACCAGTTCCTCCACACAGGATTGGAATGGCTCCTCTTTTGTGTATTTCTTCCAAAATCTCCTCAACTTTTTTTCCATACGCAAACACACTAAAACTTTCTTTCGGTTCGAGGGTGTCTAGCATATGGTGAGGAACACCCTTCATTTCTTCAGTGGTAATTTTCCCTGTTCCAATATCAAGATGTTTAAAAATTTGTCTAGAATCCGCACTAATTATTTCTACAGGTATACCAAATTTTTCCTGAATATACAGTGCGGCCGTAACAGCCAAGTCACTTTTGCCAGTTGCTGTCGGACCAACGATAGTAATAAGGGGATTCATACTGGTGCAGGAAGAGAGACTTGAACTCTCAATGGGTTGCCCCGTACGATTTTGAGTCGTATGCGTCTACCATTCCGCCATTCCTGCATGTGTGTTATACTACCACATATGCAAAAAGTAACAACAGCAATCCTTTCTATTGTAATCGCAACTCTCATTGTTCTTGCAGGAAAGGCAATTTTTAGTAAAACAAACCACATGTCTGCTACAACACCAGACGGTGCAGTGAAATCATTCCTTGAAATGATGATCCCTCACCATGAAGAGGCAGTAGGTACAGCAAAGGTTATTATGATGGATTCTTCAATCACAGTTCCAGAAGTTCGACTTCTCGCTGCCCGGATTGCAGATGCTCAAGAATTTGAAATAGTACAAATGGAAGGATGGTATCAAGAATGGTTTGGAACAGAATATGTATTTGATCCATCAATGTATAATCCAATGATGTCTGATACAACAAAAGTTATAAGTGATGCTCGAGCAAAAGTTTGGCTTAAAGATATGATTAAGCATCATGAGCATGCAATTGATATGGCAAATGAAACTCAGAAATTAATTACTGATCTTCAGAAGAAAGATACGACAACTGACGGAACACTTTCTATCACAACAACTCATCCTGGAATTGATACAACTCTTTTGTTCGCAGAAAAAGTAAAAACAGAGCAAACTCGAGAAATTGCAGAGATGAAGGAACTATTGAAGAAGTTGTAATTCACTGTGATATACTGAGTTGTAATGGCTCAAGGAAAGAAAACATTTAGTGGATTTGAAATCTCGGCACTACTTGGTGTCGCTGCTCTTTTTGATGTAATCAGCGCTGTGCCTGTTGTGAATGTTGTGTCAGGAATAATAGCCTGGACTCTATTCGGTTTTATTTTCTATATGAAAGGGGTCTCACTCACAAAACATCCTCAACTCCTTGGAAAATCTGTTGCTGCGCTTATTGTCGGTTTGATTCCAGTGCTTAGTGTATTACCTGAGTTTACTCTTGTTATGTTTCTAAACATGAGAAGTATAAATAAAAAAGACATGAAAGAAATGAAAACTGAAGAAACAACTGGCGTATCTCGAATTACTCGAATGTAAATTATTTTTGACATTCCGGACAAAAGTGAGCACTTCGTGTATTTATAACGAGGCGTTTTATTTTCCCTGTACAATTTTTTCTGATACAGGGTAATCCTGTTCGTCTGTAGGCTTTGTGTTTTCCTTGAAATGTTCCGGCCTCACCATAAATATTTCTATAGTCGCTCATTGAGTCTCCTCCAAAATCGATTCCAGATTTTAATATTGGTGCAATGTTACTGTATATGTGTCCTAACTCTATATCAGAAACCTCAGATACTTTTCTGTTTGGCAAAACTTTTGCAGTAAACAAGATTTCATCAGAATATATGTTTCCAATACCTACAATCAACCGTTGATCCATAAGTGCGGTTTTGATATATGCATTTGGATATTTTGTAATTTTTTCTAGAAATACTTTCTTCGTGAACTCCTTTTCAAGAGGCTCAACACCCATGCTCTCGAGTTCTTTTTCGACAACTTCATCTACGATCATTACCTTTGCAAATTTTCTCATATCGCTTAAAACGAGATGATGACCATTATCTAGAATGAATACAACATGAATAAATCTATTGAATGGATCAAGCAATGCTTTCTGCCCAGCTTTTGGAACCCACGTATTTTCTTTTTTATGATAGTCATATTTTCCGTACATAATATGTCCGGTCATTTTCATATGAATGAGAACAGTAACATCTCCAGAGAGTGAAACTAAAATATTTTTTGCTCTCCGTTTGGCTCCTGTTATTTTTTTACCTAAAACTCTCGGACGAAATACATTTTTAAAATATGTCTTATTCTTTATTGAATTCTTGAAAATAGGGGAGGTGCTAAACATATCAGTCCAGACATCTACAATAACCCGACCCTTCACTAGGGCCTGAATCCCATCAACTGTGGTCTGTACCTCAGGTAGTTCAGGCATAATGCGCCAACTATATCATATTTTTGAGATATGGTATCATAGGTGTATGAAAAGCTTATCACAGGAAAGACTGCAGACTATTTACTTTAGTGCACTGCTTTTAGTGTTTGGAGTTCTCTCGTTTACAGTGCTGTCTAATTTCTTAATTGTTCTCGGTCTCGCATATATTGCCGCAATATTATTGCTACCAATTTACGAACGAATCGTAAGTCATGTATCAACTCAAAGAGTTTTTAAAAAATTTGCATCTACATTTGCAGCGTCGTGTACAGTATTATTGCTCATCTTACTTATTATCACACCTATTACGTTGATACTTGGAAAAGTATTTACTGATGCACAACAATTTTATTCAGATGTGACAACGAGTGGAGTAAGTTTGGATTCATTGTCACTAAGCATTCAAGAAAAATTGTCAGTATACGTTCCTGATATTAAACAAAGGCTTGATACTGCTGCAAGTGCCGTATCTGGATTCTTTGTGCAAAATATCGGTAACTTTTTCTCAGGAACATTCGATATTGTACTTAAGGTTTTTCTTTTCTTGCTTGCGTTGTTTTACTTTTTGAAAGATAAAAGCCATTTTGTGAAAATGTATAGAGATTTGAGTCCACTTTCTGAATCGGATGATATTAGTATTTTTAATTCTATCAAGCAAGCTGTTCGATCAATCATGTTAGGTTCAATGGTGGTTGCAGTTGCACAAGGTGTGGCAACAGGAATTGGATTTGCAATATTTGGAGTACCTAACCCATTTTTCTTAGGAAGTATCGCTGGTTTTATGGCTCTCGTACCTGGAATTGGACCTGCACTCGTATGGATTCCTGCAGCGATTTATCTATATGTTACTGGAGGGGATACAAGCTTCGCATGGCTAGGACAAGTTATTTGGGGAGTTGGAGCGGTAGGGCTCATTGATAATTTCTTGGGGCCTCTTGTGATTAATAAAGGGATACAAATTCATCCATTGTTTATCCTCCTTTCAATCTTAGGTGGAATTGCGATCTTTGGACCTGAAGGGTTCTTGTTTGGGCCACTTGTACTCAGTGTGTTTGTGTCTATCGCAACAGTGTGGCGTGCAAAGACTGAATCTCAACTATAATATATGAACTTCAACACAAAAAAGAGTGTGACCTTGGCCACACACGCTACTAATTTTCACGCAGATGATATTTGTGCAACAGCTGTACTTAAAATATACTTTAAGTCTTTTTATCCGAAACTCAAGGTTGTGGTGAAAAGAACACTTGATCAAAAAGTTATTGATGCAGCTGACATTGTGTATGACATTGGAAAAATCTATGATCCAAAAACTTTACGATTTGATCATCATCAAAAAGGTGGTGCAGCGGTACGTGAAAATGGGGTGCAGTATGCGGCATTTGGATTAGTGTGGAAACATTTTGGGTACGATATTTGTATGTGTCACTACTATTCTGTAGTTGGAAAGAAGGCTACCAAAGCCCAGGCACAGAGGATGTTTGAGATTGTTGAGAAAAGAATGGTCTGTCATATTGATGGGATGGATAATGGTCAGATGACGTATAAAGAGTTGCTTGAGGACACAATACCTCTGACACTCGACGGGTATTTTGAAATGTGTAAGGTTGCAGTGTCGAGCAAGGATTCTGATATTGCAAAAACAAATAAAGCATTCGATAAAGAGTTTTTTAGACTCGTTCCGTTTGTCGAGGGCGTACTTCAGAATATTTTAACGTACGCTGTGTATAAAGAAAGGGATGAGTCACAAGCCTTGAAGCTATATACAAAATCAAAAGATAAAAGAATTATTATTTGCGACAGATTTTATTATTTTAATTTTGGAAAGTTACCTGAACCACTTGTGATTGTGTATCCAAATCCCCGAGGTGGATGGGGTGCGAAAGTTGTACGAAAAGATGAGTCGTCATACGATGCACGATTTTATTTCCCTCAGTCTTGGGCTGGTCTTACTGATGCAGAATTAGAGAAAGAAAGTGGAGTTGTGGGTGCAAACTTTTGTCATAATGCAAGGTTTTTAGTTACAGCTGATTCAAAAAAGTCGGTTTTAGAGCTTGTAGACAAAGCTTTTGCTATCCAAGGTATATAGATGATATACTTTTCACCATATGCAACCACACGTACTTATTGTTACAGCTCATCCGAGTTCAAAAGGATTTACTCACCGAATCGCGAATGCTTTTAAAGAAGGTGCAGAAGCGGCAGGGAAGACTGTAGAGATTCTTGATTTATATAAAACAGACCTACAGATGGGGTATCTAAAGTTTGAAGAGAAGATTGATATGTCGAATCCAAATCCTGTTCGAGAAAAGTTACAAGCAAAAGTAACAGCAGCAACTGAGCTGGTATTTGTACACCCAATGTGGTGGATGGCGCCTCCTGCTATTATGAAAAACTTTTTGGATAATGTGTTAGCTGGACGATTTGCGTTTAAATATCAGGCAGGAAGTCCAATTCCAATTGGATTATTGAAAGGAAAGTTTGGACATGTTTTTATAACAAGTGATGGACCAATGTGGATTTATACACTGTTTGCTTTACCATTTCGAATTATTTGGAATACATTTATCTTTAGATTCTGCGGAATTACACCTACGACGCTTAGAGTGTTTGATAAGAAATTATTTAGATCAGAACCTGAGATGGTTACGTTTTTAGATAAGGTTAAAAAGATTGCAGGTAAAAAACGATAACTATATGATTGCAAAAGAAATCACACAATACATTAAAAAGTTAGATAAAAATGATCAGAAGATTTGTGAGTTGCTTGCTGAGACTATTGATATAAATTTAAAGAAGAGTGAAAACAAAGTATGGCATGCTCATCCAGTTTGGTTTTTGGATGGAAATCCTATTGTTGGATTTCATAGATTGAAAGCAGGACTCCGACTTATGTTTTGGAGTGGTCAGACATTTGAGGAAAAGGGGTTGGAGAAGGAGGGGAGTTTTAAAGCTGCTTCTGTTATCTATAAAAATGTTGATGAGGTGAATGTGAAAGATTTGAAACGATGGTTGAAGAAGGGAAAGGAGATTCAGTGGGATTATAAGAATATTGTGAAGAATAAGGGGCTGATAAGTTTGATTAAATAAAGAAAAAACCGGCAGCACCCAAAAGTGCCGCCGGTTTTGATTTTCACCTCGTCCTGTCTATGCTATGAGGTAGAGTTTGAATGTGCTCACCCGTATGAATAGAATCTCTCCAAAGCCTCTCTCTTCTTCTTTGTTTGAATTTCCCCTTCCTATTAATTTCAAACTCTGTTCCAGAAAGGGCAGAGATAATATCTGAAAGTAAGACGGTGGGAATTCTATGAAAATTTGTTCGGACCTCATATCCGATATTTAAACAACCACTCGGATTTTTTGGTTTTAATTTCCAAGCAGTAAAGACTTCTATTACTTGCAAAAGTTTATGTGCGAGCCTCTCACTGGGGGTCAAAAAAGGTCTCAACCTCTTTTTAGTAACAGGGGTTTGTTTGGGTAACATTTTCATATCAAATAGGGTAAATGGTAAAGTTCTCACTACGTTGTGTTGTAACGATTTAATCACCCAAGACAAGGGAAGTCAACCCCCTAAACCAGCCCCAAAAAAGCAACTTGCACACACCTCAAAAATATGCTATATATAGAGGAAGCGTAAATCGATTGAGTAACCCTGTTTTTTCCGCTGCTTTTTCCTTTTATTAACGACGTAAGGTGAGCGAAATGAACAATATGTTCATTTCCGAACCGAGGAAGTTAATTGATTTATTTATTCTCCTAACATAAAACACAATTTTTCATGTTGAAAAAGAAACACTTTTCACGTTTTCGTGAACCGCTAGCCCCATTACCAAACTTAGTTGAGGGACAGATACAATCGTATCGTTGGTTTTTAGAGAAGGGACTTGCTGAAGTTTTTTCAGAGTTCACATCTATTAGAGATTACACAGAAAAGAAATTCGAATTTAAATTCGAAGGAATGAGATTGGATCGACCAAAGTTTAACGAGTTCTATGCAAAAGAGAACAAGGTAAACTATGAGGCGACAATCAAAGCAACAATCAAGCTTGTAAACAAAATTACAGGTACTGAGAAAGAACAGGAGATTTTCATGACAGACATTCCTATGATGACTGAGCATGGTACTTTTATTATTAATGGTATCGAGCGATGTATTGTTCCACAGCTTGCCCGATCATTCGGAGCATTCTTTACATCAAACGAACATAAAGGACGACGATATATTGGAGCTAAGATTATTCCTGCACGAGGATCATGGATTGAAATCGATGCAGATCCAGATGGAGGTATTTATGTAAAAATGGATAAAAAGAGAAAATTCCCGATCACAACACTGTTTCGGGCTTTTGGTGCTGAAACTGACTCAGATATTAAGGCTCTTGTTGAAGATCATCCTCATGCAAAAGTGTTTATTGACACAACTCTTGCAAAAGATCATGCAAAAACACCTGATGAATCATATGTAGAGATCTATAAAAAGATGCGAGATGGTGAGCTTGCGACTGCACAAAACGCAAAGGAGTTTGTGGAATCAATGTTTAAGGCAGAACGATACGACCTATCTCGAGTTGGACGATTCCGATTTAACAGTCGATTCGGAAAAGCTATGGATGAGAAATCGCTTACACGAAGTACACTTAATCTTGATGATTTCGTGACTCTGATAATGCAAATTGCAGATCTATCACATAAGCCTGATGCAGAAATTGATGACGTAGATCACCTAGGTGCTCGACGTGTTAAATTCGTGGGAGAACAACTACAACAGAAAGTTCGACTTGGACTCCTGCAGATCAAGAAAAACATTCAGAACCGAATGTCGACTATTGAAACTGAAGTAAGTCAGCCTATGCAAATGATTGCACCTCGACCACTACAGGCTCGAGTGAAAGAATATTTTAGTACGAACCAGCTTTCACAGTTCATGTCACAGGAAAACATCCTTGCTGAGCTAGAGCATCTTCGAATTGTTACAACTCTTGGACAAGGAGGACTTACTCGAGAACGAGCTGGAGTTGAAGTTCGAGACGTTCACTCATCTCACTATGGACGAGTATGTCCGATCCATACACCTGAAGGACAAAACATTGGACTTGTGCTTCACCTTGCTGCCTATGCAAAAGTAAACCACTTCGGTATGATCGAAACTCCTTACGTAACAGTAAAGAACGGAAAGATCACAAAAGAAGTGAAGTATTACGATGCTCTACAGGAAGAAGGGTTTAAAATCGCCCATGCTGCGATTAACTATGATAAAGATGGAAATATTACAGATGAAATGGTTGAAGTTCGACTAAAAGGAGACCCTATTGTTGTACACAAATCAGAGATCGACCTTATTGACGTTGCTCCAGAACAACCGTTCTCTATTTCAACTTCTATGATTCCGTTCGTAAACCACGACGATGCCAACCGATCACTCATGGGATCAAACATGCAGAAGCAGGCTACGCCTTGTATCGTTCCAGAAGCAGCATATGTTGCAACAGGTATCGAAGATACGGCGGCTCGAGATACAGGACGAGTTATTCTTGCACCAGAAGATGGAGAAATTACACAAGTTGATGCTTCAGGAATCACAATTACTGGAAAGCGAGAAACAAAAATCCAGCTTGCAGTATTTAACAAAACAAACCAGTTTACAGCTTTCCACCAGCGACCAACAGTTTCTCTTGGACAGAAGGTAAAACGAGGTGATGTTCTTGCTGATACATCTACATCTGTAGAAGGACAAGCAGCACTTGGACAAAATATTTTGATTGCATTCCTTGCATGGAGTGGAGCAAACTACGAAGATGCGATTATTATTTCAGAAAATCTTGTAAAAGAATCTAAATTTACAACAATTCACATCGAAGAGTTTGTAATCAACGTTCGAGATACAAAACTAGGGCCCGAAGTCACAACTCACGATATTCCAAATGTATCAGAAGGTAAATTAAAAGACCTTGATGCAGAAGGTATTGTACGAATCGGGGCTGAAGTTCGACCTGGAGATATTCTGGTTGGAAAAATTACACCAAAAACAGAAACTCAACTTACACCTGAAGAGCGACTTCTACGTTCAATCTTCGGAGATCGAGCTCGAGATGTAAAAGATACATCAAAGCGTCTTGAAAATGGAAAGCGAGGACGAGTTATTGGAGTAAAAACATTTTCACGAGAACGAGGAGATAAACTTGAATCAGGAATCATTAAACGAATCTACATCGAAGTTGCACTTCTACGAAATGTGTCAGTTGGAGATAAGTTAGCTGGACGACACGGAAACAAAGGAGTTATCTCAAGAGTTCTTCCGGTTGAAGATATGCCGTACATGGCTGACGGAACACCTGTTGATATGATTCTAACTCCTCTTGGAGTTCCATCACGTATGAACCTTGGACAGATTCTTGAACTACACCTTGGGCTTGCAGCTGCAAAACTTGGGTATCAAGCAATCGTTCCTGCCTTCATGGGACCTACAACAGAAGAGGTTCAAGATGAGCTAGAAAAAGCTGGATACAATCGATCAGGAAAAATGAAATTGTTTGACGGACGAACAGGTGATGCATTTGCACAAGATGTTTCAGTTGGATATATGTACATGCTTAAACTTCACCATATGGTTGAAGATAAAATCCACGCGCGATCAACAGGACCATACTCACTTATCACTCAGCAACCACTTGGAGGTAAAGCTCAAGGAGGAGGACAGAGATTTGGAGAAATGGAAGTGTGGGCACTTGCTGGTTATGGAGCATCATATACGCTTCGAGAAATGCTCACTATTAAATCAGATGATATTGTTGGACGATCTGCAGCCTACGATGCGATTGTAAAAGGAGAGAGATTGAGTGATCCAAATACACCTGCTTCATTTAACGTACTTCTATCAAACCTACGAGGTCTATGTATAGATGTTGGATTTGACAATGCAGACGGAGTTGAGTTAGATATCGGACTCGATGTTGGTCACGATGGAACAGAACAAAATACTCGAGTCGCAGCAGTTGTTCATGAAGATGCGCTTGATGAAGAAGATGAGGATGCAATTACAGAAGATCTAGGAGATGCTGTTGAAGCAGAACTCTAATCTAACTATTAATCTCTATTAACGTACAACGAATATATGTTTCAAAATAAAACAATAAAACCAAAATCTTCAATCGACGATCTCGATTCAGTATTTATTCGACTCGCATCACCAGAGAAAATTCGAAGTTGGTCACGAGGAGAAGTAAAGCGACCAGAAACAATGAACTATAGAACAGGCCGATCAGAGCGTGATGGTCTTTTCTGTGAAAAAATCTTTGGTGCTGAAAAAGATTATGAATGTTACTGTGGAAAATACAAAGGAATCCGATACAAAGGAATTGTGTGTGAAAAATGTGGAGTAGAAATCACACGATCAATTGTACGACGAGAGCGAATGGGTCACATTGAACTTTGTGTTCCTGTGTCACATATCTGGTATTTGAAAAACATGCCTTCAAGAATTGCAACAATTCTAGGGATGAATTCAGGTGATGTTGAAAAAGTTGTGTACTTTGCAGGTTACCTTGTTACAAAAGTTGATGAAAAAGAAAAAGGGAAACTACACAAAGAACTAGATGATGAGTTTAAAACAAAAATGAAGCAGCTTGTTGATGAAAAAACAAAAGAAGCTCTTCAAAATCTGATGACTGCTACAAAGCAAGAACTTGATCTTATTCAAATTGGAAAAGTGCTTGATGAAAATCAATATCACAAATTCTCATATAAGTTCGGTGCTGCTTTTGAAGCTATGATCGGAGGAGAAGCTATTTACAATATTCTTAAAGGACTTGATCTTGATCATTTATATACAAAACTAAATGCTGATCTTGAAAAAGCTGGTGCGGCTGACAAAGAAAAAATTATTCGACGACTTGGATTTGTAAACGGAATGCGAAAAGCTGACGTTCGACCAGAATGGGCGTTTATTAAAGCGCTTCCAGTTATTCCTGCTGCACTTCGACCTATGGTTGCACTTGATGGAGGGCGACAAGCAACATCAGATGTAAACGACTTGTACCGACGAGTTATTAACCGAAACAATCGACTTAAAAAACTACACGAGATCAAGGCTCCAGACGTAATTCTACGAAACGAGAAACGAATTCTACAGGAAGCTGTTGACGCTCTTCTGGATAACTCAATGAAGGGAAATGGTGCTGCATTTTCAGGAATCAACCCTGCACAAAAGCGACCTCTAAAATCTATCGCAGATAACCTAAAAGGAAAGCGAGGTTTGTTCCGACAAAACCTACTTGGAAAACGAGTAGACTACTCAGGACGATCTGTTATTGTTGTAGGTCCAAATCTTAAACTTAACCAATGTGGACTTCCAAAACACATGGCGCTTGAGTTGTTTAAACCATTCGTAATTGGAGAAATTCTAAAACGAGAATTGGCATTTAACATTCGAGGAGCAAGTAGAATGATTGAAGATCAATCAGAAGAAGTGTGGGGAATTCTAGAAAAAGTAATTGTTGGAAAATATGTGCTTCTAAACCGAGCCCCAACTCTTCACCGACTTTCTGTACAGGCATTCCAGCCAATTCTTATTGAAGGAAATGCGATCCAAGTTCACCCACTTGTATGTTCACCGTTTAACGCCGACTTCGACGGAGATGCGATGGCCGTTCATGTTCCACTTTCAGAAGAAGCGCAGTATGAAGCTCGAACAATTATGGCATCAGACCGAAACGTTCTTAAGCCAGGAACTGGAGATGCAACTGTAACTAACAAAATGCTCGACATTGTTCTTGGTTCTTTCTGGGCAACAAAAATTGTTTCAAAAGAGATTGGTGCAGATAAATATTTTGAGTCACCAATGGCAGCGATCACAGCTCTTGATCATGCTGTAATTGGATATCGAGCGCCAATTAAAGTTCTTGCTCCAACAGGAACTACAAAGTACGCAGAATTTGATGGTAAATTATTTGACACAACAGTTGGACGAATTCTATTTAACCAACTTCTACCAGAAACATATCCGTATATTAACCGAGAGGTTAACAAAAATGTGATGAACTCTCTGATTGATGAACTTATTTTGATCGAAGGAAAAGATAATGTTGCACCACTTATTGATGCAATCAAACAATTTGGATTTGATTTCGCTACAAAGTCAGGAATCACATGGAGTATGTCAGATATTGTTATTCCAGAAACAAAATATCCAGTTCTTGATGCGGCTCAGGCAACATCAGATAAGATTATGGAAGCATATCAGCAAGGATTGCTTTCAGAAGAAGAGAAACATATGAAAATTGTTCGACTATGGCAAGGTGCACAGGCTGATATTGAAAAATTAATTCCTGCAACACTTGATCCAGAGGGTTCAGTAAACGACATGGTGCTTTCAGGAGCTCGAGGATCACTTGGTAACATTAACCAGATGGTTGGAATGAAAGGACTTATTGCGACAGCTCAAGGATCTACAATTGAGCTTCCAATTCGATCTTCATTTAAGGAAGGACTTACACCGATTGAATACTTTATCTCAACTCACGGAGCTCGAAAAGGTATGACTGACACGGCTCTTAACACCGCTAAAGCAGGGTACCTAACACGAAAGCTATTCGTACTTGCACAAAGTGTGATGGTAACAGAAATTGATTGTAAAACGAAAGATTCTATCATCATGACAAAGGCGACTGCGTCAGGAATTCAGACAAACTTCTCAAAAAATCTATTTAGTCGAACTATCGCAAAAGATATCGAGACAAAAGATGGTGTTGTTCTATTCAAAAAAGGACATATTATTACAAAAGCTGATGCAATTGTAATTGAAAAAGCAGGGATTGAAGAGGTGTCTGTACGATCACCACTTGGATGTAAAACACATAGAGGAGTTTGTTCACATTGTTACGGAGCCGACCTCTCAACTGGATCACTTATCGATCTTGGAGAGTCAGTAGGAACAATTGCTGCACAAGCGATTGGAGAGCCTGGAACACAGTTGACGATGAGAACATTCCACGCCGGAGGAGTTGCGACAGCTGCTGGAGACATCACTGCCGGACTTCCACGAGTTGAAGAATTGTTTGAAAACCGAACACCTAAAAATGCAGCAGCTATTGCATCAACAGATGGAATGGTTACAGCTGTTATTGAAAAAGGACATGAAAAAATTATCAAAGTACTTTCTGACATTCCATCAAAGAATGCTAAGAAAGGAAGTGAAGTAGAATATTCATTCCACCCTGCCAGAATTGTGTATGTAAAAGTTGGACAGCATGTATCAAAAGGGCAAATCATGACTGATGGATCAGCGGATGTTGATGCATTGTTTGAGTATGCTGGAAAAGATGTTGCGCAAGCATATATCATTACTGAAGTTAAGAAAATTTACGAGCTTCAGGGAGATAACCTTTCTCGAAAACATATCGAAATTATCGTTCGAGAAATGTTTAACCGAGTGAAGGTTACAAATAAAGGAGACAGTATTTTCTCAGAAGGGGATATTGTTGAATCATTTGAATTCTTGATGGCAAATGAACAGCTTGAGATTAACGGAACGCTTCATGCGAAAGGTAAACATGTAATCATGGGAACTATGGAAGCGTCATTGAACCGACAATCATTCCTTGCAGCTGCATCATTCCAAAATGTAAACAGAATCCTCGTGAACGCCTCTCTAAAGGGTAACCATGACCCGCTGTATGGTATTATGGAAAATACTTTGATCGGACGTCTTATTCCAGTTGGAACAGGATTCAAGGGAAGTCAGAAGAGTGAGGCGATCGAAGTGTTACAGGCAGAAATTGCTGCAAACTACGAAGAGCGAGAATAGTACGAACTTTAACGTCTACGCGAAATAACTTTCGCTGCGGCAGGATGTGACTCATGTATGTGGGTTATATGCTGCTGTAGCGAAAGTTTTTAGCTTTTTAGCACAGATACAGCATCTTGAACTTTAAGACCATAGAACACAACGGTATGCCCAGTAGAGCACAGAGAATGATTGCATTTACCCAGCTTTTACACTTTTTTGAAAACGAAGTGATGGAGGAGAGGCTTTCAATGTCGGGAGCGACGACTGCTATTCAGAATTGGATGAAAGACAATGCGAAACCCTGGTGGGAACTTGAAAAACTCTACCCCGATTGGGTGATAAGTCTTCAAAATTCTGAACTAGTTAAGAATGCAAAACTATATATTCCGAGCAAAGAAACCCTTTGGAGGAAGGATCCTTGGCACGAGGATGATGTTGTCCCATTTCTTGAGGCGAGTGGTAATGCGGAAATGCTGGGAAAGTTAGTACATTTACATCTTGAAGAAAGGAAATTATTGCGCTTAACCCCGAGTCTGGAGGATCTAGAATATTATGAAAAAGATGAACCAAAACATCGGTGGAAAGTTTGGGATAGAGTGGGTCTGTGGGTATTTGCATGGAAAGCTGCCTGCAAAAATAAACACGGACATGTCTATGTTAAAGGTATCAGATTTGATCCTAAGACTGGCAAATCTGAATGCAAATGGGTTGCACTAAAGAATATTTATAAACACCCATTCAAAGTCCTTCTTCGCAAAGAAAACACGTAAAAAAATCGCAAAAAAACGGCCCATTTCATGAAAATTGAGATGGGTTTTTTCATTTATTTTTTTACAAAATGCAAGTTTTTTAAAATGTGTATAACTTTTAAAAAAACCTTATCCACATTATGTATTTTTGTTTGTTTAAATATAAAAAAAGACATATAATATATACATGAACGAAACATTTGAAAACAAACCAAAAGCTAAGAAAACTTTTACAAAATTAATACTATTACTCATCTCATACGTTATCATCGGCTTCATTGTTTGGAAGCTCGCAACCAAGCAAGTTGGAGACCCAGTAAAGCTTCAGGAGCAGGCACAAAAAGAGCTCACAACAATTGTTGAAAATGTCGGAAAGATTATGATCATCCCAAGTGACGAAACTCCACAGGTAGCAATCATCCAGGACGTAGACTCACTGAAGAAAGCACAAGACTTCTTCAAAGATGCGCAGAACGGAGACAAGATTCTAGTTTACACAAAAGCACGTAAAGCAATCATTTATCGAGATACAACAAATCAAATCGTAAACGTAGCACTGAACATTGGTCCAGTGACTGACGAAACAAACTCAGCTCCAATTCAGCAACAGCCAACATCAACAACAACATCAGAAAGATAGTCAGATAGATTAGGTCGAAGTACATTTGTAAAAGTTATCAATAAATGAAGTTTCCATTTCTCACAAAGAAATTAAGTCCAATTGCATTCCTACTTATCATCGGAATGTTTTTTGGCGTATATGGAAACCTGTTTGCCGCTCCTGCAACAGGGTCACTTGGCTTCCAAGGACAGTTGTTCAACAACGGAACTGCAGTGACTGGATCTGTAAATGCAACCTTTACATTTTACGATGCGGCAATCGGTGGAAGTGCTCAAGGGTCTACAATCTTAAAAACGGTAACTGTTGCAAACGGATATTTCGGAACTCAGTTCACAGAATCTGATACAACAGGAATTGATTTTAATCAAGAGCTGTTTATTGAAGTTGTGGTAAATGGAACAGCGCTTACTCCACGATCTTCAGTGAACTCTGTACCAGTTGCACGTAAGGCATTTGGAACATTTGCATATTCAAGTGCTCCTGCTGTTGGCGAAGCTGGATCACTGTACTTCAACACAACTTCTGACACTCTTCTTGTTTCTGATGGGACTTCATGGGTGCCAGCTGGAACTGCATCAAGTACTACCCAGTGGACTACAAACGGAAGTGATTTATATTTCACAACTGGAAATGTAGGAATCGGAACGTCAACACCTGCTGATAAGCTTTCTGTGGTTGGAACTGTTCGAGCAACATCATTTGTTGGAGACGGATCACAGTTGACTGGAATTCCTGTACTTTCAACATCAAGTGTTCGAAGTATGTTTTCATCAACTGCAACGGGGTTAACATACACAGCTGGAACTGGAGTATTCTCACTTGCTGCAGGTTATGTGATTCCACTCACTGCCTCAACAACAGAATGGGCAGCTGCAGCCGCTTCTACAACCGCGATGACTCCTGCATATTTCCGAGGACTTGTTTCAAACTCAGTTGCTGGATTAACATACAACCCTACAACTGGAGCAACAACTTTGACAGCTGGATACAACATCCCACTTACTGCTTCAACAACTGAGTGGGCATCAGCTGCAGCTTCAACTTCTCCATCTGCAATCAGAGGTTTGTTTTCAAATGGAGCCACTGGACTAACATACAACTCATCAACTGGAGCAACATCACTTGCTGCAGGTTATGTAATTCCTCTTTCCGCTTCAACTACAGAATGGGCAGCAGCTTCAGCGTCAACTACAGCGATGACACCAAGTTACTTCCGAGGGTTACTTTCAGCAACAGGTCCAATCTCATACAACTCAAGTACTGGTGCATTTACATTCTCAACATCATCACTTGGACTCACAACAACAAATATTGCTGAAGGTTCAAATCAATACTTCACTGACGCTCGAGCTCGATCTGCACTTTCAGAATCTGTAACTGGTCTTGAGTATGCAACAAGTACCGGAATTTTTTCTCTGACTTCTGGATATGTAATTCCAACAACTGCATCAACTTCAGAGTGGGCATCTGCTGCGGCATCAACTACAGCGATGACACCAAGTTACTTCCGAGGTCTTCTTTCAAACTCAGCAGCGGGTCTTGCATACAACTCATCAACTGGTGCAACAACTCTGACAGCTGGATACAATATTCCGCTTACGGCTTCAACGACAGAGTGGTCACAAGCATACGCATCAACTGCTCCATCAGTAATTCGTGGACTATTCTCAAATTCAACAACAGGATTAACATATAACTCTTCTACTGGAGCTACTTCACTCACTGCTGGATATGTAATCTCATTAACGGCTTCAACTACAGAATGGGCTACTGCATATGCTTCAACAACAGCTCAAACTCCTGCATATTTCCGAGGTCTTCTTTCAAACTCAGTTGCAGGACTAACATACAACTCATCAACTGGTGCAACAACACTCACTGCTGGATACAATATTCCGCTTAGTGCATCATCATCTGAATGGGCACTTGCATACGCGTCAACTTCTGCAATGACTCCCGTATATACTCGTGGTCTGTTCTCAAACTCAACTACTGGACTTACATACAACTCTGGAACTGGTGCGACATCTTTGACAGCGGGATATGTAATCCCACTTGTCGCATCGACAACAGAATGGGCAGCATCATCAGCTTCAACTTCTCCATCTGCAATCAGAGGTTTGTTTTCAAATGGAGCGACTGGGTTAACATACAACTCATCAACCGGAGCAACATCATTCACAGCCGGATACTCAATCCCTCTCACGGCTTCATCAACTGAATGGTCATCATTCTTTAACACTCCATCAACTCGTATCACTGCTGGATCAAATTTATCATGGGCAGGAAATACTCTTAACGCTGCACTTTCATTCTCAACATCTTCAATTAACTATTTACGAAATGTAAGTGGTGGTCTTGAAACTGCAACGTCAACTGATTTCCTACGAGCTGCATATTTTACAGCAACAGGAACAACTGCATCTACATTTACAAATGCATCTTCAACAAACTTAACTATCACAGGAAGTTTGTATAATTCATCTTTGTCAAATGGATGCCTTGAAGTGTCTGGAGGTTTGGTTACTTCAACAGGATCAAACTGTGGAGTTGGAAGTGGAGGAATTACATCTTTGAACGGACAAACAAACTCATCACAATCATTTGCAACTTCTTCAACTGCTGGAACATTTGGATTCGGCTTTTCTTCAGCAGGTGGAATTCATACACTAAATATTTCTCTTGCATCAAGTACAAATACTGGGCTATTAAGTGCTTCAGATTGGACAA
This sequence comes from Patescibacteria group bacterium, assembly GCA_040384445.1. GTDB lineage: Bacteria > Patescibacteriota > Minisyncoccia > Phycocordibacterales > CAIZLB01 > CAIZLB01. The sequence goes on from JAZKJG010000001.1 coordinate 17,892, forward strand.
CTTTTAATAACAAGCAAGGCGTGCTTTCATTTGGAAACTTAACATCAAGTGCAACTGGATTGAGTGTGACTGGTGGAACTGGTGCTGTAGTTGGAGCTGGTGCAGCAGTAACATTAGCAGCTGGTTATAGTATTCCTCTTTCAGCCTCAACTACAGAATGGTCAGTAGCATACGCGTCAACAACAGCTCTGACTCCTGCATATTTCCGAGCATTGTTGTCTAACTCTGCAACTGGATTAACATATAACTCTGGAACAGGAGCAACAAGTTTGACAGCCGGTTATGTAATTCCACTTGTTGCATCAACAACTGAATGGGCTGCAGTTGCTGCATCAACAACTCCATCAGCAATTCGAGGACTATTCTCTAACTCTGCAACTGGATTAACATACAACTCAAGTACTGGAGCAACATCATTCACTGCAGGTTACTCGATACCTCTCACGGCTTCATCAACTGAATGGTCATCATTCTTCAACACTCCATCAACACGAATCACTGCTGGATCAAATTTATCATGGGCAGGAAATACATTGAATGCAAATATTTCAACATCATCAATTAACTATCTACGACTTGTAAGTGGTGGTCTTGAAATTTCTACATCAACTGACTTTATTCGTGCAGCATATTTCACAGCAACAAGTACGACAGTTTCAACATTTGCAGGAGCTGTTGCAATCGGAACAACAACTTCTCTTGCTAAATTTGATGTGAATGCAGGTAGTGCACTGCATGCTAATGCGTTTAATATTTACGGAGTTTCAACATTGGGTATAGGTTCAGTATTTGGTCGTATATCAAACACAAACACCACAGGAAGAACTTTATTTTCACTCGGAGAAACATCAGGAGATACATCAACTCCATTTTACATCCAACGATATGGTTCAACTCATGCAACCACTCCGAACTTGGTTGAGATTGGAATTGCTACTGCAACAGGCGATATGGCGTTTCTTACTAATTCTGTAGAGAGATTGCGTGTTACTTCATCTGGAAATGTTGGAATTGGTTCTTCAACTCCATCAGCAACTCTTGGTGTTGCAGGATCACTTAACGTAACTGGAGCATTCCGAGCAAACGGTGACGCAGGAACTTCAGGACAAATCTTCCAATCAACTGGATCTGGAGCATCATGGATTTCTACATCAACGCTTAACATTCTTGGTACTACAACAATCCGAACATTGTTCTCATCAACTGCAACAGGTCTGACATATACTTCAGGAACTGGAGTGTTCTCACTTACTGCTGGATATGTAATTCCACTCACTGCATCATCATCTGAGTGGGCACTCGCATACGCATCGACTTCGGCAATGACTCCGACATATACTCGTGGTCTGTTCTCAAACTCAACTACTGGACTTACATACAACTCTGGAACTGGTGCAACATCTTTGACGGCGGGATATGTGATTCCACTTGTTGCATCGACTACAGAATGGGCAGCATCATCAGCTTCAACTTCTCCTTCTGTAATTCGAAGTTTGTTCTCTAACTCTGCAGCAGGTCTTACGTACAGCTCAACAACAGGAGCAACAACTCTCACAGCTGGATACTCAATACCTCTTACTGCATCATCAACTGAATGGTCATCATTCTTTAACACTCCATCAACAAGAATTACTGCTGGAAATAATCTTTCATGGACTGGTAATACGTTGAATGCAAGTTTCTCAACATCAAGTGTAAACTATGTACGAATCGTAAGTGGTGGTCTTGAAACTGCAACGTCAACTGATTTTTTACGAGCTGCATACTTTACTGCAACTTCAACTACAGGTACTTCTACATTTGCAGGACTTGTAGGAATCGGAACAACTACACCGTCTGCCACTCTTGGAGTAAATGGATCTATCAATGTTACAGGTGCATTCCGAGCAAACGGTGACGCAGGAACTTCAGGACAAATCTTCCAATCAACTGGATCTGGAGCATCATGGATTTCTACATCAACGCTTAACATTCTTGGTACTACAACAATCCGAACATTGTTCTCATCAACTGCAACAGGTCTGACATATACTTCAGGAACTGGAGTGTTCTCACTTACTGCTGGATATGTCATTCCTCTTACTGCATCAACTACTGAATGGGCTACTGCATATGCTTCTACAACAGCACTGACTCCAGCATATTTCCGAGGTCTTCTTTCTAACTCTGCAACAGGTCTTACATACAACTCAACGACTGGCGCCACTTCATTTACGGCTGGATACTCAATACCACTCACTGCATCATCAACAGAATGGTCATCATTCTTCAACACTCCATCAACTCGAATTACAGCTGGATCAAACCTCACATGGTCTGGAAATACATTGAATGCAAACATTTCAACATCATCTATCAACTATCTACGACTTGTAAGTGGAGGATTAGAGACTTCTACTTCAACAGATTTCTTGAGAGCTGCATTCTTTACAGCAACTTCAACTACAGCAACATCGACGTTTGCAGGTTATGTTGGAGTTGGAACATCTAGTCCTCTTGCAAAGCTTCATGTATTCGGAGGCACTGCTTCTCCGCAAGTAGTAGTGGATAGTGGAAGTCAAAATTTGGATTTATATGCAGCAGCAACAACAAGTAACATAGATTTTTCAAGTATACTTTTATTTAGATCAAAGACGTTTGCAAACAGAGGTACAAACACAGGAGCTGTTGAATATGGTCGGTTTGATGCAAGTGGTAACTTCCAAGTTGGTACATCAACCGCATTAGGTCGTGTAAATATTCAAGGTGTAAACTCATCACCAACAAACGCTGCATTGAGTGTATATAATAGTACAGGAACAAACTTGTTGAATGTGATGAATGGTGGAAATGTTGGAATTGGTTCTTCAACTCCATCAGCCACTCTTGGTGTTGCAGGATCACTTAACGTAACTGGAGCATTCCGAGCAAACGGTGACGCAGGAACTTCAGGACAAATCTTCCAATCAACTGGATCTGGAGCATCATGGATTTCTACATCAACGCTTAACATTCTTGGTACTACAACAATCCGAACATTGTTCTCATCAACTGCAACAGGTCTGACATACACATCAGGAACTGGAGTATTCTCACTTACTGCAGGATATGTGATCCCACTTGTTGCATCATCATCTGAGTGGTCACTCGCATACGCATCGACTTCTGCAATGACTCCGACATATACTCGTGGTCTGTTCTCTAACTCAACTACTGGACTTACGTACAACTCTGGAACCGGTGCAACATCTTTGACAGCCGGATATGTGATCCCACTTATTGCTTCAACAACACAATGGGCTACTGCATACGCTTCAACAACAGCACTTACTCCTGCATACTTCCGAGGGTTACTCTCTAACTCTGCAACTGGGTTAACATACAACTCAACAACAGGAGCAACATCATTCACTGCTGGATACTCAATACCTCTTACTGCATCATCAACTGAATGGTCATCATTCTTTAACACTCCATCAACAAGAATTACAGCTGGATCAAATCTCACATGGTCTGGAAATACGTTGAATGCAAATATTTCAACATCATCAATCAACTACCTGCGACTGGTAAGTGGAGGTCTGGAAACTGCAACGTCAACAAACTTCTTGAGAGCTGCATATTTCACAGCGACAAGTACAACAGGAACGAGTACATTTGCAGGAGCTGTTGCAATCGGAACAACCACATCACCGTATAAACTTGCGGTTATTGGAGATTCGTATTTTTCAGGAAATATAAATGCATTTAGTTATGGTGCAGATGCGTATCATATTTTAGGTAGTAATCAGCACAATACAGTAACCATAAAGAAAGGTACTGGCTACGGTTCAGGTATTCATTTTGAAGATGGGTCTTCAAACCTATGGGATATATCAACAGACAGTAGTAATAATTTTAGTATTTTTAACTACAGCCCTAGTGCAACAGCATTTGCAATAAATAAATCTAATAACTATGTAGGAATTGGAACTTCAACTCCAATCTTCGCGTTGGATGTAGTTGGTGCAGCTGGGACTGTTATTCGAGCAAACAGTTCTGGCTCAACATATATTGATGCGAATACTGGAAGTGCTAGTTCAAATGGTGGATTTTCATTCAGTGCACTTGGAAGTAACAAATGGTTACTCTACAGAGATGGTGATGATGACTCTGTAAATTTTTTCAGTAATACTTTGGCTCAATCAGTACTAACTATGAATGCTGCTGGAAACGTAGGAATCGGAACAACAACCCCAACAGAAAAACTTTCTATAGCTGGAGCTCTTAATTTAACTGGCGCATTCAAATCAAACGGAAACGCAGGAACTCTAGGACAAGTATTACAAACAACTGGAACTGGAGTACAGTGGGTTGCAACATCATCACTTGGAATATCAGGCGGATCACTCTCAGGTGGAACTGATGGATATCTTGCACGATGGACAAGTGCGTCAACACTCAGTTCAGGACTATTCCTAGACAATGGAACAGTGGCAGGAATCAATGCGACATCTTCATCATATACATTTAATGTAAAAGGAAACTCAGGAGTAAATCCATTTAACGTCGCATCATCAACAGGTACGTCAATGTTTGCGATTGCAAATAACGGAAGAGTCACTGTGTACGGTGATATTGAAACAGATGATGATATATCAAACACCTTTCTTGGTGTCGGTGCCGGCAAGGGTTCAGTTCTAGATGGTGGTAGTAACACTGCAGTTGGTAGTGATGCTTTGTACACAAATACAGGAAGTTTTGGAGGTTACGGCTATGACAACACTGCGCTTGGTGCATATTCTCTCTACAGTCTCAATGCTGTAAGCGGAGGAAGTGGCTATGCAAACGTTGCTGTTGGTGTAAAGGCACTTTGGTTAAATGTACTTGGATCAGAAAATGTTGCTTTGGGTACAAAAGCTCTTGAGGATATGACAGATGGCTATGGAAACATTGCGATCGGAAACAATGCTGGTAATAATCAAACACTTGGATCATATAATATCGTTATCGGTAATGTTGTAAGTCTTGCAAGTACTACTGGAAGTAATCAACTTAATATCGGTAATCTTTTGTTTGGTACAGACTTGGGTACAGGAGGTGGAATTAGTACAGGAAATATTGGGATTGGGACAAATGCTCCTGCATACAGGCTCGACGTCAATGGTACAGGAAGATTTGTTAGAAGTAGTGTAGACGGTGCTTTGGTACTTGATAACTCGACGTCAGATGCTAATTCTATCCTGTTTCAAACTGCAGCATCAAATAAATGGTCTACTTACCTAAGTGGGAATGATTTAAGATTCTATGATTATAGTGGGAATGCTGACAGGCTTACTCTTAAATCAGGAGGTAATGTTGGAATTGGTACAACAACCCCAACAGAAAGGCTTTCAATCGCAGGTGCACTTAATCTCACAGGTGCATTTAAAGCAAATGGTGATGCAGGATCGGTAGGATATGTCATGATCTCACAAGGAACAAGTACTGCACCGATCTGGGTTGCAACTTCATCACTTGGATTAAGTGGTGGTGCAGGAGTTGGAACAATAAACTCTGGAACAGCTGGTCAAGTTGCGTTTTATGCAGGAAGTGGAACTACAGTTTCTGGAACTTCAACACTATTCTTTAGTGCAGGAAATATTGGAATCGGAACTACAACTCCAGGATACAGACTTACTGTTGATGGAGATGTTTGGCTTGGAACCACAACACTTGCAAATGGTAATCTTGTTATAGGTAAGGATGGTTCTGTTACATCTCGAGGTCAAGCAGGATCAGTATTCTTAGGATTAGATGCAGGAAATGGGGCAACTTCTTCAAACAGCTCAAATTTCTTTGGTATATCTGCGGGTCAAAATGCAGCATATGCATCATACTCAAACTTCTTTGGTGAAGAAGCGGGATATGGTGCAACATATGCAACAAACTCAAACTTCTTCGGAGACTCTGCAGGATACGATGCAACAAACGCCGAAAGTGCAAACTTCTTTGGAAATGAAGCAGGGGTCAATGCAACTAACGCATTATTCTCAAACTTCTTTGGTGCAGCAGCAGGTTATGGTGCAACTGACGCAGCAAACTCAAACTTCTTTGGTAGACAAGCCGGGTCTTATGCAACAGATGCATACAATGCTAACTTTTTTGGAGATTTCGCTGGTAGTGGTGCAACATATGCAACAAACTCAAACTTCTTCGGAGACTCTGCGGGATACGATGCAACATATGCTTACAATTCAAACTTCTTTGGTGAGCAAGCTGGATATGATGCAGAAAATGCATATGACTCAAACTTTCTTGGAAGTAGTGCGGGAGCTTATGCAGACAATGCATCATCATCAAACTTCATTGGAAATGATGCAGGAGCATATTCTATCAACGCAGCCTTCTCAAACTTCTTAGGGCAAAGCGCAGGGTACGATGCTGATAATGCATTTAACTCAAACTTCATCGGACGAGTTACAGGGTATCAAGCAACAAATGCGCGTGACTCAAACTTCATGGGATATGGTGCGGGACAGAGTTCGACAAACGCCGCATTCTCAAACTTCTTTGGAAATAATGCAGGAGGAAATGCTCCAAATGCATCATACTCAAACTTCCTAGGAGTTAGTGCAGGAGGAAATGCAACAAACGCCGCAAACTCTAACTTTATTGGATATAGTGCAGGAGCAAGTGCTACAAACGCACCTTTCTCAAACTTCATTGGATACAATGCAGGAAATAGTGCAACAAACGCATCAACTTCAAACTTTATTGGATATAACGCTGGTAACGCCGCAACAAACGCCGCCTTCTCAAACTTTATTGGAAATAATGCAGGATATGGTGCAACAAATGCTAATTTCTCGAACATGCAAGGATATAACGCTGGGTATGCTGCGACAGGCGCAGTTGCTTCAAACTTCTTTGGTTTATCAGCTGGAAGTTATGCAACAGGAGCACATAACGCAAACTTCATTGGAAATAGTGCAGGAGGTTCTGCAACATATGCAGCGTATGGAAACTTCATTGGAGCAAACGCAGGAGTAAATGCAACAAATGGAGAATTCTCAACCTTCATTGGATATAACGCCGGTAATGCTGCAACAAACGCATCTTCATCAGTGTTTATTGGGTATGCAGCAGGACAATCAGCAACAAATGCAAGACAATCAAACTTCATTGGTAATGGTTCAGGTTATCTTGCAACAAATGCAACATTGTCAAACTTCTTTGGAATCAATGCGGGAAATAGTGCAACAAACGCTTCGTCATCAAACTTCATAGGTTACGGAACAGGAGCAAGTGCAACAAATGCCGCATTCTCAAACTTTAGTGGACAAGATGCAGGAGCAAGTGCAACAAATGCATCATACTCAAACTTCTTTGGATCACAGGCTGGTCAACTTGCAACAAACGCAGTGAATGCAAACTTCTTTGGACGACAAACAGGATTCCTCGCAACTGACGCGTATGATTCAAACTTCATAGGATATGGTGCTGGATATCTTGCTACATACGCATCATCGTCAAACTTCTTAGGAAGATCAGCAGGATCAGGAGCAACAAACGCTGCTTTCTCAAACTTCATTGGAAATAGTGCAGGAAATAGTGCAACGGATGCTATATACTCAAACTTCTTTGGTGTTAATGCAGGAATTTTTGCCACTGGAGCTTCTAACTCAAACTTTATGGGATATAGTGCTGGACATACTGCAACAAATGCATATCTTTCAAACTTCCTTGGAAGAGCTGCTGGATCTGGGGCAACATATGCAGCATATTCAAACTTCCTTGGATATAACGCAGGGTTAAATGCAACAAACGCTGAGTACTCTAACTTTATCGGTAACTCAGCTGGAGAAACTGCCACAAATGCATCTACTTCAAACTTCATTGGAAATAACGCTGGAAAACAAGCAACGAATGCGTTACTTTCAAACTTTATTGGAAATAGTGCCGGTTACCTTGCAACAAACGCTGCTCTTTCAAACTTTATTGGTAATGGAGCGGGAAATAGTGCACCAAACGCAGCGATCTCAAACTTTATTGGATATAACGCAGGAAACGATGCAGACAACGCATCATCATCAAACTTCATCGGATTCCAGGCAGGTATGCAGGCAACAAATGCATCATCATCAAACATTATAGGAACATATGCAGGATATCAATCAACTAACGCAGCATACTCAAACTTCATAGGATATGGAGCAGGACAGTATGCGACAAATGCGCGTAACTCAAACTTTATCGGACTTGGAGCTGGAGGTGGAGGTGTAGGATCATATGATTCAAACTTCTTTGGTGTGAACGCAGGATCAAATACAAATTCATATAGATCAAACTTTATTGGATATAATGCAGGAACAGATTCACTAAATGCAACATCATCAAACTTCTTTGGAGAGTATGCTGGATATGATTCAGACAATGCTGCAAAATCAAACTTCATCGGACATTTTGCTGGGTATAATGCAACAAACGCAACTCGATCAAACTTCATTGGAGAACTTGCTGGGTTCCAAGCAACTAATGCAATCGACTCAAGCTTCATTGGTCGTCAGGCAGGAGAATATGCAACGAATGCTTCATCTTCAGTGTTTATCGGTCGAACTGCAGGTGCAAGTGCTGTCAACGCCGCCTTCTCAACATTCATCGGTAATGCAGCAGGAGATAGTGCAACCGGCGCTGATAATGCAATATTCATTGGTAATGCTCCAGGTTACGCTGCAACAAATACTTCAGATGTAATATTCTTAGGTCGAGCAACAGGACAGTATGCATACAATGCAAGTAACTCATTCTTTGCAGGATATGCTGCTGGATACGGTGCAACAAACGCATCAATGATGAATGTTATCGGGTGGAATGCTGGAAATGGAGCTACAGATGCAACATTCTCAAACTTCATGGGATACTCTGCAGGGTATGGTGCAACAAACGTATCGTTCTCAAACTTCTTCGGCGCAACTGCTGGATATGGAGCAACATATGCTTCACAATCAAACTTCTTTGGACAATACGCCGGGCAAAATGCTGTCAATGCAGGTGCTTCAAACTTCTTTGGAGGTGGAGCTGGAGATGGGGCTACAGATGCCGCGAGTTCAAACTTCTTTGGATTTAATGCAGGAGCATTGGCAACAGATGCATCATTCTCAAACTTCTTAGGACAGTATGCAGGAAAAGATGCAACATATGCTTCACTTTCAAACTTTATAGGATTCAGTGCTGGAGAAGATGCAACAAACGCAACTCAATCAATCTTCATTGGGTCAAATGCAGGAAAAAATGCAGCGTTTGCAAACAGCTCTATATTTATTGGGCAAGATGCTGGTTATAACGATACTGTAGATAACTCTTCGAACTATAAATCTTCGATCTTGATTGGAGATTATACATCAACTGGAGGTTTCTCAAACTCAATTGCTATTGGTCAAGGTACAAAAAACAGTGCGACTGAACAATTAAACTTAGGAGGATTGATTTATGGTTTGGGAATACGGGCAACAACAACACCAACAGCGACACCTGTAGTTGGTGGTAAAGTTGGAATTGGAACTTCAACCCCGTCAACAACACTGGATGTATGGGGTAACTTCCAAGTTGGAACTTCTTCAACACCACTTATATTCGCAAACACTGCAACCGGACGACTTGGAGTTGGAACAAGTGCTCCAGGAGCGTTGCTTGATGTTGGAGGCATAGGAGCATCACCAACAGGATTCCCTGATATGGTTGCTGGATTTAGAGGAACTGCAAATAACTACATGACTGTTGAGATGCAGAACATAAGTGTTGGAGGAAGTGCAGCAACTGTATTGTTCCTAAGTGGAATTGGAGGAAGTAATGCAATATCTTTAGGTCAGTATGGTGCAGGAAATTCTGGCTTTACAGGAGGTATTAACAACTATGATGTATCATTCTTGACTGCTGTAGGTAGTCTTGCTCTGGGTTCAGGGGCTTCAAAAAACATACTGTTCAATATTGGAACAACAGAAGCGGCGCGATTTAACACAAGTGGATTCTTAGGTTTAGGAACATCAACTCCATCAACAAGACTTGATGTATGGGGTAATTTCCAAGTTGGAACATCTTCAAATCCAATCATTTTCGCAAACAGTGGAACTGGACGACTTGGAGTTGGATCATCAACACCGATTGCAATGCTCGCAGTTAAAGGTACTGCAGGTGTAAACCCATTTGTTGTTGCTTCATCAACTAACACTCAGATGTTTACGATTACACAAGCTGGAAGTGTGGGAATCGGAAGTTCAACACCAATCGCAACATTCTCACTTACAGGAGTTGGAGGAACAAACCCAATCATGATTGCATCATCAACAAATGCCAATATGTTAAGTCTTACACAAACAGGTAGACTTGGGGTTGGTACTTCGAGTCCAGTGCAAAGTTTGGCTGTTGTAGGAACAATACATTCAACAGTCTTGAACGGAGGTGCAACAACTCTTTCAGTTGATGCAAACGGAAACATTATCAGAACTCCGTCTGATGCAACTTTAAAAACACAAGTTGAAACATTAACAAATGCACTTGATAAAGTAAAACAACTTCGAGGTGTGAGTTACCGATGGATTGATACAGAAAGATTTGGTTCTGATCAAGATATAGGTTTGATTGCACAAGAAGTCGAAACTGTTGTTCCTGAAGTTGTAAAATCAGGAGGAGCATATAAGTCAGTTAACTATCCAAACCTTGTTGCACTATTAATAGAGGCAATGAAAGAGTTGAATACAAAAGTTGAAAAAATTGCAGCATGGTTTGGAGGAGATCGATTCGATGTACAAGGAGATATTTGTGTAGACGATGTATGTGTGACGAAAGAGCAATTCAAAGCAATGTTGATCCAAGCACAAAATGGAGGTTCAGGATCATCATACACACCACCAACTCCGGATCCTACTCCAACACCTGATCCAACACCAGAACCTACAGATGGAGGAAGTGGTAGTGATGGAGAAGGGACTCCACCGTCTACTGAAGAAACTCCTGCACCAACACCAACTCCGACACCTGAGTCAACTCCAGAGCCAACGCCTGAACCTGTTCCAGAACCATCACCAACACCGGCGCCTGAGCCTGCACCTACAGTGGCAGCAGAATAGTATAAATTACTTGCTATATCATTGAACTAATTGATATAATATAAAAACAAACAAATAATAAAAAACATTCATGACACCCTTACTTAAAAAAAGCATTACTTCATTTGTTTCAATTACACTATGTACTTTGAGTATATTTATAATCGCAGAACCTGCGATTATAAGTGCGGTTACAGATGATGTAGTTGTCAACTTGACTGTTGATTCTGGGATCGCGATTACATCTCCTACCGATGTAACACTTGGATCATCTAACATGGGTGTGTCAGTAAACAGTGCTATTGGAACAGCTGTGTGGAACGTTAAAACAAACGATCCGGATGGATATTTGTTAACTATTAAAAATGCCTCAACTTCTCCAGCACTAAAGGGAGCTGGTGGAATTGGAAATTTTGCTGATTACACAGAAGCAGTTGCGAACACTCCTGAACTCTGGGCAGTGGATGCATCAACATATCAGTTTGGTTACTCAGTGAGGGGAACAGATGTGAACACTGGTACATATGGATCAGGTGCAGATTGCGGAACAGGTAACACACCAAGTGGAACACTTAAGTATCGACATGCTTCAACAACTGCCATCACAGCAGCTACGCGCTCGTCTACAACCACTACGGCTGGAATTGATACAACTGCTTGTTTCGCCGCAGGGCAGAACGGTGTGTATGCAGCCGCAGGTTCATATAGTGCTACAATTACAGCAACAGCTACAACACTCTAGGAAGTGTGCAAGTAAACTGTATATTTCTAAATTTAATCCCAAGATAATATGAGTCACGTAACGCACATGCTAAAAAAAAATATTATCAGAGGATTGCTCCTGTGTATAATCATTTTCTCGTCCCAGGCACATGCTGAGGTTGTGAGAACACAACTCAATGTAGATGATACAAATGACTTTGTTGTTGAACCTGGAAAAACTGAAATATACTTAAATCCTGGGGAATCAATTAAGAAAAGTGTTTCAATAACAAATAGACAAAATAAAAAAGTTTCGTACTCGATTAAGATCGAAGATTTTGTTGGAACAGAAGACCCAAATAATCCAATTAAACTATTAGGAGAGGAGGCTGGACCGTATTCTCTTAAAAATCTTGTAGTTCCTGAATTGGCAGAGTTTACTTTAAATTTTGGGGAACGAATTGTTATACCAATAGAAGTAAATATACCCGTAACAGCAGAACCTCGTGGATATTACGGGGCAATAGTTGTATCTAATCAACCAGAAATCGACGATCAAGTTTCAGGGAACTCTGGAGCAGAGGGAAAAACTAGACTCATTTCTAGAATTGGTTCGCTTTTGCTTGTGAGAGTGAATGGGTTAGGGGAGGAATCAGGAAAGCTTGAAGATTTAAAACTGTTAGGACCTTCAAAATTATTTTATGAAAAAAAACCAGCAGGGTTTGAAATATTGTTTAGAAATGATGGAAATGTGCACCTTGTCCCAAGTGGAAAAATTTCTATCACGAATATTATAGGAAAAAAAGTTGCAGAGCTTCCTGTTGATGCATATTTTGCACTTCCGGATTCTTTGCGATACAGAGAAATCCAGTGGCAAGAAGGATTTGGATTTGGAAGATATAAAGCTAATCTTTCATTGTATAGGGGGTATGGAAATCAATTCGATGAAGATTCGGTTGTGTTCTGGGTTTTGCCTTGGAAATTATTACTTGCAATATTTGTTATAATTTGTTTTATATATTATATTTCAAGGAAATTTGAATTTAAAAGAAAGTAATTTTGAATTTGTAACATATTAATAATCCATGACACATCGTCATTTTCACAGTTTCATAATGATACTTCTGACTTTTGTTCCTATCTATGCAATAGGACAAGTGATGCAGAGTACTGTGTACAAGATTGAATCTGACAGTATTAATTTTGGAGGAGGAAATTCATCAAGTACAAGCTATAGTCTAGAAGATACCTTGGGTGAAATTGCTTCAGGGTATAGTTCGAGTTCTTCTTATGTGATGAATGCAGGCTATCAACACATGAATGAGTCCACATACATAACTCTAAGTGCTTTGAGCGATTTAAATCTTGGAACAATTGGAGGGTTCGTAGGAGGTGTTGCAACAGGAACTCATTCGTGGGTGGTTACTACAAATAACCCTGAAGGATACACACTCACCGCCAAAGCATCAACAGCGCCAGCTCTCACATCTGGTGCGGCATCTTTTGGTGACTACGTTCCCGCTGGACCTGACCCTGATCTAAACTTTACAGTTTCTGCAACGAGTTCAAAGTTCGGATTTTCACCTGAAGGTGTGGATGTTGTGCAAAGATTTAAGGATAATGGATCGTCATGTAATGCAGGAACATCAAACACAACCGATGCATGTTGGGATGGATTTTCAACTACAACAAAATCTGTATCATTAAGAAATTCAAGTAATTTACCATCAGGTTCAACAACGACTATAAAATACCGTGCAGAAATCGGAGCCTCATATTTTCAGGATGCAGGTGATTATTCTGCAATTATAACAATTACCGCGCTTGCACTATAATGAAAAAAAATGTATTCACGCATGTAAAAATCTTAACTTTAACTAGTATGTGTGTTATGGGTTTAGGTTTGCATGCGGATATAGATGTTAATTTAATGGTCGAAGGTTGCAATAATGATACTGTGTGTGAAATTCAGTACGGTGAAAGTTTTAATTCATGTCCAAACGATTGTGCCTATGTTGCGCCAACATCAACTCCTCCAACGCCAGTCACTCCACTGCCATCTGCTGATTCTTCTGGAATACTATTTGGAACTAAGGGTGACACAACATTGCGATTTGAAAATGTTCATATTACGCACGGACTTGATTCTGCTGTTTTAACATGGAATACGACACGTCCCACTAAGTCATCAATCAGTTGGGGACTGACAGATGATTACGCTGAAGGTGTGCTGTCGGAAATTGAATTCATCAAAACACATTCATCAAAAATTAATAATATTATTCCAGGAAAAATATATGTATTTAAAATTACGGCAGTAGATGCAGACGGAGTTTATGTAACATATTCTGGAAACTTTTTACTTAAAAAAGAAACCCCTGTACTCTTGCCACTAAACGTTGCTGATTTTAGAATTTTTACTGCTCCAACAGGAATTGGACTCAGGTGGAATAATGTAAGTGATTTAGAATATGAATATGTACGAATTATTAGGTCCACAACAGGATATCCTCATAATCCATCAGATGGAAAAGTTGTATATGAGGGTAAGGGACAAAGCTTTGTAGATATAAATGTGCTTGAGGGGGTAAGATATTATTATGCTGCGTTTGTTCGAAATCAATCCTCACAATATTCTTCAGGAGTTTTAAGGACAGTAATAAAATATAAAAACGGAATCACTCCACTTGATTCTGATGTTGGTTTTCCATTTGAAAATGATAATCAGATAGATACTGCAATTCCGTCAAATGTATTCCAACTCACACATCAAGATATAGATTTTATTCAAAATAATACAAAGATCTCTTTCATATCTTCAGTCGTCCCTGTAAATTCAAGTATTCCGCTAATTGTAAGTGTTCCTAAATTTAATAATTCAGTAGTGTTTTTGACAATGACCTCAAGTGATCAGACATATTTATTTGCATACAATGTTAGCGATGATAGATTAGAGGTGCAAATTCCATCCTTGCACACAGATAATTCTATTGAATATTTTCTGTATATATTAAATGATGGTACTTTCTATAAGCTTAATCAAGGAACATTCGACCTGTCTCCATCTGTCGATTATACCGACACGAGAAATGGCAAAAAAAGAGCTCAAAACCTTAAAGATTTTCTTATAATTATACCTATTGCTGTTTTTTTGATTGCGATTAAATTGATTTATAGAATTTTTAAAAAATAAGCACATTTCACGAAATAATTGTTGATAATTGTTTCGTTTTTTCGTAATTAAAATCTACTGTCTATGATATAATATAACTATATTTCGTATGGGTACATTTATCATAAAGCACGTTCAGAAAAACTGTAAAAAGTTTTTAAAAACTTTCCTTATCTTAGGATTGTTTTTAATGTGTTTTACTGCATATAGTGTGGTATATGCTGCGTTTAATCCTCAGATAAATTACCAGGGAAAACTTACAGATGCTTCAGGTAACCCTGTTGCAAATGGAACATACAATATTGAATTTAAATTGTATACAGTTTCAAGTGGTGGAAGTCCTATTTGGACAGAAACAAGAACTGGAGGAGATAAGGTTACAATTACAAATGGACTGTTCAGTGTGATGCTTGGAAGTGTAAATTCAATTTCAGGAATTGATTTTAATCAACCATTATATCTAGGGGTAAATATTGGAGGAACAGGTTCACCATCTTATGACGGTGAAATGACTCCTCGAAAAACTTTCGGTACTGTACCTGCATCATTTGTTGCACAGACACTTGAAGGATATCGAGCGATTCAATTTTTGCGAAGTGATGTTATAAATTCAACAAGTACAGGAGCTACGTTTTTAAAACTTGAGCAAGCTGGAGCTGGAGCGATTGCAGAATTTATTGGAAATACTTCATCAACAATTCTTGGAATATATTCTGCAGGAGGTGGAGCTGTTGGAATTGGAACAACAACTCCAACAGAGAAGCTTACTATTGCAAATGGAAATTTGTTACTACAAGGAGAATACGGTGTGAAATGGACAGGAGGTTCTCAACTGTACGAACAAACTGTTGCAGGGGCTGGAGTTGATAGAATGATTTATCGACCTAATGGAGATCGATTTGATGTTATCGATGAAGCCGGTTCAACGTTCATGGCATCATTCAATGTAAGTAATATACAGTTGTTTACTGCAGGTGTTTCAAGATTGTTTATTGATTCTTCAGGAAACCTTGGTATTGGAACTACGACCCAAACAGAAAAACTCACAATCGCAGGAAACATCAACCTCACCGGTGCATTCAAATCAAACGGAAACGCCGGAACACTGGGACAAGTATTACAAACAACAGGAACTGGGGTGCAATGGGTTGCAACATCAACTCTTGGAATATCAGGCGGATCACTCTCAGGTGGAACTAATGGGTATCTATCACGATGGACAAGTTCCTCAACTTTGAGTACGGGATTATTTCTAGACAATGGAACTGTAGCGGGAATTAACGCAACATCTTCATCATACACATTTAATGTAAAAGGATCAGGAGCGCTCGGTGCCTTCAATGTTGCGTCGTCGACTGGTACTTCGCTCCTCAACGTGAGGGCGAATGGGTATGTAGGAATCGGAACAAACGCTGCTGCATATCAGCTGGATGTAAAAGCTGATACTTCTGGCATTACTAACGTACTGAACCTAAGTAGTTCTATGACAGGGGCTGGAGATGGTACAGGAATTCTATTCTCTAGTTCTGAGGGAAGTCTACATGCGCGTATACGAACCAGTGCCTATACAGGTACAACAGCAGGTTTAATATTCGAAGTAACCCCTTCAACTGATACCTTAACTGAAGCACTGCGTATCACAGATACTGGAAATGTAGGAATCGGAACAACAACTCCATCTGCAAAACTAGATGTATGGGGAAATTTGAAAGTAGGAACATCATCAACACCAATTTTGTTTGCAAACACAGCAACAGGAAAAGTTGGTATTGGAACAGTATCGCCAGCGCATACATTAGATTTGGGAGGAGTAAGTCCGACTTTAAATGTTGGGTTATACGGAGGGGGAGGTGCTGCAACTATTCGTATGTTGGGGGAAGCATTGTTTAGTTTCTCTGGTGGAACAGTCGGATCAACTATTGCAATAGGCTCTGCTGATACTTCTGTTGATTTTGACCTTGCGTTCCATGCAGGAGGATCGAACAGAATGTATATAGATGGGGCGACTGGTAATGTTGGAATCGGAACAACAACATCAGTAGAACTTCTCACAATTGCAGGAAATCTCAACCTCACAGGTGCACTCAAATCAAACGGAAATGCAGGAACTCTCGGACAAATATTACAAACAACAGGAACCGGAGTACAATGGGTTGCTACATCATCATTAGGTATTTCAGGTGGAGGAGGATCGGGAACTGTAAACTCTGGACTTCTTGGTCAAGTTGCTTTTTATAGTGCAAATGGAACAGCGGTTTCAGGAACTTCAACATTGTTTATCACTGGTGAAAAGATTGGAGTTGGAACAACGACTGTAACAGAAAAATTAGTAGTCGATGGAAATGCTCTTATTACAGGATTACTAAAAGGTGGTACTTCTGCAAATATTAATTTAAATGGACTGTCTAATAACGGTGTAGATTTTAACTATTTAAATGGAGGTATATTTCGTACTGCAGAAACAAGTATTGCAGGAACAAATGATATATTCTTCCAAGGAGTTCCTGCTACTACTGCTGGATATACCTATCTTGAAGCATGGCAATCTGCTGGTTTGATTTTAGGAACGGGAAATTCAACTGCAATTATTTTCAAACCAAACAGAACTGAATACATGCGACTTACTGGAACTGGTGATTTGGGAATTGGGACATCTACTCCAATTGCAAAACTTGCAGTTACAGGAACAGGAACAACAACAGGTAAAGCTTTCGTTGTTGCAAACTCAAACAATACTCCGATATTCACAATGCTTGATAATGGAAATATTGGAAATGGTGTAGGCGCTGACCCTGTATCATGGGATTTCCATATACAAAGAACTGGAAATTTGTACGCAACCCTACAAAGTTCAACAGGACATTCTACCCTTCGTCTTGTGAGTGCCACAGGGTTGAGCCCCACTCTTCATTTTGGTGACGGGTCAAGTAATCGATGGGACGTTGTTTCAAATGGTTCAAACTCAGGAAACCTTGAGTTTAATTCATATTCTGTAGGAAATGTAATGAGTCTAGGTTTGACAACTGGACTTGTAGGAATCGGAACATCTACTCCATCCGCAAAACTGGATGTATGGGGAAATTTGAAGGTAGGTACATCATCAACTCCAACATTGTTTGTAAACACTGCAACAGGAAAAGTTGGTATTGGATCTTCAACTCCGGTAAGTAAACTTTCTGTTGTGGCATCATCAGGGGTAGCTGTGACATTTGAAAATACAGCAACATGGTCAGGTTCAGAGTTTGCACTTGATGTAAAAGGTTACTCAAACTTAAGTGGACTCAGGATTAATGCAGCTGACGGAATTAATGCACTCTACAACGGGGCAAATACAACTCTGGGATTTACAAATAATCAAGGGTATCCAATTACGTTTTCATCATGGAATGGCACAGTAACTGAATTGATGAGAATTGATACAACAAGTGGGAAGATTGGAATTGGAACTTCAACAGCAACGGAAATTCTTTCTGTCGCAGGAAATATCAACCTCACCGGTTCATTCAAATCTAACGGAAACGCAGGAACTCTTGGACAAGTGTTACAAACAACTGGAACAGGAGTACAGTGGGTTGCAACATCATCACTTGGAATAACGGGTGGAGGTATATCAGGAACTGTAAACTCAGGGCTGCTCGGTCAAGTTGCTTTTTATGATGCCAACGGAACAGTGGTTTCAGGAACTTCAACATTATTTATTACTGGAGAAAAACTTGGTATAGGAACTACAACTCCTGGATACAAACTGACTGTTGACGGAGATGTGTGGCTTGGAACTACGACTCTTGCAAATGGTAATCTTGTTATTGGTAAGGATGGCTCTGTTGCATCACGAGGCATGCTCCACTCTATTTTCCTTGGGAAAGATTCTGGAACATCTACAGCTGCTACTGGTAATTCAAACTTCTTCGGAAATGGTGCAGGACAATATGCAACAAACGCAGATAACTCAAACTTCTTTGGATCTGGAGCAGGAGAATCTGCTACTGAAGCAGCAGGATCAAACTTCTTTGGGGCAGTGGCAGGAAGTGGAGCAACATATGCAGCAGGATCAAACTTCTTCGGAGCTGGAGCTGGATTCTCTGCAACAGAAGCTGCATACTCAAACTTCTTCGGAGAAAATACAGGAAGTTTTGCGACATATGCTGACAACTCAAACTTCTTTGGTGCCGCTGCAGGAAACAATGCAACAAATGCATCATCATCAAACTTCTTTGGTGCTGCCGCTGGAGACAGTGCTACAAATGCTTTCAATTCAAACTTCTTTGGAAGATTAGCTGGAGCCGGCGCAGCTAATGCAGCAAACTCAAACTTTGTGGGTTATAACGCTGGAAATAATTCAACCAACGCTGCACTCTCAAACTTCATTGGATACAATGCTGGTAACGATGCAACAAACGCATCGTCATCAAACTTCATCGGATTCCTTGCTGGAATGCAGGCGACAAATGCATCATCATCAAACATTTTTGGATCATATGCAGGTTACCAATCAACGAATGCTGCCTACTCAAACTTCATCGGATATGGTGCAGGACAGTACGCAACAAATGCACGTAACTCTAACTTCCTAGGACTAGGAGCTGGAGGAGGAGCTGCAGGTGCATATGATTCAAACTTCTTTGGTGTGAACGCAGGATCAAATACAAATGCATTTAGATCAAACTTTATGGGATATGAAGCAGGAAGTACTGCAACAAACGCAACCTACTCAAACTTCACTGGATATTATGCTGGATATGGTGCAACCAATGCAAATGACTCTAACTTTATCGGTAGAAATGCGGGATACAATGCAACAAACGCATCAACAACTAACTTCATAGGATATAATGCAGGACAAAACGCAACGAATGCAAACTTATCAAACTATATTGGGTACTATGCAGGAAATGGAGCAACAAACGCTTCAAACGTGAATGCACTTGGTGCATATGCAGGTCAAAATGCAACGAATGCCTCAAACTCATTCTTCGTAGGATATCAAGCAGGAAATAATGCAACAAATGCAAACATGGTAACTGCTATTGGATATCTTGCAGGATCTGGTGCATCTGATGCCATATTCTCAAACTTCTTTGGATATGGAGCCGGACAAAACGCAACAAACACATCAAACTCAAACTTCTTTGGAGCTAGTGCAGGGTCAGGAGCTTCACAAGTTTCAAACTCAAACTTCTTTGGGGTAAGTGCAGGTAGTGCTGCAGTAGGTGCAAGTGCATCAAACTTCTTTGGATCTGGAGCAGGACAAAACGCAACTAACGCAGTATCTTCTAACTTCTTTGGATTTTCAACAGGATCTGGTGCAACCAATGCAATATTCTCTAACTTCTTCGGACAATATGCAGGTCAAAATGCAACGAATGCTTCGTACTCAAATTTCTTCGGATTCAATTCGGGATATGGAGCAACTACTGCCCAGAACTCAACATTTATGGGTCCACAAGCGGGATATCAGGCTGCTAATGCTAATAATGCAATATTCCTAGGGCAAAACTCAGGATACAATGATACGGTAAATAACTCAACCAACTGGAAGTCTTCAATCCTTATTGGAGATTACACATCAACTGGAGGTTTCTCAAACTCAATCGCTATCGGTCAAGGTACAAAAAACAGTGCAACAGAGCAATTAAACTTAGGGGGCTTGATTTATGGACTGGGAATACGAGCAACAACAACACCAACTGCCACTCCTGTTTCTGGAGGTCTTGTAGGTATTGGAACTTCAACTCCAGGAACTATACTTACAATTGTTGCAGATGCTTCTGTTGATAGTGGTTTGTCGGTTATCGGTAACAATAATGGTTTCTTCGAAGGTAATATTCAAAACTTAAGTTCAGGAGTAAATGCCTCATCTGATTGGGTGGCAACAGCAAATAACGGAGATGATACCATTCATTACATTGATATGGGAATCAACGGTAGTGGAGGAGGAGCTGCACCATTTACAGGTGCTAACCAGGCGTACCTGTATTCTGTAAGTGATACACTCAACATTGGAGCATTAGGAACCGGAAATACTGTTAACTTCTATACAACTGGTGGAACTTCTCCAGTAGAGAGAATGCGGATTGATAGTTTTGGAAATATTGGAATTGGAACCACAACTGTTCCTGCTTCACTATCATTGGCGAGCGCAACAACAACTGGTGATGCAATCTCAGTTCATGGACCATTAGGAACGAAACTTTTCAGTGTAAAACTTATTGCTCAAAACTTCGGAGGGCTTGTTGAATCAGGAGCATTTATGGGTAACAACTCATTTTTTGCAGAAGAGTTTAACGTAGATACTGCGCTTATCAGTGCTGACAGTGCAGCGATTGGAGATAACGGAGGTATGTATTTTGATACAACATCTGTTACGTCAACATATTCAGCTACAGACTTCATTGGTGGATACGGAAGACTTGTGGCAAGTACCACAACGGGTGTTGGTGGATTGATTGGTTTTGGAAATGCTCAGAACAACCTTAGTTTAATGTTCTCTAAAGCAAACTTACCTGTTGTACAGATGAAAGTGAGAACAAATATTAACAACACAACAAACGATACTTTTTGGGGGCTTATGGACCAGGCTACTGCTCCAACTGCGAACGACACGGCTCCAGCAAACGGTATATATTTCTGGAATAACAACGCAGCAGGAGGATGGCAAGGGGTTGTGCGAAGTGGAGGTGCAAACGTAGGTACAGTAACTTGTCCAGGTGCTATCAGTACTACACAGTTTGCAATAGGAAGAATTCAGGTAGAAAGTACTTCAACCGTACGATTTTTGATTGATAACGATATTACAACTGACGGAGTTAATATGGTGGATTGTGGAACTGTGACAGGGGCAAACCCTTCTGCAGCTCTTGGAATCGCACTGTATAATATTCATACAGAAAACACTGCGACAGCAAGAAATATTGATATTGATTATATGCGAGTGTGGCAAGATGATGCGTCAACATCCTCAGATGAATCACTTGCAGGAGATGTTTCTTCAACTCCAGAAAAACTTACACAGTTCCTAGATAATGGATATCTTGTAGACGGACTTGAATTAATGGGCAGAATTCAATCTGAAGATCAAAAAAATGTACTGGAAATTATTACGGATAAGGTGAAGAAAAATATGGAAATAGTTTCGGAATTTGTGGCGCTTCGAGTTGTGGCAATGCGAGGATATTTTGAGGAGGTATTTACAAAGAAAATCCACACTGAAAAAATGTGTCTGAAGAAATCAGATGGTTCTGAGTATTGTGTAAATGGAGATGAGTTGCAATCAATCATGGAAGGAAAGGGTGTGGTGGTATCACCAACAACGAACCAGCCTGAAAATGTAGCCCCTACCTCTACGTCAACTTCAGATTCAGTGAGTGGTGGGGCAGCAACAAATACTGCTAACGAAGATCCTGATAGTTCCTCACCAACGGTGCAAGAGACTGAACAGCTCCCTCCTCCATCTGAAACTGTTCAGGAGCCTGCGTTTGAGCCCGAACCAGCACCAGCATCAACACCTGAACCTACTCCAACTTCGACACCAGAAGCTGCCCCTGCTCCAACAGAGTAGTGGAGAAATATGGGTGGTATGGTAAAATATAAGGGTCTCCTAATAGTCGGCTTAGACCTTTCTTATCGGGGAGTCTACCGTAGTTAAAGAAACCGTGGTTTCTTTCTCGCGACACCCACCTAGCTTAAACACTAGGTCCGACTACTTGGGAGGCTTTATCAATACTTACTTTATGTTATATTAAGTACTGATAAAGCCTATATGACACCAGAGATATATTCATGGAAAAAACCATTTTTTAGCGCAGCAGCATGTTTATTTGTGCTATTGATATTGAACGATGTTGCAGTTCAACTTGCTTTATATTGGGGATACAAATGGCTTGATATACCATTTCATTTCATTGGAGGATTTGGAGTAGGTTTGGCAAGTATTGGACTACTACGGATCGCATTTCCAGGTGAAAAATATATAAATAGTCCTCAGCTTTTATATACTGTACTTCTTACATTGTTTGTTGGTGCTTCATGGGAAGCAGTAGAAACGTATTATGACGTGTCTGTTCTCTTTGGTGGAAATTTCTGGTTTGATACATATAAAGATTTGCTTATGGATACACTTGGTGGGATACTTAGCTACATATGTTTCCATCCGCGCAAAAAAAATCTGTAAATACAGAGACACAAGAATCAGCCGAAATTACATTTTGTGGAGGAGTGTCCTCAGTAACAGGAGCAAATTTTCTGCTCAATATTAAAAAACAAGGTACTCAAAAAAAGATACTTG
The DNA here is from genome assembly GCA_040384445.1 of Patescibacteria group bacterium. GTDB lineage: Bacteria > Patescibacteriota > Minisyncoccia > Phycocordibacterales > CAIZLB01 > CAIZLB01. The sequence goes on from JAZKJG010000001.1 coordinate 41,095, forward strand.
TAGATTGTGGTATGGAACAGGGAAGTGAGAAAGCAAAGATTTATAATGCATCTCCATTTATATTTGATCCAAAAGAAATCGAAATACTTCTTGTAACTCATGCACATATGGATCATATTGGACTCATTCCAAAACTTGTTCGACATGGCTTCAGAGGTGTTATATATAGTACTCCTGAGACCCGAGACTTGTGTGTGTTTATGCTTGATGATGCACTAAAATTAGTTACCCAAGAAGCAGAAGAACATCATGTTGATCCTCTCTATGAGGCAGAAGATTTAAAGCTTGCATTTACACTGTGGAAAACAATCCCATACCATACTGAGTTTAGTTTAGGTGATGATGTGAATGTGTATCTCAAAGATGCAGGTCATGTCCTCGGGTCATCAATGTTCGAGATTCGTGTACCTTTAAACGGTATCACGCGTAAGTTTTTGTTTACAGGTGATCTTGGAAATAGTCCATGTCCGATTTTAAAAGATACTGAATCAATAGAAGGAGTTGACTATGTTGTTATGGAAAGTGTGTACGGCGATAGAAATCATGAAGATAAAGCGGAGCGACTGCAGAAATTGCAAATGAATATCGAAGATATTATCGAACGAAACGGAGTGTTGCTTATCCCATCATTTTCTCTCGAAAAAACACAAGAGGTACTTTTTGAAATAAATAAATTATTCGAAGATGGACATGTCCGAGAGATTCCTGTATATCTCGATTCACCACTCGCAAGTAAGCTGCTCCCTATTTATAAAAAATATACAAAAGATTATAATAAAGAAGCAACAGACAGAAGAATGAAAGGTGATGATATTTTAAATTTTAAAACACTTAAAATTATCGGGAGTGCAGAAGAATCAAAGGCAATAAAGTTTTCTAAAAATCCAAAGATTATTATGGCAGGTTCAGGTATGTCTACTGGAGGAAGAATTATGCACCACGAATTAAATTATCTTGATGATGACAATACGATTATCTTATTCATGGGATTTCAGGCGCTTGGAACCTTAGGACGTCAGATTCGGGATGGTGAAAAAAACGTACGAATATATAATCATGATGTACATATTCGGGCTGAGATTCGTACAATTGACGGGTATTCAGGGCACAAGGATTCTGATAACCTTCAGGAGTTTGTTTCTACTGCTGCTGATACTGTGAAAAAAATCTTTGTAACTATGGGTGAGACAAAATCAGCGCTCTTCTTAGTACAGCGCCTCAGAGACTATCAGGGACTTGATGCGATGCATCCTGAACAAGGTCAGACAATTGTGCTACATTAATATCGTACATGACCCCTGCTCAGATACAATCAAGAATAGATGAAATAGAGCTTGCAATGCTTGAGAGTGATTTTTGGGTGGATAGCATAAAGGCTCAAGGGATCATGAAAGAATTGCAACAACTGAAAGCAGATCTTGTTGCTGGAGATTTTTCTCAAGTTGATGCAATCGTGAGTATTATATCTGGTGCAGGAGGTGACGATGCAGAAGATTTTGTAGGAATGCTTTTTTCAATGTATCAAAAGTTTTGTCAGAAAAATGGATGGGGGATGAGTATACTTCATGATCAACCTAATACTCTTGGAGGATATAAACAAATCATGTTTGAAATAAAAGGCAGGGGATCATATGGAATATTAAAAAATGAATCAGGTGTTCATCGACTTGTGCGAACATCTCCGTTTAATTCAAAAGGATTACGCCATACTTCTTTTGCACTTGTTGAAGTAGTTCCAAAACTTGACAAGGTGCTTGACGATTTCAAGTTGGATGAAAGTGAATTAGATATCACAACTCAGAAAGCTGGAGGCCCTGGAGGACAAAACGTAAACAAAAGAGAAACGGCAGTGCGTATTGTTCATAAGCCAACAGGTATTTCTGTTCATGTTACAACTGAACGAGCACAAGCACAAAACAAAGAAAAGGCACTTCATATTATCCAAGCAAAACTTTTGAAAAAAAGAGATGATGATATGAAAGCAAAAGAAAAAGGATTGTCGACTACTGCGCATATTCAAATTGAGTGGGGATCACAGATTAGATCGTATGTGTTGCATCCATACAAGATGGTGAAAGATCATAGAACAGAATATGAGACAAGTTCGGTGGATGATGTTCTTGAGGGTGATATTGAAGGATTTTTGGAGGCTGAGAAGGGGTTGTAAAATAAAAAACACCTCACCTGGATTGAACAGGTGAGGGAAGTTTGATTTTGTCATTTGCCTGACAACACTTTATCAAAGAGTCCGGCAAGATTACCAATGGCAGGTTGAGGAGCAGGTGGTTCGACAATAATTACTTTTACTTGTGTTACTACGAACTCAGGAAGTGTTGCTGCAATCTGATTTCTCAGTCGAGCTATCTGCATGATCCCTGCTTCCTTATGTTCGGAAGATGCTTTTCTGTGGGCAAACTCATCTTTGGATTCAAAGTTGGCTTCGGCTTTGAACCAGGAATATTTTCTTTTTTCTTTTTTACCAAGCTCGAAAGGCTCTCCGTTCTGTTGAGGAATAAATCCTCTGAGAAAACTTTTTGTCAAAGCTTGTACTGCTTCTCGTTCATTTCCGCCTTGTTTGAACAGTTCGGACAAGTGCATGCTGTGTGGTCCAATACCGACGGCAACAGTTGCAACGCAGGGGAAACAGAAGGCTAAAATAAGCATGTCTTGTGTGGCATCGTACCCACGAGGAATATGAATATCCTTTTCCAGTCCATTACGTAACCAGTAAATCAAATCTGGGCGACCACTAATTAGTTTTGATTCCATACAAAGTTCTTTCTATTGTTGAGTTGAATTGACTATTTGTATAATACTATTAATTACTATATTTGTCAAATTTAATAATGAATATGGCAAAATAAAAAACCCGCAGCCCTGGTGAGAAGGCTGCGGGTAAACTATTTCGAGTACATGCCTGTAAAGGTTGTCGTTTACTTTAGTTTATTGGGAAAATGTGCAAGGTTTACGGTGATGAATCTTCATCGGGCGCAGTATCGATTGAGGCGATCAGGGGTCCCAAAACCACCTCCCCTCTTATTTGTAGTCGTAGACGTGGTTGTGGGTGTATCCGGGTAGAAAATTACCCGATGGCGTTGACGCAGACGATTGGATGTCATAGTCGTATTGGCTATATGGAAATGGAGACTGTCAGAGTCGACCGTGCAAGAAACAAGGTTCTCGTAAGCTCCATCCGTCAGTATATGACCCTGCAATCCGTATGTCAACTATTTTCTATAAATAGCAAACGATACAATATATCCATGCAACCCCACAAAACAAAAAACAAGGTACTGAGTACTAAGAGTAGAAAATATATTTTTGTCATCGGTGGGGTAATGTCGGGAGTTGGAAAAGGAATCGCTACAAGTTCTATTGGTCTCATTTTAAAGTCTAAAGGTTATAAAATAAATTTAATAAAAGCTGACCCATACCTCAACGTCGATGCGGGAACTATGAATCCCACAGAACACGGTGAGGTTTTTGTTATGCAGAACGGACTTGAGACTGATCAGGATATGGGAAACTATGAACGTTTTTTAAATGAAGATATTAGTCAGTTGAACTATATGACAAGTGGAATGGTATATAAGTCGGTGATCGATAGAGAACGGGCGCTCGGATACGGAGGAAAATGTGTAGAAGCAATTCCACATGTTCGAGATGAAATTATTTCTCGATTTGAAAAAACAGCAAACGAACACGATAGTGATATTACGCTTGTTGAGATTGGGGGAACTATTGGTGACTATCAAAACGTGATGTTTATGGAAGCGGCACGAACCATGAAAATTCAACACCCAAAAGATGTGATTGTGATTGTTGTATCGTATGTTCCAATTCCAGGAACAATAGGTGAGATGAAATCAAAGCCAACCCAAAATGCTATTCGACAGTTAAATGGATATGGTTTGCATGCTGATTTTGTGATTGCACGAAGTGAAGTACCACTGGACGAAAAACGAAAAGAAAAAATTGCAGTATCATGCAACGTTCCTCAGCAAAATGTAATCTCTGCACCAGACATTAAAAGTATTTATGATGTGCCAATAAACTTTGAAAAAGATAAAATTGCAGATGCTCTCCTTGAGAGTTTGTATATGGATGCTTCTAAGGTAGGAAAAGCTGCTCGGGAAAAAGGTGCAGAGCTATGGAAAGGCTGGAATTCATTTGTGAAAAAAGTACATGCAAAAAGAACTAAGACTGTTCGTATTGCGATGATTGGAAAATACTTTGATAGCGGTGACTTTACGTTGTCTGACTCCTATCTATCTGTTATAGAGGCACTTAAGACTGCTGCAGCACACGCTGGAGCACAGATTGAGATAGAGTGGATTGACAGTAAGAAGATTGAGAAAGGAACGGTTAAATTATCTGAAGTATTTAAACGATGTGGAGGATTAATTGTTCCTGGAGGATTCGGTACGACTGGTGTTGAAGGGATTCTTTCGGCAATTCAGTATGTTCGAGAGAAGAAAATTCCATTCCTTGGGATTTGTTATGGAATGCAACTTGCGGTTATCGAATATGCACGAACAGTTTGCAAATTAAAAGGAGCACATACAACAGAGATTGAAAAAACTGCAGCACATAAAATTGTAGATATTATGGAATCTCAGAAAAGTAATTTAACACAGTTCGTTATGGGAGGAAGTATGAGGCTTGGTTCGTATACATGTAAATTAGCGAAGGGAAGTTTGTGTGAAAAATTATATAAATCAAATTCTGTAATTGAAAGACATAGGCATCGATATGAAGTTAATAATGAATATGTTCCACAGTTGGAGAAGGCGGGGTTGGTATTTTCTGGAACTTCACCGGACGGAAAGTTGATGGAGATGATTGAGTTGCCTACAAGTAAACATCCGTATTTTACTGCGACTCAAGCACATCCTGAGTTTCGTTCAAGACCAGTAGGTAGTCATCCGCTTTTTGATGGGTTGATTAAGGCGGTGATGGGGAGATAAATGATATACTAATTCGATGAATCCTAAAATAAAATATTCTTTGATTACTCTTTTAATTATTATTGTGATCACTTTATCATTCGGGATAATTCGAATGTACTTGTTAGTTAAGAAAACAAAAGTTCTCATAAAAAATGCAGTACCATATGAACGATCACTTCCAGAAAGTGATATGAAAATTCTAGTTCTGGGAGATAGTACAGCATATGGAACGGGATCTCTAAAAAATTCTGAAACAACTGCAGGGAGGCTGGGAGAATTATTTCCACAAGCGGATGTAAAGACTATTGTTGAAAATGGACTAAAGCTCGAAGGGTTATTGGAGAAAGTAAGTAGTATTGATCCGAATGAAAAGTATTCTATTATTCTTATTCAAATTGGAGCGAATGATATTATTCGACTTACGAATATGAAAGATATAGAAGCTCGTATTGACACGCTTGTTGACAAACTAAGTAAGCAAACCAAGAAGCTTATTTTTATGCATTCAGGAAATGTGGGTGACTCAGAATTTTTCCCATCTTATGTTCAACCAATTCTTACGAGTAGATCTAATAAGGTTCGAGAAATATATATAAAGACTGCAGAAAAGCATAACGCATTTTATGTTGATGTAATTGGATCAGATATTCCAAAGATTATAGAAGTTGATCCAAGTAAATATTATGCGAATGATTTACTGCATTTATCAGGTGAAGGGTATGGGTTATGGTTTGATGAGATTAGAAAGGGGTTATAATGCTATACTAAACCTATGAAAAAAGGATTCCACACAAACATAGAAAAAGACACTATTGAAAATAGTAATTTTAGAAAAGTACTCTACACTGCGAAACATATGCAGTTAGTGTTAATGTCTTTAAAACCAAACGAAGATATTGGTTCTGAAGTTCATCCTGACAATGATCAATTTTTCCGATTTGATAAAGGAGAAGGAAAGGTGATTGTAGGTGAGACAGAGTATCTTGTAAAAGATGGAGATACTGTTATTGTTCCAGCAGGAACTGAACATAATGTGATTAACACATCATCTGATGAGGATTTAAAATTATATACGATATATACACCATCGCATCATAAAGATGGAATTGTCCGAGCGACGAAGCAAGAGGCGATGGACAACGAGGAAGATTTTGATGGAGTGACCACGGAGTAAAAGAAAAGCCCTCACAAGATGTAAAGTCCGTGAGGGCTTTTCTTGTGAGGGCAGTGGAACCTATTTTTTATCCCAAGCTCGTGCGAAAACAACGACATTGCTGTAGTGGAGTCCGTAAGGAGAATCGATATTCCAGCAAATGTTGTTCTCAGCAATGCTCTGAATGGCGGACTTGAAATTTTCGCTTTCAGGGTTATTTTGTGAGATTTGATACTCACACCATTTCCGAGCTTTTTGCTTGCACTCATGGCTGATCTCCATTCGTGTGCTGCCGTTTTCGGAAACAAGCACGGTGACTTCCTGGTTCCTTTTGGCGGTTGCTGCTCCTGCCCTGAAGGCAAAGAGTCCAGAAATAATAATTCCCAAAGCAAATAGTAAACAGTAAATATCCATTTTCTTCATGATTGAATGTTGTATACAAATTGTTTGTGATCCTTGTACATTATATCATAAACAACACAAAAGTCAACTATAACTCAACCAAAAAACCCGAGGGTGCAACTCGGGTTTTTTAGTATCTATCTCAACATTAATTAAAATGGAGAGTAGATAACGTATTCTGCAGAAGTCTGAACATTTCCACTTACATCAGTTGATTGTAAGATAAGAAATCTTGGAGTTGTTGAAGCTAATAGAGGTAAATCAAATGAATGATTTGTCTGTAGTGTTGATGAACTCATGTTTGGAGACGTATTTACATTGAGTGAACTTGTTCCATAGAATAGTTTTGATGTTGCAGGCTCATTTGTTTTCCATGAGATCTTCAATAGGTTTGAAGTGATTGCAGTCATGATGTTACTAATCACTGGAGCAGTTGTATCACTTGAAGTAGATGTTGTGAATGAGTTAACTCCAGATAGAGTTACATTTCCAGAACTATCTCGAACAGCAAGTACTACGTAGTATGTTGTGTTTGGAATTAGATTTCGTAGTACTACTGAACCGTTAGTTCGTACTCCTACTTCATCTACCATACTCATACTTCCGTTTGTACTGTATACACTGTTAAGCATTCCTCCTGTTGAGGTTGTAGTTGCTTTTACAAGTACTGGTGTAGTTGTTCCGTAAAATACAACACCTCGAGTTTTTTCATTTGTAGTCCAGTTTGTGTCAGCTCGTACACTTTGTGGATTTACATTAAATGAGTTAATTACTGGAGCAACTGTATCAACAGTTGATGATGCGTGTGGAATATAGTTTAACTTTTTAAAGATTCCGTATGGAAGCTTACAGTTGGCAGAAATAGAGATTTCTCCTTTGTTTTCTTTCCAACCATTTTTTATAAGCTGTCCGAATGCATGGACACATGTATTGTTTTTCTTATTTTCTTTTTTGTCTTTGTCATGTTCCTTCGCGAAGCCTAGCGCAGGAGTCAGAACGAGTGCGAGCATGAAAGCTAGACTTGTTATAGTTTTTACTTTTGTATTGCGTATTATTTTCATATGTTTATTTTATGTAGGTATTTAGTTGATAAATAATTGCACATATCTTTGCCCTACATAGGTTATGACGGGTGGGGGTGACAACTCTTACATGCTATGTAAGAATGAGCATATTGACACGTCTCTATATATGAAGCAACAACATATGACCCAAAAATTCATAGACCTTCACAATGCAAACTCAGATGCGCTCTTTCGCTACTGCTACTTCAGGGTGTCTGACAGGGAACAGGCTGTTGACCTAGTTCAGGAGACGTTTTTGAAGCTCTGGGATGCCTTTGTGAAGGATTCTACAGAGATTAAGAATGCCAGAGCCTTACTCTATAAAATAGCCTCAAACCTTATTATAGATTGGTATAGAAAGAAGAAGGCTGTATCCTTGGATGAACTCCTTGATTTCGAACAGACGGAAGCATATCTCAATCTTGCTGATGGATCTCACGAAATGATGGAAATTGAAAGTGATGGAAAAAAAGCGCTTCAGTACATTTCAAAACTTGAACCAACATATCAACGCGTCGTCTATCTGCGATATGTAGAAGATCTATCGCCAAAAGAAATTGCAGAAGTTGTCGGACTCTCAGTCAATGTTGTCTCGGTACGAATTAATAGAGGGATACAAGAATTAAAAAAAATATATGGATTACAATAACCCATTTAAAAAAGGAATACATGATATTAAAAAACTTTCTCTTTCTACACATGAAAAAGAGAGTATGTTGGCTCGTTTGACGCAACATACTGTAAACAGTCCAATCAAAGAAGCGTTGAGATCAACGTGGTTTACGTTTGCATATAAACACACCTATGCTTTGGCGCTTGCTGCTGTGGTGGTTATTATTGGTGGAAATATTTCATATGCTGCAGCACAGTCGTTGCCAGGAGATTTACTGTATCCGATTAAGATTCATGTAAATGAAAAAGTACAGGGAGTTTTGAAGATTACTCCAAAAGCTACGGCAAAATGGGAAGAAAAGAAAATAGAAAAAAGACTTGATGAAGTAAATACACTTGTTGAGAAAGGAAAATTTGATTCTGAAAAAAGAATACAGGTTGAGAAAGAGGTGAAGAAAAATGTTGATACAATTCGTAAACAAAAAAATAACTCTAAAAATGTAAACCTATCAGAAACAGTTGATGTGAAGCTGAAGAAAAATCAGCAAAACAATGAGGTAAAGATTCTTGAAGGAAAAATTCAAGACGAATTAAAATCATTCAAAAACAAGGATACAGACGAAGACAAAGAAAACAAAAAGGAAGAAAAGGTTAAGCTGAAACTTGACCGTCAGAATCTTTTTGAGCAATCAAAGCATCAAGAGTAAATCCATCTTTTCCGTGAAGGAAAACAGCAACAGCTGCAACTGCTATTCCAAAGTCTCGCACGCCGGTGGCATCAAATCCTACAATATATACAATCTCGAACATATGAAGTGCAAGCAGTAGTGCTGCCGTCCGTGTCCAAAATCCAAGTAGTAGTGCAGTACCAAAGACGATTTCAAAGATACCATTTAAAAGCACAAGCGTCTCTGCATTTATCTTACTTAGATTCACGATACTTTCAGGTACATACAATACCCACTGTACCTGATCTGAAACCTGACTATATCCAAACCAGAGGAATACAAGTGATATTCCGATTCTAAGTATTGTTGGTGCGAGATATGCAAATTTATTCATATCTACATTCTACCATACTGCTAAAACAAACTTCCAGGAAAATTTGGAGAAATAAAAGCGGATCCATCAGCTCGAACAAGAATATACTCAAAAGACACTGAACCTTTTAGTTTTTCCGGATCAGTAAAAAAGAGGGCGGTTGTTAATCCGTCAGCGAGCATGGTTGAATCTGCAACAACCCAGATCGCAATAATATCTCTTGGAGATTCTTGAGTTTCTGGATTGATAATGTGATGATACTTATTCCATGCTCGTCGATTACCTGAAGAACCACAAATACTACAATTTAAAATTTCTGCAATCCCTATGGCCTGTTCTGGATTTTCCGGGTGTTCTAATCCTACGCGAATTGCTTCGCCTCGGTGATGCATATCTCCTCCAGCATCCACTGTAAAATCTTGAATACCAGCAGCCATTATCATTTCACTTACAACATCTACAATATATCCTTTTCCGAGTGCCCCAAAATCAAGTTGAATCGGAACAAATGTTGTGAGTGTATTTGTTTCGTCATCATATTTCATAACATTATCCCACAACAGAGTTGGTTGAATAATTTCTTTCGGAGTGAGGGAATACTCTGGATCATATCCAGTATCTACAAGTGTCTGACCGATAAGCGGTGTAACTTTTCCATCTGAAAGATCATACAGTTTTCTGTACATGCCAAAAAGTATTTTTCCGTCTGGGGGAAATTGATAGATACCAGCCTCATCTGAAATTTGTGTTACGAGCGAATCTTTTCTAAATCGTGAGTATTGAGATTCAAACAGTTCGATTCGCCCACGTATTGCAGAAAAAATACTGGAAGTATCAGGTGTACTCTCAGTATCTTTAATGTCTATCTGCCAAGTTGTGCCAATCGCTTTGAATGTTTGGCTTGGCATATGAACTATATTCGCTGTGCGTCGTCTTTAATTTTTCCTAGTGCATCGTTGAATCCAATTGGAGTAAGTGATGAACCAGATACTTTTGTAAGTGTAAGAGATGAAATATTTTTTCCAATAACTTGAGTTCTGTATCCTGCTGCAAATTGCTCCTGCATTTTGATTGAGATTGCGTTTTCAGCAAGTCCTTTAAATGTAGCATCTGTTACAATATCATTTTCAATCACAACAGAAACGTTTACTTGCTCTTTTCCTGCTGGAGACGTATATGTTCCTGTTGCAGAATATGTACCATTTTTAAATGCGGTAACCGCTGTTGAAGTTCCTGTAGTGGTTGTAGTAGTAATAGTGGTTGTTGCAGCTCCAGTTGAATTCTCGTCTTGGGTTACAGGTGGTAACTCGTCTTTTTTACCGTTCAGTGCTAATGCAACAGCTCCTGCTGCAAGTCCAAGAAAGATAAGGAAGCCAATAATTGATTTTGTGTTTGAATTTGATGTGTTTTCCATATTTTTCATTATACGCACATATACTACTTTTTTCAAACAATTAGGGGTATACTGTATACATGCAAACAACAAACACAAACAAAATAGCTATTGCGGTTATATTAATAGTTTTAATTGGTCTAGTGGTGTATGTAGGTACAAAATCTGATGGTGTGACAAATACTGATGGAACAGCTACAACAACAGTAAGTACTTCAACAACTAATGGAACAAATAATTCAAAGGGTGGTGTTACAGCAAAACCAGGACAAATTATTACAGTTACACCAAAACAAAACCCTCTTGCTGGTACAAGTTGGATTTGGACAGATACAATTTTTATGAATAAGGCAACAAACATGATTCCAGCAAAATCAAAATTTGTGATTACGTTTGGAACAGATGGAGCAGTAACAAGTTCAACTGACTGTAACTCTGTTGCAGGAAGATATGCAGTAAATAACGATAGGATGAATATCGTTTCTCTTACATCTACACTTATGGCATGTCAGGGAGCAACACTTGAAGCAGAGTATGTTAAACAGCTTTCTCAAGTTACAAACTATACATTTGAAAGTTTGAACGAACTTGATCTTGTTGTAGCAAATGGTACATCAACAATGTCATTTACTCGACGACAGTAATTTTAAAGTCTTATAAATTCTTTAAAACCTCACTCTGGAACACCCAGGGTGGGGTTTTGGTATTTATGGTACAATCGATTTATGAACTTCAAAGATTTGGTAAAAACCTATAAGGGGTGGACTATTTCAATCATTCTACTCGGGTTTGTTGCAAATGTGCTTGCCTTATCAGTTCCTAAGTTTGCTGCGGAAGCAATAGACGATGGAATGTTTTCAACATGGACACCAACACTTACTATTCTTGTAATTATTGCATGTGCGACACTCATTGTTGCTGCAATCCAGATGTATGTATCTACATATTTATCTGAAAAAATTGCCCTAGATCTCCGAAACACTCTTATCAACAAAATATCTAAACAATCTTTCCAGTATGTTGATGAATCTACTCCTGGAAATCTTCAGACTGTGTTTACTGCAGATGTTGATGCGGTGAAGATGGTAATCTCTCAAGGATTCGTAACACTGTTCGGTGCCGTTCTGACACTTTTAGGTAGTGCATATTTTTTGTTGACTACAAACTTTCGGCTGGGTTTGTATACGCTCGCGGTGATTCCATTTCTTGGATTAAGCTTCTTTTTAATTTTTGGAACGGTTGCAAAGCTTTTTCAAGAGGCGCAGGAAAACATGGAAAGTATATATGCGCATATTAACGAAACAGTTACAGGGTCTGGACTCATCAGAGTATTGAATGCAGGTAAAAGTGAGATCAAAAAATTTACAGCAGTAATCACAGATTCAAAACGAATTGGTATGGGAATTGTAAAAGGATTTGCAGCTCTCATACCTGCTGTTACGTTTCTGGCAAATGTCGCTACGCTTATTATTATTTGGTTTGGGGGTCGACAGGTGATTAGTCAGACGATGACTATCGGAGATTTTAGTGCATTCTTGTCGTATTCTGCAATGTTTATTTGGCCACTTTTTGTATTGTCATTTGTAGGAACTGCGATTTCTCGAGGTGTAATTTCACTTAAAAGAATTAGTGAAGTTGTGAATGCAAATGTAAGAGAAGAATCGGGAACATATGACGGTCCTATTAAAGGAGATATTGAATTTAAAAATGTATCACTCGTGTATAAAACTGCACTTGGGGAAGAAAAAACTGTGCTGAAAAATATTTCATTTAAAATTAAAGCTCAAACAAAAAATGCAATCGTAGGTCCAACAGCAGCAGGAAAGTCACAGCTCTTTTATCTGATGTCAGGATTAGTGCAACCAACGAGTGGAGAAGTTTGGATTGATGGGCGACCGATGAGTGAATACAAAATAAGTAGTTTCTTAACTCATGTTGGATTGGTCTTTCAAGATAGTATTTTATTTAACACAACGGTGCGCGAGAATGTGGCATTTACAAATGAACAAATCCACAACGATGAATCACTTCAAAAAGCCCTAGATACTGCAGAGTTATCATTGCTTATTAAAGAACTTCCTAAAGGGTTAGATACTCTCGTAAGTGAGCGTGGAACAAGTTTGTCTGGAGGACAGAAACAACGTCTTATGCTTGCCCGAGCTCTGGCTGTAAATCCTCAAATTCTGCTTCTTGATGACTTTACTGCTCGAGTGGATCAAAGTACTGAGAAGTCTATTCTTGCAAATGTAGCAACAAACTATCCTGATGCGACACTTGTTTCTATTACGCAAAAAATTGAACCAATTAAAAACTACGAGCAAATAATTGTTCTTATGGAAGGTGAGGTTGTTGGGATTGGAACTCATGATTCGTTGCTCAACGATTCATTTGAATATAAGCAAATTTTTGAATCTCAAATGTCTACTGAAACATTAACAAAATAAATTATATGACTTCACTTACATATGTATTAGAAAAAGGAAAAAATACGAGTGCCTCACTAAAGGATTTTTATGTGTATCTTAAGGAGGACAAGGTGAAAATGATTTTCGCTTCTATCTGCATTTTCCTGAACTCAATTGTAAACATGTTGGCCCCATATCTGATCGGAAAAGCAGTTGATACATATATTTCTGTTGGTAATGAAGCAGGACTTCTTACTATTGTATATATATTAATGATTGCATTTGTATTTACTTTAATCACTGGTTACGTGCGAGAAATTCTTATAGGTCAAATTTCTCAAGGTGCATTATATAAACTTCGAGATGCTCTGTTTAAAAAACTGCAATCACTTCCAATTGCGTTTTTCAATCAAAACAAAGCTGGAGATTTGATGTCTCGAATTAACAATGATACAGATAAAATCAATCAATTTCTTTCACAAAGTGTGAGTCAGTTTATTGGTATCCTATTCACACTAGTTGGAATTCTTTGTTTTACATTTTCAATGAATGTAAAAATGACGCTTGTAATGATGTCATCAATCGCACTTCTGTATGTAATTACATGGTTACTCACTCCATGGATTCGAAGAGAAAACAAAAAGAGTCTTGAAGCAGTAGGAAATTTTTCTGCAACTCTGCAAGAAAACCTAACAAACTTCCGAGTTGTTGCAGCATACGGTAAGAGAGATTATTTACAAAAAAGTTTATCAACTGCGAACGAAGGGACTTTTAAAAGCGCACTTTCATCAGGCGTAGGAAACAGAGTATTCGAGCCGATCTATGATTTCGGTGGGGCAGCTGCACTTATTGCAGTTCTGGCATATGGATTTCATTTGATATCTATTGGTGAAGTAACCATAGGTGTACTTATTGCCTTTGTTGCATATACACAAAAGTTTTATGACCCTATGCGGTATCTTGCTGCTATATTCGGTACAGTACAACTTGCTACTGCTGCATGGACCCGAGTGCAAGAAATTTTCCAGTTAAAAAACAATTTAAAATCTCCTGAGTCGTTACCAGAGAAAGTGGATGAATATTCACAACACAAAGATTTAAGATTGGAACTTCAAGATGTATCATTTGCATATGAAGGGGGTGAATCCGTGATTGAAAACGCGAATCTGCAATTTGAAAAAGGAAAAACATACGCACTTATTGGTCCGACAGGAGGAGGAAAGTCAACGCTTGCAAGTTTGATGACTCATTTGTATGATCCAACTTCTGGAAATATTTATCTGAACGGTAAAAATATTTACATGTATACACAAGAAGAAAGAGCAAAAGAAATTAGTGTGATACTTCAGGATCCTATTCTCTTCAACGGTACGGTTGCTGAAAATATCACATATGGAAATGATGTTGAGAATTTGGAAAAAGTTCTTGAGGAAAAAGGATTTAAGGATGTTATTACTCGATTTGAAAGTGGATTAACAACATTGGTAAGCCAAAACGGTGCAGGATTAAGTATTGGACAGAAACAATTGATTTCATTTATGCGGGCAATTCTCCGATCTCCTAAACTATTGATTCTTGATGAGGCAACTGCAAACATTGATACGGTAACTGAAGCAATGCTTAATAAGACGCTTGAGATTTTGCCTAAAGACACAACGAAAGTAATCATTGCACATCGATTAAACACCATTAAAGAGGCTGATGAGATTATGTTTGTAAATGGTCATCATGTAACTCCTGCAGGTAGTTACGAACACGCTATCTCACTTATCTCTGCTGCTAAGCGAAACAGTTAATATGTATTTTGTGTATATTCTGAAGTGTAATGATGGAACGTTGTATACCGGTTCGACAAATGATATTGAGAAAAGAGTGGTTACACATAACTCAGGTGCTACTGGTGCAAAATATACAAAAGCGAGGCGCCCAGTAGAACTTATATATCAAGAAGAATTTGAAACAAAAAGCCAGGCACTCAAAAGAGAATGGGAAATAAAAAAGTTATCTCGCCGAGATAAGCTTACGCTTTTTTCTCAATAATTCTCATACCCCAAGGTGATGATTCTGGAAGCCGTTCTTTCCTTGAAAGTCTAAATTGATAGAGTGAAAATATAATTGTGACAAGGGTGGCGATACCTTTGTAGACAACCCAGTCTTCTGCGGTTAAATTAATTCGTGCTATTTCATTTGCAACTGTTAATATGGTGAACAAAATTGCCCATCTATATGTGAGCATTCTCCAGCCAGCATCTGTCATTGCAAATAGTCCCCGAAAAAGAGGTTGTAAAAGTGATTTTTGAAAGGCGAGTCCTATAAATAAAACTGCTGCAAATATTCCATTGTATAACGTATCTTTAATGATTATAAAAAATGGATTATTAAGAATAATGGTAAGTAATCCAAATCCAATAACACTCACTCCAACAATGAGTGGGAACCATGCAAGCTCTCTTCGTTCTAAAAAGGCAATAATAAGCGAGAGAGATGTGAGTACTACAAAAATAAGAACCGCTGTCATAAAACTCAGTAATTCTGAGGTGATCAGGAATACGATAATTGGCCCAAATTCGATACTGAGGTTTAAGAATAGTTTTTTTAACATGCTGTAAGTATATATGATTGAACGTGAATGTGTAGTATAATAACAATGGTGCAACTTATTAACATAATCATATAAAAAATATTATGCTTACAACAATCGCAACAATATTATTAATCCTATGGCTACTAGGTGTAGTTGGAGTGTACACAATCGGTAACTTCATCCACATCCTATTGGTTGTAGCAATTGTTATGTTTCTTATCAGAGTTATCCAGGGTCGAAACCCTATCCAATAATCCCTTACATATATGATCATCTTTCTTGTTGTCGGTCTTATCCTCGGCGCACTTAGTGTAGTGTTCGCATTGCAAAATGTTGTGCCAATCACTGTCACTTTCTTTGTTTGGCAAATGGAAGGTTCTCTTGCTTTAATTCTTCTGTTAGCTGTTCTCATGGGTGTTATCATCTGTGGGATGCTCAGTATTCCAGAAATGATTCGGAATCACTTGAGATTTAAAGCATTGAAAAAAGAACTTGCAGCAGTAAAAGCAGAAAAAGACAGAGTGATAATTCATGACACAGATATTATTCCACCTTTAATATAGGTTGAATGTATACGTATAAAACACCAGCAGAGTTTAATCTCACTGGTGTTTTATATTTATATAATAAATCAGAAACATTTATTCTGCTTAACTCGTTCGAGCGCAAGTATAAGTATGATTGCTACAACCCATACAGAAGAGAATACAAGGAATGCTGATGAGCCATTGTCGATCGTCAGATACACATTAAATGCCCAATGAATAAGACAGGCTAATACTATTCCAAACCAAATATACGCTTCTTTTTTCCAAAATGATTTACAAAACGAGAGTCCGATGCAGACAGAAAGTGCTCCTGAAGATGCAACATGGAGCACACTTGAACCAATAAATCGCATATATCCTGTAATAATAGATTCAAGTGTTGCACCAGCAAGAAGGGGTTGTATAAGATATAGTGTGTTTTCCATTGCAGCAAATCCAACAGCTGCAGTCATAAGATAAATAAACCCATCAATCGGTTCATCAAATATTTTTGTTTTAAATGCAATCACATATGCTGCGCCAAATTTTGTGACTTCTTCTATGATTACAAAAATAAGTGTCAGAAGATGATTGTTTCCGAGTTGGTGCTCAAAATCAGTTACACCAATTGACGTGGCTTTTCCAATAAGAAAGACTGCAATACTCTTTTGTAGAAGGTATGAAATAAATACAGCAAGCATCCCCAGAAGAAATACTTTTACAATTACCACTCGTGGTTCTTTATGTTCGTGTTTTTCATGCATCCAAAACCAAAGCCAAAAAAGTGCAGGTACAAATCCACCAAGTAGTGCATATACAAAAACAGTTATTGTTTGTGGGGAAGAAGAAAGTATATGCAGAAGGATCTCGTGTGCATTCATATATCAGCTAGTATACCTCATCTAT
Source organism: Patescibacteria group bacterium (assembly GCA_040384445.1). Classification (GTDB taxonomy): domain Bacteria; phylum Patescibacteriota; class Minisyncoccia; order Phycocordibacterales; family CAIZLB01; genus CAIZLB01. Next base: position 58,131 of record JAZKJG010000001.1, read on the forward strand.
TCGCCATCCTCCACGTGCGACGAGTGAATCCAAATCTGTAACGAAGCTTTTTTGTTGTAGTAATCCTTGAATACCTGCTAATCCGATCATGATTGCATTATCTGTTGCTAGATCAAACTCGGGTTTAAAGCAGAATACATCGTTTGATACACACCATGAATCAATAGTTTCTCGGATATATGTATTGGCAATAACACCTCCAGCCACGATAAGAGTTTTTGTTTCTGGTTTTAATGTGTATGCAAAATTTAATTTTCGAGCCAAGACTTCCACCACAGATTCTTCAAATTCGTAGCAAATGAGATTTAAAATTTCTTCTGATATTTCCTGAACTTTTTTAATATCTCTTACTAAGTACAAGACTGCGGTTTTTAATCCTGAAAATGAAAAATCGAGATTCTGGCTATGGATCATTGGGCGAGGGAGTTTAATATTGTATTTCTCACACAGTTTCGTAGCCTTTTCTTTTGTGTATACATCTCGAATTACTTTCGCATGCCAACTGATTGCAGGGCCACCAGGATATGGAAGATTTAAAATCCGTGCAGCTTTATCATATGCTTCTCCAACCGCATCGTCTCGAGTTTTTCCGATCACTTCGTATGTTCCCCAATTTTCTATTGCCACAACCTCTGTGTGACCTCCAGATATAAGAAGTGCAAGAGCAGGGAATACGATGTCTGATTTTTCTGCAAGAAGCACTGATGCTATATGACCCTCCATATGATTCACTGGTAGGATTGATAAATCCCAAAGGATTGATAAAAATTTTGTAAATGAAATTCCAACCCAGAGCGCAGGTTCAAGTCCAGGCCCTGCAGTTACAACAAGTGCATCGATGTGTGGTTTAGAGTATAAAATACTATTCTCATTTTCTAATTCCTTTTTACAAATTTCTTGTAGTTCGGTTTCTCTATCTAAATGTTTGATAGCTTCTTGAATTTTTTCAACACTCAAAGAAATTTTAGAATATGCAACATTTTTCTTTGCTATGGTCTCAGTCACCACATTTCCCAAAAGATGCATGAGGTTATGACCATGTTCACGTTTCGCAAGCATAGGGAATACTCCACCATATGGAGCGTGGGCATCAATCTGACTATGTAAGGCGTTTGCAAGGGAAATGTACTTGTTCGTATCAGAATACTGTACAAATGCTACTCCCGTTTCATCACAGCTTGTTTCTATGGCTAGAACCGTTTTCATGTTGTTTATACTGACACATTAAGTGGGGTATGTAAATTGCACGTATAATTGTCAACAGTGACGTTTTCAAGAATTATAACGTATACTTATGATATGAAAAAAACAATACAAGTGTTAGCTTTTGCAGTTGTTGCAATCGTAGCACCACATATACACGCTGGAGTTGTTGAAAATAAAGTTGTAACTCTTTTATCTCAGACTCTTATTAATGAAACTGTAGACTCTGCAGTTTCATTTGATATTGGGGTAAATGCAAAAACCACAACAACACAAGTAGGTGAAAAAACTAAGACAGAAAACATGTCAGGATCTGCAAATTTTGTTGCTATAAGTAACGTTGCAACAAAATTAAGCCAGGTAAAAGGAAATATTTCTTTAAAAGCACCTCAATTACCACAAGCCATATCTCTACCGTTACAAGTGATTAGTCAAGAAGATTCCACAAACAAGGCAACTGTATATTTTTTAATGTACCCCGAGTATTCTGTAATTGCAAAAATGTTTTTAGGTACTGATGCACTAGATAAAATATCAGGTAAATGGATTAAGGTAAGTTCTGGAGAATTTTTCAATCAAACAAAATCTTCACCTGAAAAAGATAGTGCTCGAGCAAAATATAAATCAGTGTGGAATAATACTACATGGTTTACGGCAAAGTCACTGAAAAATGGTAATGTGACAACATATACGATTAAGCCAAATCCAGCAGTTCTCTATGCAAAATTAGAAAAATCAGGTGCATTTACTACTAGTTCATATACAACACCTGCAGAAAAAGCTAAGAAAAAGGCTGCAATACTTTCTATGCTTCGAAATGCAGTGATTCAGCTAGATGAAAAAGATGGGAAACTGGCAGGATATAGAGTTACGTTCTCAATTACTGACAAAAACACATCATCGACGTATAATAGTAAAAATAAAAAAGTAGCTGTAACTGATACTACATTTGCAAATGTAACAATCAAAGGCGCTTTACTTCCAAATCAAATCATTACACTTCCTGCAGCATCAGATACACTTACTCAAGAAGCTCTTGAAAATTTGATGTCAAGTCCATCGACAATAAGAGGCTATTAATAGCCATATACAAAAAAACACCTTTTCTTATGTATATATTTGTACATACAAGAATAAGATTACATATCTTTGATATGGTCTTAAAATTAAGAAGGTGTTTATATTTTTTAATCTATGAAAGTTTTAACTTGGGTAAAACATCATAGTGGGTCGGTCAGAAAAGAAACAAGGGTGATAGCTTCCTGACCATCGAGGGTGGTACATAAATCTTGAGAGTAGGATTTGCTGGATTGACTTGGTTTGTTTCAGGATCTGCTCTAATAAATAGATCTTAAAACCAAATCGATATGCTGAAGCGTTCACAACGCCAAACTCTAGAGAAGTTTCTTTTCTGTATACAAACTTCTGTTCAAACTCTGCAAATTCCTTCAAATTCATTCGGGAACTGAACTTTTCTTGCGTTATTTGTTCGCAAAATAAATCCAAATCGAAGTGAGTTAAAAAAATCGCATTGCTGAGTGCAAGATCATGCTTCAAATTGATCGGTTCCTCATCACCAAAATCGTTTTCGGGTAGGGGATCTTTTTTGATAGGGAAATCAGATAGGGTTGTAACTAAATCTTTTCCAGAAAAAATAAGATCTACAAATACTGAATATGGATTATCTAATATTTGAGAGTAAATCTCTGGAAGCTTACTTTTAGCAGGCTTAAAGTTAAGTGCTTTTTCAATCAACTCAAGCTGATAATGCTGCATATCAATTGACGGGCAAATGCATGGTAATATTGATAGTTGTTCAACCGCTTTTGTGAAAGCAGGAGAGCTCTTATCATATTTCTGCCGTGGCCGCTTTTTTTCTTGGAGTTTGTACCTCAGGAGTATATTTACTGGATGGTGAGGTTCAAAATGATCCAGCAGTAGATTAAGTTGATGAATTTGAAACTTTCGCTCCCATTCTAATTCCTTAGTCTGTTCTTTTAATTGCTTTTGGGCACGCCTCAAACTATTTAGCATGCGTTTAGGTGGCAATCTTCGTTTCATTGTAATGTTCTATACGTTGTTGGTGGCAGGGAAACTGTTTCCATGCACAAAGCAAGATTACAACAATATATTTAATATGTCAAATATTTCAATACTATATAATGTCACATATTTATACAAACTCAAGTCTAACCATCATCAAAATATGTTATACTTACGTCCATTATGGCAAAAAGCAAAGCATCCAACCCAGCAGAAGAACCTGAAATTGTAGTACCAGCCCACATAAACGTTATCCCAAGAGGAATTGTAGAAGAGATGCAAGAGTCATATATTGACTACGCCATGTCAGTTATTACTGAGCGTGCACTTCCAGATATCCGAGATGGTCTAAAGCCAGTACAGAGAAGAATTCTTTTCGCCATGCATAAGATGGGACTTGTCCCAACAGCAAAGTTTAAGAAAAGTGCAACAGTGATCGGAGAAACTATGGGTAACTACCACCCACACGGTGATGCTGCTATTTATCAAACTATGGTAAATATGGTGCAGGACTTTAGTATGAGATATCCTCTGATTTGGGGACAGGGTAACTTCGGAAACATTGACGGGTATCCAGCTGCTGCACACCGATATACTGAGTCACGAATGGCAAAAATCGCTCCATTCATGCTAGCTGATATTGAAAAGAATACAGTAGATTTTCGCCCAAACTATGATGGAACAAAGCGAGAGCCGACCGTTCTTCCGACAGTTATTCCAAACATGCTTCTGAACGGAACTCTAGGTATTGCTGTAGGTATGGCAACAAACATTCCTCCTCATAACTTGGGAGAGATTGTTGACGCCACAAACCATCTTATTGATAATCCAGAAGCAACAACTTCTGATCTCTTGGAGTTTGTAAAAGGACCTGATTTTCCAACAGGAGGGATTATTTTTGATAAAAAAGCGATTGAGATAGCAGAGACTCATGGAAAAGGTGGAGTTGTTATGCGAGGTGAGGCTGAGATTGTTGAAGAGAAAGCAGGACAAGCCAAGATTGTGATTACGTCTATTCCGTATCGAGTGAACAAAGCATCACTTATCGAAAGTGTGGCTGATCTTGTGCGAGACAAAAAACTTGAAGGGATCAAGGATATTCGAGATGAATCAACAACTGATATTCGAATTGTAATTGATTTGAAAAATGGAGCATATCCACAAAATATTTTAAACTTCCTATACAAACATACTCAGCTCGAGTCTACGTTCCACTACAATATTGTTGCGCTTGTAGACGGTGCACCTCAGACATTGTCATTGCGATCATCACTTGATCATTTTATTACACACAGAAAATCAGTTATTAAACGAAGAACAGAGTTTGATTTACTAAAAGCCAAAGATAGAGCACATATTTTAGAGGGTCTTAAAAAGGCACTCGATCATATTGATGAGATTATTGCTCTTATCAAGAGAAGTAAAGATACTCCTACTGCACATACAAACTTGATGAAAGAGTTTAAGTTTTCTGATAGACAGTCTACTGCTATTCTTGAAATGAAACTTCAGCGACTTGCATCCCTAGAGCGAAAGAAGATTGAGGATGAACTTAAAGCTGTACAGGCTCTTATTAAAGATCTTGAAGATATTCTTAAGAATCCAAAACGAGTTATTACAATTATTAAAGATGAGTTATCGGACATTAAAGCAAAATTTGGTGATGCGCGCCGAACCCGAGTTGTTGCCCATGGTATCCAAAACTTCTCTATTGAAGATGTGATTGCGGATGAAGAAAGTGTGCTCGTACTTACATCGGGTGGATATATTAAACGAACAAATCCAGACGAGTACAAGAAGCAACGACGTGGAGGGGTTGGAGTGGTTGATGTAGATGTAAAAGAAGAGGATTTTATTACGCATCTTGTTTCTGCAACGATGCATAACGATCTTCTGTTCTTTACAGACAAAGGAAAAGCGTACCAGATCAAAATGTATGATATTCCAGAAGGTAAACGAGCTACGCGAGGTAAGTCTATTCAAAACTTCCTTTCACTTTCACAGGATGAGAAGGTAACCTCTATTCTTCCAATGCCAAAAGAAGTGAAGAAAGGAAGTGATCTATCTCTGATGTTGATTACAAAAGATGGAGTTGGAAAACGAGTTGGAATTGACAGTTTCAAAGATGTACGAAGAAGTGGAATTATTTCTATAAGTCTTGATGCAGGGGATCAACTTATTTCAGCGTCTTTTGTAGAACCAAAAGATACTGTGATTCTTGTATCATCGGATGCGCAGTCTATCCGATTCTCAGTCGAAGAAGTACGAGAAATGGGACGAGCAGCAGGAGGTGTGCGAGCAATGAAGCTTGATAAGGGTGCATATATAGTAGGTGCAATCCCTGTAAAAGCTGGAAGCAAAGATGAAGCAGAGCTTCTTACTGTATCTACAAAAGGATACGGAAAGAAAACTTCTCTTGATGAATATAAAGTACAAGGGCGAGGAGGATCAGGAATTAAAACATTTAAAGTAACAGAAAAAACTGGAGATCTTATTGCAGCACAGGTTGTAACTGAAGAGATTGAAGAAGTGGTAGCTATTTCAAAGAAGAGTCAGGTGATTCGATGTGAACTTAAAGAGATTCCAAATCTAGGACGTGATACACAAGGTGTACGAATTATGAAGCTTCGAGAAGGTGATTCACTTGCATCAGTTGTTGGAGTTTAAGGGTAGAAACGTTATACTATAATCAATATGAGCATCACAAAAGACCTGAATATATTTCAACTTGTCACCATGGCTATATTTTTAGTTATCGGTGCAATTGGAATCGTATTATTTGCAACGAGTAAGGCAGGTATTGGTTCAAAAGGATATAAAGCAGAAGTGTGGGGAGTACTTCCAAAATCTGTCATCGATACTTCTCTCGATTCATATAGAATTCAAGGGATTGATCCAAACTTCACGTATACAGAATTTCCTGAAGTTGGGTTTGGTCAAGCGATACTTCAAGCGGTTGCTGAAGGTCGAGGACCTGATGCGATTATTTTCCCTGACACTATGTATTTTGGTCAGGTAAATAAGCTCGTTACAATTCCTTCAGAAACAATTTCTGCAAAAACATTTGAAGAGACATATATTGATGCTGGAAGAAAATTTGGTGTTGTTGGAGGAATTAAAGCTTTTCCACTTGTAGTAGATCCGATTGTAATGTATTACAACCGAGACATGTTTACATCGGCTGGAATTCTAATTCCACCAAAGACATGGAAAGAAGTGAGTGATCTTACAAACAAAATTGCGCGAAAACGAGATGATGGAGTTCTAGATCGAGCTTTTGTGGCGCTTGGAGAATATTCGAACATAAATCATGCCAAGGAAATTATATATACTCTACTTTCACAAGCTGGTGTTCGAATGAGTTTTTATGATGCTGGAATTAGCTCGTATAGTTCTGGTATTACAAAATCACAACAATCTGAGCTCGAGGCTGGTGCTATCTCTGCATCAGAAAAAACTCGTTCAGTGCTTTCGTATTACACTGAATTTGCAAACCCCTTGAAATCTACATATTCATGGAATAGATCTTTTTCTTCATCTAGAGATGCATTTCTTGCGCAAAACTTAGCTGTGTACTTTGGTCCAGGAAGTGAAGTCGAATACATGAGAAGTCGAAACCCAAATCTTAACTTCGCTATTGCTCCAGTTCCGCAAGAGAATTCTGATTTTAAATCAGTACACGGAAAAACATACGCACTTGGGTTTTTGATTACATCAAAAAATGTAAAAGGTGCATATGACGAGGTGACAAAATTCTTTACTGCAGATCCTATGATGGAGGGGTTGGCAAATGCAATGAGAATTGCTCCTGCAAAACGATCTCTTATTATCACTTCAAAATCAGCTCTAAACAGTGCAGATCTTGGTGTGATCTATGATTCAGCCGTATACGCAGGCACATGGATGGATCCAAATCCTGCTGCGTCAGATGATATTTTGACAACCCTCATCGAGGCAATCACAAGTGGTAAGCAAACTATTTCAGAGTCTATACAAGACGCCTCAGATAGATTGGATCGATTATATAACCCACAATAGTGTGATATTATAAAGCTATGGGAAATTTTTTAAAACTTCAATGCTTTGGTGAGCAAGCTGGATGTGGGTGGAAAGAATTAGAGCCGTTAGTAACTGGTATCTTAAAAAATTTATTAATCATCGGAATGTTTATTGCAGCAGTTATGATTTCGTACACAGGGTGGATTTTGTTTAAAGGTATGGGCGACCCTTCTGCACGAAGTAAAGCACGAGCAAAGTTAATTAATATTGTGATCGGACTTATTATTCTCTTTGGTGCGTACTTTATAGTAGATTTGGTATTGACACAGCTTGGGGTAAAAGGTGACTATAGAAAAATAGGTATTTAAAAGCTATAATTATATATACATATGCAAATTCCGAATCCGACAAAATTTAATGATCTGACACAAATTGTGGCAGTAGTTGTAAACGTTGTACAAATTCTTCTTATCATGGCTACGACTCTATATCTGATCTATGCAGGTCTGATGTTTGTGACAGCACGAGGAGATTCTGCAAAGCTTACAAAAGCGCGAGACGCGTTACTTTGGGGAATGGTTGGAGCTGCACTTATTCTTGCAGCACGAGTTCTCGTGACAACATTACAAGGGACAGTTAATAGCGTATTAGGATAATTTTATGAAATATATATTTTTATTTTTACTTTTGGTTACTGCGGGAGGTGTTGGAGCACAAGGTGTTGATTATAAAGCGAATCCAAATTTTTATACAGACAATGTTGCTCAATCAAATGCGAGCGGAGGATTGCTTAATACATCAGACAGTAATACAAGTGGAGGGCAAGTAAATACGTCTGGAGGTAATTTTAGTGGTGGGCAAATAAACACTTCGGGTGGTAACTACAGTGGTGGTCAACTTCAAGAGATAAGTAAGCCTAATCTTACAATCGTAGGAATTACAAACTGGTTTGTTCAAATTCTAAATTATATCGGTATCCTTATCTTCACTGCAGCACTTGTATGTTTCTTGTATGGAGTCTTCCTGCTTATGTTTGTTCATGGTGCGAGTGACGAATCTCGATCAAAAGGTAAAAAATTTATTACATGGGGAATCGTTTCTCTGTTTGTTATGACATCGACTTGGGGACTTGTAAACATTCTACGATCTTCAATCTTTGGTTCAAGTGGGGGAAGTACCTTGTATATCCCACAACTAAAGTAGTATACTATATACGTATTTATTAATTAATTAAACAATCATTATTTCTATATGAAATTATTACTATCAATATTAACCTTAGCCCTTACTCCTGTTTTTGCTTTTGCACAGGGAGCAGCACCAGTAACTCGAACAGTTGATGGATTTCTAAACTACCTTATCTACATTGCAGGACGAGCACTTCCACTTCTTATTCTAGCTGCTGTTGTTCTACTCCTTTTTGGAATCGTAAATACATTTTTCTTCCAAAGTGATGGTGAAAAGAGAAAAGAAGGAAAGTCATTTATCATATGGGGAATTGTTGCATTGTTTGTTATGGTATCAGTATGGGGACTTGTAAACATCCTACGTTCAACTTTCCAGCTTGATAATAATAATATTCCATCAGCTCCTACTATCCCAGTACAGAACGCACCGATGGCAGTACCTACAACAAACTAAAGAATAGTTGTTGCTATAAAAACCTAACGATGAGTTAGGTTTTTTTGGTATCTGTATTATAATAAACACATATGAATTCAGCACTCGTGATTATATCTAAAATTAATCAAAATATTCTTAATCCAATTATAATCATACTATTCGGGGTCGCGATGATTTATTTCTTGTTTGGAGTTCTAGAATATTTATGGAAATCAAAGTCAGATCCTGCTGCAATTCAAACAGGCGCAAAGCATATGGGGTGGGGATTATTCGGAATGTTCGTCATGGTTTCTGTGTTTGGGTTCTTACAGTTTATTATTAATACATTGCCGATTGATACGACAACGAAGGATAATGTAAACAAAGTATTGCCGTTAAATTAAAAAAAGAACCCCTAGCGGCTCGGGTGAGCTACTAGGGGTTTGAGTTTGATGCGGTTAGGATTTAACCTCTGCATCCAGTCCGATTTCAGCGACTATAGGAGTGGGATCATCCTTATCTTGGATGATCCTGATACCTGAAATGTTCTTGACATCACTGAGACTGAAGGGGTGAAGTTCACCCCATTTGTTGTTCTGCCAGTCCCAAGTTCTTCCTTGGCCGTCCCCGATGTGTTTGATTCTGAGTTTTGAGGAAGGTTTCCCTTTCTCAGTGATGATCATGTCGTAAACGACCGGACCTTCACAACTCACGACCGCCCGTTTGTATTTGGCGACCGGGATCATCTGCATCTCTTCGCCATCCTTCAGGACGTACCATCCACGCAATTCCTTGCGAGTAGGTTTAAAGATCCCGTGGGGACCACCTTCATCGCTGTAGAACATGAAGTTGAGCCCCTTGAATTCCAACCGAGGAACATTTCTGTCCTGGTAGAGACTCTTTTCGATAATAGTTGTTTTCTTGGTTTCTGTTACCGAAACGGAGCCGTCGAGGCTACGGCTGACGGTTGGGGGAGGTGTGGGGGTGGAAGGTGTTTCGGGTTCGAGGTTGACGTTTGTTACTGTAGTGCTTTGAGGAACTGGTTGCGACAGGATCCTCAATTGTCTTTCGGTATGACAACTTTTGACTTTGAGTGCAAAGAAGATAAACACAGCAAAGGCCATTACGGCACCAATTCTTATTTTAGTCATATGTGTAGCTTTCTGGTAAAGGACTCGTTCATGATTTCTCCTGCTTCCATCATGGAAGTAGTCTCACAAACATGTATATATTATACCATTATTAAGGTAAAAAAGCAAGTATAATAAAATCCCGCAAGGAAACCCTTATTTATAGGGTAAATCCTTGCGGGAATGATGTAGTAGGCTGTTATTTTCTATCCTTCTTCGAACTGTCGATATTGAGGAATGTTCCTGAGGCAGCCTTACCTGCAAGTTCAATTGTCTGACGAGTTCCTTCCTTACGTTCAACCTGTTCCTTGGCTTCTTTCATTGAAATCATATCATCACCTTTGAGTTCTGTCGGTGTGCCGATCATGTTGAGATCCTTCCACGTTTCCAGGATCTTTTCATTGGTGTTTTTGAGATCAATACGTTCGGTCTCTTCGTCGATTATCTGAGCCGCTTTCCTCTGCATTGCCCGAACGATATCCGGATACTCGTTTTCTATGTCTTTAACTCGGATATCAAGAAGATCGAAGCCTAGATTGTTGAGTAACGTATGCGCACTCTCTGGACCTCTTTCATCCATTATTTCTTTAGAGAGTGTGTCTGTGGCTGCCTTTAAGATATCAATGTTGGGGAAGCGTTTAACTTCATTTCCATCTTTATCCAATTTAACCTTTTCAATCTCGTCTAGTACAGGCATCTGCACAAAACGGAAGATGACAGCATTAATTGCAGCAACAACTCGTCTCTCTTTGTCTCCTGCGAGTTTCAAGTATGCACGTGTGCTGTTAGGGCGATACTCGAACGAAACGTCAAACTTAGCTCTGAAGCCATTACCTTCAACGATGAATGGTTCACGCTTGCCATCTTTTCCAAGCAAGCCAATTGTAACATTTTCCTTTTGAAATGGGACTGTTAAAATTTCCGTCCCAATCCATTTCGGCAGCCCAAGACAGGTAAAGCCATGGTGAATATCATCGAATATAGGCTTTCCGAAATAAAGAATTACTCCTCTAAAGTTAAGCCCGATAGTTGTTGAATCAAAGCTATCCCAGACAGAATAGACTACTCCAAGCAACAGAATCAAGTCGAAGGCAGATTTGAAAAATCCACTTCCGCCAAGAGGGATGTAGAGCAGTGTATTCAGAATTGTCCAGATAACATATGTTCCAACTGTATGGAAAGAAATGAAGAATATGAATCGGCATAAGTTGCTCTCAGTATTTGACAACCGAGGTCCAACAAGTTCCGAAGGCATACCTTTATCTCCTTTAATTTCGACTGCTGGTTTTTTAAGCCAAGCATATATCCCCCAAGTTCCCAAGAGAACCAAGGTTGTAATGATAAGCGGTGTTGCAATTGTTTCCGGATTCAGATTAATCTGGTCCCTAGGAAGCACTGTGCTATTCAGCCACATGATTCCTAGAACAGAGAGCAGGGTTGTGATAGGGATTATCCAGAAGAAAATCAACCGATGCATCCTTCCTCTCCTGACTCTCTCATTCTCGATCTGCAGATGCAGTTCTTTAGATATTACTCTTTCCATAACGGTATAGGTGTTGGGTTTGGTGTTAAAGATCCAAGGAAGTCTCTCTTCCTTACCCATGTATTATACCTTATTTTACCCTAAAAATCAACCCCTAGTGTGACAAATGCTTCAATCGTCTTGCTGGTGCTCGTAGAAGCCCAAATATAGCCTTCTTAAGGCTAAAATGAGGCATAGCTGCTCTCATAAACGGTACAAACACTCCAATACTAAACAGAGCCCATGCAGTGTTATTTACCACTGATGCTGACAAACCTTCTCTCATTACGGCCACTGTAAATCCAACCACGAACAATACTATGTAAGAAATATGAGGAAGAATGAGTAATGGAAAATTTCCCTTGATAGCAGTCTTTGATGTTACTGAAAATGTATTTTTTGTCCCAGTTATAGCTGCCCATAGTGCTTGAAAATGAATCCAGAATCCACTCATTGCAAATGAAAGTGCGATAAATGTAAATTGAAAGTTAGATGTGACCGACAGGTTGTACACAGAAAGTAAAATGTATGGAAGGAAAATCACAGCCAAAAGCATTGAAGAAATTTCAATTGGTATCAATCCTGTAAATAGAAAAACAATCGGCAATAGTATATTGATTGCAACAACAATTCCTGAAAGGAAAAAAGTTACTGCAGAAAGGTATTGAATCTTTTGAGCCAAAGTTAACCCTTTTCTCATGATCACGTTGTATTTAAAAATTACGTCGAGTGCTCCTCGAGCCCATCTGAATTGTTGTTTTGTGTATGATAGAAAATCTTCTGGCGCTAAACCTTCAGCAAGAACTTCAGGAAGATAAAATGAATTCCATCCTTTTTCATGAATGAACATTCCTGTTGCAAAATCTTCCGCAATACTTTCGGTACACATTCCTCCAACTTGTGAGAGTGCTTCTCGTGAGATCACCATATTTGTTCCACACATTGTTGCGGCGTTCAGTCTGTTTTTTCCTCGACAGATTGGACCGTAAAATAATTCTTGTTGTTCCCATGCTGCACGAGTCACACGATTTACATACGCGTTTTTATAGTACTGAGGTGTTTGTACAAATCCCATATTTTGATCTACAAAATACGGCATAGTTTTTTCAAGGAAGTCTGGATATGGAACATGATCTGCATCAAAAATTACAATGTATGGCGCTTTGGTTTGTCCAATTGCATTGTTAATGTTTCCAGCTTTTGCACCACCGTTCTCTTGTCGTGTAAAACATGTAACCCTAAGCTCTTTTCCGAGCGCTTCGATTTCTTGCCAGTTATCTTTACCTGCCACGAATCCATCATTTAAAATATACACTGTATGATTCGGATAGTGCATATCTCGTGCCGCCGTTACTGTGGTTCGAACGATGTCAGTAGGCTCTCCTGCAACTGTAATAAACACATCAACGTGAGGAGTAAATTCTGCATGTACTCGAACAGCATGTTTCATATCCCAAACTGTATATAGATATGTAAGAGCCTGCCATGTGTGAAAAACTTCACCTACAATTACAAGGGTAAAGAGGAATGCATTTCCAGGACTAAAGAGAAAAGTAATAGCGGCAAAATAGATGAGAGATGCAGCACCTGTAATCAAGATCAGTATTTTTGAAGAATACTCAGCTAGAAAAGTTTTTCGAGATGGAGATGATGTGTATGTCATATGTTTTTTACTTTATATACATAAAGGTTTAAATGAGGAGAAAAGTTTTTTACTTCAATTCTTTCATATGTATTGTCTAAGTATTCTTGAATATTTTTCTCGTATCCTTGATCATATCCAAGAAGAACGTAAAATCGTGCATAATCTTTTGACCACGCTGTAAAAGTATCAATCATGTATTGTTCCGAAAAATCAGGAACTTTTTTTATATCTTCAAATCTTTTCCAAATAGGGAATGTCATCAACTGAGTATCTCCTTTGTAGTAATATTCAACTGGGTAAGTGATAAACGGAGCGCTCACAATAAATGCATCGTTCGCCTTGGCATGTTCTGCCACATACTCAGCAGCACCTCTAAAATTTTCATGAGTTGGGACTTCTGGAGAAAATGCTTCAAGTGAAAGCATATAAAGAAGAAGAATAACAATTGCTGTTATTAAATATCGAAATACTTTCGCAGGATAAAAATTAAGAAAATGAACAACAAGAAGATAGAGTGAAGGAAGAATAATAATCAGATATCGAGAAAGGAACAAAGGTTTAAATGTTATACTCACAACGAACGCGAGTGTTGCCGGTACAAAAAAAGTAATGAGGAAATATTTAGTTTGAGGGAGTACTGTGTGTTTCTTTGTTAAAAACGTAAATCCAAACAATACAACAATCGGCCACAGGGCAAGAAAAAATGTGTTCACTGTATCAGATTGGAATCCAATCATAAAATTCGAAAAGAGGTTAAAGATATCAATACTTGTTGGTGCAGTAAGATTTGGTGCGGAGTTTGTGGATCCTACTATATGTCGCACCACAAACCAAAGTCCTAAAGTTGTAAGCGCTCCAGAGGCAGTGAATATAAATTTCTTAAATGAACCTTCAGGGAATAAATCTCTGTTCATCAAGAAAAATAAAGCTTGTGCAATAAGTAATAGTGCAAAGAAAAAGTGAGTATATACACCAATTATTACTGTAAGTGCATATAAGAACCAAGATCTTTTTTCTGAATTATTCCAAAGTCGAACAAAGAATAATTGGTTTAAAATTGTGATTAAAAATAACACTGTATACATTCGTGTTTCCGCACCAAACCATTGAAGAAAAGGTGATAGGGCACACAACATAACAGTAATCATCCCAACCTTCTTTCCATATGTTTCTTTTCCAAGTAGATATATGAATGGAAGTGAACACAATAAAAATACGAGTGAAAGGGAACGAATAGCAAGAAGTGAATCACCAAATAGAGATTGCCATACTTGTAGAGAAATGAAATACACAGGTAAGTGGATATCTCCCGCAATAATTCGAATTGTTCCTAGAAATGTTCCGTTGGTTTGAAAAAGACTTTGAGCCTCATCTAGTCTCAAACTTTTTCCCATGAAAAAAGAAATACTGACAACACACGCGAAAAGCATCGCAAGGGCGATTGCACATTGTGTCTGATATTTTTTTATAAATTGGGAAATAAACATACAAGTGTTATCGAGTTTTTTTTGCAATGAAAACCCATGTCTTCAAGAAGATAAATGTAAAGACGAAACAAAGCCCTGTTGCAAGAATCACACTCGCGATATCATATATTCCAAATATTGATGTAAACACATATGTCAGTGATACGTTTACCAAAAGACTTGCAATCGTCACAGTGTAGAATTTTGCCATTTCTTGTACCCCCACTTTTCTTTGCTTAAATGTAAACATAGAGTTTAAGATAAAGCCTGAAACCGTTCCAAGTAGATATGTAGAAGCTTTCACAAGTACATAGTGTGAAGCGAATGTAGGATTAATTCGAGTGAGGAACACATAGGCAGCAACATCTACGATTGTATTGAATACTCCAATGAGTGCGAAAGTAAAAAATTGTCGCTTTACTTGTTTTCCCAAATCTCCAACAAAAAGATTGAATACCTCCTTAAGCGCACGCATGATTACTTTGATATTTGCCCCTGTTGCATTTCCTTGTGTTCTAGGAAGGTGAGTAACTGGTACTTCCTTTATATCAACACCACGTTGTGTTAATGCAATAAGTACTTCCGCACTAATCATTGCCCCCTGACTTGTAATCTTTATATCTTTAATTGTATCTCGTTTAAAGAGCTTGAACGCACAGTCGATATCAATTACTCGTAAACCAAACAAAATTCTGTTTAGGATGTTCCATCCTTTTGCATTTAACAATCTCATTTTTGAATCTTGTCTATCGTGTCTATATCCAATTACAACATCATGAGTTGCTGTGTGAGGTGTGAGGAGGGTGAGTTCTTGTAAATCAAACTGCAAATCAGCATCACTAAAAAAGATGTAATCGTGTTTTGCATTTGTAAATCCAGTAATCAATGCTCCACCGTATCCTTTATTTGCCTCATGAGAAATGAGAATAAGATTATCACCATATGTTGATTTCAAATTCTGTACTACTTCAGCAGTCTTGTCTTTACTTGCGTCATTTACGATAATAATTTCGTATGTATCAGTAACGAGCTTTGCAGCTGTAACTGCTTGATGAATTGTTTCTTCGATATTTAATTCTTCGTTATATGCCGGAAAAAATATTGAGAGTGATGAAAGTGTAGTCATAAATGTTAGTTAGTTTTTGGTAATGGATATAATTGAGGGAGCAAATCGTTGTATAGCGCTAATCCGAACCATGCCCAATTTTTATCATAATATCCAAGTTCTCGTGTCCAGTTAAATGTATCTACGTTGTATAATGATTCTAGCTTTTTGTAATATACTTCTTTAGCGATCTCTGGATCAGTAATCATGAAATATCCAATTAATCCTCCATACATTGCTGGAGTTTCTGACCATTCTGCAATTTGTCCATCATGTGTATAGTTTGCATACACTCGCTTTCGTGAATGCCATTCTTCAGTAAAGAACGCCATGTCTTGTAAAAGTTTTGTGGCTCTCGGTTCATTGAACCATTTTGCATCAAGAGCGAGTCTCCATGGAAGTCGAAGAGCGTCATAACTGAAGTTTGTTTTTAATGTCGTTGTTCCTGTGATCGCCGCGATTTTTCCTGTTTTTTTATCTACCGTAATCCAATCGGATGGAATTCCTGCACTCGTGTCTGTGTCGAGCGGAAGTACCATGTTGTCTTCAATTAGATCGTAACTTGAATCTACTAGCCCCATCCAATCATGTCTTGGATCTACCTCTTCAAAAATTCTGTATGCATATGGTGCGAGATAAGATGGATTTACAATAATAGTTTTTTTCTTTTTATCACTTTTCTCTAGATCGTTTGCCGCTAAGAAAGGTCTCCCATTAATAACAACAACTTCTTTATCCCAAATATCATTGATGATTGTCATGGCATCCCCAAAGTATGTGTCATCGTTCCATCGTTCTGAAGCAAATAGGAGAGCGAGTGCAATATCAACATCAGCATCTGTTGCTGAATTATTTCCACCTTCTTGAGTTAAGATTCCATATGTACCATTTTTTCTTTGCCCAAATTTCCATGCAAATAGACTATCGTTCGAATGCTGTAAGTTATCTTTAGTCCATTGCCATGCTGTATCAAATGTTTCTCTGTCATTAACCCAAACTGCACGAAGGAGGGTATAACTCTGACCTTCTGATGTTGTAATAAAATTTTGCTCTTTATCAAGTGCTCGAAGTGACTCCGGTTCAAGATTCTCTCCTTTATATCGATGCCACAAAGATTCGATCATATCTCGAGGTGAGAATACGGGCTGATTCGCTTCTGCTCGTCGTTTGATAATGATTGCGGTAGAGGCTGCGATCAGGATCACAATCACAAGAATAAGCAGGTTTCGTAATGAGATTTTAGGTAGGGTTATTTGCATTTGGTTAGGGAAGTAAATAGACTATCCGACTCTTTAATAATAAAGCAGGTAATACAATGTAAGGGTTAATGGATGTCGTTCAAGTGAGAAAATAGAATAGGTTGCCTTACAATTTTCAGAGTATCACACAAGATAGATTTGTCAAATAATTCTACCGAGGTTCTGAAAGGGTTTTTTGGGGTTGTGGTACGAAAAACAGAGCAGGGTGAGTGCTCTGTTTTCATGTTTGGTGGGCAAGGAGGGACTCGAACCCTCAATCCGTGAAGAACTAGTTCCTAAGACTAGCGCGTATACCAATTCCGCCACTTGCCCAAATATTTCTGTAACTTCTACAGGTGCGTCCAGTAGGATTCGAACCTACGACCAATTGCTTAAGAGGCAACTGCTCTACCAACTGAGCTATGGACGCAGAATTTCTGCTCAATCAGCATCGACTTGTATTATAGTATATTACTTTTTGATATAAATCAATTGTAATAAAAAACACCGTGCAGATCTATAAAATCATACACGGCGGTTAAAGTTTAATTTTTTGCCCAAATGTCTCTCGAACTTTAGTGTACGTACTTCCATCAGGTCTTTGTAGTACATCAATAGTATTCATGACATGTACTTTATGGTTTAGCTTTACACTTAGGTAATCTTCGATTCGAATTACGTTGGGGTGGTACTTAAATGATCCATTGTCTGGTAATTCTTCTCTAACCCATGCAAGTTCTCCGTGCTTAGGGAGTGGATAAAATTGCCAGACAATCATAGGGTTTGGATATTCTTTTGACACTTCCGTTGAAGAGTGAATTATCCGATCGAGCACTTGTCCTTGTTCCTTCTTTTGAAAAAGGATGAGGATGGGTGAGAATGTGAGACATATAAAAAGAAACATGAGTTTCATCTTTAATTAATCATAGTACGTTTGGAAATAAAAAACACCCCACCGAGACGGGGGGTGTCTCGTGGGGTGGCTGAATATTAGCCGAAGAGGATCTTTCTGAGTGCTTTCGGTACCTCAGCTCTCACTGACCCGTTTTTGATTACGGGGCATGTGATGATTGCCTCCTTTTCGGTGATCTTGAGGACTGCACCAGACCCAACTATGGCCGCAGCTATGATTTGTTCATGGCTGATGGTTGTAAGTTCCCAGATTGAAACTGGAAGTACGAAGCCTGGATCCTTGTCTTTAAACGAAAGGAGTCCGTCAAAGATGATTTTGTACCAGGTCCTCCTAGACTTACTGAAAGGGTGAAATCTGACAGTACATTCATAGGACTTACCTCTGCGATTGTCGGGTCCAAAGGGCTTGAGTTCGATTGTAGCCAAACCTTTAGTGCAATGCACGGGGATGTGGACTTCTTGGGTGGTGATTGTTGGGATAAGGGGGATTTTCTTTAGTTTACTCATGATGGAAGTACGGTACGCTACCGTCAGAGTAATATATAACATTTAAGCTAATGTGTCAAATATGAAAAGGGTAAATAAAAAACACGCAGAGGTCTCGGATGAGACATGCGTGGATGGTTTTTAGAGATTCCGAGGGTAACTAAACTCACCTAAAGGAATTTTTAGTATTACTACTATATGGTCCATTGTTACCGCAAGAAGAGATAGGAGTAAGGTTATGAAAACCATAATGATATGTGCTGCAGCTTGAATCGTCCATCCCAAGAACTTAACGAGCACAGATAGGAAGGAGATGCACAGAACTAAAAGTTTTAAATAGTAGTATTTCATTTTTAAGTTTGGTTAGAAAAATTACAATCCCTCAGCTTATGCTGAAACTGAAATTGAGATCTTTCTTCCAAACTCAAATAATGTAAAAGTTCTTAAAATACTATATCACAGAACAGTAAATTGTCAATATTCAAAACCCACAATAGAAAAAAGCCTCCGAAGAGACTTATTTCTAAAATAATAAATTATTTGTGGACCCGAGGGGATTCGAACTCCTGA
This sequence comes from Patescibacteria group bacterium, assembly GCA_040384445.1. Taxonomy (GTDB): domain Bacteria; phylum Patescibacteriota; class Minisyncoccia; order Phycocordibacterales; family CAIZLB01; genus CAIZLB01. The sequence continues at coordinate 77,052 of JAZKJG010000001.1, forward strand.
CCTCCTCAGTGCAAATGAGGCGCTCTACCAACTAAGCTACGGGCCCGTGCATCCAAGTATAGTACAAAACTTTAGGAAAAGCAAAGCATTTATTTATCAAATATACAGGCCTAAGATGTCACATTCTAGGTATGACTATATATAACAGAGGGTTTGTAGCCCTATTTTTCACACTTGGGGTATCAAGCATTTTACTCACATATGTAAGTTTAAGCTCTACAAATTTATTTAGGTTTATCCGTGCGCGAGAGGATTTTAAGGGTGTAAGAGCTACAATTCAAAATACTCTTCAATGCGCAGATCAGTACGTTAATGCTCTGGTCCGAACCTATTCAGTACCATCCCTATGTAATGCTACCAATAAACAATTAACCAGAACCGGGCCAGACACTCTCATATTTTCATTCAAAATTAACACAATAACATTCACAGGAACCATACAAAACGGGCGTATTTCAGAACTTGGCTCCTATTAAATTTCTTTATATTTATTTTCAAATTACATAACCACCCGGATGTCATCATATGTTCATTATCAATTAATTTAACAAATATATATGAAATACAAAAAACAACACAAAAAAGGATTCACACTCATCGAGGTATTGGTAGTTATTGGAATTATCGCCATACTAGCAACCGTGGTTCTTGTGGCAGTAAGTCCTGGAAAACAGTTTAGACAAGCACGAGATACTCAACGAGTTGCGAATGTGAACACAATTCTCAATGCAATCGGTCAAAACATTTCAGATCACCAGGGAGTATTCTTCTGTGCAGGCTCACCTGTTACTCTTCCTGCGGCTCTAACAAACATGACAAGTAATACAGCAAGTGGAGGAGTTGATATTGGAGAATGTCTCGTGCCTGAGTACGTTCCTAAGCTCCCGTATGATCCGCTTGCAGGAAAAGGGTATTATATTGATGAAGATGATTATGATCTTGGATACAAGGTTATGGCTGACTCATCAGGTAGAATCACGGTTGAAGCAGACGGTGAACAACAGGCTTTAATCGCAGTAACTCGATGAGGTTGATATTATTTTCTAATATGCTATAGTATTTCAATATGAAATTGCTATCATCATTAAAAAAGAAAGACCTTCGTCAGGGAGAGTTTATTGTTCGAAGAGGAAAACACCTTTATCGAATCAACAAGAAGATTCGAAAACGAAACGCAAAACAAGGGTAAAACCTTGTTTTTTGTTTAATGGTATTATTGAGTTATGAAAAAGCTCACAATACTCTTGGCTTGCTGCTTAGCTCTAGTGCTCTATATATATGTAGAAGCGCCTACTAAAATTACGCCCAAAAATGAGACGAAGACTATATCTCTAAACTTCGTAGGAGACATACTCGCTGCGAGAACCATAGAAACGGCAATGCGTAAGAATGGCTATGATTATCCATTTGCAAAGATCTCGAAGGAACTAGCAGATGCTGATATTACGTTTGCTAACCTGGAAACACCGCTCATCGCAGGTAATACTACTCCAGGTGGGAATACTGTGTTCCGAGCCGATACTGCCTTTGCAGACGCATTAAAGAGAACTGGAATTGATATTGTATCTCTGGCCAATAACCACATGAAGGATCAAGGTGAGAAAGGTATTGTAAGTACTAAGGAAGCATTGGACAAAGCGGGAGTAGTATACGCAGGGGCTGGATTAAGTCTTGATGAAGCGAGATCTTTGAGGATAGTCGAAGCTAATGGAATTAAAGTTGGATATCTTGCATATAACGACACTGATGTGGTTCCACAAAGTACCTATGCAAATGACTCTCCTCAATCTGGTACGAATACTATGGATACAAGACGACTTAAAGAGGATATTGAGAAAGCTCGTTCTCAAGTAAATGTTGTGATTATATCAATGCACTCTGGTACAGAGTATGTGACAGAAAAGCCTAATACACGTCAAACTACCTTTGCTCGAGCCGCGATCGACTATGGGGCAGACATGGTAATCGGGCATCATCCTCATGTATTACAGCCAATGGAAATATATAAAAATAAATACATTTTCTATAGTCTCGGAAACTTTGTATTTGATCAAATCATTGCCCCGACTAAAGAAAGTGCATTATTAAAAATGTGGATAACTTTCTCAAAGACGGATTCTGGGGTGTGGAAAATTGATAATGCAAAACCTGAAATATTACCACTCGTAATTCAAAATTTTCAACCTCAAAAAACTACCGATATTTCAAAGAAAAAACTTATTATGAGTCGGTTTAATTCTAGTCCAGCTATTCTTACTTTAGGAGAAGAAATCATATTTGCAGAATTGGCAACAACTACCGAAGCTCGGACCCTTGGTCTATCTGGAAGAAAAAAATTACCAGATCGGACAGGTTTGCTGTTTGTCTTTGAGGCTCAAGGGATGCATGGAATATGGATGAAGGATATGTTGTTCCCAATTGATATCTATTGGTTCGACCAATCATTTAAGCTTATAGATAAAAGACTTTCTGTCAGTCCTGAAACATATCCAGATGTCTTTTATCCAAAGCTCAAGGCCACCTATGTCCTTGAGACAAAAGCAGGTCTCTTAGACCCTATGTCCTTGACACAGGACTTGACGGGGGAGTTGACGTTACTCGAGTCATATGATAAAAGATAATACATATATGGCAAATACAACACCAACATTTTCTTTCAAAGTTAAGGTTGTGACAAAAAAACTTTTGACAGCTATACCAGAGAGATCAAGGATTATTATTGCACGACGTTTTGGACTTGATAAAGATACAGAGAAAATGACCCTAGAGGCTATTGGAGAGACATATGATATTACTCGAGAACGAGTACGACAGATTGAGGCAAACTCGATCGCGTCTATTCGAAAGTCGGACGTATTCAAGGAGGAAGCTGCTGTATTTGCTGAACTTGCATTATGCGTAAAAAGTATGGGAGGAGTTGTGAGCGAACATGATTTGCTTAACCACTTATCAAAAGATACTTCGACTCAAAACCACTTTCACTTCTTGCTTATTATTGGGGACCAATTTAAGAAAGAAAAAGAAACTGAAGATTTCCATCACCGATGGCATGTTGATGCAGAGCTTTCAAAGAAGATTCATGACGCTTTGAAGAAACTGTATGGAAACCTTGACGATGATGCCCTTATCCCTGAGACAGAGATGATTAAGTCATTTATGGACAATGTAAAGGATGTGTCTGAAGAACTTAAAAATGAAGAGGTGGCAAAACGATGGCTTCGTATTTCAAAGCATATCGATAAAAACCCACTAGGAGAATGGGGAAAGACTGGTTCAACAAACATTCGAGTTAAGGGTATTCGAGACTATGCATATCTAGCAATGAGAAAGCACGGGTCGCCTGTTCACTTCAAGGAGATTGCAAAACTGATTCAGACAGTCTTCGGAAAGCGAGCTCATGAAGCAACAACACACAACGAATTGATCAAAGATACTCGGTTTGTACTTGTAGGACGAGGTCTATACGCTCTTGCAGAGTGGGGGTATGTAAGTGGTGTTGTTAGAGACGTAATTCGAAAGGTGTTGAACAAGTACGGTCCAATGACTCGAGAGGAGATATTTAACAAGGTTATGAAGGAGAGATATGTGAAAGAAAACACCATATTGGTGAACCTTCAGAACAGTATTCATTTCAAAAAAGATGCTCAAGGCAAGTATCATGTGACTGATGAAAAATAAAGTTGCATGTACGTTTTCTTCGTGCTATACTATTCAAAATATGCGCCCGCCGTCTTTTGACGACTCAGATGGCGCTTATGTGTTTTATCATCATTATATAAATAACCAATAATTCTAAGCAAACTTCATGCGTATACTCGGTATAAATCTTAAAGACGATCAGAGAATAGAGATGGCCCTAACTGGTGTGTACGGTATCGGACGACCACGAGCTCACACAATTTTAGATGAAGCAGGTGTTGAGTACGGTATCAAATCTAAAGATCTTTCAGCAGATCAAGAAAATAAAATTCGACTTGCAGTTGAAGTGTATAAACTTGAAGCTGATTTGAAACGAGAAATCGGAACTAACATTAAACGATTAAAAGATATTAAATCTTATCGTGGAGTGCGACATATAAAAAGACTTCCTGTACGAGGACAGCGAACTAAGACAAACTCTCGAACATTGAAGGGTGTGAAGAAGACTATGGGTTCAGGAAAGAAAAAAGAAACAAAGAAGTAATTCTTTTTAATAACTACTAATATATCCTTATGGCAACAAAACCAGTTAAAAAAACAACAACTAAAACAGAAACGAAGACAGCAAAATCTGCATCTAAGCGAAAGCTTACATATGCAATGTTGCATATTCAATCTACATACAACAACACAAAGGTTGTACTTACAGATGAAAAAGGTAACTCAGTTGCTCTTTCTTCATCAGGAGCGCTTGGATTCCGAGGGGCTAAAAAAGGTACACCTTTTGCAGCTGCAAAGATTGGAGAGGTTCTTGCAGATAAGGCAATCCTTATGGGAGTTAAAGAAGTTGGTGTTGTTGTAAAAGGAACAGGTTCAGGACGAGAGTCTGTTGTACGTTCTTTTATTTCAAAAGGAATTAACATTGATTCTATTAAAGATCGAACTCCAGTTCCTCATAACGGTCCAAAGCCTAAGAAGCCAAGAAGAATATAGTCTTCATTTATTTACAATTACTTACTCTATATAAACACTACATATGATAATAGGTCCAAAATACAAGATTGCAAAAAGACTCGGAGCTCCAATTTTTGAAAAAACTCAAACTCAAAAGTTTCGACTAAAGCTTGAAAATGCTCCACGGGCAAAGCGAGGAAAAACTAAAAGTTCATACGGACTACAGCTTATTGAAAAACAAAAAGCTCGATTTACATACGGAATTACTGCAAAGCAATTTGGCCGATATATTAAAGAGGTGATTGATTCAAAAACAATTCATGCTCCAGAAGAATTGTATAAGAAACTAGAAACTCGTCTTGATAACGTTGTGTATCGAATGGGTCTTGCAAGTACAAGACGATTTGCACGACAGCTTGTATCACACGGACATGTTCTGTTAAACGGAAAGAAAAATACTATTCCTTCAGCTCAGACATATGACGGAGATGTTGTTTCTATTCGAGAAGGAAGTAAAAACACTAAAGCGTTTGCAGAGGCTATCGAAAGAAGTAAGAACTATGCAATGCCTACATGGGTTACATTTGATATTGATAAGATGACAGGGAAGATTACAAAACTTCCAACTCTAGCCGGACAAGATGTTTTGTTTGATCTTGGACAGGTAATCGAATTCTCAAAACGATAGACACACTGATTTATTTAATTAATTTAAAACAATATTATGATACATACATCAATTGTACTTCCATCAAAACCAAAAGTTATCCGAGAAAAAGGAAACACAGGTAGTTATGAAGTAGAAGGACTATATCCTGGATATGGACATACTCTTGGAAACTCACTCCGAAGAATTATTCTCTCATCTCTTACAGGATTTGCAATCACTTCAGTGAAAATTGCTGGTATTCCACATGAATTTTCAACAATTAAGGGTATTAGTGAAGATGTTATTCAAATTATTTTAAATCTTAAGAAGATTAAGTTTTCTGTTGTAGGAAATGAAGAAATCGTTCTACACCTTAAATCAAAAGGAATTGGAGAAGTAAAAGCTAAAGATATTGAAGTAAGTGGACAGGTTGAAATACTAACTCCAGATGCACATATTGCAACTATTACAGAAAAAGATGCGATCCTAGATATGGAAATCACACTTACTCAAGGTGTAGGATATGTTGCGAAGGAAATGCTCCAGAAAGATCGAGTTGCAGTAGGAACTATCGCACTTGATGCTTCATTTTCACCAATCGTACACGTAAGTTACGAAGTTGAACAAATGCGAGTTGGAGAGAGAACAGATTTCAATAAACTTATTGTTTCAATTGAGACTGATGGAGCAATTGCTCCAAAAGAAGCATTTGAGAAAGCGGTTGAGATCATGATCGTACAGCTTAAGGCTATTATCAACTTTGTTGATGTAGAGCCTGAGATTCATGCATCAGTTAAAGAGGTTGATGCAAAAAACACTTCTGAAAATGAAGTAGATAAAGATGTATTGGATGATGTTCTAAAGACTCGAATTGAATCTTTAGAGATTGGTCAACGAACAATTAACGCTCTTATTGAGGCAAACATCCGAACTATCGGAGGTCTGATTCGAAAAAAAGAACAAGATATCCTAGACATCGACGGAATCGGTTCAAAGGGTCTTGATGAGCTTAAAGAGGTTCTTGGAGGCTTTAATCTTTCAATGAAAGAATAAGTGTTGATTTATTCAGGAAAATAAGCTATATTTACACAACTATGAGACACCACAACGGCAACAGAAAATTCGGAAGAGGAAGAGATCAGCGAAAAGCTCTCCTACGTTCACTTATGCGTGAGCTTTTTGTACATGGAAAAATTACTACAACTCTAGCAAAAGCTAAAGAAGTTCGACCATATGCAGAAGATCTTATTACAAAAGCACGAGTTAACACTGTTGCCTCACGACGTGACGTTCTTAAGAGAATGGCAAACAATGACATCGTTGGAAAACTATTCAGTGAAATTGCTCCAAAGTATCTTGATCGAAACGGTGGATATACTCGAATCCTAAAAACTGGTCCTCGATACACTGACTCTGCAGAGATGGCAATTATCGAGCTGGTATAATAATTATTTATATGAAATACACAATAGACGCAAAAAATAAAAGATTAGGAACAGTTGCACAAGAAGCTGCGGCATTTCTAATGGGGAAAAATTCAGTTGATTTCGCACGAAACGTAGTTCCAGAAGTTACAGTTGTTATTGCAAATGCATCACAAATGGATATTACTGACAAACGAAAAGCAGAAAAATACTATTTAACATACTCAGGATTTCCAGGAGGACAAACAAAAGAATTTTTGGGAGACCTAGAAAAAAGACGAGGTATTGCAGAAGTTCTAAAAAGAGCTGTTATCCGAATGCTTCCAAAAAATAAGCTACAGTCACGAATGATTGCTAACCTACAAGTTACAGAATAAATTTACATACATAATATATACATATGGCAACAAAATCAGACGCAAAATACTACGAAGCAGTAGGACGAAGAAAAACATCAGGTGCACGAGTTCGAATCACTCCATCAACTAAAACTACAGTTGTTGTAAATGGTATTCCTCACACTGAATATTTTAAAACTGTTGAACTACAGAATACTGCAATTGAATCTCTAACAAAAATCCTTCCTGAGAAATCATTTGAAATCACAGTTAAGGCTACTGGAGGGGGAATCAACGGACAAGCTGAGTCAACTCGACTTGGTATTGCACGAGCGCTAGAGGTATTTGATGCAGATCTACGAGCCCCACTTAAGAAAGAAGGATTTCTAACTCGAGATGGACGAGCTAAAGAGCGAAGAAAGTTCGGATTGAAGAAAGCCCGAAAATCACCACAGTGGAGTAAACGATAATACTTGCAAAAACTCACCTTATGGTGGGTTTTTGTTTTATGTGGTAGTGTATGCGAAGGTAAGTGATCATATTTGCCTGAACCTTCTAAAAATATGAATCAAAGAGTATATGACTGTACTATAAGATTTATTCGTAAAAAAACTCCAGAAAAATTACTGAATTTCCTTATGGAGATCCGAGATGGTTCTAATGCTGTAAGAAGCACCAAGATAGGGTCTATACTGTTAGGTGTTTCTGTTTCTCTCAGTGTTTCTGCTAAAAAAGATACTTTCCCTGAATCCTATTGTTCCTCGGTAGAAATAGAACATATTCTCGGCAGAATCCCTACAGAATTCGCTTCTGAAATGCTTCTGCTTCCTCATCCAATTCGAACAATGGATGATCTTATTCTCGCTTAAACTCATCCCTAGCCCTACGGTTTCATTCCGTTTGGTTAGGGTTTTTCTTTTATCAAATATTTTACATTCCTACAATCATGTGGTAAGGTAAATTTGGGTGCATAATGAAATGTACCTAAACCCACCTTGAAAAACCATGAAAAGTTACATCTTGAATCTTTTTCGGTGTATCACTGGCTCAAAAACGCAAGAAAGAAACATTTGGGACGGAGGATTCTTCCTGTTTATCGTCCAAGGGATTGTTGATTATTACCCTGAAAAAGTGGAAAGTAAGGAAGAGGAAGATCCTGCTATACCATCAATGAACAGCTTCCTCCGGGAACTTCGTGATGAACCAGAGAGTTTGACGCAAACACTCATTCGTTCTGAGGCATTGTACGTTGAACTTGCCAGGTATATGTACCTGGAGAAGAAAAACAGAGATCATCCTCTTGGAAAAGGGGAAATTGAAGTCTTTCTTATTTCGGATACATGTGAACTTGTTCGTCGTCTCAGAATTCACTTCACCAAGGAAATGGCAAACCTCCCCAAGGAAAAGAAGTTTGCTGATATTCCTGATTAACCTCAACCAAACTTGAGCCATGGAACCAAAATACGTTATTCTGTGTTCGGTCATTTATGTCCTTACAGGTCTCTACATTGCCCTTAAATCCATAGCGATTTGGTCAAAGGATCATAATTCCCGCCGATGGGCAGTAATTCTGTATCCATTTACCACCTTAGTATGCCATCAGTTCGATAGGTATTGGGGCAGAATGTGGTTTCATAAAGGTCGTATTACCGCCATGGATAAAACTCCCATCTTCGATTTTTTTATCGATGAGGGATTCAAGCCATGCTGGACCGGAAAGATCTACGTGCTCTTGCATGTACTCTTCTGGCCAATCCGACTGCTCGTGAACTTGGGTGTATATCTCAAGTACTGCAAACCTCACCCCGCCCCACAAGTTGTCAGATCTTAAACTGAGCATACGCCCGAACCCTACGTTCCATACGTTAGGTTCGGGCCTTTTTTTATTTACAATACACCACAAAAAATCTTTAAAACCTCTTGAAATTGAAGCAGAGACCATTTACAATACTATCTATGAATGACGAAATAAAAGACCAGAATTTACAGGATATTCCTGACAAAAAAGAACCTGTTCCAATAGATCTTGATCATGAGGAGATAGATGACCATATTATAGAGATGCTTGGTGGAAAGAAAAAGAAAGCGGAAGTTGTGGAAGATGAAGATGATGTGGTGAGCGAAGAAGAGGCTGAAAATCCAAAATCAGTTATAAAAAAACTGCGAGAAGAATTAAAGACTGCAAAGCAAGAAAAGATGGACGTGATGACATCTTGGCAAAGAGACAAGGCAGATTTTCTTAATGCTCGAAAACGAGATCAAGAGACTCAAGCAGATGTAATTAGATTTGCAAATCAAAATGTTGTACTCGATATGTTGCCAACGCTTGATGGGTATGAGCAGGCAAAAGCACAACCAAGTTGGGTAGCGGTTGATGAAACGTGGAGAAAAGGAGTTGAAGCACTTATGGATAAGATATATGCATCACTTCAAAAAATTGGTGTTGAAAAATTTGGAAAGATTGGAGATGTGTTTGATCCTAATCTTCATCAGGCTATTGGAAATGAAGAAACTACAGATAAAAGTAAAGATCACACTATTTCATCAGTAATGCAAACAGGGTATACGCTTCACGATAAAGTGATTCGGCCAGCTATGGTAAAAGTATTTCAGGCATAGTGAAAGAAAACTTGACAAGCACTGTATAATGGGTATATGGGCTGACAAATAATATCAGTTAATTAATTTAAAATACACAATCATTATGACAAAAATCATCGGAATCGATCTTGGAACAACAAACTCAGCTGTAGCTGTGATGGAGGTTGGTGAGCCAAAAATATTAGACAACGCAGAAGGTGCACGAACTACACCGTCTATTGTTGCTATTTCAAAAACAAATGAGAGACTTGTTGGTCTTCTTGCAAAGCGACAAGGGGTAACAAATCCTAAGAACACTGTGTTTGGTGTGAAGCGATTTATTGGTCACTCATACGACGAATCAGATGTACAGAAAGATAAAGGAACTGTGCCTTTTGATATTTCAAAAACTGCTACAGGAGGTATTGCGATCAGGATTGGAGATAAAGACTATACTCCGGAGGAAGTTTCTGCGATGATTCTAACTAAGCTTAAAAATGACGCAGAAGCAAGAATTGGAGAGAAGATAACAGAAGCGGTGATCACAGTGCCTGCGTATTTTAACGATGCACAGCGACAAGCTACAAAAGATGCAGGACGAATTGCAGGTCTTGATGTAAAGCGAATTATCAACGAGCCTACTGCTGCTGCACTTGCATATGGATTTAATAAAAAGAAAGATGAGAAAGTGGCAGTGTTCGACTTCGGAGGGGGAACATTTGATATCTCTATTCTAGAGGTTGGAGCAGAAATCGTTGAAGTAAAATCAACTGATGGAGATGCTCACCTTGGAGGAAAAGATATTGACCAGAAAATTATCCACTGGATTGCAGATGAATTTAAAAAAGAATCTGGAATCGATGTGCGAAATGATGCACTTGCTCTACAGCGACTAGATGAGGCTGCAGAAAAAGCAAAAATCGAATTGTCATCAGCTGTCGATACAGAAATCAACATTCCATTTATTACATCAGATGCAAATGGACCACGTCACCTTGTGCTCAAGATGACTCGAGCAAAACTGGAGGAACTTGCAGATGAGTTTATTACTCGAGCAATTCAGATTTCAAAACGAGCGATCGAAGCATCAGGATTTCCAATTGGAGATATTCACGAAGTTATTCTTGTTGGAGGACAAACTCGAATGCCAAAGATTAAAGAAGCAGTAAAAGCACTTTTTGGAAAAGAACCAAATCAGTCTATTAACCCAGATGAAGTGGTTGCACTTGGAGCTGCGATTCAAGGAGGAATTCTTTCAGGAGATTCTTCTGTAAAAGATATTCTTCTTCTTGATGTAATTCCGCTTTCGCTTGGTATTGAAACTATGGGAGGAGTTGCAACACATCTTGTAGAAAAAAATACAACAATTCCAACATCACGATCACAAGTGTTTTCAACTGCAGCAGACAATCAGACTTCGACAGAAATTCATATTGTACAAGGAGAACGAGCAATGGCGGCAGATAACAAATCACTTGGACGATTTATTCTTGATGGAATTCCACCAGCACCACGAGGGGTTCCACAAGTTGAAGTTACATTTGATGTTGATGCGAACGGTATTCTAAATGTGAAAGCAAAAGATAAAGCTTCAGGAAAAGAAAATACAATTCGAATCGAAGCATCTTCTGGACTTTCAAAAGATGATATTGAAAGAATGAAACAAGAAGCTGAAATGCATGATGGGGAAGATAAGAAAAAGAAAGAACTTATTGAAATTCGAAACACTGCAGATCAGGCTATTTATACAGCAGAGAAAGCTCTCCGAGAGGAGAAAGAAAAGTTATCAGCTGAGCTTGTAACAGCAGTTGAAGCGAAAGTAACAACACTTCGATCTTCTAAAGATAAAGACGATATGGCGGCTATAAAGGCTGATACAGAGGCGTTATCTATGGAACTTGCAAAGGTTCATGATGAGGTTGCGAAAGCGACTGCAGGCGCTCAGGCGGCTCCAGGAGCTGATGCTGGAACTCCTCCAACAGGTGAGAATCCTGCAGGAGAAGGGGAAGTGAGAGATGCAGAGGTTAAGTAAATAAATGAAAAAACCGATACTGTATATCGGTTTTTTCATTTATATAATCGTGCTATAATCAGTAAATATGTGTGGCATCGCAGGATTCATCAACTACAGCAATCAACAAGACCCAACACTTCTCAACAAGGCGTTAAACTGCATCGTACACCGAGGACCGGATGATGATGGAATGTTTCGCCAAGATGCATTTCAAATGGGAATGCGACGACTCTCAATCATCGATATTGCACACGGAAAGCAACCCATAGCAAATGAAGACGGAACAGTAACAGTTGTGTTCAATGGGGAGATATATAACTACTTAGAACTTAAAATAAAACTTGTAACGCTCGGTCATGTATTTAAAACAGAAAGTGATACAGAATGCCTTGTGCATGGATTTGAAGAATGGGGGAAAGATTTGCCAAAACATTTACGGGGAATGTTTGCCTTTTCAATTCATGACAGTAAAACAAATACACTTTTGATAGCGAGAGATCAATTTGGAATTAAACCTTTGTATTATCGATTAGAAAATAATTCTATTGTAAGTTATGCATCAGAAATAAAATCTCTGCTCGTAGATGCATCATACAAAAAACAGATTAACATTCCCGCAGTTCATGCATATGCAACATTTCAGTACAATCCATTTCCAGAAACATTCTTTAAAGATATCTCTAAGTTATCTCCAGGACACTCACTCACCATTAACCTAACCGATGGAATATTTAAAATAGAAAAATACTGGCAATTTTCGCTCGCTCCAAAAGAAGGTGATTTTGAGCAAAAAAAGAAAGATATAGAGAAAACTATTATCGATTCTGTAAACCACCACATGATTGCAGATGTTCCTGTTGCTTCATTCCTTTCAAGTGGAGTTGATAGTTCTATTATTGCATCGCTTGCACATAAGCATATTCAATCTAAAAATCCTGATCAAAAACTGACAACATATACGATAGGATTTGGAACTGATAGATCTGAGATTGATGATGCGCGAGAATTTGCAAAATATCTTGGAACTGACCACAAAGAAATTCAAGTATCTTTCGATGACTATTTTTCAGTACTTAAGAAATGTGCTTGGCATTTTGATGAACCTGTAGCTGACCCTTCTGCAATCTCTATGTATCTTATGGCACGAGAGGTAGCGAAGCATCATAAAGTAGTTCTTTCAGGAGAAGGAGCAGACGAACTTTTTGGAGGATACGGAATATATGCAGAGCCTCACAATCCATGGATTCAACTCATATCATTACAACCTGCGTGGTTTAAAAAATACGTGTTAAAACCTGCTGATTTTGTTACTCAAGAGATTGTAGATATGTTTCCTGTTCTTGCAAAAACTCCTGGGGTAAGTTTCTTGCATCGTGCATTGCAGCCTGTCCGAGAGCGATATATTGGGAATGCAAAATTATTTTCTGAACAAGAGAAGGATGTGTTATTTAAAAAATATACAGCAGTGAATCCTGTAACGCTACTTGATACTCAAAAAGAGAATATTGATGGATATACAGAATCTGAATATATGCAGTATATCGACGTGTTGAACTGGATGAGAGGGGATATATTGGCGAAGGCAGACAAGATGACGATGGCACACTCGTTAGAGCTCCGGGTGCCGTTTCTTGATATGGAAGTATACAACGTGAGTCGAGATATTCCAGATGCATGGAAATATAAAAACAATACTACAAAATTTGCTCTTCGAGATGCATTTGCATCATACATGCCTGCGAAAACTAATCATCGACCAAAGCTCGGATTTCCAACACCGTGGCATACATGGTTACAGAGAGATTGCGGTACTGTGAAGAAAACTATTTTGAGTTCTCCAATCATTCAGGAGCTTTGTCATGAGCATGCAGTAGAAAAATTATTTACAAAAAAAGCATTAGCAGATAAATTTATCGGACGAAGAATTTTTGTTCTCCTCCAGTTATCATTATGGTATGATGTATATATAGATGAAAATAAACCAGCATAAATCAAATCAAAAAGGTTTTCTCGAGGTGCTTGTAATTATTTTGATTGCACTCATCCTCCTTCGATTTTTAGGGATAGATATTGATGCAATTTTAGCGAAAGAGGGAGTACAGAGTTTTTTTGCATATGTGAAAGACATGCTGGTTCTTGTATGGGGTGATTTTATGAAAATTATTAACGCGTTTAAGTAGGGAAGTATAAATAGAAAAGAAAACCCCTTAGCCTACGGGGGGATAGGCTGGGGTTTATTTTTGTGGTTGTTAGTCCCACTGTCCTTTTCCGGACGACGCACAGAGTTGATTGAGCTGCTGTGTTGTCATTGGAGGTGAACCTTTCAGTACTCGAGGAGCAGAAGGTTGTGAAGATGTTTGCCGAGTAAGATTTCGGGCAGTTTCTCCATTAACGGTTATAACCCCAAAGCGGGATTGGCCGTCTGCATTGATCCATTGGGCTACACGGGCACGACTCTTTGACATGATATTAAAGATGTGTGGCGGGTTATGGAATCACAAAATGTTCTTCCTAGTTCTGTATTATACTATTACTCTACAGAAAAAGCAAGTTTACACCACAGGTACTACAGAGCGTCAATATATCGCTCAAAGTATTCAAACGGAACTCCGCCAGTAATCAGAGTGGAGTTGTTGATAATAAATGAAGGTGTGGCTCGTACATTTAAATCAAGCGCAGCAGCCTTATCTGCATCAATCTGTGCTGCATATTTATTTTTTCCATCTGCTACGAGTTTGTCATAATCCAACCCAAGATCTTTTGTCAGATTTCTAAAGAATCCAACTCGTTCTTGAGTTCCGTATCGAGACCATGTACTTTGAGTCTCGAGAACTTTAGTATGTAAATTTTGATATGCCTCGTTACTTGTTTCTTGTGCAGCAAGAACCATTCGTGCCACTTCAATAGCAGGTGCACCATGAACTGGGAAAACTCTTCGTGTTACCGTGATTCTATTTCCATATGTTTCTATGAGCATCTTAACAAGAGCTTCACCTTGTACGGCACAAGCTGGACATTCATAATCCATAAATTCAGTTACAACAATAGGAGTTGTAGAAGTACTTACTTTTGTAGCCGTTGTGCCTGTGATTTTAGGATTTACAGCTGGAGCAACAACGTTTGGGTCGAGTGTTAATCCTGTACTGATATTTTTCATAACAGTATCTTCAGAAAGAGTTCCTCCTGTTGATACTCCTTTAAACATGGTAAGTCCTATGGTGATAATAATAGCCGTCACAGCTAGTATTCCTAAAGCGACCTTAGTTTCTGTTGTAATGGGTGTTGATGTATTTTGCATACTCCCCAGTATATCAAATATCGACCTATTTTGCAGAGTTCTTTTGAAGCCATTCTCGATATACCACACATCCTAAAAGAACGATAGAAAAGGCTGTAAATGACATAAGTGGGATCGTAATAAATCCAAAGTATTCTACGTATTTAGTTGTACATGAGATACCATAACTACATGATTCACCCGGGTCGATAATGCCACTATACAGTAGGTTGTGATATAGGGCGAATAGCCAGCCGATAATGGCAAGAGGAAACACGTAGTGATACACCTTTTTGTCACCTCTAAACATT
The DNA here is from genome assembly GCA_040384445.1 of Patescibacteria group bacterium. Taxonomy (GTDB): domain Bacteria; phylum Patescibacteriota; class Minisyncoccia; order Phycocordibacterales; family CAIZLB01; genus CAIZLB01. Next base: position 92,238 of record JAZKJG010000001.1, read on the forward strand.
CCAACAAAAAGAATAGGAATAAGAGAATACATACAGATTCGCTGATACCAACATAGTACACACGGAGCATATCCTTTAATATCACTGAGATACAAACTGCCGAGCGTGGCCACGATTGCCTGGATAAGAACTAGAATAAGGGCGTTTTTCTGGAGCCATTGGGTTGCTGTTTTCATATATAGTAGTATACCCACAAGTCTATATATCTATGCTAGTATACAATTATGACATTATATTTTATTATGCTGGCCACAGTAGTTTCAACACTTTTGGGTGGTTTAGTGGCGTTTCGATATAAAAAGTTTGCCCATATCTTTACAGGACTTACTGCCGGAACACTTCTAGCAGTTATCTTCCTTGAGATTCTTCCAGAAATCATAGAAATGCAAGAAGGATCCTCAATGCCTCTTTTGTTTGTTCTTTTTGGATTTATTTTGTTCCATGTAGTTGAGAAAATATTTTCACTACATCATTCGCACGAAGACGGACATCATGGACATCATCATGTTGCCTCAAAAAAAGTTGGAGCCATCGCACTGATTATTCACTCATTTTTTGATGGATTAAGTATTGCAGTTGCGTATAAAGTATCTCCTGAGTTTGGGTTTTTACTCGCACTCGCTGTGATTGCACATGATTTTAGTGATGGGTTTAATACAGTATCTTTGACTGACCGAAGTTCAAAATCAAAGTTTTATTTAGCTATTGATGCAATTGCACCAGTGCTCGGAGTACTAATCGGAACATTGATATTTATTCCAGATGCATTTCTTGCACCTATACTAGGTATCTGCGCCGGAATTCTGTTGTACGTATGTACAGGAGACGTGTTGCCTGAAGCGCATTGTGATAAGCCAAGACATACTGTAGAACACTTATTCGCATTGTGTGCCGGTGTTGCATATATCGTGTTGATTATTACGCTACTTCCAGTATTATAGAGGTATGAAAGTGTCAGTATACAAAGATAAAATAATTCAGGTGCTGAAAAAGAACCATCTTCTTTCTATTGCTGATATCCACGCTAAGATTCCAGAATCAAATTTTTCAACTATTTTTAGAAATATTGAAATTCTCAAAACAGAAGGGTTGGTAAAACAGGTTGTTGCAAATAAAGATACTATTTTATATGAATTAATTCAGGCAGGGCACGAGCATGATCATTTTATTTGTACTGATTGTGGTGATGTGCAGAGTATACAAATTGACAAAAAAGCCTTACATCTAAAGGGTAAAACAAAGGTGACAGACACTGTGGTTCATGGATTTTGTACAAAGTGTTGTTAGTGTTTTCTAAATGCAAACGACTTGCATTATAATTTGTATTATGTATAATAGAGGATAACCAACGATGATGTTGGGGATAGGAAGGAACATAATCACAATATGAAAATTTGTTTCGGAGAAGATGATGGCTGCTGTGGCGGTGGTTGTGGATGTGGTTAGCCCCCCCACCTTAATTCCTCCAAGGGGAATATTAAATAATCTTGGCTCGAGAGTCTGGCACATCTGTGTCGGACTCTTTTTTAACAATGGTATAATACATATATGAAATTCATCAAATTATTTTTACTTACGTTTGCGGTACTTACCGTCACATCATTATCTGCACAAGAGATTGTTCCTGACACGCTTGAATATCTTAAAGCAGAAGTTGTGTCAGTAGAGTTTTTGGAAGAGCGATTGCTTGTAGGTACAACAACGCGAAATGTATACACTGTTTCAGCCCGTCTTGAAAATGGAAATATAGAAGAATTTGAAAGTGACCACTATGAAGTGGAACCTGGAGATAAAATGTATGTGCTCAAACGAACTGACTTAGATGGAAATGTGACATACAGACTCGATGAACCAGTGAGACTTCCTATACTGTTAATCCTTACGTTTGTTTTTGTTGTTTTAAGTATTTGGATTGGAGGAAAACAAGGTGTGAAAGGATTACTTACATTAATTGGAAGTATGTTTTTATTATTTCTATTTCTTGTTCCAAGTATCATCAAAGGGTATTCGCCAGTACTTATAAGTTTACTGGTCGCTTCATTTATAATCATCTTAGGATCATATGTTACGCATGGGTTCAATAGAACAACAAGTACAGCCATAGCAGGAATGATCACAACAGTACTAGGGGCTGGATTGGCAACATTTGTAAGTATGTACTTGATGAAGCTGACTGGATTGTATAGTGAAGACGTTGTGTATCTTATGTTTAATACTTCAGGGACACTCGATGTGAAAGGTTTATTGTTTGCAGGAATTATGATTGGATTACTTGGAATTTTATATGATGTGGCAATTGGACAAGCTATTGCAGTTGAGGAGTTGATACGTGCAGATGGAACGATGACGCCACGAAAACTTATTGAGCGAGGGCTTCGTATTGGACGTGAACATATTGGTGCGCTCGTTGATACATTGGCATTAGCATACGTTGGAGCATCACTTCCACTTCTTCTTTTATTTGCAACATCTGATGCGCCTATCTTATATATTTTAAATAGAGAAGACATCTCAACTGAACTTGTTCGAATTTTGGTAGGTAGTGCAAGTATTATAATTGCTGTTCCTATTACGACATATATTGCGGTATATGTACTTAAAAAATACGGAATTCCGTCTCATAAAACTGAAGGTGGTTGCGGACATGTCCATCACGAGCATTAGTATAAAAACATGATATGATATACGCATGTCAGAATACTATAGCGACTCTATCTTCTGGATAGATGTAGATAAAATAAATCCAAACCCATATCAACCACGACGAGAATTTGATCCTGTCGCACTTCAGGACTTGTCGGACTCTATTCGTATGTATGGTCTGCTGCAGCCGATAACGGTGACTCGAAAAGAGCACATGAAAGAAGATGGCGGTCTTGCTGTACAATATGAACTTATTTCTGGAGAGCGACGAACACGAGCGGCAAAGCTTGCAGGTCTCGCACAAATCCCTGCAATCATCCGAGCCAAAGAAGAAGACGCACGAACAAAACTAGAACTTGCGATTATTGAAAATATTCAACGAGAAGATTTAAACGTGATTGATCGAGCGCGAGCTTTTCAACAGCTTGTACAAGAGTTCGGATTTAAGCATATCCAAGTTGCAGAGAAAATGGGTAAGAGTCGAGAGTATGTTACAAACAGTATGCGACTTTTGAATCTTCCATCGCACATGCTTGATGCACTCGGGCAGAAAAAAATTATGGAAGGTCATACTCGACCACTTCTGATGCTTACAGATCGGCCAGAAGAACAGGAAGCTTTGTTTCAAGATATAATTCTTCGAAAATTAAACGTTCGAGAATCTGAGATGATTGCACGAAAGATTGCGAAAGATAGAGCGCGAAAGAAAGAAAAAGATTTAAATCCTGAGATTATTGAGTTTGAACAAAGATTAAACGAAGCACTTGGAACTAGAGTTCATATTGAATCAAAAGAACAAGGAGGAAAAATTGTGATTGACTATTATGACCTTGTAGATCTTAAAAAGTTACTTGAGAAGTTGCATAACGAAGGTCCAGTGTCGATTGGTGAGGTGATGGATGAAAATATTTTGGTAAATGATAATGGTGATACGATTGTGCTTGAACCGATTTCAAATGATACATCGAGTGTGACGGATGTAGATGAGGATCCAGATATATATAGTGTGATGAAGTTTAGTGTGTAGTAAGAAAAAGCCCCAAGACCTGTGAAGGTCGAGGGGTTTTTGGGTGGGGGTTTAGGGTACTGGTACATGTACAGGAATGTATTTTTTTATCATTTCCTCAACTTCTTTTTGACCGTTCAGTAACGCCAGAATTTTTTGATTTCTACTTGTGAGAATCAGACTGCAGACTTTTGGGGGTGTGAGTCCGGCTTTTAGGAATTGTGTGAACCACTCGAAGTCTTCGTCGTCAACCAAAGCAAAGTTCAATGTATCCGAGACAGAAATTCTGACTACGAATGGGAGTGATACACATCCTTCAGGTTGGTCGGGAATTAATTCGCAATCAAATTTCCACGCTAAACTAAACTTTAAAGATGATTGTCGGTCAGCTAAAACTCTGTAGCCAGATTTCAAAAGTGCATCAATGAGTGTGATGCAGGAATCAGTAAGTCTTTTTCTGTTTTCAGTATCGTTGCTTGTTAAAACTACTTTCTTCATAAAGATCGTGGGTGAAGGTTTGAATGACGCTACGTTGCGTGACCATAGTAGAATACCTTTGGAGTATGAGATTGTCAAACTAAAACCCCGCACCAACAAGTGGTGCGAGGAGTTTGCTCAGAGGTCTTCTGTGAAGACAATGTGATGATATCCGAGGTTTGCTGCCAACTCATTGAATTGATCATTTTTGAAAGCAGAGCCACGATACCCGGCGTTCGCCAACACGAGCTCGAGTTGGTTCACCGTTTCCTCGTCAGGTTTTTCGTTTGTAATTGAGGTGAAGTAGATCACATGAATCTTTGCAAGGGGTAAAAATAATTTTTTCCTTTTAAAGCCATGTTCCTCCAAATTACCAACTCTCATACGAGCTGCAAAATAGAGGAGAACAAAGAGAATGGTGATAATGAAAATGAAATATTTGGACTCAAACATAAGTTATAAAGTGCTAAGGGTGAATTGCTACGAAAAAGTAGCTTGTACACAACATAACACAAATACAGTACACATCAAACCCTACTCCGCCTTTTTCTTCTTCGCGAAACCTCTCGGTTTCTTTGGGGTATTAAGTAACTCCATCGCCTCATCAAACGTTACCTTGAACACATCCACATTTTTAAGTGATCTGAAATCACCATCACATCCAACATATGGACCAAATCGTCCTTTATTTGCAATCACATCTTTATCATTCGCTGGATTTTTTCCAAGAACTCGAGGAAGTGATAAATAGAGTAATGCTTGCTCAACAGTAACTTCTGAAGGGTTTACTTCTTTTGGGATACTTGCCATACGAGGTTTCTTTACCTTTGGAGTTTTTTCACCAAGCTGTACAAAAGGACCAAAACGCCCATTCTTTACATAAATAGACATGCCTGTTTCTGGATCTGTACCAATTGGTTCATCAGCTTTAATTTCAACACCATCAATCGTGAGCGAACCAAGGCATTCTGGAAACTTTGAACAAGATAGAAATTTACCACCACGTGAAAGTTTAATATCCATGGCTGATCCACAGAGTGGGCATACGAATTCAGTTGATTGCCCCATGTTTGTAATTTTCGCATCCGTACTTTTCAGCTTAACTTCTTTGAGAAATGGTTTATAGAAATCTCCAAGTACTTTTTCGTACGTAGTTTTTCCTTCAGCAATAAGGTCGAGCTTGTCTTCCATCTCAGCGGTAAAAGAATCACTAATATAGTGTTCAAAGTTTTCTTCTAGAAATGTACTTACCACATCTCCAACATCAGTAGGCTTCAATGCTCGTCCAAGTTTTTCTACATACTCTCGTTCCTCAAGGGTTCTCATAATACTTGCATATGTTGACGGACGTCCGATACCTCGTTTCTCGAGTTCTTTCACTAGTCCTGCCTCTGTATATCTACCCGGCGGTTCTGTGAACTTTTCTGTTGATTCAATTCCAAGAAAATCAAATGCATTTCCAACTGTGAGTGCAGGAACTTCAACATCTTCACCTCGTGCAACCGGATCTGCTTTTAGCCAGCCATCAAAAAGAATTCGTGATCCATTAATTGTAAAGTCTGGAAATGAAATTTTTTCTCCACCCTTAACATTCGCAACAATCTTTGTTCGCAAAGTTTTTGCATCACTCATTTGTGAAGAAATTGTTCGTGCTAAAATCAAATCATACAAACGCTTTTCATCATCTGTATTTCCAGCTGAAGCTTTTGCGATATTAGTTGGTCGTATTGCTTCGTGGGCCTCTTGTGCGTTTTTTACTTTTGAACTAAAAGATCTTGCTTCAACATATTCTGCACCATATACTTTTTTAATATATCCAAGAATACTTTCTTGGGCAGCTTTTCCTAAGTTTGTACTATCAGTTCGCATGTATGTAATATGTCCATGCTCGTACAGCTTTTGTGCAGCTCGCATCGTTCGTGAAGGGGAGAATCCAAGTCGAGTTGAGGCAACTTGTTGAATTGTTGATGTGATAAATGGTGCTTTAGGAGATCGTTTTACTTCACCTGATTCAATATCTTTTACATACCAATTTTTTGCATTGTCGTGAGCTTGTTTTACAATCTCTTCTGCTCTCTCAACTTTTCTAACATCTTCTACACATGTGTATCCTAATGCCGTTGTTTTCGTTCCAGACGGAGTTAAAGATGCAATAAGGGTATAATATGCTTCCGGTACAAACGCACGAATCTCACGCTCACGTTCCATAATAATTCGGAGCGCTGGTGACTGAACTCGACCTGCTGAAAGCCCGTATCGAACTTTTTTCCAGATCAATCCTGACAAATCATATCCTACGAGTCTATCAAGTACACGTCGCGCCTCCTGAGCATGTCGAAGTTCCTGATCAATTTTTCTGGGATGTGCAATTGCTTCTAGAATTGCTTCTTTTGTAATCTCAGTATATGTAATTCGTTTCGCATCTTTCAACTTTAATGTTTGCTGAACATGCCACGCAATAGCTTCTCCTTCTCGGTCGTGGTCGGCTGCAAGATATACTGAATCAACTTTTTTTACTGCCGCTTCAAGCTCTCGAACAACTTTTTCTTTTCCGGCTGAGATTTCATAGTTCGGCTTAAAATCATTTTCAATATCAATAGCTTTTTTGTTATTTTTAGGAAGATCTCTGATGTGTCCAACAGATGACATTACAATATATTCATCGCCAAGATACTTGCCGATAGTTTTAGCTTTTGAAGGAGACTCAACAATAATTAAATGTTTTAAAGCTTTAGTCATTGTAGTAGTAATACCATATATATATAGAGTGTGGCAAATTAACGCTTTATACACACCCTCCCTAAACTCATCTTCACTAACCCGTGAAGTTCCAAAATTGTCACATAAATTGACACATCCATACTACTCATAGAAAGAAGTTCGGAAATATATTCTTTTGTTACTCCATCCGCAAAACTTTTCACACATTCGAGAATTTGTTTTTCTTTTTCACCAAGAGTTGGTGCAAATTCGTGAGTACTTAGTGTTTCCTCCGGAATCTCCACCCCATCTTTCCAAAGTTCTACACCATGTATCAAAGCCAAGTTCGTCAATACCTCTGTCAATGTTTCGAGAGATATAAAAATTCTTGCTCCTTTATTGATAAGTTCATGTGTACCACGGGATGTTGCTGAATATATGGATCCAGGAATTGCAATAACTTCACGACCATAGTCAGTTGCTAAATGCGCGGTGATGAGAGTTCCAGAACTTTGCTCAGCCTCGATCACAATAGTGAGATGTGACATACCAGCCATCAAACGATTGCGAATAGGAAAAGTCCACGGAGCGGCACGAACAAGAGGTTTGAATTCATTTACAATAAGCCCACCATTTTCAATAATCTTTTGTTTCAAATCAAGATGTGCTCGCGGATAAAAAACTTCGTCATCAATTCCTGATCCAGGGATAGCAATAGTTGGAATGCCATGCCCGATCGATAATTCGTGTACAATTCCATCAATACCATATGCTGCACCTGAGACTGTGATGATATTCATCCGTTTTAAATGCTCCATAATATGTCGAACACAATCTTGACCGTACGAACTGGCTTTTCGAGGCCCTACAATACACACATACAGATGCGTTTTTGACTGCAGAAGTTGAACATTACCCTCACTATAAAGCTCCTTGGGTGGATCGGGGATATGGGCAAGTAAACCATGTATGGAAGTGTGATGCATGGAAATAGTGTGACTTTTCTGATATCATGTTTTTATAAAGGATTTATCCATAAAATATAAATAATATGCTCGATATCAAATTCATCCGGGAACACAAAGACATAATTAAAGAAGCTTCACGAAAGAAAAGAATACCATTTGATGTAGATGCGCTTATTTCCTTAGATGATACACGACGGACTCTTTTGACAAATATGGAAAACAAAAAGGCTGAGCAAAACAAGCTAGGTCTTTTTATTGCCAATCCACAACACCTTGGATCAAACTATCAGAAAGAAGAAGTGATGGAGAAACTGAAAGGATTAAAAGAGGAGATGAAAAAAGAGGAAGAAGAATTAAACACTGTCATGAAATCATGGCAAGAAATGATGCTTGGAGTTCCGAACGTTCCAGACATGTCAGTGCCAGAAGGGGCGAGCGAGGATGATAACCAGGAACTACGAGTATGGGGGGATGTTCCTAAATTCGACTTCGAAGTTAAGAATCATATTGAACTATGTGAATCTCTGGGGATGGCAGATTTTGAACGAGGAGCAAAGATCTCAGGATTTAGAGGATATGTATTAAAAGGAGCAGGGGCTCGACTTGAATTTGCGATCTGGCAATACGTGATGGATTTTCTAATCAAGCGTGGATACGATCCTATGATCGTTCCATCACTCGTTCGACGTGAATCACTTCTTGGAACTGGATACATTCCACAAGGTGAAGATGATTTATATAAAACACAGGACGGAGATTATCTTGCAGGAACTGCAGAAGTTGCAACAATGAGTTTTCATGCAGGAGAAGTGTTAGACCAAAAAGAATTACCAAAAAAGATTATTGCATTCTCACCATGTTTTAGACGAGAGGCAGGAAGCCACAGTAAAGATACAAAAGGACTTATTCGAGTACACGAATTTTTCAAACTGGAGCAAGTGATTTTGTGTGAAGCAAGTCATGAGCAATCTGTGAATTTCCATGAAGAACTTTTGAAAAATACAGAAGACATTATGCAAGAGCTTGAGATTCCATATCGAGTACTCCTTATGTGTACAGCAGATATTGGACTTGGACATGTGAAAAAATATGACGTAGAAGCCTGGGTACCAAGTCAGAACACATATAGAGAAACACACAGCGCATCGTATTTCCACGATTTCCAAGCACGACGACTAAACATCCGATACCGAGATGCTGAAGGTAAAATGAAATTCGTTCACTCTTTGAACAACACTGCAATCGCAACTCCTCGAATTCTTGTAAGTATTATTGAAAATAATCAGCAAGCTGACGGAAGTATAAAGATTCCAAAAGCTCTGCTTCCATACATGCATGGTAGTGAAATCATTAACTAGGCGAGAGAGACGAAGAAAAAAACTGCTCTTGTATGTTGCGGTGGTTTTTTGCATTGCGATATTTTTCTATCTTATATATTCATCACTATTTAAAATTGCTGATGTAGAGGTAACGGGTGCAAAGCATACAGATATTGTAGCTTTGAAAAATGATGTACAAGGCATACTTCAAGGAAATAGATTTTTGATCATCCCAAACTGGCACACCTTTTTATATCCAAAAGGAAATATCGAAGAATACATTTTAAAAACATACCCAAGTGTTGAGACTGTTGATGTGGGGGTTAGTGTAAAGAAAGTTGTGAAGATTGAGATTAAAGATAGATTACCACTTGGAGTGTGGTGTGGAGATGAATGTTACTTCTATGATGACGAGGGAATTATTTTCAAGAAAAGTTTTAAATACACTGGACCTATCTTTACTGCGTGGGAAAGAAATCCAAAAACATCAGTGAGTTTTTTGGAGAAGGTGTCTTGTGAAGATTTGTGTACTAATCTCGTGTTTTCAAAATTTTTGGGAGATAACCAGATTGAACGAGCGGTGATTTCTGAAGAGATGGTTGAGTTTTATAGTGCAAATGGATACATGATTAAGGCTGGGTTTAATGCAAGTACGACGATGAGTCATATTAGGACAATAGGTGAGCAGAAGCCTGATTTTTTGAATGGGTTGGAATATGTGGATGTGCGGTTTCCAACGAAGATTTTTTATAAGGAAAAAGCTATATAGGAAAAAGCCACCATACCTGAGTAGGTGGCTTAAGAGATTCTCAGGCAACTGAGTTTCTCCGTTTGAATATTGTGTGCAGATTATAAACACATATCGTGTGAGAGCTTGCTGTGCCGTCAGACCAAGTGGTTGTAATCTGAAGAAGGACACCGCCAGAAAGCATGCGGTTTCCTGGCTGAGGTTCAACAATTTTTGATGTTGTGGAAAGTGCCTTCTTCTTCGGTTTTCTCTGGAAGAATTTGAACATGGTATTTGGTGTAACTGAGTTAAGAGATCCTTTACGGATTATAGCATGTAAACATCTTCTTGATTTAGAGAGGAATTTTGTGGTATATATGTTGCATGGCCCTATCGTCTAACGGTTAGGACGGAGCGTTCTCAATGCTCAAATCAGAGTTCGATTCTCTGTAGGGTCACAAAATGAAAATATTATTTCTATGTCGCGGAAATGTTGGAAGAAGTCAAATGGCAGAATTTTTAATGAAGAAAAATTTTGGAGATACATATGATGTTATATCTGCTGGGACAAAATTAAGTGGTCCAGAAGAAGAGATCGGGAATTTAACTCCTGCAATAAATGAAGTGCTTGAAGTTATGAATGAAGAGGGGATTGATGTTTCTAAAGCTATTAGAAATCAGGTTACAGAAGAAATGGTAAATAGTTCTGATAAGGTTATTGCTTTGCTTGAAGATGAAGAACTTCCTGAATATTTGGTAGATTCTCCAAAAGTTATAAGGTGGTATGTTGTTGATCCAAAGGGTAAGGACTTAGATGAGACAAGAAAGATTAAGGATGAGATTAAGGAATTGATTTTAAATATGGATTTTAAGTAATCAATATGTTTCTATTTATCATGGAAAAAATTTTTGATTTAGTAGCAAAACTACTTTGGATAATTTCTAAAAAAACTTTTAACTTTTTGTCTCCATTAATAATTTACCCAAAAAAAACCTTAGTAGGAGATTTTACAAGTATCCAAACGCTGCAAATCATCAATAGAAGCGGGCAAAATTTATATGATATTTATGTTGCAGGAATGTCTCGTGAAATAAAAGGTGGGTTCGATATAAAAATTGTTTCGAGTAATATCCCTAATGCAAAAACAGTTGAATATACAAAAATAAATACAAATGCTTTTGTTGTAATAGCTCAAGACCCTAAAACAAAAATACAACTATGGATCTATAGAATTCATCATATGGAACCGAGAGCTAAAATTGAGATTAAACTAAAGATAAAAAGTAGTAAACCAGTATATTTTAAAAATCTAGGTTTTTCTTATAAAGAAATTTTTATTAAAGAATGGAGTAATGGGTCGCTAAATATTCCATTTACAATAAAAAAACTACCTAATATAAAAGAATAAATTTTTAATTTGAAATTTTTCTCCCCTCCGGTCTAAACTTCCACGACACGACCGTCAACACTGTTAACAATATCGCAGGCAACATCGTCGTAAACGCATCTCCATTTCCAAAGTGAGAAAACACAGCGCCTGACATACAAAAGAAAAATCCTGCATACGCCCACTCCTTAACCAACGGATATTTCGGAACAAGAATCGCAATCGTTCCTAAAATTTTCCATACACCAATTATCATAAGAAAATAAACAGGATACCCAAGTTGTGTAATAAATTCTACTTCTGTAGGAGTTTGCATTATTTGTATGATTCCACTTGAGACCATTCCAAGTGCAAGCCATACTGTTGAGATCCAATAGATGATTTTGTTTCGTTTTGACATGGTTTAATTGTATACCAGAACTATATTTGACCCTAACCCTCTAATCCTGTACTCTAACCCCAGAGTCGAATCATCGACAACGCCTCGTTTACGGCTCTGTAAACACTTCCTAAACATTCCCATGTCCTTTCCTCCGTATAAAACAAAAACTTCAGAACAGTGGATCAAAGAATACGAAAAAAGAGATGCACTTTGGATCCATGATGGTAACCCGCGTCGCCCACACGTTAAGCTTCGCAGTGGTGAGCACTCAAACGGATTCTTCAACAGTGAACTTGTGTTACAAGACCCGATGTTGATGGATGAAGTCTGTTGCGCAATTTTAACTTCAATTATGGCCATGGGCCAGCATCTTTCAAATATTAAAAGAATCGTTGGTCCTGCAATGGGTGCAATTACGATTGCACACGATGTTGCCCGTCACGTTACTCTTCGAACGGGTGGTGTTTGTTTTAGGGCTTACACCCAGAAAGCACCGGATGGAACTATGATGTTTGAGAGGACTGAAATTGATCCTAAGGATCGCATCATTCTTGTTGAAGATGTGATCACAAAAGGAGGATCGGTTATGAGTACGGCCGCTGCTGTAGAAAAAGCAGGCGGGATAATTCTTCCTTATGTCGGTGCGATCGTGAACAGGTCAGGGCTTCATGCAGTCGGTGGAAAAGCTATTGTTGCCCTTATTACTCATCATATGCCAAAGTGGAGTGCGGAAGAATGCCCACTTTGTGCAGTGGGTTCAGGAGTTGTATCTGATCCCAAGAAAAATGAAAACTGGGCACGACTCAATATGCCTTACGATTGATCAATCTCGAATTCCCGGCACCTCACAGAGGTGACCGGGTTTTTTATTTGATTTACCGCCCAAATTCCTGTACTCTTCTCTCAGGATCTCAGACTTTAACATTCAACAAGAAAGGAAAAAACCAACATGATATTACTTTCAAACGGTCACGTACTTAAGTATGTAGTAGCAAGCGGTGCTCTCGCATTTGATGCGAAAGGATGGTGGTGGGAACAACCACTTCGGTGGCGTAGACGCATTAAACCTGAACTCTTCTCAGTAGTGATTAAAACACTTACCTACGAAGAGACAAAGGGAAATTTGAAAATGTGGAAGCCGTGGGATTGTGTTCGTCTATTAAAAAATGGAGGAGTGCTTAATAAAATCGGTCTGACAAATAAAGGGATCGAATGGTGGCTCAAAAAAATTGCTCCGAAGATTAATTTCCACGAGCAAGCCGTTATTGTTTCGATCTCTGGATCCCGGGAGCATATCCTCATCATGATTAAACAACTGAACCATCTCCCGATCAAAGCAATCGAAATCAATGGATCATGCCCCAATACTGTTAGTGGGGTTACTGATTCTGGTTACGTAATTGAAACATTCAAGCAAGCTAAAGTTGTCTCAAAGCATCCACTCATTGTAAAAGTGGGAGTTACTCAAGATTACATGGCAATTGCAGAAGGGGTCAGAGGGTATGCCGAAGCTATTGCATTAAACAGTGTGCCTTGGCACGTTGTCAATCCAGATAAAAAATCACCATTGGCAAAACTCAAAGGAGCTGGCGGAGGAGGTGTGTCAGGGAAACCTGCACAAGAATTTAATTGGCCGGCAGCAAAAGAGCTTGCTGAAAAAAATTATCTCCCCGTCATCTGCCCAAGCATCATGGAATACGAAGATTTGGAAAAAGTCGATGAGCTGGGTGCGAAAGCATACAGCTTCGGAGCTGTCCATGTTCGTACACCATCAAAACCAACCTCAATCGTAGAAAGACACCAAAATGGAAACTAATAGGATTCAAATTAATCGCTGGTTCGATCGACATCTTCATCTTCGTGATGGAGAAATGCTCAAAACAGTGCTTCCTTGTACACTTGCTCAGCGCCCGACTGGAGCACTTATCATGCCAAACTTGGTTCCTCCGATTACCACCATCGAAAGAGCGGTGGCATACAAGAAGAGAATTCAAGCTCTCATTCCAGATGGTTGTGATTTCAACCCTTGTATGTCAGTGTACCTTACCGATAATACAGATCCTGAAGAAGTGAAACGAGGATATGAAGAAGGTGTATGGGTTGCCGCAAAGCTCTACATGGCAGATATAAATGGTAAGGGTGGGACAACAAATTCAGAAGGTGCAGTAAGAAATTTGCGAAATCTGAATAAGGTTTTTGCAACCATGGAAAAAATTGGCATGCCATTACTTGGCCATTTCGAAGTTGCGGAGAAAAACGTCGATCCGTACGATCGTGAAGTAAGGTCATTAAAGCGAGATCTAAAGCCACTACTGAAATCATTCCCTGAATTACAAGTGGTTGCAGAACATGTGACTGATGGTCGGATGGCAGATTTCGTTGCTGAAGCGAACTATAAAATATTCGCAACAGTGACTGCTCATCACTTGCTGTTCAGTCGAAATGCACTTTACGATGGTGGCATGAATCCGATCAATTACTGCAGACCGATCCTTAAGAGGGAAAAGCATCAGTTAAAACTTCGTAAGTATGTTACCTCAGGCAACCCTCGATTCGGAGCAGGTACAGATTCAGCGCCTCATCCCCGAGAGGAAAAAGAAAAGTGTTGCGGTTGTGCTGCTGGTGTATTTCCAGTAAATTCAGCCGCACTATATGCAATAGTATTTGATGAAGAGAATAAACATGAGCACATGAATGGCTTCATGTCTCAAAATTTTCTCCATCTATATGGCATTCGTCCATCTAAGGAATTCATGACGATTAAGCGCCAACCCTCGATTATTCCAAAAATGGTTGGATCAGTCCACGTATTCAAGGGTGGAGAAACTCTTGAATGGACAGTAGAAGATTGATATCAAAATTACTCCCCGGCACCTCACAGAGGTGACCGGGGTTTTTTATTTAAACCCTATCATCTCAAGTGCTTTTCGAACTGGCTCAACCCAACTCGGATCAATTGATGTAAACCATTCAATCTTTGCATTTTCTGCATTAGGTGTAATTAGTGTATCCATATCTACTGGAACCTCATACAAATTCCAAATTGAATTCCATGTCGGTCGTTCATTGTGACCAGGATTTATGACACTTAGATTTCCTATAAAATTAATTGCAACATTTTCAATACTAAGTTCACGTTTCAAATGTCGTTTACAAGCATCTACTGGTAACTCTCCCCAATTTAATCTACCACCTGGAACAAACCATTTATGTTGAAATGAGGGTTCAAAACGATATCCTAGTAAAAATTCTTTTGTACCATTATTAATCCGTGTGAGTACGAAATCTGCAGTGGGTACTGGGAGCCATTTTAAAACTTCATAAAAAATCTCGTCGGGAATTCTTTTTCGATTTGCAACAAATTCAGCAATCTCAGCTTCTGATACAAGATCTGTGTCTGTGTAAATATTCATGATGGGATTATAACATAAAACCTCTGGAGCAATTGCTTGCTCCAGAGGAGTGGGGAGGAGGGTTATTCCCAGAGGAATCCAAGACTGCGCAGTGCGTTTTGTACTGGTTCTGGCCACGATGAATCGATGTGGGTGAACCATTCAACCTTCGCATTCTCCTTGTTGGGAGTCACAATGGTATCGAATGGTACTGGAACCTCGTAAAGGTGCCAAATCGAGTGCCAAAGAGGACGGTCGTCACTTTCGGGATTAATGACACTAAAGTGACCTTGAAACTCGATGGCAGGATATTGAATCCCAAGCTCCCGTTGGAGGTGCCTGTAGCATGCTTCATCAGGAGTCTCTCCCCAATTGAGTCGTCCACCTGGCACAAACCAAGTGTCTTTGAATGGTGCCTCGGTACGGTACCCGAGGAGGAATTCCTTTTTGCCACCCTCATTCTTCCGAGTGAGGATAAAATCGGAGGTCGAAATCGGAACCCATTTGAGTACTTCACGAAATACGTCATCGGGGATCCTTTTTCTGTCAAACATCAATTTCTCGATCTCTTCTTTTGTAGGGAAATAATCCATTTTTTATCAGTCTTTCTATCAGTTAAGGTGCTTACGTATTATAGCACAATCCACCCTTAAAGTCAAACTACATCACCACACTCACCGTCGTACCCACACCCTCTTCACTCTCAACCAACAACTTTCCGCCAAGATACTGCTCAACTGCATACTTAGAAGACGACAATCCGATTCCGCAGTTTGTTCCATTTTTCTTCGTACTATAAAATGTATCAAAAATCTTTTCTAAATCACTTTCTGCAATTCCTTGTCCAGTATCAACAACAGAAATACATGTCTTGCCTCCAGTTGGTACAACATGAATATAAATACTATTATCTTTTCCTTCACACGCTTCGCATGCATTTGAAATCAAATTCAGGAGCACATGATTCAAAATAACTTTTTTTGTTTCAAGTCCGTATGATATGGGTCCATGCACTTCAACGATGATTCCTTTTTGCATGTATAAATGTTTTGTAATCAAAAGTATATCTTGGATTTCTTGTATCACATCAAAACTTTCTGTCTCAAGATTAAATCGAATTTGTTTTCGCATCGTTTCAAGCATATGCTCAATTTTGTTTGAAACGTTTTGCATGTTTTTTAGTTGAAGCAGCGGTTCAGATCCAAGTGTCTCATCTGGAAATGATTCAAGGTAGAGCTTCAGTGTTTGAATAGGTGACATGAGATCGTGAAAAAGTCCGCTGGATAATCTACCAAACTCCACAAATCTATACACGGTTGCTAAATGTTCTGCTTGTAATGCTTTTGCCTCATCAATCTTTTCTTTTACTCGCACCTCAAGAGCGTCACGTTCATTTTTTAAAATCTTCTCTGTACGCTTTGCACGATCAAGTAATGTATCCTTAGATCTTTCTGAAAACATTAAAAGCGCAGTAATGATTCCAAACACGATCGATATCTCGACAATATCGTTTAAAGCAAATACGTCCCCGTGCCACGTTTCTGTTATTTCAAAAAATCCTCTATACCAATAGCCAACACACATCATACTGATCACTGCGAGTAGGTGAGTCTTGTTTCGTGATTCATCTCCAACGATTGCAACGATGAGAATTGAAAGAATGTATCCAAGGAGAACAGAAGGTAAATCAAAACCCCACCAAATTCCAGCTAGGGTACAAATGGTAATTATGGTTGTACTTAAAATAGTCAGGGAGAGCTCTGTGTGTTTACGATAATTTGCAATATATGCGCCGAAAAATAATACAACCGCAACAATACCAGTCCACAGAGAGAATCCGACATACGTTTCTTGTTGCTGTATTTGACTCCATACAAGTAAGCTCAAATACAAAAGAGAAAACCCAAAAGCAAAGATACTACAGCACGATAAGATATATTCTGTACGGGATGTTTCCACAATCAGTACTATAGCATATACTATATGCATGGCTCACACGCATCAACCAACCGTCGAAGAGATGGATAGGGATATTATTCATTTCTTTAGAAAGATTTCAGACCCTCTGGCTCGATTCGGATTATTCATAGTCTTTTTCTGGTTTGGAGCCTTAAAGGTGTTTGGATTAAGTCCAGCAAGTGAAATGGTTCATGAACTGTTTAATAAAACTATACCAATCATGTCGTTTTCGACTTTCATTATCTTATTTGGATTATTTGAAATGTTGATTGGATTGATGTTTGTTAAAAAAGGATTTGAGAGAGAGGTGATTCCACTGCTTTTCTTTCATATGGTGACCACTGGTCTTCCTCTTTTGCTTATGACACATGCGACATGGTCTTCGATTCTGATTCCGACTCTCGAGGGTCAGTATATTATTAAAAATATTGTGATCGTTGCAACAGCAATAGCGGTTGCGGCACACATTCACCCATTACCAAGAAAACGATGATTACAACACAAAAAATATTAACAATATGTATTATATTCGCAACAATTTTTGTTGTGTATATGCTGCAAGAAAAAAAACCAGTTGAGAATAATGTTCCTATTCCTGTTTCTACATCTACGAATGCAACAAGTACAGAAACAATGGTACTTACTGTATATCTACAAGATAAGGAGGTGGCACGAGTGTCGGATTGTAGAGTTACAAAAAAAGCTACATTTGAAATTCCAAAAACAACTGGAGTGGCAGATGCATCTCTAAAATATCTATTTGGAGAAGAGCTTAAAAAGTTCGGTGTTTATAAATCAGTATCTATTGAAAATGGAGTGGCAAAAGTGCTTTTGGCAGATGAAATTGGATCGCTCAGTAGTTGTGAATCAGGTCATATCATGGGTGTTCTTACTGATACACTTACCCAATATCCAACAATTCAAAAAGTTGAACTATATGGACCACTTGGAAAAATTGAATTTTAGTATGGTATAATTGGTGTATGAATAATACACCAATGGCACGAGCGTCAATACTTATACATGCAACCATCGAAGAAGTATGGGATGCAGTTACTAAGCCTGAAATTGTAAAACAATACTTTTTTGGGACTGATTTAGATACAACATGGGAAGTTGGATCTCCGATATATTTTAGAGGATCGTGGGAAGGAAAAGAATATGAAGATAAAGGAGTTGTGCAATCATTTGTACCATTGAAAACACTGTCATATACATACAGAAGTAGTACAGAAGAAGGACCAGATGTTCCTGAAAATTATAAATTGATTACGTATGAAGTGACTCCGAAAGATGTTGGGGTTGAGTTATCTATTTTTCAAACAGCTGATACTGAGGAGAAAGCAAAACATTCAGAGGACAATTGGTGCACTGTGCTTGTAGGGATGAAAAAACTTTTGGAGGATAAGTAAAAAACCGACCCTTTTTACGGGGTGCGGTTTGAGAGATACAGTTTTCCTTTGGGATAGGAGGATGTGAGTTCTCCGTATCGATCGACTGTTTTTAGGGTGATAAAGATTGAATAATTGGGTTTCAGGATAATGTTGTCTACTGTTCCAATAATGTGACCTCCGTTATGTTCAAGAATAAGAATTTCTTGCGTATTCAATCTTCCTTCCAATTCGTGTAAAGAAAGAAAAATTTCGACTTTAAATTTACGTTTTGCAGCTTCATGAAAGAGCATTGTACCTCCTTTGGTTACGGACCACTATACAGTATAATAAGAATATTACCAATAATCATTCAAAAACATATATGCTCAACAAAAGAATAAAAACAACTGGAATGGAAATAACTCCTGCAATATCTGAGTATGTGCATAAAAAAATTGATGTGCTTGAAAAGTTTATTGAAGCAGATCGTGTAGCTCTTGCAGAAGTTGAGATCGGAAGAACAACAAACCATCACCATAAAGGGGATGTGTATAAAGCAGAAATCAATTTCACACTAGAGAAGGATACATTTCGAGCAGTTGCAATACAGTCTGACCTGTATGTTGCAATAGATGTGATGAAAGATAATGTGGTTCAAGAAGTGACAAAAGCTAAAAAGAAGAGATTTGTGCTCTTCCGAAAAGGACAGCAAAAGATCAAGGATGCTCTGAAGAAAATTCGGGGGTAGTCTTTTAGTTGACATCCTCTAGGTGATATGGCTATGATATAGGAAGCACCTTTACATAAGCCTAGATGATTCTTCGAGAAGGGGTTTCTCGAGCATTTAGAAATGCGGAGGTGTGTTTTATATATACAGAAAGAAATACCTACCATGTGCCTCATAACCGTTCCAAAGGCCGCTGATATTGAACAACAAGCACGTTACCGGCATGACTATCAATTCGGTCGCCCGACTGGTGGTCATCGCCTTGACGTGGATAAAGTCGCAGCTTGTTCACAACCTGTGCCCAGTGTTGGTCTCGAGTTCCTCTCTCGACCCACAATGGCAGCACTTGTGAAAGCAGAAGAGAAGGATATCAAGGAGCACCTGTGCCACTTTGATCTCCTTGCCCTTCGGGATCAGTTTGATGATTTGCCGATGTCGTTCAGGCAGCGGTTACATACCTGTGAGCTCTATGCGGCTCGTGGTATCGCTCTTGTTGGTTCAACTTTGGTCATTCCGTACATTACCGCGACCAACCTCAAACCGTTTGTTGGTTTTGCCAGCGTTCTGCAGATTCTCGAAAATCGGCACATCCTTGGTAGAATCAGTCCTCGCCGTGAGGGGACACGCATGCAGAGTTCACATCTCCATCTTGTGAACAGCAGTCGAAATTAAACTCCATCAACCCATCGAAATTTCGCCCGTCCCTCGAGTCCAACTCGGGTGGCGGGCATTTCTTATTGAATCTCAAGCGCCTTTGCAATGTCCTCAACCCCTGCATCACACACCCATTTCCCATCTATATTTAGTGTAGGGCTTTTATTTTGACCAGTTGCTTCTTCAACTTCTTTTTTAAACTCAGGATTTTTCAAAATATCTCGTTCCTCGAAAGCTATGTTGTGTTTTTTTAGGTATAACATTGCTTCTACGGCCCAAGGACAGAGTGTTTTTGTATACATAATTATTTTCATAATACATAGATTATACCATAGGTTTGACTATATGTTGTAAACCGTGGTATATATTACTCTGGATGTACCTTGTCAAATACCTCTGTTTTCTCGTTCGCGGGTGCGGGCGAGAATTCTTTCATTATGACTATTTATCAATACTTGTTATGGGGAAACAAAATAAAATGTTAGTGCTGAAAATCGGACCTCCATGTTCCGGTAAAGGCGCATTAGGAAAAGCCATTGCCCATCTGCATGGCAAAACCACAACCGTAGTCACGATGCGTGATCTGATCCTGGAAGAAAAGAAACGTAATTCCGAGTTCATGAGGGTTTCAACTGAATTCCAGGCGGCTGGAAACTTGCTGCCCTCACTATACATCAAGCAGATTCTGAAACGACTTGCTTCCACGACCTGCAATGCTCCAGTTTTATTCTTGGACGGCGCTCCTCGGAACGCCGATCAGATCATTATGCTGAAGCACCTCTTCAATCAACGTGAGATCTGTATCTTCGAAAGTTTGGCTACTGATGAGCACCTGCTCTCAGTTTTCAAGCAAACATTGGAGGCTACCGATCGTACGGGCCGTGAAGATGCAAAAGATTCTGTTCACAATGAACGAGTCCAAATCTACCGACACAATTTGCCAGCTATTCATGCTGCATGCAAAACTGTAGGATGGTATCGCTACCATACACAAGCTGCTGCAACACTGAAGGCAAAAGTTCGGAGATTCGAAGACATTGCGAACAGGAAACCTGTCAAACCGGGTTCTTTTGAAAACCTCGAAGAAATTCTTGGTCTTCCTAAGCTCAACCTGGCCGCAGCCTAAACACCCCACGCATCAACCCTCTCTCAGGTTCTAATCCGAAAGAGAGCGGTTGGTGTTTTTTAATATATGCTACAATATCACTACCTATGTTCAGTCACTATTTTAATATTATCCTGAATTACGCAGAATCAGGATCTTCAGTTCTCGTTGATTATTTATATCCAATTGTTTTTTTGTCCGCTCTTTCAGAATCCACCCCGATACTTGGTACCTTTACACCGGGAACTCTATTTTTACTTTTCTTTGGATATACCGCTTCTGTAAATGCTATTAATCTCGCTCTAGTAGTACTTGTTGCAACACTTGGAGCAATAGTTGGGGATGTGCTTGGATATTTACTTGGTCGTCATGCTACGGGTTGGATGTTACGACATAAAAAGATTTTAAAAGAAGCGCATATTGAACAAGGACGTGCATTTTTCAGTAAACATGGAGGGAAGAGTATTTTGATTGGAAGATTCGTTGGTCCGATTCGACCTATTGTGCCACTGATTGCTGGAAGTATTGGAATGAGTATGAGAAAGTTTTTGTTCTGGAATATTCTTGGAGCGTTTTTGTGGGCGACATTGTATGTCACAATTGGATTTTTCTTTGGCGCGTATGCGAGAGATATTGAAAAAGTTGTGTCTGATACTGGATTAGTGATTTCTGTAATTATTTTTATTGGTGCGGTTGTGTATTATTTTAAATATATGAAAAACCAGACGAAGTAGGTGATACCACTTATGCCTTGTTATTGTCAAACAAGAATTTTGTAGATACGTGATAGAATTGGTGTTAATATGTCTATAAAAAATTTAAAGAAATGCGCATTTATTTTTGTTGGAATAGTGCTTGTGTTTTACGGAGAAAAAACTTTTGCCGCATACCCACTTGGTAACGAAGCTGTATTTTATCATTTTGAAGAAGCTGCAACTGCAACATCAACAAACAGTGGAAGTGGTGGTTCTGCATATGATGGAACTTTTGCTGGAGCAGCAAGTACAACTGCACTTGTTAAGCGTTTTGGTGCGCAAAGTGCATCATTTGGAGAAACAGGTGATTACATGAAAACGTATTTTGCAAGTGGTACAAATCCTACTGCACAATCATTATCAGTAAGTATGTGGGTATATAAAAAAGAGGCATCAAATGGCTGTCCTGCTGGTGGTGATGATCATTTTTTCGGATCTAGTGGACAACCGTCAGGATCACGGTTTTATTTACGATGTACTGGAGGATTTTGGGGTAGTCGTTTTGGAGCAGCTGCAGCTGCAAACTCAACAGTGACTGGTGTGACACACCAGGGGTGGGACCATATTGTGCTCGTGTTTGATGCAACAAATGACACACCAAAATTATATGTAAACAATGTTCTCAGGGCAACATCACCGCTCGTGAGCTCATACACAATCACAAATGCATTTTTTGTCGGAGGTGTGAATGATACCATTACAACTCCAGGTGTCCTCAGTTCATCTGAAAATGCGGGTGCAAATATTGATGAAGTTGCAATATATACAACAGCACTTTCTTTAAGTGATATTACAACTTTATATAAAGCAGGTGATCTCGTTGCTCCTGTAATTTCGTCTATTGCAACATCAACCGTTTCTGCAACATCAACAACGATTTCGTGGACTACAGATGAATCTGGATCAACACAGGTTGAATATGGATTAACAGGATCATACGGAAGTCTAACGACAGAAACTGATACAACAACATTTGTGACAAGTCACTCAGCAACATTGTCAGGGTTAGCTGAAAATACGTTATATTATTATCGTGTTATTTCACGAGACCCAACAGGTGCAACTGCAACTTCATCACAAGGAACATTTACTTCCGGATCAATGACTGCCCCTGGTCAACCTTCTGCATTGAGTGTGATTCCTTATGAAGGTAGAGCACATCTTACCTGGACAGCAGCGACCGGTGATCTGACTGACTACTTGGTAGAATACAAATTATCAAGTGATGGTGGATGGACCACTTTTACAGATGGTGTATCTATCGCAACTACTACCATGGTTACAGGTTTGGTAAATAATTTCGCATATGATTTTAGAGTCACAGCAAGTAATCAATCTACTCCAGGCCCAGTATCAAGTACAGTGTCAACAACTCCTGTATATAGAGTGACTTTTGCAGGTTCTACTCCCGCTCACTTGTCTGTGATCACGGGATCATCTGTAACAGTATCTGCATCTACTACACTCCCTTCGTTTTCATTTGCTTCAAGTACTCAAACTCTTCGACTAGAAACAGCCGGAGGATCTTTGGTGAGTCAAGTTTCTACAACTACGCGGTACGGAGATTATAATCTTACGCATCTTATAAATACGCTGGCCGATTCTGATCTTTCACTGGCAGGCAACTCTTCGGGTATGGCATACGTTGGAACAACTGATACATTGTTTATAGTGCATAATGCAGCGGTTGGCTCAAATTCAACAATTGATGAAGTTGATAAAAATGGAACGCTCATTCGATCAATTACATGTACACTGTGTGGGGACATTGAAAGTATCGTATTGCTATCATCTGTTGCTTCAACAACCGCTGGTGGGTTTGATCATACGTTCATGATTGGAACTGAAAATAATACATCGAGCGCTGAAATATTTAGAGTAGTTATTTATTCAACAGGAACAACTGCAGTTAATCGTTTAGATTATTTTAATATAGGAGTCTCGCACGCTGCAAACGGAGGACTTGAGGGTATTGCATATAATTCAACATCAGGAGTGTTCTATGTTGCTCGAGAACTTACGACACCTGCGTTATATGAAGTAACACTGGGTGCAGGGCATGCTGCATCTGCGGTTCAAATATGTTCAAACTTGACACTCGGAGCTACAATTAGTGATTTCTCTGACCTTTCATTTAAAAATAATATTTTGTATGCCTTAAGTGAGAATACAAATCCAAGTAAGCTGGTGCCGATAAATATTACGAGCACAAGTACATGTACACTTGTTGACAGTAATGAAAATGGGACTGCAAGTAGTAGTGATACAGGAGACTGGTTAACTTCAGTTCCTGTAGGAGTTACTGATCAAGCAGAGGGTGTGGTATGGGATGCTACAGGAGATGTTTTGTATGTTTTAGGTGAAGCTGATTTTTTAGCAAAATATAGAACTACTGCATTTAATGCTCAACACACATTTACAGGATTAGCAGACGGAAACTATGTTTTAAAAGCATCCTTTACTGATACGAATGGAATCACATCATCATCAACAGATAGATTATTTACAATTAGTAATGATAGTATTTCACCTGTAATTTCATCTATTGCGTCATCATCTATCACATCAACATCAGCTACTCTAACTTGGGGGACAAATGAATCAACCGTTTCTTCTGTGTCTTATGGAACAACAACTGGTTACGGTATGACGGCTACGTCATCTGCAACATCCACGCATCAAGTCTTGTTAACAGGTTTGGTACCGGAAACAGCATATCATTTTAGAGTATTTGCTGCAGATCAATCTTCAAACACTTCGCTCTCAGCTGATTATACGTTTACAACATCTGTAGCTCCAGATGTAACTGCTCCAAGTATTTCTAATATTGCATCAAGCACGACCGATACAAGCGTAACAATTGCATGGACAACTGATGAAAACTCAGACAGTCAGGTTGAGTACGGATTAACATCTTCATATACTTCGTCTTCAACTCTTGATACCAATGCAACAACTTCACACTCAGTTGTAATCACGAGTTTAGCACCAGCTACCGTGTACCATTTTAGAATCATATCAAAGGATACAGCACTTAACCTTGCAACAACATCTGATTATAACGTGACAACATCTGCTGACAGTGTTGCTCCTGTTATTTCTTTACCTTCTGCTTCAATCAATTCTGGAACATCTGCAATTATTTCTTGGAATACAAATGAGAATGCAACAAGCTTGGTAAGATATGGTTTGACGGCAACATACACAGCAACAACAAGTTTAGGCGTTGCAACAACGGCAACACATAGTGTAAGTTTGTCTGATTTGAAAGCGTGTACACAATATCATTATCAGATTTTAACAACCGACGCCGTGGGAAATAGTTCGACTACAACGGACTCTCTGTTTACAACATCTGGCTGTGCAGGAGGTACTTCGGTTCAGGAGGTCAATACTGTTGCAATAAGTAATTCAACTGGAGATATAGCAACGACTACATCAGCGTCGACAGGTAATACTGTTGTCTTGGATATTCCTGCAGGATACTCAACTTCATCAAGTGTTATTTTTCAGATCAAACAAGTTGAGGATCTTGCTGTGATTTCTGGAACAGGCGGGGTGAGTGGTAAGAGTATTGTAGGAGATCAGATGTATGATCTACAGGCGTATCTGAATGCCTCAACAAGTATGACTGCATTTAATGCAACTCTTACAATCAATATGAGTTACCGAACTATTGATGCGTCTGGATATGACGAGTCATCATTTAAGATATATAGATATGATGGGGTATCGTGGACTGAATTGCCAAGCTGTGTAGTTGATGTAACACAGAACACGGTAACATGTGAGACTACTTATTTTTCAACTTTTGGATTGTTTGGAATACCAAACTCTGTAGTGGCCCCGACGGTAATCAACTCTTCAACAGGGGGTAGTGGTGTAATGTATTCGCATGTTGCTCAAAATTTGCCAACATTAACAAGTACAACCTCAACAAGATATGTTTTCATAAGAGATTTAAAGGTGGGAAGTGTAGGAGATGATGTTCGGTTGTTGCAACAATTTCTAAACAATAGCGGATATATCGTTGCAAAAGTTGGGGTACCAGGATCATCAGGAAAAGAAACAAATGTATTTGGAAGTGCAACAAAAGCTGCCCTTATGCGATTTCAATTTTCACAGATAGGGATTAATAGAAATGGTGTGGTTGATGTTAAAACAAGAGCCATATTGAACACTGGAGTGTTTGCATGGACTCCTATAAGTACGTCTGGAACATCTCAATTTGTGAAAACATTATCTTTTGGTAATGTATCGTCTGATGTAAAAAGATTGCAACAATTCCTAAACTCAAGTGGGTATACAGTTTCTGCTTTTGGAGCAGGATCTGTTGGCAAAGAGACTACGTTGTTTGGATCTGCAACTCGAGCTGCTGTTATTAAATTTCAGTTAACTAATGGACTTGTGCAGACCGCTAAAGATAAGGAGTATGGAAAATTTGGTCCTCAAACAATATTGAAAATAAATGAATTGATAAAGTAGTTATGAAAAACCAGACGAAGTAGGGTCGAACTACTTGTCTGGTCGGGGTTAGGGACGATATAACTGTCGATACTCGACAGAATCAATTGAGAAAATATTAAAGAATGCTTCCAAAGCACGTCTTTGTGTACTCAGGTCTTTGATTAAATCTTCAATTGAGTTGAAACTAAAATCTGGATCCTTAAACAGTTGAGGCAAAATTTCCTGTCGAACACCTGCTTTGATTTGCATAATCCTGCAATACGAATCTAACTCCTCCCATTTGTGATGCAAAATTAACTCTTCAAATGCTGAGGCGTTTCGATATGAGACATTTAGATTATCAAACGTTGTCAGAATCATCTTATTACGAATTAATGCTCTGAATGCTTTATCGATGCCAAAATGTGTAATTCCTAAGAGTTCAGAAATATTTCGTTTCCACCTTTTATCTTTCATCCAGCCTAAGGCCATGAAAATATGGATAGCTTCAATAGGTGGAGTTATTTTAGCTGTCCCTTCTAGAGCATCGACAATAAACAAATGACTTACTTTCTCAGCATAATTGAAAAGAGTGTGAACCAGTTTTGTTGCTGGGAGTCGTGTCCCACAGAGTAGTTTATCAGTTTCGGTC
The DNA here is from genome assembly GCA_040384445.1 of Patescibacteria group bacterium. Lineage (GTDB taxonomy): Bacteria > Patescibacteriota > Minisyncoccia > Phycocordibacterales > CAIZLB01 > CAIZLB01. Next base: position 118,911 of record JAZKJG010000001.1, read on the forward strand.
GGCTCATCTTCTCGATAATAACTCTGCATTAAAAACCGTTGTACGTACTCACCTGGATCAGATCTCAGAAAGGAACAGGCAGTTCTTTCTGAACCCGCTTCTTTTGTAGCGAGTGCTCTAAGGATTGAAATGAACAAGTTGATTAACGTAATCGACTTAAAATTTGGTCCTACGTTGAGAGGTATAATTGTGAGAGCAGAACCAATCACAGGGCTAAAGTGAAATTTTTTCATAAGCTAAAAATTGTAAAGAACAAACTCTTGCAAACCCCAGAAGTGGGGTACGAAAGACTGTGGTATTGATACCACTCGTATGCTATAATTGTCAAATTAACAATATGCGTTCATCCAAACCATTCATCATTAAACATACGCACAAGCCAGCAGGGGACCAACCAGCAGCTATTAAGAAGATTATTGAAGGTCTTAGGTCTGGCATGCAAAAACAAACTCTTCTTGGAGCGACAGGAACGGGTAAGACTTTTACGATGGCAAATGTGATCGCAGATGTACAAAGACCAACATTGGTTGTAGCACATAACAAAACGCTTGCAGCTCAGCTCGCACAAGAGTTTAAGGAATTTTTTCCAGACAATGCAGTACATTATTTTGTATCGTATTATGACTACTATCAGCCTGAAGCATATATTTCAACGAGTGATACATACATTGAAAAAGAAGCGCAGATAAACGAAGAGATTGATCGCCTAAGACATGCAACAACACAGGCTCTATTAACGCGAAATGATGTGATTATTGTTGCATCTGTTTCTTGTATTTATGGTTTAGGATCTCCTGTTGAATATGAGAAGGTAAACTTTCTACTTCGACGAGATGAAAAAATGGACAGAGGAGAAGTTGTACGAAAACTCGTGCACATGTATTTTACACGGACAATTGCGGATGTAACACCTGCAACGTTTCGTGCACTTGGGAATACTCTTGAAGTGATGCCAACACATGAGCGAATGATTTGGAGATTAATTTTTACAGGAGATAGATTAACGCGTATTGAAGAGATAGATCATATTACTCGACAAATTATAAATCCAGATGTTGAGTCAATTCTTATTTTCCCAGCAAAACACTTTGTGACTCCAGAAGACGAAAGGGTTCGAGCAATTGAAGATATTAAAGCAGAGTTAACCGATCGTTTGAAAGTTTTAGAAGAAGGTGGAAAAGTAATTGAACATGAGAGATTAAAAAGACGAACAAATTACGACTTAGCTCTTTTACGAGAAGTTGGGTATTGTAATGGAATCGAAAACTACTCACGACATTTTTCAGGAAAAAAACCAGGTGAACCTGCTGATACACTTTTGTCATATTTTCCAGAGGGATTTTTAACAATGATTGATGAGTCCCATGTGACGGTCCCTCAGTTAAATGGAATGTATGCCGGAGATGCTTCACGAAAAAAGAATCTTATTGATTTCGGATTTCGACTTCCATCTGCTGCAGATAACCGACCGTTGCGATTTGCTGAGTTTGAAGAACGTACAGGACAGACAGTATATGTGTCTGCAACCCCAGGACCATACGAATTAGAACAATCAAAAACAACACAAGTAGTACAACAAATTATTCGACCAACAGGTCTTGTTGATCCCGAACTGATTATTCGTCCAGTAGTGGGGACTGATACGTATGTCGGACAGATTTATGATTTTATTGCAGAAGTGGAAAAGAATACTGCAGCAGGAGAGCGAACACTTGCAACTACTTTGACCAAAAAGATGGCTGAAGATCTGTCTGAATTTTTAATTGCAAAAGGGATAAAGACTCGATACTTGCATAGTGATGTAGAAACCATGGAACGAATTCAAATACTTACAGAATTACGTAAGGGTGCTTTTGATGTGCTTGTTGGAGTAAACCTGCTTCGAGAAGGACTGGATCTTCCTGAGGTATCTCTCATTGGAATTTTGGATGCAGATAAAGAAGGATTTCTTCGATCAAAAACTGCACTTATTCAAACCATTGGTCGTGCAGCTCGAAACGTAAACGGTAGAGTTATTTTGTACGCTGATAAAGTTACAAACTCATTGACTGGTGCAATAGAGGAAACATTGCGTAGAAGAAATATTCAGCTTGCGTATAACAAAGAACATGGAATTACTCCACAGACTATTAAGAAAACAATTCATGATATTACTGAAGCTATAGAAAATGAACATGAGAAAAGTGTGCGAGAAATGTTGACACTTGACCTCGGTATTGACAGTTTAGATGATATTGAAAAACAAACAGGGGCAGATAGTAAAAAAACCCTCAAGAAAATTTCTGTTTTAATTAAACAAAAGGAAAAAGAAATGAATGCTGCAGTTAAGGAGTTGGATTTTGAAACTGCTGCACTTCTACGAGATGAGATGCTTGCACTTGCAAAGATTCAAGAAACTGCAGGACAACCGAAGAAAGAGAAGAAAACAGCTTTTAAAGATATGGAGAAGAAGGGTGATAAACGAGCACTCAATTTTTTACCCGAAGTTGAAAGTAAACATGTGGTAAATGTGAAATTTGGGAAGAAAGGTGCTGTGAAGAAAATCAAAGAACAGGATAAAAGACTAGGAAAAAAGAAAGCAGAGTAGGGTTGTAAAAGATTTGGAAAAAGAGTATGTTTTAAAGTATGGAGACTGTGTAGTTTCCTAGAACCTTCAACCCCTTGACTATATGATAGTGATACTCAGTTTTGGTCCCAGGTATTTGCCGGACACACTTAGCGAAAAACTAGTTCCTCAACTAGAAGAAACATTCCACGGTTTGGACATCCTTGTGTTTAATCCAGATTATGTGATCAAACATCTGGATGCAACATACAAGGATCTCAGACAAAGAGTCCAGGTAATGAGAGACGGAGGAAAAGCTTTGTTCCGAAGAGATTTTGTCCAAATTAGAAAAATATTTAGGCTCGCTCTTCATTCTGAAAGGGATATGCTCATTGTGGAAGGGTTCATAGTGGGAATACGAACTCTTCGTGAGTGGGAGGGAATTCGCTGGCGACGAGCTACACAATTCTCCTTCTTTGATTACATCGATAACCCTCCGAAAGCAACTCCTCAAAAGGAAAGATATCACAAGAAGATGACAAGTTACCTTAAGAACAGGAGGACAGACAGAATACAGGGCATTGTCTCATTTCGTAATCTACACAGCAACGTAGTTAGTATCTTACGAGCAAAAGGCGCTCGTGAGCTGACCGCTGTGTATGCATGATCAATTTGGCCACCATCTCCACCTGGAGCTCTGGTGGTTTTATTATTCTTTAAAAATGCTACAATCCCACAATGACTACAATCAAAACTGAATGGGACCATTCTGATTTATATAAAGGAATTACTGATCCTAAACTGGATAAGGATATAAAAGCTATAGAGAAACTATATGCTGATTTCGCGAAGAAATATTCTGATCGGAAGTTTGTGCAGAATGCGAAAAGTTTGAAGAAGGCTTTGGATGATTGGAATGTGCTCACTGAAAAAGGGAGTGCTGTTCCAATATGGTATTTAGGATTACAGAAGACAGTGATGAGTAGTCCAGAGCTTGAAGCGGCTTCTCGAAGATTTACAGACAGAATTGTATTAGCATACAAAAAAGCAATTTTCTTTACATTAACTTTAGCTAAGATTCCTGAAGCAAAACAAAAAGCATACTTAAAAGATAAATCTTTGTGTCAGTACACATATTTACTTCAAACCATCTTTAATGATGCGAAATTTATGTTGAGTGAACCAGAAGAAAAAATTCTTGCGGAAAAATATGCTGTTGCTCACACAGCATGGAAACAAATGCAATCAACATACAAGGATTCTCAAAAAGTGAAATTTGGAAAGAAAACTATTTCTATCGGTGAAGCAATGAGTATTAAGACTGACTTACCTCGAAAAGAAAGAAGAATTTTGCATAAAGATGTAATGGAGTTATATAAAACAATCAGTTTTGTAGCAGAAGGAGAATTAAACGCTGTAATTAAAAACAAAGCAATTGATGACACCCTTCGAGGATATAAAACTCCATACGAAAGTACTGTGAGAGGATATCAAAATGATATGAAAAGTATTGAGGGTTTAGTTGATGCTGTAACAAAAACAAATTCTATTTCACACAGATTTTTTAAAGTAAAAGCAAAAGTATTAAATGAGATAGAGCAAAGCACAGATACAAGACTCACGATAGCTGATCTTGCGACTGGTATCAACCGGACAGATGATCTTAAGAAAAAAATTCCTTTCGAGGATGTGGTTAAAATAGTGCGAAAATCATTCGAAGAAGTTGGTCCCGAGTTTGCAGAGATTTTAGATAATTATCTTGCAAATGGTCAAATTGATGTGTATCCAAGGCAAGGAAAAAGAACAGGTGCTTTTTGTTCGACAATGATTGGAAGTGATAAAACGTACGTGTTGTTGAACTATTCTGGAAAACTTCCAGACAGTAGCACATTTGCACACGAAATGGGTCACGCAATCCATAGTGATTATGCAAAAACACAGTCTCCTATTTATCAAGACTATACGATCTCAGTTGCAGAGGTTGCGAGTACATTTTTCGAACATGTACTTCTTGATTCATTAATGAAAGATGCAACACCAACAGAAAAGAAAGATTTATTATTCACTCAGGTTCAAGATCGAATATTTACAATCCACGCTCAAATCGCTTATTTTCAATTTGAGAAAAAACTCCATGCAAAAGTGAAAGAACAAGGATTTGTTGGAAAAGCAGAAATCGCAAAAATGTTTGCAGACTGCAGACGATCATATGTAGGTGACGCAATTGAAGTAACAGAAGAAGATGGATATGCATATGTTTATATCAGCCACTTCAGATCATTCTTCTATGTATATGCATACGCATACGGACAACTCATCGCTGACGCACTCTACGCAGAATACAAAAAAGACAAAACATTCATAGAAAAAATAAAAGTATTTCTCAAAGCGGGAGGAAGTATGTCACCTGAAGATATTTGGAAATCAATTGGAATTGATACAACAAAACCAGATTTCTTTAAAAAAGGATTAAAAGCTTTGGAAAAAGATTTGATCGAGCTCGAAAAAATGGAAAACATGCGATAGTACTGGTATACTTTCTGTATGAAATATCTTTTTGGAATTGTATTATTAGCAGCAGTTGGATACATGACATATAGTTATATGACTGCCGAAAATCCGAAGACAGATACAACTGAAGTTAAGCCTGATTTTAACGGTATGTGGAGTGTGAATCTGCTGCCACGAAGTGGTGCTTCATGTTCTCCTGCAACCGCACAGATTCGGATTATTCAAAATATTGGAAAAACAAATCTTGTCACAAAAGATGGAGTTTCTTCAGCATTTAGTATTACAGTGACAAAAGATGGGATTATTAGAAATATTGGTTCTGCCAATATCCTTACATTTGAAGGTGAGGTGCTTGGTGGTATTGGTGAAGGTAAGTGGTCCGATAAGTATGGTTGCGCCGGTTCATTTACAATGAAAAAATCTGAAGCTGATGAATCAAGCGCCCCATACGGTGCACCAAAAACACCTTCAAATGGTCAGGAAAATATCCAGATACGAGACATGGAATAATAGTTACTTTCGTGTTACTGTATATAGATATGACTCTGACGAAACAATTGACATCAGCAGAAGTACGTGACAGGTTTCTTGCATTCTTTAAAGAACGAAAACATGCCATCCTTCCATCGAGCTCGCTTGTACCAGAAAATGACCCCTCAGTGCTTTTTAATACTGCTGGAATGCAACCGATTGTTCCATATTTACTAGGAGAAAAACATCCAGAAGGAACTCGACTTGCAAACATTCAAAAGTGTGTACGAACGGTTGATATTGAAGAGGTTGGAGATAGTCGACATCTTACGTTTTTTGAAATGATGGGAAATTGGTCCCTGGGTGACTATTTTAAAAAAGAAGCTATTGAATGGAGTTATGATTTACTTACAAATGCAGAGTACGGATTTGGATTAGATCCAGAGCGGCTGTACGTGACGTGTTTTGAAGGAGATGAAAACGCACCAAAAGATACAGAGAGTGCAGAAATTTGGAAAGATATATTTACAAAAGCGGGTGTACACAAAAATGATGCTACAGGTAAAGAAAGGATTTTCTTTTTACCTGCAAAAAATAACTGGTGGAGTCCTGGAGAAAATGGGCCATGTGGACCTGATACAGAAATGTTTTATGATATTACAGGAACACTCACAACTGGTTTAACACATGATGAATATGTGAAAGCTGATGATGAGGGGAAACTCGTAGAGATCTGGAATGATGTATTCATGGAGTATAAAAAGAAAGATGGAGTGGTAGTTGGAAAACTTGAAACGCAAAACGTAGATACAGGATCTGGATTTGAAAGAATTGTCATGATGGTGCAGGGAAAATCTTCAGTATATGAGACAGATGTTTTTACTCCTATTCTTGAAAAGATAGAGAGTTTACGAACAACAGATGTGGAAAATCCAGAACAATCAAAGCGAGTGATTGCTGATCACTTAAGAACATCCGTAATGCTTTTCTCAGACGGAGTGCTTCCATCAAACACCGATCAGGGATATATTCTCAGACGACTTCTTCGACGAGCCCTACGTCATGCTGATATTCTAGGATTACCAGAAAATTCTCTTTTCTTGATTGCAGATACTGTGACGGATTATTTTAAAGATGTATATGAACAAGTTTCTAAACAAAAAGAAACTATTAAAGTTGCTATTAGTGCAGAAGAAAAAAAGTTTAGAAAAGCACTTACATCTGGTTTAAAGGAGTTTAATAAAATTTCTGAAAAAACTATTGAGCAAAATAAAACAGAAATGGAAACAGAAGATGTGTTTATGCTTTTTGAGTCATATGGTTTCCCAATAGAACTTGTAGTTGAGCTTGCGCATGAAAAGAAACTCACACTCAATATGGATGAGTTTAAAAGAATGTATACTGAACACCAAGAAAAATCACGGGCAGGATCTGAGAAAAAATTTAAAGGAGGACTTGCGGGAGATGGAGTAATGGAAACTCGATATCATACAGCCACACACTTGCTTCACCAGGCCCTGCGTGAGGTTCTGGGCACAGATGTGTCTCAGAAAGGAAGTAATATCACAGAGGAAAGACTTCGATTTGATTTCGCACATACAACAAAAATGACTGATGAAGAAAAGAAGTTGGTGGAAGAGAAGGTAAATACATGGATTTCACAAGATCTACCGGTGCAGCTTGTTGTTATGTCAAAAAAAGAAGCCGAACAAACCGGAGCGTTGCATTTCTTTGGAGAAAAATATGCAGACCATGTACAAGTGTATTTCATTGGAAAAAATATGGACGATGCAATCTCAAAAGAATTTTGTGGAGGACCGCATGTGACGCGCACTGGAGAGCTTGGAACATTTAAAATACAAAAAGAAGAAGCGGTTTCGCAAGGAGTTCGAAGAATCAAAGCAGTTCTTTCATAGAAAATATTTTTCGTGATACAATAATAACCACATGAGAATTGTTCTTGTTCTAAAACCGTATGCAATTGAAGTGTATTCAGAAGAAAATTCTGTGTACATGCTTGTTGGTATTGAACACAGTACTCGTATAGAAAATGAAAGTCTGACAGATTACGAGAAGCGTATGATTTTTATTGCAAAAGATTTATGTAGTGATATGCGTGCAAGTCCTTTTTTTAAAGCTGTTGCAAAAAAAGTAGAGAGTATACAAATTATCCTCTGCGCACCATGGTGTACGTATGATGTTGTACAAGTAGAAAAGGATTTTGGAAAGCCTGTAAAAATTGATGAAAAATTACTCGCTTCAATGAAAATAAAGAAAAGTGAGGACGAAGTGTTTGTTGTGGAGTCATATACGTCGAATATGATGTTAAACGGATATACTGTAAAACATATGGCAGGTCATATGGCTCAGCATGTACATTTTCAGTATGTACATATTTATGCAAATGCATCTTTCGCCACATCTTTGATTAAATCCATGGAAAGTATTTTTCATACACATAAAGTTGTAGTTAAATCAGTGTACGGATTAGTTGAGGGAATGGCCTCAGCGGGCGATAAGGCATACACACATGAAATGAGAATTATTCTCGAAGAGGAAAGTGTAGATATTGCATATATCTCAGAAGGTTTGCATATTGTAAATACATTTGTACCGCATAGTTATATGCATGTTGAAGATGATATTGCGATGAAATTATCTTCAAACCACGAAGTTGTAGGTAAAATACTACAATCACGATATGAATCATTTCTGACAAATACAGGAGTAAACGGAGTAGTTGATAAAAATGCTAAGAAACTTTGGCCTGATTTGGATGTTCAAACTCAAGCAATGATTAATGCATCAATAGAAGAAAGTATTGAAAAAGTTCTTGTATCTATTCGGAATTGTATTGATGGCATGGGTGCTGAATACACAAAAGATTTTATTTCTGTACGAATATTCTGCCTGCATAAGCGTCTGCTTGAGACATATGGGTTTGAACTAAGCCAGAAAATTCATAATGACCCTTATATTGCAATGAAAATTCATGTAACAGCGGAGACTATTACAGTTAACAACATATTCTAGTATACTAATAGCTATATGTACGGAGACATAATTCCACCAAAAAAGAAATATTCTGAACCATCGGAGGCTTTGCTTCAACACGAAAGAGAGGAGATTCATTTTACGCCTATTAAAAGAGGAGCATATCAAGAACAAAAAAATAAAAAAATTCCTGCAATACTAACTGCTCTTGCGATTCTTGTTGTTGCGCTCGGTGTGTACCATAAGATTTTTAATGGAACTACAATTAGCTTAACTCCAGTTACGACTCGATTTGAAATTCAACAGAAAATTCCTTTGATTCTACAAAATAGAGAAAAGGACTCTCTCACATATAGTTTGGTGTATGTTCCCTCAAGTACCTCAACACGTAATCCGTTTGCGGCGGAAGCAACTTCATCAGCGCCTGTGATTACACAAGATGCTGGAGTATACACATTAACTTCGACTTCAACAGGTTTGACGAAGCGTGTTCGTCTTGTAAATAAAACAAGTGGCGCCGTAGCACTTCGTGCAACAACTCGATTTGATGTTGATGAAGTTGTGTATACACTTGATGCGGCAGCAAGTAATCCTCCTACACCAAAAGCAGAACTGGATTTGATCACATCTTCAACAACATATAAAGTTGTAGGTTTTAAAGATACAGCATCATACAATTTAATTTACGCTATCCCAGATACAACAAACGCACCTACTGTTGCAGAAAACGCAGCTGTCTCAACAATGCCACCAGCAGATGTCTTGGCTTTGATGCCTGATGATGCAATTGCACTTCAGAAGAGTACTATATATGACAAATTACTTGATCAGTCTGCAATTGTTGTGTTTGATGAAAGAACATTGGAAGAATTTTTAAATACTGCAAATATACAAGTGCAAGAATATTTCAAAGTTCTTAAACCTTTTGGCACAAGTATTTCGTATAATATTACTATTGTTGATTATACTCTTGTTACATCTCCAGAGTCAGGTAAACCAACTGCACTTACTGGTTTAACACTTGAGATAACTCCAATAATTGAAAATAGTTTAGTCTCAGGACAGTTTGCTGGATTTAAAAAAGAAACAATGGAGAAGATTCAGAAACAGGTTGCAGAGTATATAGTGTCTGATGTGTCGTATACTCCATTCTGGTCTAAGTCTGTTGCGGTGGAGGAGAAGATCACAGTTAAGTAATACATATGAACACATGTGTTCATTTTCGTCTATCTATGATACACTCGATATATCATGGCATTTATAGACGAAATGGAGGTACATATTAAGGCAGGTAAAGGAGGCAACGGAGTTGTTCGGTGGCTGCACGAATATGCTAAAGAATTTGGAGGACCATCAGGAGGTGATGGTGGACGTGGTGCGGACGTATACGTGAGAGCAATCGCGGATACATTTTATTTACGGAAATATATGCATACAAAAGAGTTTTTTGCTGACGAAGGTGCATATGGAAGTGGAAATAGTAGTAAAGGGAAACAAGGTGAAGATTTTATTATTGATATCCCGGTAGGATCTATTATTACGCGTATTCAAGATATTAATGTTCACGACAACTTTACGATTTCAAATCCAGTAATTACACTTGATGAAGTTGGTCAGATGGTTCGGATTCTGAAGGGAGGTATGGGAGGATATGGTAACGAACACTTTAAAGGACCAGCAAACCAAAAGCCTGAAGAGTGGACAGCTGGAAAACCAGGTGAAGAAGGACAGTTTCATATTGAAGTACGCATGATTGCAGATATTGGTCTTATTGGATTGCCTAATGCAGGTAAGTCTTCTCTTTTAAATGCGCTCACAAAAGCTGACGTTAAAGTTGGAAATTATGAATTTACAACTCTGGAACCAAACTTAGGGTCAATGTTTGGAACTATTATCGCTGATATCCCAGGATTGATTGAAGGAGCATCAGAAGGAAAGGGATTGGGTCATACATTTCTTCGACATATTCAACGAACAAAAGTTCTTGCCCACTGTGTTTCTTTGGACCAAACCCTCGCACAGATGATCGATGTATATCATGTGATCCGAAAAGAATTAGAGCAATATTCGTTAGAGCTTTCTCAAAAGAAAGAAGTGATTATTCTTACAAAAAGTGATACATGTACTCCAGAAGAAGTGGAAGAAAAGAGAAAAGCATTTGCACAAAAACTAAAACTTGATCTGGAATCAATTCGAACAATTTCTGTATATGATCTAGACGCGACAAAAATGTTACGAGAATGGTTGACAACTATAGTTAAGTAGTTTAATAATATATGTATAGGTACTTGGTGTTAAGTACTTCTTCTTGCTCTTTAACCTTTAACAACCCAACAAAAAATGAACCTCTACACTATTGTGGTGTCTAATGACCGAGCTGAAACTTGGCCTGGATTCTCGTTTTCTGTACTCAGGTCTCTCAAAACTTTTCTAGATGATGAGTTGCTTGCTCTTGAACTTGATCGAAAAGTACTTGAGGGAAGGCAGCTCGTTGTTGGAGAAGAATTTAATGTTCTTGATGGATTTGTTGATGTGCACAAAAAAATCGTCAAGGAAGACAGTTATCCTCCAAACCGAATACAGTCTATAATCGTGCTCTTCAAAGTTCGAATTTCTCATCCATACACCTGCGAAATTGAAACTGAGTCAAAGTCACATAAACCACTCCTCAGTGACGTTCTTGGTACACATAAATCTTTGATTTTTGAGATTCGCGAAGGAAGTCGGATAGTTGTGCAATGGAATGGGATCGAGTATTGCATTGCATGCAAAGATGGTTGTCTAGTATGGTGTCAGCTTGACTGGACCAAACCAGGGGAGGTTAATCATAATAAGCCCTCACGACTTACAACTCTTTTCCGAGGCCTTTTTAAGAGGAAACCAAAAAAAAGAGACACACAACCTAAAAACATTTAACCACGCCCCAACCTGCACATCACAGGGAGGGGTTATTTTATTTTCCCATTTACATAAAATATGCTACATATATATGCATGAGTGCCTCTACATATCAGCCGGTGATTGGTCTTGAAATTCACGCAGAACTTCACACTAAAAGTAAGATGTTTTGTAGTTGTGCAAATGCACCTCTTGAACGAACTCCAAATATTCATATTTGTCCTATTTGCATGGCTCATCCAGGAACACTTCCTGCACTCAACAAAACCGCAATTGAGCATGTGTTAAAAGTTGGAACAGCATTAAAATCAGAAATTGCTGATTTTACAGAATGGGATAGAAAAAACTATTTTTACCCAGATATTCCAAAAGGGTATCAGATTAGTCAGTACGCATATCCACTAGTTCAGAAAGGAACACTTACTGTAAAAAATGAAAAAGGTATTGATGTTGAAGTAGGTATTACTCGAATTCACCTAGAAGAAGATACGGCGAGATCGAGTCACGATAAAGGTGACTTTAGTCTTGTTGATTACAATCGTGCGGGTGTGCCGCTTATGGAGCTTGTGACGGAGCCTGTGATTCATGATGCGAAAACAGCAGGAAATTTTGGAAAAGAATTGCAGCTTCTTTTGCAAACTCTTGGAGTATCAGAAGCAAACATGGAACTTGGACAAATGCGAGTTGAGGTAAATATTTCAATACATAAAGAAGGAGAACCTTGGGGAACAAAAGTTGAGATTAAAAACTTGAACTCATTTAGATCAGCTGAGCGATCTATTGCGTATGAGATTGAGCGACAGGCAGCACTTCTTGATGCTGGTGAAAAGGTTGTACAGGAAACGAGAGGATTTGAAGATGCGACTGGAAAAACATTTTCACAAAGAAAAAAAGAAAACGCGAACGACTACAGATATTTTCCAGACCCAGATCTGCCAAAACTGTATATTTCAAAAGTTCCTGAATGGTCACATGAAAATTTGCTTGCCACTCTACCAAAACTTCCTTGGGTTCGAAGAGGAGAGTACCTTGCTGAAGGAATGAAAGCGGAAGATGCAGAGATGTTTATTTCTGATAAGTTTTATGGTGATTTCTACGAAGCAACCATTACATCACTATCAAAACCAGATCTTAAGAAACTAGCAATTAACTACATTGCAACTGATATTGCTGGTTTAGTTAAAAAGGAAAATGAACGAGCTGAAACGCTTGATGTATATATTGAGAAAAATCAGTTTGTTGAAATTATTGAAATGATTGATGCAGGGGAGTTGTCTTCTAGAGGGGCTAAAGATTTAATTGCGTTACTGTGGAAAAATGAAGAACTAAAAAACAAATCTGCTAAAAGTATTGCTGAAGAAAAAGGAATGATTCAGAAAAATGATCCTGAAGCTCTGAAACTTATGATTCAGGGTGTTATAGATGCAAATCCAGCACAGGTTGAAGGATTTAAGGCAGGTAAGGAACCTCTTCTTATGTATCTTGTGGGTCAAGTAATGAAAGAGGGAAAGGGTGCTGTGAATCCTGCAAAAGCACAAGAGATGTTACGAGAGATGTTGTAATAGTATATGATATACTTTCTGTCATGGAAGATCCTCTCGTAGTAATGCCACAAAGGTCAAAAAAATTCACCCAAATGGTGATGACATTTGTTTGTCTCTTTATTGCATATGTTGCCTGGTCTGAGTATCGTGCTTTTATGTTTCAAAGAACTATCAATGCATTAGAAGAAGAGAGTCAAAAAAATATTAATAATTTAAAGGCAAGCTCAACCGAATCAACTGAGTCTTTAAATAGTTTATTTACTACTTTAGCACGTGTTATTGATCAAGAACGGATGAAAAGTAAAAGTCTAGAAGAAAAAGTTGGATCACTCGATAAGTTAAGTAAAAGTGACCCTCAACTTTTGAAAAAATATTCTAAAGTATATTTTCTAAATGAGAATTATGCTCCTTTAAGTTTGTCTACTATTCCAATAGAAAATGTGTTTAATAAGAAGCAAGAATATCAAGTACATAGTGATATATTATATTTCTTACAAAACATGTTTAATGCAGCACGAGTTGATGGGATAGATTTGCTTGTAACTTCAGCATATAGATCATTTACAAAACAAGTAGACGTAAAAGCAATACACCGAGTGATTTATGGTGTAGGAACTGCAAATCAATTCTCAGCAGAGCAAGGGTTTTCTGAGCATCAACTTGGGACCACTATTGATTTTACCACGCAAGAAACAGGCATAAACTTTTCAAAGTTTGAATCAACGAAAGAATTTGAGTGGCTCAAGCAAAATGCTCACAAGTTTGGATTTGTACTCTCATACCCAAAAGGTAATACATTTTATGCATACGAACCATGGCACTGGAGATTTGTTGGGGTCAATCTCGCAACTGAATTATACGCAAATGAGATGTATTTTTTTGCGTTAGATCAAAAAGCGATTGATGGATACCTAATCAACATGTTTGATAGATAAAGACTGTTTATGTCAATGTGTCTTCGAAGTAGTTGTGTGTGCTACAATCTGTACATATGACAAACATCGCAATCAACGGAGCCGGCCGAATCGGTCGAGCTTTTCTTAAATTAGCAGTACAAAATCCAAATCTTAAAGTTGTAGCGATCAACGATCTTGCAGATATTGAAAATATCGCATACTTGATGAAATATGACTCAGCATACGGACGAAGTAATCTTGACATCAAGGTTGACAAAGTGGCTTCTACATTTACAATCAACGGTCAAACAGTAAAATACGTTTCAGAAAAAGATCCACTAAACCTCCCTTGGAAAGAGCATAATGTTGATATCGTACTTGAGTCAACTGGTTTATTTACAAGTTACGAAAAAGCCGCAGCACACATCACAGCAGGAGCAAAGAGAGTTGTGCTTTCAGCACCTGCAAAAGATGATGGAACACCAGAATTTCCTGGGGCAACTGTACTTATGGGTGCAAACGAGCAGGTATTTGGAGATAAGACTATTTGCATAACTTCAAATGCATCGTGCACAACGAATGCAGCTTCACCTTTAATCCACATTCTTCATGAAGCAATTGGAATCGAGAAAGCTCTTTTAAATACTACTCACGCATACACTGCAAGTCAGTCGCTTGTTGATGGTCCAAATAAAAAAGATTGGCGAGAAGGACGAGCTGCGGCTATGAACATGGCTCCATCTTCAACAGGGGCTGCGATTGCAACAACAAAAGTTGTAACAGATCTTGCTGGAAAGTTTGATGGTATTGCAGTTCGAGTACCGGTGATTGCTGGATCTATTGTTGATGTGACATTTATTTCAAAAAGACCTACAACAAAAGAAGAGGTGAACATGTTACTACGAGAAGCCGCAAAAGATGCACGATGGAAAAATGTGTTTGATGCATCAGATGAAAGTTTGGTGTCACGAGATATTATTGGAAATTCGCATGCTTCAATTGCTGATCTTCAGATGACGAGAGTGGTTGATGGAAACCTTGTGAAAGTACTTGCGTGGTATGACAACGAGGCTGGGTATACAAATGCGTTGTTGCAGCATGTGGTGAAGGTGAGTGAGAATTTGTAAAAAATATGTCAGAACACTACCACAAACTAGTACGAGATAAAATTCCTGAAATACTTGATGGTAAAGGTGTGGTGAGAAGGATTAATAAAACCTAGTTTGTGTGCTATATTACCCATAATGATACAACCACAACAAACAACCATCCACATGGCAACAGACCATGCAGGTTACACTCTCAAAGAATGTATTAAAACTCACTTAGAAGCAGGGGGATATAAAGTAATTGATCACGGAGCATTTGAATTTGATCCAGCAGATGACTATCCAGTATTTGTGCAAAAAGCTGCTGAAGAGGTATCAAAAGCAAATGATGACGAAGTCCTTGGGATCGTACTCGGTGGATCAGGGCAAGGTGAAGCTATAGCTGCATCTCGATTTCCAAACATCAGAACAACAGTGTGTTATGGAACAGGAGACATTGTAAAAGAAGTTCTTGTTGCAGGACGAGCACATAACAATGCAAATGTATTATCTATTGGAGCTCGATTCGTAGACAAATCTGAAGTAATTTCATTTGTTGATTTGTGGCTTACGACACCATTTACAAGAGAAGAGAGACATTTACGACGACTGTCGCAACTTAAATAATATGGCAACAATACTCCCAGGAATTCTTGAATCATCTTTTGATGATATACAATCTGCAGTTGAATCTGTTGCAAGTAGTGTAAAAAAAGTTCACGTTGATATATGTGACGGAGTTTTTGTGCAATCTAAAACATGGCCGTATAGTCATATTAAAACTGGAAGGGTTGAAGAAAATTATCATATTCAAAAGCTACAAACTGAAGATATGGGATTACCACTTTGGGAAAGGATTGAGTATCAGTTCGATCTCATGATTAAAGATCCTTGGAGAACTCTTCAACTATGGGCACAGGCAGGAGCAACTTCTGTTGTAATCCATCCAAGTTCAATAGACGGTACAGATAAAGTACAACAGTCTATTTCAATTGCTCAAAGCTTACTTATGGATGTATATATTTCATATACATATGATGAATGGAAAGCGGCAGAAAATGTATCAGAAATTCTGACCACATCTGGAGTTGTCGGAATCCAATGCATGACAATTAAACACATTGGTGTTCAGGGTCAAGATTTTGATGAAAGATGGGACGGGGAACTTGCATCGATTAAAGAAACATACCCAAATCTTCTTATCCAACTTGATGGGGGAATAGATGAAGATGTTACAAAAAACATAAATATTACTCCAGTGGACAGCTTTGTGATTGGTTCAGCTATATTTAAAGAGGGGAATGCCGACGAGAATGTAAATTTCTTCAAGCAAATGCTATACTAGGAGTATGAATGTTTTAGGAAAAATTATTGCAGTAATTGCATTTGTATTAATTATCCTCATATTGGTCAACTACAGATCAATATTACCCCTTTTCGATAATCTTGCATTTGGAGGCGGGTCAAAGACTCCATTCCAGATAAGTGCCTCATATATAGAACAAGCAAATCAACTTTCTCCATATAGTAATATGACTGGGACGAGTTCAACAGCTGTTACATATGGAGATTTCTTGGAACAACAACGATCAGCTAAAAATCCTGCAAAAACTACTATTGTAAAAAGAGGATCTATCACAGTGATCAAACAAGATGCGCTTCTAACGCTTACAACGGAAAATCTGAAACTCCCAAATTCAAATCCTAAAGTTCACATCTGGTTAACAAACACTCCGACGATTACAGATGACACACGATATATTGATTTTGGTTTAATGCGATCAGGATCACCACAAACATATTCAAAAACACTAGGAGATCCAAATGTATCTCTCGTGGAGTACAAACATGTTATGATTATAGACACAACAACGTACGCAATTTACGCGCAATCAGTTTTAAGTAAATAGAACCTATATGATTACAAAAGAGAAACAAGAACACATTCAACAAAAAGCTCACGATATTCGAGTTTCTATTATTGAAATGCTTGCCAAGGCAAAATCAGGACATCCTGGTGGACCGCTAGGAATGGCTGATATTTTTGCAACGTTATATTTTCATATTTTACATCACGAACCATCAAACCCTTTTCTTGCAAACAGAGATAGACTTGTACTTTCAAATGGACATATTTGTCCAGTACTCTATGCGTCAATGGCCCATGCTGGATATTTTTCTCTAGATACATTGATGACGCTTCGGCAGTTTAAGTCAGTACTCCAAGGACACCCTCATCGAGAATTTTTGCCATCTCTTGAAACAAGTTCAGGTCCACTTGGATCAGGATTGTCTCAGGCTGTAGGTATGGCAATTGCAGACAAAAGGGATTTTGGTTCAGCATACCCACGATATATTTATTGCATGCTTTCAGATGGAGAGCATAACGAAGGTCAAATCTGGGAGGCTGCACTCTTGGCACCACGAGAAAAATTAGGAAACCTTATTGTGTTTGTTGATAGAAACTATATTCAAATTGATGGAAATACAGAAGATATTATGCCCCTTGATCCGCTTGATAAAAAGTACGAAGCGTTTAACTGGCACGTGCAAAACATTGATGGACACAACATCAAAGCCATTGCGCACGCTGTAGAACAAGCAAAAGCTCACACAGAAAAACCATCTATTATTATTGCACGAACAATTCCAGGAAAAGGAGTGCATTATATGGAAGGAAGATATGAATGGCATGGAACGCCACCAGGTATTTCAAATGTAGCTGGTGCACCAGAGAAAGAAGAGCAAGTTGAAGTAGCACTTGACGATTTACGACATGAATAATTCTTATATTGTTAAAACAGAACATTTTGAAGGTCCTCTCGATGTTCTTTTAACATTGATAGAAAAAAGGAAATTACTCATCAATCAGGTCTCGCTTGCAACTGTGACTGAAGAATTTATGCGGCATATTGAAAGTTTACATGCCCCAGAGTTTATAAAAGAAAAAACTAGTTTTGTTGTAGTTGCGTCAGTTTTGTTGCTTATTAAAGCCAGATCGCTTCTGCCGACACTTACCGTTACAGAAGAGGAAACTGAAGATATTGTAGATCTTGAACGAAGACTAAAAACATTAGAGTTTATTCGTTCTATCAGCAAACAAATTGAAGCAAAGTATGGAAAGAAAATAATTTACAACCAAGGGAATTTTAAAAGAGATTTTTGTATTTTTGCGCCATCAAACGATATTTCTATTTCAAATATACATGAAGCCGTAGGGAGGGTGATGCATAAACTTCCAAAACCTGAAAAGAAAATACCTGAGGTAAAGATTCGAACAGTTGTAAGTATAGAAGAAATGATGCAAACTCTCACAACTCGTATTCAGAAGGCAATTTCGACGACTTTTACACAATTTACAAAAGCAAATGCATCTGGAGGAGATGTGAAAGAAGTGAAACAAAATGTTGTAGTGAGTTTTCTTGCACTCCTTGAACTCGTAAAACAAAACACAATTTTTGTTGAGCAAACTCAAATGTTTGCTGAGATTGATATTAAAAGTGTTGAACATACAGGGGTAGGAACACCTGTGTTATAATACAACTATATGACAGAACAAAAGCTAGAAGCGTATTTATTTTTTAAAGGGGAGCCTGTGACAATTAAAGAAATTGCACGAGATTTGAAAATTTCTCAAGAAGAGGTTACTGAAGCATTACAGATACTTGAAGAAGATCACTCTAAGGCAAAAAGAGGGGTTGTAATCGTGCAATATGACGGAGTTGTAACACTTGGAACGCACCCTGACACAAGTGAGATTATTACAGCGCTTACTAAAGAAGAATTACAAAGAGATCTTGGAAAATCAGCTCTCGAGACATTAACAATTATTTTATACCAAGGACCAATTACTCGAAGTAGAATCGATCATATTCGAGGGGTAAACTCTAACTTTATTTTACGAAATCTTTTAATGAGAGGACTTGTGTCTCGAGTTCCAGATCCAACAGACGAGAGATCTTTCGTATACACACCCTCGCTTGATCTTCTGACGCATCTTGGAATCACAAAAATTGAAGATTTACCTGATTTTGAACATGTGGGGACTACTCTCAAAAGTTTTGTTGAGGCAGAGTAGGGTGCTGTGCTACAATATCAAGCATGATTATCCTCAGTGCTCTTAAAGTGTTGATTCCAACACTTTGCTCATTCATTATAGGTATGTGCATTACTCCTTTTTTGAGTAGACACATGTATATATATCGAATGTGGAAACGAAAGTCTCGAAGTGCTGAAAATACAGAAGCAATGTCTTTGGATTTTCAAAAAATTCATAACCATGCAGCTGAGGTGAATACTCCACGGGTTGGAGGGGTGGTTGTATGGCTTTCTGTTCTTGCAACGCTTATTCTTGCGTATCTTTCACAATTTGCAGCAATAGCTTTCATCGACACATCACATTTGATTACGTATGACATTTTAAATCGATTAAATTTCTTGTCACTTAATCAAACTGCACTTCTTGTGATAGCCTTCTTCGCTGGATCAATTTTTGGGCTTGTTGATGATTTACTTCAGATTTTTGGAAATGATTTTAAAATGAGTGATGGGATTTCTCGAACACTTCGAATGACTTTTGTAATTGTAGTGGCATGCGTTGGGGCGTGGTGGTTTTACAGTAAACTCGGAATGGACTCAATACATATTCCATTTTATGGGGATTTCTATCTTGGATTTGGGTTTGTTTTCCTCTTTATTCTTGCAGTGGTTGGAACATTTTCAGGAGGGGTAATTGACGGAATTGATGGACTAGCTGCTGGGGTAATGATCGCAGCATTTGGATCGTACACACTTATTGCGTTCTCACAGTCACAATATGATTTGGCTGCATTTGGTGGCGCAATTATGGGAGGATTAATGGCGTTCTTGTGGTTCAATGTGCCTCCGGCCAGATTTTATCTTGGCGAAACTGGAATGCTCGGACTCAGTATGGTACTTGCAATGTTTGCATTCCTGACAAAAGAGGTTGTTGTGCTTTTGATTATTGCATTTCCACTTGTTGCAACATCATTGTCGTCATCAATCCAGATGTTTTCAAAGAAATATTTTCATAAAAAAATATTTAGAATTGCACCACTGCACCACCATTTTCAGGCAATCGGTTGGTCATCACCTAAAGTTACGATGCGATACTGGATTGTATCAGCGATTTGCGGAGTTACAGGAGTAATTGTTGCATTACTAGGATAATATGTTCAAAGATTTATTTAAAAGAAAGGCTAAAAAATCAAAAACACTTGCTCGAATGGAAGCAGGTGTGGATTTACCATTTGTAGTAATTACAGCGCTTCTTGTGGGTTGCGGATTGATTATTTTTTCTTCAGCAACACTTATGCTTATTGGAACCGTGAAGTATGATGCTGTACGGTTCAATCAATACGGGCTTGGATTTATCGGAGGTCTCATTCTGTTATATGGAGCCTACAAAATACCTCTTGTATATTGGAGGAAGCTTTCGTTTTATATGTACATAGGTGCAGTACTTCTTATGATCGGAGTATTTATTCCAGGACTTGGAGTATTTCACGGTGGGGCGCATAGATGGGTTCGGTTTGCCGGATTTCAATTTCAGCCTGCTGAAATATATAAAATTAGTGCGGTACTGTATATGAGTATGTGGTTTGTTCGAGATTTTGGAAAAAAAATTACAACAAAAGAAAATTTTCACAGAAGAACAATTCCACTTCTGGTTGTCATGGGGATCACTGCAATACTGCTATTGTTACAGCCTGACACTGATACATTTTTAGTTACAATTGTCTCTCTTGTGACAATTTATATTGTTGCCGGAGGACATATGAAAGATGTATTTTTACTTGGATTGATTGGAGTTCTTGGGCTTGGAGTTATTATCATGAGTCGTCCATATGTATTAAAAAGATTTCAAACATTTATGAATCCAAGTCTTGATCCAACAGGAAGTGGGTATCAAGTGCAACAATCACTTATTGCTATAGGAACTGGTGGAGTGTTTGGTCGAGGGTATGGTCAGAGTATTCAGAAATTTAAATATTTACCAGAACCTATTGGTGACTCAATTTTTGCGGTTGCATCAGAGGAATTTGGTTTTACTGGAGTATTTCTTTTAATTTCCCTTTATATTGCTTTTGCGTTGCGTTCACTTCGACTTGCTACAAAGTCTTCTTCGTACGGATCTTTAGTTATTGTCGGGTTGACGTCGCTTATTGTGATTCAATCATTTTTAAATATGGCAGCCATGCTCGGTCTCATACCGCTCTCAGGAACGCCACTTATCTTCGTAAGTCATGGAGGAACTGCACTATTGATGTCTCTATTTGCCATTGGAATCATGCTCTCGGCCTCTCGTGAGAGAAAAGTTGGTGTGCAGTAGACAAGAGTGATATACTCGTATACATGAAAATCGTTATTACCGGTGGTGGTTCAGGCGGACATTTTTATCCTTTGATGGCTGTTGCAGACGCTATTCTTCAGCAAGCACGAGAGCAAACCTTGGTAGAGCCTCGGTTGTATTATATTGGACCAGATGAATATAATCCTAAAGAATTGTTTGAACGTGGCATTCAGTTTATCCGTGTACCAGCAGGTAAAAGAAGAGTTAATCCTTCAGGAGTGGCGATCATTAACAATTTTATTGACCTTTTTAAGATGGGTATAGGATGTGTGGTGGCTCTCGTGAAAATGTTTACTCTATTTCCTGATGTTGTATTTGCTAAAGGTGGATATGCAAGTTTCCCAACACTTCTGGCAGCAAAGATTTTAGGTATTCCTGTAATTATTCATGAATCAGATTCTGTTCCAGGAAGAGTAAATGCATGGGCCGCAAAATTTGCAAAACGAGTTGCTGTTTCATTTAAAGAATCAGCAGAATATTTCGATGCAAAAAAAACTGCATTCACGGGTAACCCTGTTCGAAAAGAAATTTCAAATCCACTTCAGACTGGTGCGTTGGAATATCTTGAGCTAGATAAAGATTTACCTGTAATCACTGTACTTGGAGGTTCGCAAGGGTCAAAACGTATTAATGATTTGATGATGAGGACTATTCCTGAACTTACAAAGAAATATCAAATTATTCATCAAACAGGAAAGTCACACTTTGAAATTGTGTCAGGTATGAGTAAGTTGGCTCTCGATGGTGCAACACATCCTGAAAGATATAAGCCGATCGGATACTTATCAACAATGGTTATTCGAATGGTTGCAGGTGTTTCAAATATTATTATTACAAGAGCAGGTTCTGGAATTTTCGAAATTGCTGTATGGGGGGTACCAAGTATTTTAATACCGATCACTGATTCTCATGGGGATCACCAGAGAAAAAATGCATACAACTACGCAAGAACAGGAGCAGGGGTTGTAATTGAAGAAGCAAACCTTACTCCACAGATTTTAATACATGAAATTGAGACTATAATTCAGAACCAAACGCTTAGAGATCAGATGTCTGCAGCAGCTAAAGAGTTTGCTCGAACAGATGCTGCTGATGTGATTGCAAAGGAGGTAATTAACCTTGCATTGAAGCATGAAGTGTAGGGCTTGCATTTAAGTTTGATATAGTATATAGTACATATGTGGTTGTCAAAGACGCAAGTCTGCGATAACCACACTGAAAAAACTCACAGCAATGTGAGTTTTTTCACGTATTAGTCTATAACCTCAAACCCTGCATCTTTAATCTCTTCTCTAAGTCTGTCAGCCTCTGTCCAGTCCTTCTTATTTCGAGCTATTGTTCGAGCAGCAAAGAGGGCCTGAATCTCTGCAGGAATTTCTCGTACTATATCTGCAGTTAGTGCGTCAACCAATTTTAATCCTAAGATTGCATCAGTTTTTGTAATAAAAGTTTCAAAGTCTTTTTTCGATAGGCTTGATACTGTAGTCTCATTTTTCAATGTGTCCCATAGAAAGGCCAGTACTTGTGCTGTATTTAAATCATCAGTAATTCTTTCTGTCAATCCTATTGTCAATATCTCAAGTATTTTGTCGTCCGTTCCATCTGCTAACCCTGCCCAAATAGCTTTAATTCGCCCTAGGAGACGAGAATATGCAGTTTGTGCACTCAACAAGCTTTCCTCATCAAACATGGTTTCTTGGCGATATTTTGACTGTAAAAGGAAATATCTAAAACCAAGTGGAGTAATGCCTTTTTCTGATAGATCAGAGAGTTTTATAAAGCTCCCATCTGACTTACTCATTTTTTTATCCTTCCAATTTAAGAACGCACCATGCATCCAGATGTTTGAAAGTGGCTTATGAGAAACACACTCACTTTGAGCAATTTCATTGTTGTGATGTACAGGGATATGATCAATTCCTCCAGTGTGAATATCCAACGTTTCCCCTAATAGTTTCTGCGACATTGCCGAACATTCAATATGCCATCCAGGAAATCCAACGCCCCACGGTGACTCCCATTCTTGTTGACGTTTTTCACCAGCAGGTGAAAATTTCCAAAGAGCAAAATCATATGGAGAATATTTCTCATCACTGAGCTCAACCCGTTTACCAGCCTCCAGTCCTTTTAAATCAATATTGCCAAGCTTTCCATACTCTTCAAACGTTTGAACATCAAAATACATTCCTTCTGATGTTTTATACACATGCCCATTTGCTTCGAGTTTTTTAATTAAATCAATCTGCTCCTGTATGTATTCTGTTGCTTTAGGAAATTGAGTACCAGTTGTTACGATATTAAGATCTCGTAAATTTTCCATAAAGATCTGTGTAAAATACTCTGAAATTTCTTTCGCCGTTTTTCCTTCTCGAGCCGCAGCTTTCTCAATCTTATCTTCACCTGTATCTGCATCAGAAACAAGGTGTCCTACATCAGTAATATTAATAACTTGCTTCACATCATATCCTAAAAATTCACACGTTCGTCTAACTGTATCAGCAAACACATATGATCGGAGATTTCCAATATGTGGGTAATCATATACGGTTGGGCCGCAATGATACATCCGAACAGTATTGTCTTTCGGTTCGAGTGCTTTAATTTCTTTAGAGAGAGTGTCGTAGAGTTTGAGAATGTGAGTCATAAGTAAGATTAGAGATTATAGCCAACGTCGCATTTTGAAAAATGAAAGTAGAACACTTGAAAGGGCTACAAATCCCCCTAGAAGAATCCAAAATCCCATAGGATGTTGCACGATAGGCATATGGATCACATTCATTCCAAAAACCGCCGCTAAAAAGTTAATAGGTAAAAATACAAAAGTAAGTATTGTAAATGTTTGAATCAATCTGTTTTGTCGTGCATTGATCAGTGTACTTTGTGTATCTCGAAGCTCGTGAATGTATGCTCCAAGTTTATCAAGTTTTATGGTCAATCTATGCAGTTCTCCTCGTAACTTTGTCCAAACTCGAGGGTTACTTTTCTTTGTCAGACCATGTTTTTGTTCTTGTTCATACATTGATTCGATAATATCTCCATGTGCTGCAATAGGGAAATCAATAGCAAGATATGCCCGGTGGATGTCTGAAATTGTTTCAATATGTTCTTTGTCTGTAAAGATTTTCTCTCGAAGTTCTTTTACATGCAGTACAAGTGCATCAACATCACTATGTTTTGTCTTGTAAATGTGAGTAATCAAGTGCCACCATAGTTCAGCAGCTGTACTTTCAGGATTATGTGACATAGCGTACTCGACATCGATGTTTAATATATCAAGTGGGCTATAGCAAATTGTGATAATTGTATTATCTCGAATCAAGACATCGACTTCTTCCTCAACATAATGAAGCGTGGCAGGATCAGTTTTTTTGTGAACTGGTATATGGAAAACTGCATAAGTTGTCCCTTGAATATCCATACATACAGGTTGCGGAGTAGGGGTCTGTAGTTCTTCTAAGTATTCGTCACCAATATTCATCTCGTGCATTATAGTTTGAATCTCAGCTTTACTTGGAGAGATGGCAATTTTCCATGTAGTACCAACCGCATTTGTATGTGTTGTGATCATAATGTATTAGAGTATATCACATATATGTGGTATGATGTGCATATTATGCTTAAAACAACGTTTACATCTTATAAAGAACGATTTAAAGAGTTTATGGGAATTTTGAAGCCGGTGATTATTATAGAAATTATACTTTTAGTATTAGCGATAGTCTCAGGTCTATCTTCGGACAGAGAAATGTATGTGGGAATTGTGCTTGCATCACTTGGATTAATTATATTTGCAGTTATCGAATGGCTTATTTATGCATCTGCAGCATTTCGAACAATTCAAAAAAGAGAATTAGGTGAGGCAATTACAATTCATCAGGCTATTGCCTTTCAAAAAACAGACAAGTGGAATTTTGCTGTTCTTAGTTTCTGGGCAATGTTATATACACTGGCGTACTTAATCTTATCTGGAGCACCAATTGCCTTAGGGATAATTGGAGGCTTTGCGCTTATGGGCTTTGGCAAAATTGGACTTTTCGCAGGTACTCTTATTATGATTGGGGGATGTGCATGCGGATTATATCTCGCATACCAAAACATTCCTAAGATATTTTTCCCGCTCAATATCTATTTTGTAAAAGGCAAGGATCCAAGAGAATGTGTTGAAGAATCTGTTGAAATTGGTAAGGTGCATCGAAATACTATCTGGAAATTTATCGGGGGTATTGTAGTAATTAACTTAATTGCATTTGCGTTTGTCATCATTCCTGAATTCTTTAATCCACAAACTCTTTCTGAGGAAAATATTACAACAGGATTCGATATTCTTAACATGACGCTCCAGGTTGTTGTCGGAATTTTGTTCGTGACTCCTATGACATACCTCTATATGTCTAAAGCATATGCAAAAATGCGAGCAGTTACAGAACCCGCTATACCGCATGTAGTCGTAACTCCAGAATCTGTACAATAATTATGTATATCAAAACCCTCAAAGTACTTGCATCACTCATTGTCGCACTCCTTATTATCTTTGTGGTGTTTAGGGTTATTGTTGCTGTAACTCCACCTGCAAGCTCTATTTCAGTTGATCAGACTGCAGTTATTAAGGAAATTCAAGCACTTAACAAGATTGAGACGGCTTCATTTACCATAGAAAAAATTATAGAAGGTGGAAGTGAGGGAAATGCATTTCAAAAAATTCTTTTTGGAGATAAAATTCTCTTGATCGCACATGGAAGTGTGGTTGCTGGATTTGATTTAAGTAAAATAAAAGCCGAAGATGTGACTGCAGAAGGAAAAAAACTGACTGTAAAATTGCCTGCACCTGAGATTTTATATAGTAGACTCGACAACAGTCAAACAAAAGTATATGACAGAAAGCTTGGATTGTTGACAAAAGGAAGTACGACACTTGAGGCGGATGCGAGACTTGCGGCGGAGCAATCAATTCGAGAAGCGGCGTGTGTGGGAGGTATTTTTGATCAGGCAGTTGTAAATGTAAAACAGCAACTCGCAATTTTGTTCTTAAGTCTAGGGTTTAGTGAAGTAGTGTTTGATATTCCAGGAGCGGTGTGTAAGTAGTATACTTATACTATGACTTTAAAAAATTTTTTTATTCTTGTCGGATGCATAGCATTATGCCAAAGTGCTGGTTTAATTGGAACGGTTTTTACCATAGACGCAATACCAACATGGTACGCAAATCTAAATAAACCCGCCTTAAATCCACCATCGTGGATATTTGGTCCTGTATGGATTATGTTGTATACGCTTATGGGAATTGCGCTGTATCAAGTGATTCAAAAGCATTGGTACAGAAAAGAAGTTAAAATCGCGATAAGTATTTTCAGTGTGCAGCTGCTTTTAAATGCAGTGTGGTCACCGGTTTTCTTTGGTGCTCAAAGGGTAGGAATTGCCCTTGGAGTTATTTCACTCATGTGGGTAAGTATTGTTGCAACAATTTTTGCATTTAAAAAAGTAAAAAATACGGCAGCATACTTGTTAATTCCATATATACTTTGGGTAAGTTTTGCTCTATATCTAAATTTTCAAATTTGGAAACTCAATTAGTTTTTACGAGTGTGAAGCGCCATAATATTGCCCTCAGTATCATACAACCAGGCAATGTATCCCCATTCTCCAATATCTTTTTTACCAAACATAATGTGTACTCCTATCTCTTGTGCACGTTTTACTGCTGCGTCTATATCAGTGCAGGTAAAATACATAACTGGTCCTGTACTCCCTGGATGATATCCGTCTCCTTGCATAAGTACGCCGCTAATTCCTTTCGCATTGTCATCTGATGGAAACCATGACGTTTTCCATCCAGGGATATCCTGACGCTTCATTGAAATTTCTAATACATGTTCATAAAATTTTGTTGCTCGATCGAGATCACTTACGGGAATCTCAAACCAGCCAATTGGATTATATTGCATATCAATAGTATACGTGAAATGGTAAAATACTTCTATGAGACACACAATAAAATTTATATTCATTTTCCTTATCATTGCTCTTTTGGGAGTGCTTGGTTTTGCATATAATTATGAGGAAAAACCAGCTCCAGTTGAAGGTAGTGGTTCGGTTGTGCTTGAAGGAACGTATGAATGTCTACCGTATATAGATACTGCACCAACTGAAAATCGAGTGTGTGATTACGGATTGATTACAGACACAGGTGAGATGTACGCTGTTGATTTTAATCAATTACTACAGGCGCAGGCAGGACTCAGTGGAGGTGATAGGATTAAAGCTCAAGGAATTTTTACACCAATTGAAACATTGAGTTCTGATTATTTGACGAAACGATATTCACTCAAAGGGATATTCTCTGTTACAGATTCATTTGAAGTACTTGAGAAAAATAATTCCACCTCAAATGGCGTAATTTCATTTGATACACCTCAGGATTTTGGACTTGCTACAACCGTTGAACAAATTTTAGTTACGTCATATATTCCTCCATGTGATCCAAATTTTGATTACTGTCTATATTTTAACGGGAAAGAATATCAAAATACAAATTTTGGAAGTGCAGGGATTAGAATTAAAAAGCGAACAGATTTAGCTACTGTAGATGCGTGTATTAATACACCGCCTGAAGGATATGTAGATATGAAGCCGACTAATATTTCGAGCACTGGAGTGTATATACTCAGTTCGTTTCCAATTGGTGATGCAGGAATGGGTCATTATGCTTCTGGAGAATTGTATCGGTTATCATATAGGGGAGTGTGTCACGAGTTTGAAACAAGAATAAGTGCTACGCAGTTGGCAAACTATCCCGAAGGAACAAAAGTTGAGTTTAAAGATGAGGTGTTAAAAGAAAGAATTAAAAATGTATTACAGAGTGTTGAGTTGGCGGGTGGAGAGGTGATTACGTTTTAATAAAAAACACCTACGCTATAGCATGTGTACAGATATGGGTATATACTAAATATAGACCGAAATTATTAAGTAATTCAAATAAATATATGAATTCATCATACACATCACCAACAACAAAACCGATATACCGAGGAACACAAGTTGTGTGGTATATCCTAGGCATTATTGAAGTGCTTCTTGCATTCCGATTTGTCTTAAAATTATTAGGTGCAAATGCTGCCGCTGGATTTACAAGTTTTATTTACAACGTTACATATATTTTCGCGGCTCCATTTCTTTCAGTATTTAGAAGTACGCGAGTTGTAGAAGGAAGTGTGTTCGAATGGACAACACTTCTTGCAATGGTTGTGTACTGGGTTGTTGCTGCTGGAATCATTAAACTTCTTCTTATGGGAAGAACAGTTTCAACTCCTGAAGCTGCGGTGAAGTTAGATCATCAAGATCCAAACACTCCGGCAGTGTAGTGAAAGAGAAACACCTAGCCGTAACGCTAGGTGTTTTGATTTTAATGGTATAATAAACCTATGATCAAAAAAGTCCCAGCAACAGATCGACATTTCAACGACTTTGGGTCACTTAAGACCTACTGGCTTTTTTCTTTTTCTGATTATGTTGATCGCGACAATATGGAGTTTGGGGCACTTAGAGTATTTAACGATGACATTATTATGCCGGGAAAAGGATTCCCAGAGCATCCACATGACACGATGGAGATCGTAACAGTCGTTTTTGATGGAACTCTTACGCACACTGATAGTATGGGAAATGAAGCAACAATTTCTAAAGGTGAAGTGCAAAGAATGTCAGCAGGAAAGGGGGTGCTTCATTCTGAATATAATAAACATGATACGCCTGTTCATTTATATCAATTATGGTTTTATCCAAATACAGATACGACAGCAGACTACGAGCAAAAGCAGGTGGATACATCTATTACACAGCAAACTATTCTTGCATCTGAACACGAATCATCTGGAGTAACACTGTATTCTGATGCAGTCGTTTCGGAATTACAATTTGGAATGAGTTCTACATTTACAATTCGAATCGCAAAAGGATGGGGAGTACTCTTATATGTACGGGAAGGAAGTGTAATAGTTCGAGATGTTGAATATCATAAAGGAGATCAGGCACGAATTACAGAGGAGGAAGAAGTATTACTCATGTCGACTGAGGGTGCGTGCGTGTTTATGGTTGAGACGAGAATGTAAATAAAAAACACGACAGCTATATTTCAAGCTGACGTGAATGGTGGGGTTTTTATTTGATTGACCCTCTGAAAAACAATCGTTGTTGCTGTGGACTTATTTCAATCCATGTTTCGATCTGACCAGTCCCTTGAGTCCAGGGTTGCCACCGTATGAGTCTCCAACTTTCTAGGTCTTCACTCATAAATATAGATGGCTCAGTTCCTCTTGGATATGTCATTTGCACCAGAGAATACGTCCGTACATACGGAAACCCTTGCGGAATTGTTGGATCATAGCGCCAGTACCAACTGTATCCGTAGTCGGTGTACGTTTCTTGAGTCATTGAAATGGTTGGCTCAAACATGCGCACTCCTTCTTGGGTGTAGGTCTCGGTTCGGTTCCCGAACGTAACATTGTATCGGAGTTTTTTTCCAAGAATTGGGATACCGATTTCTCCGACATTATTTGTGACAGACACGGGAATAATCTCATCCTCGGTTTGAATAGACAGACCAGTCATGCCGGCCAGGAATAATTTGTTACCCAGAGTTTCTGGAAATGCATTCTCAATGACACTTTCGCTGATGAATCCAAGATTGCCAATATTCTCTTTTCGGAATCCAAATTTTTCAACTCCAAGCACTTTCATGCTTAGGAAGAATCGTGTGGAGGGTGGCCAGAGCGTGTTGTTTCTTGGAAACTGAGATTGCGCAAGCAACACAAGTCGATATGCATATTTTGCATAGTTCTGCCTGTATCCTTGATACGACGGAACGAATTCGGTATATTGCTCTGAAACGCTGCTTAATCCTGAAGGTGTATGATACTGAATCAATAAACTTGTTTCGCATAGTTGCCCTTGGGTAAGGTCAAGCCATTTGTCGGTGATGGAGGTTTGACTAAAGCTCTCCGGTGGTGATGCGACACACAAAGGTGATACGCAAAAAAAGAAACAGAAAAACAATGTGTAGAGTATATTCATCGGAATTAAGGGGAAAAAGTTAATGTGCTCTTTTGGTATAGTATCATAGGCGCATTAGGTTGTCAGTACGATATTTTTAATATAGACTGTCATATAATTCCGTAACCCAAGCCCTTTTTTATGAACTATTATTTTCTGTGTATTGTTGGGGGGATTTTAATCCTTCTCAACGTTGTCTCACAAGCCACTGTGCCTCGATGCACAGACTTGAGAGCAACCAAGATTCAAGGTACAAAAGTATTTCTCAGTTGGACCGTTCCGACACCAACTATCCCTGAAGTGATTCAGGAGTTAGATCTACGCATGAGTACCGTTCCAATTACTTCCCTGAACTTCAATTCAAGAACACGCCTCACATTGCTGACTGATCCTGGTACACCAGGTTCAACTCAGTCGGTGACTATTTCGAACCTGAGTTTAACCACTAGGTACTACTTCGCTCTCAAGAATTCTGGAGTGACAGGTGGTCTCCCTCAAGTGTGGTCGACTATGTCAAATCTGGTTGAATCCATAACATTTGGAGCGACATTACCTGTCACTCTTGCCTGGGATCAAAATCCTGAGTCAGATGTGATTGGGTACAAGATCTATTATGGAATCGTGTATGAGGTCATGGATCAAACAGTTGATGTTGGGAACAATACTTCTGTTGAAATCTCAGGACTCGAGTATGACACAAGGTACTACATGATGGTTACCGCGTACAATACTGCTTCTCTTGAAAGTTTGCCCTCAACAATCATTGAGGTCACTCCTTAAATTCGCCCGCAGCCACGAAGGTGGACTGCGGGTTTTTTTTATGGTCTTAAGATTTTGGTATCTATATAAACAGAAAGAAATGAGGTAAGCTGACAATATTATGACATTTTCTTTAAGATACTATGTTCAAATTGTATGTGTATTTGCATTGTTTGTATGTGCTTCATATACGTATGCTGCCAATGATACATGGGAAAATATTTCTCCAAATGGAGCTTTAAGTTCTTCATTTAATACAATTGCAACTGCAGGGGATTATGTGTATCTTGGAACTGATAATGGAATCTATAAAAGTCTTGATTCTGGTCAAAATTGGGTAGCTGTAAACACAGGGCTTTCAACTCTTTCTATCAGAGCAATTAGTGTTGGATTTATATATGATTCAAACTCATCAACATATACTGCAAACGGTTCCACATATGTGTTCATTGCTACAGATAGCGGGGTGTATTATTCAACGTTAGGAGGCGCCTCTTGGACTGCGGTAAATAGTGGTTTAACTGATCTAAACGTAACAGATATTGAAATTGATCAATCTCAAGCAACACAAGGTAGTTTTACAAATATATATGCAGCTACTCCAAGTGGTGTATTTAGAAGTGTAAATAATGGTTCCTCTTGGACATTGCAAAATACTGGTATGTCGGGATTAGCTGTTACTAAAATTACTTCTGATTATGGAAATGGAAAAATCTACGCACTTACAAGTACAAATGTGCTCTATGGAAGTACACTACGTTCATTTTCTGGAGTTGATGAAAGCTGGACTCTGTCATTTCAAAGCTCAGGAACAACAACGACTGATGTTTCAATATTAAGTCCAGTTGGGCAAATTGCTTGGTTATCTACAAGTGCTGGAATTCTAAAAAGTGATACAAACGGTCAAAATTGGGAATCAAAAAACATAGGACTTCCATCAGCAACAGTGAATACTGTGGTGAGTGATTATTCAAATGCTAATGTTGCATATACTGCTGTTTCTGGGAATGGAATTTATCGGACATTGAACGAGGCCCTGCAGACTCCACAGTGGACCTCTATAAATATTGGATTAACGGATCTTGAAGTTGCAGAAATAAAACCAAATCCAACTGATTCAGATATCGTATTTGCAATAGGTGCAAGTGGGGTATATAGATTGACGTTAAGTACTACAACAGTTGACCTTACTCCACCTTCGACTATTACTGATCTACAAGCAACAGGAAGTGCATTTCAAAATAACACAGTGTTAACATGGACTTCTCCTGGTAATGATGGAATTTATGGAACATCAACTTCATACATCATTAGATATTCTACTTCTACGATTAATGAAAGTAACTGGAGCCAGGCAACTTTTGCTATTCTTCAGCCGACGCCATACGCATACGGATCTTCTTCAATATATTACATGTTTAACTTAACAGGGAATTTACAATATTACTTTGCAATCAAAAGTTTTGACGGAACAAATTATTCTGCATTATCAAATGTGGTGAGTGTTGCAGCGCTTTCGGATATAGCTGCTCCTGATGCTCCTGCATCTGTATCAACTTCAGATGTTACAACAACAACCCTAACTTTGACGTGGCCAGCAGCTACCGATGATGTTGGTGTTGTGGGGTATGTTATTTATAAAGATAGTATTGCAATTGCTACAACAACAAGCGGATTAACATATTCTGTGTCGGGATTGACTTCAGGTACTGCATACTCATTTGAAATAAAAGCGTACGACGCACAAGGCTACTATTCCACTGCAGCCACAGTTAGTGTATCAACAGCAGTTGAAGTTAGTAGTGGAGGTTCTTCAAGTGGAGGAAGTAGTGGAAGTAGTGGCGCATCAAGTGCTGGTGGAGGAAGTAGTGGTGGAGCTGCACCTGCGGCAGTGAGTACACCAACTGTGAGTTCAAGTACACCTACAATATCAAACATAGCAACAAATTGTCCTGTCGGTTTTGTTTGCAGTGCTGCTTCAAGTGGAGTGGGGGCAAAATATAATTTCATTCGAGATTTAAAACTTGGCATGAGTCACCCAGATGTAAAGGTGTTACAACAATATTTGAACAGTCAAGGATTTGTTGTGGCAGCAAAAGGGTCTGGATCGGTTGGTTTAGAGTCAAACTATTTTGGTCCTGCAACTCGAGTAGCAGTAATCAAATTTCAACTTAAAAATAAAATTTTACCTGCGGCAGGATTTTTTGGTTTGAAATCAAGAACATTTATCAACGGACTATCTACTGGAACAAAAGTCGCTTCTGTACCACTTAATACTCCTCTAGTTGTTACGAAAACTCCTGTAACACTCGTGTCGTCAAAAATAATTCTGAAGGTTGGTTCAAGTGGAATTGATGTAAAAAATCTTCGGACAAAACTACGATCACTGGGTTATTTTGCTTCATATGGCTCATCTGCAAAAGTACCTGCATCAGCAGCTGTAGAGACAACATATTTTGGAGTAGATACGCAAAACGCTCTTAAAAAATATCAATGTGATCAAAAGATCGTGTGTTCAGGTGCACCGGCAACTACTGGGTGGGGAAATTTGGGTCCAAAAACAAGAAGTATCTTAGGATTATAAATACAAAACCCTGTCCTCCGAAGAGGAACAGGGTTTTTGAGATTGAGAGTCAAGATGATTCAAGGGTGTACCACTAGAGGTTTTGCCCAAACTGGAATAGTAGTTTCTCCCTTGTAAGGATGAGTGAGTATGATTTGACCATGATCCAGGTGAGGTATAATCAGCTGAGGTCTTAACAATGCACACTCTGGACAGATCGATAGAGCATACACACAGGTGTTCACTGGACTGTTGAGATACGCTCGTCCAGGAACCATAAGTCGCTTAAATCTTGAATTGGGAATGTTGTTATTGCAGATTCTGCACTGGTAATGTTCAAGCATAAGAAGTGAAGGTTGTTCAGGAAATTTTATCATACCATTCTTCACATTTTTGTCAAATATTGACGCATGGAGTATAATATATGTATGAGAACAAAAATATATATCATCACAATTCTGTTGAGTATGTTTGTTTCCGCGCTCTACACCCCACAGGTATCTGCACAAACAACTTCACTTACATGTATGCCATTTTATAATAATCTACGGTTTGGTATGCGTGGAAATGATGTGGCTCGACTTCAAACAGCCTTAATCTCCCAAGGGTTTTTATCTAACGGTTTAGTTACTGGATACTTTGGCACAATGACATTTTTTGCAACAAAAAGATTTCAAGCATCTAGAGGAATTCCACCGACAGGATTTGTCGGAGAAATGACACGAAGTGCTTTAAATCAAATAGGATGTAGCGGTCCAATTATCCCTCCAATGCCGCCTGTGATCTCTTCTCCTGAGATTATATCTATTTCACCATCATCAGGACCATTTGGTACAACAGTAACGTTGTATGGACGAAATTTTAGCACCAGTGCTATAAACTCAATCAATTTTGCAGGAACTCAAAATGTTCGAACAGGATTATCTTCATACAATGGAACTACACTTCAGTTTACGATTCCTGCTACTCCATGCCCTCAAGGAGGTTATGTGTGTGCTCAAGTTGCACTCGCTCCAGGAAATTATCCTATAAGTGTTTCAAATAATGGCGGTACAAGTAACACAGTATGGTTCTTGGTCACAGATCAATATGTGACACAGGATAGGGCACCAAGCATCAACGGAGTAGAGGGTCCAACAACTCTTGTAACTGGTCAGCAAGGAACATGGACAGTTCGAGCAACTGATCCCTACAGTGGAAATCTTACGTATTCAGTTACTTGGGGAGATGAAAATGTAACAAATGCAAATGCCGCAGCTGCGTATACTTCATATGGGCAGAGTGCTTCATTTACACATGCATACTACAATGCAGGCACATACACTCCTCGGTTTACAGTTCGAAATAGTAGAGGATTAGAAGCTGTTTCTACTATGACTGTTGTTGTAGGCACAAACAGTGGAGGGACTTCTTCTCAATACGTTACACTTGGATTAAATCAGACAGGTTCGATTGGAACTATTGAGGTAACTCCAGTTGCAATAGTTGAAGATAGTCGATGTCCTGCAAATGTGAATTGTATTCAGGCAGGTAGAGTGGTCGTTGCAACAACGATTCGATCTTTGTATGGACATAGAACTATTTCGTTACATTCAAATGGAGATATATTTACCGCTGAAGATGGGTATAAGGTTCAGATTACAGATGTTACTCCACAAAAATTTAGCACAGGAAGTATTTCAGATAGTCAGTACAGGATTACATATAAAATTTGGAGATAATTCAAAAGAAAACACCCAACTATTTCTAGTGGGCTTGTTTTTCTATGCAATGAGGACTGCATTTTCTTGGCTGACTTGAATCATTCCGAAGTCGTAACGCTCGGGTTTGGAGCCAGTATAAATAAGAATGTCTTCATCATCAACGAGTTCGAAGACTGGATTAATCCAAAGCAGTACGCAAGGAGGAATTGTTTTTTTCCATGTTCCATCCCTTATTTCTGCTACAAAGTGCAATGCAATGTTGAGCCGAATTTCTTCAGAGGATTCAACAATGCGTATTGCTGCTATTGGTCCACGCTGACCATCAAATTCCAAATCCTTTGTGGTGCAATCTTTTGTTCTTGAAATAAACCATTGTAAATCTTTAAGTTCTCGTTTCATGCTGAGAATATATGGGTTAAGGTACTTCATAACAGCATATGCCTTTTATATTATTTGTCAATAATCAAAAAATTCCACCAGATTGGGGTCTGGGGAATTTATGTCAGTTGAATAAACAACTGGTTGTCGCCAACTTTGGCAACAGAGATGGAGTGTTGAGGTTCTTTCAGTGTTAAGCTGAAGGTGAGTCCTTGAGTGCTGCTATGGTACTTGGGACGATTTCCAAGTTTACGATAATATCGTAGTAATGCTGCAGCAATCACACTCATATCGGGCAATTTTTTGAAGACTATAAGAATATTTTCACTGCATGTTGTGATGCTGAATATTTGAATAGTGCAGGAAAACTGTTGAGACAAAAAATGCGAAAGTGTAATGTCAGCTAAATCTTGTTTCATGGGCAGAAATAAAGGATTAAAGGTTCTAGTCATAATGCTACCATCCAAACCTACTGCCAGTCTATTTGCTTTAATCCGTGATCTGTTAGGTATTGATTTGCCTTACTAAACGGTTTTGAACCAAAAAAACCACTATATGCAGAGAAGGGGGACGGATGAGCCGATTCAATTACGCAATGTTTTGTTTTATCGATAAGTGCGCCTTTTCGCTTTGCATAATTTCCCCAAAGTATAAACACAAGATGTTCTCTATCTTCAGAAAGTTTTTTAATTACTGCGTCTGTAAACTTCTCCCATCCTTTGTTTTGATGAGATCCAGGAGTATGTGCTTGCACTGTGAGTGTTGCGTTTAATAAAAACACGCCTTGTTTTGCCCATCTTGAAAGATCTCCATGTTCAAACGGAACAACACCTATATCTGATCTAATTTCTTTAAAAATATTTTGGAGAGAAGGGGGTAATTTTATTCCTTCATGAACTGCAAATGAAAGTCCGTTTGCCTGATCTGGACCATGATACGGATCTTGTCCTAGGATAACAACCTTAACTTCCGTGTACGGACACAAATCGAATGCTCTAAACACATCACGAGGTGAGGGGAAAATGGTATGCGATATATATTCATTTCGAATAAAATTAGACAAGTCCTTAAAATAAGACTTCTCAAATTCCTCGGCTAATGCTTTTTTCCAACCCGGTTCAATTGTAATATGATCTAGAGGCATGCCAACACATGTTTTTTAAAGTTATCCAAAATAGATTGCCATCCACTTTTCTGCATTTCCATAGTGTTCTCATTTTCAGGATCAAATGTTTCTCGTACAAGATACCCATCCTCTTCGTGAATAAATTCAATTTTTACTTTTCTTCCGTCTTCTAGCGAATACTCAATAAGCTCATTTTCTACAACATTCGTATACATTCCTGCAAAATCAAATCCAAAAGAACCATCTTTTGCTTCCATTCGAGTATTGAACGAACCACCAGTTCTTATATCGTTTATCGCACTAGGTACATGCCATTCTGGAGAGGCAAATGTCCATTGCATAATGTGTTCTGGCTTCGTCCAACATTCCCATATTTTCTCAATAGGTGCTTGGATGTGTGTTTCTACGGATATTGGATGTGTCATATATGAGAGTATATCAAATTATTGAAATGTGTCACATGAGCTAATTTTTCCTGTATCAAATCCTTGTGTAAACCAATAC
This sequence comes from Patescibacteria group bacterium, assembly GCA_040384445.1. GTDB lineage: Bacteria > Patescibacteriota > Minisyncoccia > Phycocordibacterales > CAIZLB01 > CAIZLB01. The sequence goes on from JAZKJG010000001.1 coordinate 156,309, forward strand.
ACTCTGTCTTTGCTTGATCCATGAGTCCATGATTCTGGATTTACTCGGCCAACAGATGCCTTTTGAATTCTATCGTCTCCAACTGCAGCTGCAGCATCAAGGGCTTCCTGAATTTCATTTGTATTAAATACGCCAATATCTTTTATAGAATTCGCCCATAATCCTGCAAAACAATCTGCTTGCAGCTCAACTTTAATAGAAGTTTCGTTATCTGTTGTTCGTAATGTGTTTAATTGTTGCTGCACATGGTGTCCAACTTCATGGGCAATTACATATGCTTCAGCTACATCACCACCTTGGGCGCCAAATCGATTTTGCAATTCTTCAAAAAAAGTTTCATCCAAATAAATCGTTCGATCAAGTGGACAGTAGTGAGGTCCTACCTGACTTGTTGCACCACCGCATTCTGATTCTGTACCGCCTCTAAAAAGCACAAGAGTTGGTGGAATATATGTTGCATTGTTTCGGGCAAATACATCTGACCACATGTCATTGAGCGACCCTAATACTGTCGCCGTAAACACTTCGTACTCATCCGTACCCTCAAAGTCTGCAGAGTTTAGATTTTGTTGTGGACTTACTTGTAACTGTTGTTCGATCTGTGGGAGAACATCTGAGACGTTTCCGCCATTTATATAATTCACAAGTAGCAAGAGTGCAATACCAAGAAGACTTGCACCGCCACCATAGCGTGCAGTGTTTCCTAGACCTCGACGGTCTTGCACATTTCCTCGTGATAGTATTTTGTTCCATTCTGCCATATCTCTATTATGGCGCCATTGGACCATAAAAACAAGGAAACATAAAATATTTTTACACAAGTTACCATATGGAGTTCGGTTGTTACAATTAATATATCAGCCGTATGAATATTGATTCGTATAGCTGATATGTTTATTAGTATTATCAACTAATTAATTTAAATTTAAAAATTATGAAAGCAACAACTACTATGGGAATTTTCCCAAACAAGAAAACTGCTGAACTTGTAATCGAAGATTTAAAGGATATTGGGGTTTCAAATGATGATATATCCTGTGTATATACTAATAATGATGGGGACATTAAGGATAGCCAAACAGACGAAAAGGTGGGTCACGGAGCAGCTGCAGGTGCAACTACTGGAGCAGTGCTTGGGACTATTGCTGGTCTGGTAGTGGCTAACGGTCTCTTACCAGGTCTGGGTACACTCTTTGTTGCAGGGCCACTTGCAGCAGCTCTAGGTTTAACTGGTGCCACAGCAACAACAGTTGCAGCAGCAGCAACTGGAGCAGCCGCAGGAGGTTTGATAGGAGGACTTAGCAAATTAGGTGTATCTGAAATAGATGCACGGCTGTATGAACAACATATTCAAAAAGGAGAAGTGTTAGTCATCTGCAAAACCGATAACGATGAACTAGATGTGCAAGATGTGTTTGATCAACATCATGCGATGGAGGTACGGCAGGTTACGCACAGCTAATTATTAACTTAATCAAATATAAAATAAACATATGGGAATAATTCTATGGATAATATTTGGAGCGTTAGTAGGTTGGGTCGCTTCACTCATCATGAAAACTGATGCACAGCAAGGAGCTTTACTCAATATCATTGTAGGTATTGTCGGAGCACTTATTGGAGGTTTTATTATGAATGCTCTAGGTGAATCTGGAACTTCAGGATTTAATCTCTATAGCTTTATAGTAGCGTTGCTTGGAGCAATTGTACTTATTGCAATTGTGAAGGCGATTCGACGATAAAGTCTCTCACAAATCAATAGACGGTAAAAAATAAAGCCTCCGATCGGGGGTTTTGTTTTTGTATATAAAAAACGCCGTACCTTGTGGGGTAGGGCGTGGGGAGGGGGTGGGAGTATCAGGCTATACGATTGCCTTGAGGAAACATTTTTTCCAATTCTCGAATTCTTTCCTGTTGTACAGGTGTGAAATAAGAATTTTTGACATAACACTCGATGATAACGAGAGAATTATCGTTCTCATAATAATCAAACGTAATGAGTAAAATTCTTGTATCTCGTAAGGAGAGCAAGCATGTAATCCTTTCTTGATCCTCGAATGGTTCGGAATAAAACTCATTAATTATGATGATGTTTTCATCAAATGAGAATTCATTTTCAACATTTCCCTGAATGACAGGAATGACCAGTCTCCAGAGTTCGATATAAGGGCTTTGACTCAGTGCTTGGAACATATGTATGAGGGTTAAAGGACTGTACTCTAGAATAGAGTTTTTGGCTGATTTGTCAACAGTGATATACTTATAGTATGGAAAAATTCATAGAACACAATCACGAAACAGAGCATTTAAAAGAGATTCATGCACTGCAGTGGGGTCTGATAAGCGAGTGGTCAGCAGGAAGAGAAGGAGATAAAAATAAAATTGCTGCACAATGGATTGAAACATATTCTGTAAAGTTTAGAGTTGTGCTGGATAGGATTTTAGATGAAGAAATATATTTTTGGGATGACTATCAAAATCCTTTATTTCAAGAGAAAATATTACAAAGAATTAAAGATGAATTATACGAACATGAATAAACAACTCTCTCAAGGTGTCGTACATACAGTACCAGATGATCTGCGTAAGGTTATTACTACTACACCTCAAATATATACAATCTGGGAAGATATAACTCCACTTGCTCGTAATGAGTGGATTTGCTGGATTCAATCTGCCAAAAAGGCTGAGACACGGAAACATCGGATCGATGTTATGGTTTCAAAAATGAAGCAAGGAGATAGAAGACCTTGCTGTTGGGAAGGGTGTTCCCATAGAAAAAAGAAATAATTACTGCTTTTTATTCATTCTTTTTACAATTCGTGAAATACCCAAAACTACCACTATAAGTCCAAGAAATTGTGCTCCTGGACTATCGTCGTATCCTCCGAATACAAAGAGGAATACTCCGAGAAGTATTGCAAGTATTGGGATAAGGTTACTTTTCATATATTAATTATACCACAAAAAAACACCACCCTTGTCGAAACAAAGGTGGTCGTTGTTTATACGGTTTGTAACCGTGGAGTTGTGGGCGTTGGTGATGTATCGCAATCTCCATCTCCGTCGTCGTCACGCCAGGGTTTAAGCTCTGTATAATGATAATGTCCTGTTGTACCGTCGTCATGCAGGACCTCAAACCACTCAGGACTATTATCGGTTTCAGCAACAACCATACCGTGAATATTCCAACTCCTTTTATATTGCTCTCCGAACGTATATTCTGGTGCATTATCACAATTTACAGTTCGAACATGTGTGAGTGGAGAATACGGTGGAAATGAATCGTCGATTTCTTCTTCATCGTTCATACATACCTCCTTGTTGATTGTTTTCGTTCTATATAAAAGTGTATGTTAGATATGATAAAATATCAATATATGAAAGAACATCGTATATATACAACAAAAGTTAGTGATATTTATCCTTTTTACGTTGCAAAAGCTGAGAAAAAAGGTAGAACAAAAAAAGAAGTTGATACGATCATTCACTGGTTAACTGGATACACAGAGAAAAAACTTGAATCTGAACTTAAAAAAGGAACAGATTTTAAAACATTCTTTAAAGATGCACCAAAGATGAATCCTTTAAGGAAATTAATTACAGGAGTTATATGCGGGGTACGGATTGAGGATATTGCAGAAAAGACAATGAGAGAGATTCGATATCTGGATAAGTTGGTTGACGAATTGGCGAGAGGGAGGGAGATAGGGAAGATTTTGAGGAAGTAATCAGTTTACTGTTTTCTGTAAATATCAATCGAACTGAAAATTACAATCACGAACGAAATAATATATAACCATGAATCTTTAAGTTCACTTCCGTTTAGTCTCCAAACTACAAAGAGGATTATTCCTGTTATTACTATGACGAGCGGTATAATATATTTTTTCAATATTTCACGCATATATTTTTTATTTTAAATACTTACTCGCAACACTTAATGCAAATGAAGGAAGAATGATAAAGACACATGTGAAGAGGAGTCGAATAAGCATATGATCCCATGGTGTGTCGGCAGTATCTGGTCCAGAGCTTGTAAAGACGATCATGAGACCAATAATTCCAAAGGCGATTGAGGCGTATGTAAAGATTGTTGTTGAATTTTTCTGCATAGAGTTTTATTTTTTAAATGTATAATTGAGCATCCACTCTACTCCATACTTATCTGTAAGCACTCCATACAGTGCACCCCAGAATTGTTCTTCAATAGGCATAAATATTTCAGCACCATCCGACAACTTGCTGAATATGGTTCTGATTTCTTCTTCACTCTCGCAGTCAATCATAATTCCTACATTATCACCAACAATTGCTTTGTCGCGCATCATATCTGAGCCAATTAGAACCCATGAGCCTTTTGTTAGAGTTGAATGCATAATAAGATCTAGTTGATCAGGTGTCATATCACTCTCCATTGGTGTACCTTTTCCAGTCATGAATTCTAATTCACCTCCAAAACACTCTTTATAAAAATTCATTCCTTCACGGCACTTTTGATCATTAAATCTAATTGATGGGTGTATTTTTGACATAAGTTGTATTGTTATATTAGTTTATCGTCTTTAATATTCATATTATAGCGTAAGCATAAGAGAAATGCAGTAGAGAGTGTTTGTATATAAAAATAAATCCCCTAGGCGCAAGCGCTTTCGGGAATTTTTGAGGAACCACTCAAGAGAAGTTGTACTTGCTAGAGTAGGGAGAAAACTTTAAGATAGTCACAAGCAGTGCGGAAGTTACCTTTTGCTTCCTGTTTGCAACCCTGAATGCATAGCTCCTTAAGCAAGTCTCGCTCCTCATCGGAGAGTAGTGTTTTTCGTATAAGGTCTGCTACTGTGACTGTACTGATTCCTGATCGGGTTTCAACATAGTCTCTCATGGTCTCGATTAATTCGGTTGCAGTAATGCTCTGCAAAGCCTCAAGCTCTGCGAATGTTTTTGGTCCTACGATTGGCTGTTTCATATTTTTTTAAGTATGGTGGGAAAAGCTGTAATCGGGATGATTTCAACCTTTCTTCCATACTCAACCAGAGTAAAAGTACTACTTATTACAGTAACACTTTTTACATATTTGTCAACTAATGCTCCACAAGTAAGTGGATGTATGAATCGTAATAATTAGCTTGTTGGTATTTTTGATAAATCCATAAAAAATGGTTCCATAGTATTTCCATCTGGATCAGAGACTTCTAGACCATACATAAAGTCTAGTCCCTTATTTGGTTCTGCTTCAAAAAAGCTTCCTCCATTGTCTTTTGCTGTGTTTGCAAATGTATCAACATCTTCTCTGGAAGACATCTCCAAAGCTAATAATACTCCAGAATTAATCTGTGTGTTCACGATTGTTTTACCTTGCAAAAATTTCTGATAAAAGTCGTGTTTCAAGAGCATAAATAATATATTGTCACTCCAAATCATACAACTCGCATCGTTATTTGAAAAGTCAGAATTCTTTGTAAATCCTAAAGCTTCATAAAAAGCAGTAGCTTTTTCTAAGTTTGTTACTGGCAAATTTACGTATATTTTTTTCATATATTTATTATACACAAAAACAGTTAGGTACGAACTTGATAAATATATAAAAAAAGAAACCCGCCAACGAAGTGGAGGGAATCTCCGATTCGGGCGGGTGGTGTTAGTGACAAGAATTGATGAAGGCTGCAAACTCCCAAACGGAAGGTTGCATATCGCACTTTCTTGAAAGGATTTCGGTGACAGTTTTCTGTTGACGTTCGTCCAGACTCGCATCATCATTTATCAATCCTTGAACATCAAGAATAAGTTTGATTGACCAAGCAGATCTTACTTGGTCAAGTGGGTTTAACAGGTTGTTCAGAAATATCAGTGCATTCATGGTTTTAATGTTGTTTAGAATTGTGACTGCATCTTTCAAAGCTCGGATAAAGCTCTTAAAGACGCAGTCAAACTCAACCAAAGTAAAAGTACTACCAATATGATAGCACTTTTACCTATATTTGTCAACTAATGCTCCTCCGGTAGGGATCGAACCTACGACCAATCGCTTAACAGGCGACTGCTCTACCGCTGAGCTACAGAGGAATGCTCATCTTTTCTCAAAGATAGGTATATGGTAGCAGATCAATATGGAAATTACAATTCTTGAGTATTTCTTCATGTTTTCTTTGTAAATTTGACCTGAAAAGTAAGCTGTTTTTGAATACAAAAATCATTTGTAATATACCTTAACAAGAATATAATTAACTCAAATGACCAATAGATTTGACGCGAAAAAAGAAATAGAAGACCTAGCAATTATGACTCATAACAATTTTACTGTGGTGTTCGATAAATTTGCAAAAGTTGATGAGCGATTGAATAAACTCGATGAGCGGTTATACTCAGTCGAAAATCGTTTGGGAGCACTTGAAAAGAATAGTTTATCAGCAGATAAAAAGCTGGATCTTATTTTGGAAAATATGGTTACAAAGTACGAATTTGAATCATTGAAACTCAGAACTGAAAAGGTAGAGTCTGTTTTAGGTCTCTGATAACCATCGACAACCTGCCAAAAATACTGTACACTGTAAACTTATGTCAAATACTTGGGGAGAGTCAATAATTAAGTTCGATGAGGTTACATACTCGCACATTAAAAATAAACCTATACTAGAGGAGGTATCTTTTTCTATTCGTAAAGGGGCAAAAATTACTCTTATGGGGCAAAATGGTGCAGGAAAAAGTACTATATTCAAACTTATTACAGGAGAATTAAAAATTGACGAGGGAGATATTCATACTCAAAAAGGATTATCTATTGCGATTTCGAAGCAGGTTATTCCAAGAGATCAGCTCACTCTCACGGTTCGAGAATTTTTTCAAGCTTGTTTTAAAGAAAAAATATATGATATCGACCCAAGAATCAATGATATTCTTGAGGTAGTACATCTTAAGGCAGATCTTGAAAAACAGATTAAAGATTTTTCTGGAGGGCAACAGGCTCGACTACTCTTGGCTTCAGCCCTTATTCAAGATCCAGACCTACTTCTTCTTGATGAGCCGACAAACAACCTTGATAAGGCTGGAATTGCACATCTTACAACATTTCTAAAAGAATATAAGAAGACTGTTATTGTTATTTCTCACGAAGCAGATTTTTTAAATAGTTTTACTGAAGGAGTTTTTTATCTTGATATTCATACGAGAAAAATTGAACAATACACCGGAACATATCACACTGTAGTAAAAGAAATTACTGCTCGAGTTGAAAGAGAGAAGCGACAAAACGCACAGATGGAAAAGAAGATTCAAGAAAATAAAGACAAAGCAAACTTTTTTGCAAACAAAGGAGGGGGAATGCGTCTTGTTGCTAAACGTATGAGAGAACAGGCTGAAGAGGCAGAGGAAAATATGGTGGATGTTCGAAAAGAAGATAAAACAATTCGATCTTTTGTGATTCCGACACAAACTGATCTTTCTGGAGTAATTTTTTCACTCACATCAGTGTCACTCATGGATATTCATAAAAATGACGGAACACTTAAAACAAAAAAAGTTCACGTAGAACTACGAAAAGGGGAACATCTTTTATTACAAGGACCAAATGGAATCGGAAAAACAACACTTCTTGAATCTCTTGCATCAGGTCATGCAAAAGGGGAATCTATTAAAGAAGGGGTTAAAATTGGATACTACAGACAAGATTTTTCAACACTAAACTTCGAAGATACTCCTTTTCAGGCTCTTCAAAGTGTGATGAAAGATACTGATGAACATAAACTTAGACAAGTAGCTGCTTCATTTTTAATAACAGGAGACACGGTGTACACACCAATTGGACGATTATCAGAAGGTCAGAAGGGACTTGTGGCATTTGCACAACTTGTACTGATGGAACCAGGACTCTTGATTCTTGATGAGCCAACAAACCATATTAACTTTCGACACCTACCTGTGATCGCAGAAGCGTTGAAAAAATTTGAAGGACCTATGATTCTTGTGAGTCATATGCACGAGTTTGTTGAGAAGATTGGAGACCTACAAATCCTTGACTTAGGGAAATAGTTGTACTATCGTATATATATCTGCCCTCACGTAAGGGGAGATGTTAAGGTGCCCTGCCGGAACTTATTCACGAACACTTCTGTCCGCCAAGAATTCTGGGTCATGAAGGAGTAATCTAACATGATGTCGTACGTCACCCCGTTGGTGAAAACGGAACTCGCATGTGTGCATATTCACCTGTGTACACCAAATTAGATAAAAAATGAAACCAGCAAAAATTGTCGAAGTTCTTCTCGAGCTGCATCACCGTATCAGTTTTGAGCTTAGTGACGTGTTGAAAAAGGCAGAGATAAGTCTGTCACAGTACCACTTGTTGAACCATATGAGTGGTAAAACTGGTATAAACGCCTTGAGTATGACTGATGTTTCCAGATTTTGTCGAAATTCAACCGCTGCAGGAACTGGAACAGCTGATCGACTCGAAAAACTTGGCTACATCGAGAGGAAGTATTCATCAGAAGATAGGAGGAAAGTTTTAGTACAGCTCACGAAGAAAGGCGAAACTCTCCTCAAAAACTGTCATGCAACGGTTTCAAAACTCTATGAGCTGGACGATGAATTCCTAGAATCCCTGCACAGGCTCATTCCTGATCTGGCCCTCGCGTCGTAGACCGACACCAATTTCAGCCATCATATCTCCCAAGGGGGTATGATGGTTTTTTCATTTATTGACAAAACTCAGATTATCTGTAGTATAAATTACATCGATTAGCACCTCCTGAGTGGGAGATTGTGAAAGATATTCCAACCCAAAGCTCATTCAACCATGAAAAAACACATCAAAGTCATCCTGCTTCTGGTCTTTTTGACCACTGTAGGGCCGATTAAGGCGGCAATTTTGTCGCTTGGCCCCTCCGTAGCGTTGAATCTGACAAACACCAACCAAGTGGACGTCAGAAACAATGTCTATACACCGACCGCACTTGTGGCCCCTGGTGCCTGGGATCGCTCCATCTATAACCTCCGCATCACTGCGTTGGGTGGACAAGCGAACCAGACCCCAGTAGTGCTTCAAAGTGTCAACTCCCTCACGTTCACGATCAGCAAGACTCCGGGAGGCCCTGCACCGTTCGTCTTTAACTTTGGTACTCAAAACCTGAAGTTCAACGTCGAAGGGATCGGAGCCCCTGTCATCAACGCCTATTCAAACGGCGTGAATGTTACAGGCTCGGCCGGCCTTGTTGGCTTGAACGTGGTCGGTACCGACCTCACTGGGAAAGGTATCGATGAAATCGTCATCAGTGACTTCCGCCTTCAGGACACTCCCGTCGCAAGTCTGGGTGGCGCGTTCAACATCGGCCTCGTTGGGGACCAACAAATGGTCACCTTCAATGTGACGGCTACCGCTGAAGCCACAGCGCTCACAGCAGGCACCTTCGCCACCACGACCGTGGTGCCCGAAGTGAGCCCATCGGCCATGTTCGCAAGCATATGCCTCTTCGGGCTCATGTTCCGCAAGCGGTGATATGAAGTCACCAAACCCCTAAAACCTCTCCTGGTCAAGCTCACAAGGCAAGATCAGGGGAGGTCTTTTTTTATCTCATACTTATTGACTTTGACAAATATCGATGTATACTCAAATTATTAGCTATATATTAAAATCAAAAACACAACAATGAAAAAACTATTACTCTTAATCCCAATCATTGCACTTTTGTTTACTTTGCAGGCTTCAATCATAGCAGTTGAAGAAACTCCTGTTGTTGAGAATACGTTGGCTTTATGTACAGACGGTATTGATAACGATGGAAACTTTGTGTTAGATCTTGTTGACCCGTCTTGTGCACCTTTTATACCAGCTCCAGTTGAGAACACATTAACTCTTTGTGGAGACCTTACTGATAACGACGGAGACTTCCTTGTTGATCAATCAGATACTGATTGTGCACCATTTGCTCCTGTTCCACCTCCAGCAGTAGAAAATACTCTAGCACTATGTACAGACACTGTAGATAATGACGGAGATCTTCTTGCAGACCAATCTGACACAGATTGTGCTCCATTTGCAGCTCCAGCTCCTGCAGTAGAGAATACATTAGCTCTATGTTCAGATGATATTGAAAATGACGGTGATATCCTGGTAGATCTTTCAGATCCAGATTGTGCTCCATTTGCACCAATTCTATCTTCAGTTGAGAACACTCTTGTTCTATGTACTGACAATGTAGATAACGATGGAGATTTCCTAGTTGACTCATCAGATCCAGATTGTGCTCCATTTGCAGCTCCAGCTCCTGCAGTAGAGAATACATTAGCTCTATGTTCAGATGATATTGAAAATGACGGTGATATCCTGGTAGATCTTTCAGATCCAGATTGTGCACCATTTGTCGCACAACTTTCTGCAGTAGAAAATAATCTTGTACTATGTACAGACAACATTGATAACGATGGAGATCTATTTGTAGACCTATCAGATAGTGATTGTGCTGCATTTGCAACTACAACTCCACCAACTCCAGCTCCTACAATTTCAACAAGTGGAACAGGATTCACTTCATTTAGTGGAGGAAGTTCAAATCCAATTACTGCATCATCAGGGGTAACGATCTCAGATACAATCATTGCTCCAATCGACGGTGAAATCGCAGGATGCCCAGCTCTATTTACAACATATATGAAATTTGGACGAAAAAATCACGCTGGTGAAGTTACACGATTACAGGCTTTCTTAAACCGAAATCTTGGAACAAAACTTTCTACATCAGGATTCTTCAATGCTGAAACATTTAGTGCTGTAAAACTATTCCAGCTTAAATATTCTGACTCAGTTCTAAAGCCATGGGTAGATGCAGGTCTTTCAACAGATCTTACAACTAACCCAAGTGGATATGTATATCTTACAACACAACGACAGATCAATCTTCTAGAATGTCCAAGTGCAAACATTCCAATGCCTGTGCTTAGATAATCTCAAAGGAAATATAAAGAGCTCCGTACTTCAGTGCGGAGTTTTTTATATGTATACATATGCTATAATTTCCGGTATATGCGACTCAAGTCACTTCACATTCACGGCTTTAAATCATTTGCAAAGAAAGCAGATTTAACATTTAATACCGCAATCACTGGAGTAGTTGGGCCAAATGGATCAGGGAAATCAAACGTGGTAGAAGCGTTTCGTTTTGTACTTGGTGAGCAGTCACTCAAAAGTATGCGAGGGAAAAAGGGGGAAGATATGATTTTTAATGGTGGAAAAGATCTACCTCGATCTAACCGGGCAAGTGTAAAAGTTGTGTTTGATAATGCAGTGTATGACATTAATGGCAACTACAAGAGACTGTTTGAGAGTTATAGTTTTGATGAAGTTGTGGTAGAACGAGCTGTAAATCGTGACGGTACAAATGAGTACTTAATTAACGGATCGGTATGTCGACTCAAAGATATAACCGAACTGTTATCTGAAGCAAATATTGGAGGTTCAGGACATCATATTATTTCACAAGGAGAAGCTGATCGTTTGCTTTCATCATCTAACAAAGAACGAAAGGAGATGATAGAAGATGCTCTAGGACTCAAGATGCATCAGTACAAAAAAGAAGAAAGTGAGAAGAGGTTAGTAAAAACAAAGGAACATATGCGTGAGGTTGAGTCTCTTCGACGTGAGTTGGCACCACATTTACGATTCCTAAAAAAACAAGTTGAGAAAATAGAAAAAGCCAAGGAGCTTCGATCACAATTGATCGAGTTATATAAAGAGTATTTTGCGTATGAAACTGTGCTCCTTGATGCAGAAGTAAAACATATAGAGGAAATGAAAAAACAGCCAACTCATGAGTTTGCTGAATTGGAAGAAAAATTAAAACGTATTCAAGAGACGCTGTCGGTCACTGATACGACATCAAAACTAACTGATGAACTCTTTAGACTTGAACAAGATTTGAAAAATGCTCGACACACAAAGGATGGATATTCAAGAGAAATTGGAAGATATGAGGGAGAAATTTCATACATTGAGAGAAGTATTGAGAAGAAAAAAGAAAAGAAAAATCTTGTTGTAGAGGAAGTTGATGCACCTGTTTCAAGAAAGGCAATCATGGAGCTTATCCATAAGATTAAGACTACCTTATCTGATATTAGAAATGGATCATATACGTCACCTGAGGAGATAAAACAAGCATCTCAAGACCTTATAGCCCTATGTGAGGCATATACAGAGAGTGTTAAAGATACGCACCATGTTGCTGTTGAACATGATACTCAGGAAGAGGAACATGAGCTTGTTCGAATTCAAAAACTGATTGCACATGCAGAAAAAGAAAGTGCAGAGGCAGAGCAAAAAGAGCAACATATTTTGTCTCAGTATGAAGTAGCCAAGAAAAGAATTGAAGATGAAAAAGAAAAAAATGTTGAGTCAGAAAAAGAACTATTGAAGGTCATGAGTCGGCAGCATGAAGTTCGGGCGGAACTTGATAAAATTGATGTGCGACATAGTATGTATGTGACACAGAAAGAGGCTTTCGAACGAGAGATGCATGAAGCATCAGCTTTAGTCGGACTTCTAGCCCTTCGATTTTCTGATGTCAACACTGATGTCAATCTTGACCCAGCAATTGACAAAGATGTACAAAAGCAAAGATTACATACGTTGGAGAAGTATAAAATTCGCCTTGAAGAGTTAGGTGGTGCAGGGGACGAAACAATTCACAGAGAGTATACTGAAACAGAAGAGCGAGATTTGTTTTTGGCAAATGAGCTCCATGATCTAACTACATCTCTTGCTGATCTTGAGGTGTTAATTGCAGATATTACGCGTACTGTTGCAGAAATGTTTGAGCAAGGAATTGAGAAAATAAATAGCCAGTTCTCTACATTTTTCAAACAAATGTTTGGAGGAGGTGAGGCAAGGCTTGTGATCACGCAGGAACGTAAAAGAAAAAGAAAATTAACTGATCTTGAAGATGAAGAAATGGATGAGGAGGTTTCTGAGGAAGGAGAAGTTGAAGTTGGAATTGATGTGTTTGTTTCGTTGCCACATAAAAAATTAAAAGGGCTTTCAATGCTTTCTGGGGGTGAGCGAGCACTTACTTCAATTGCATTACTCTTTGCAATGAGTCAGGTGAATCCGCCACCGTTTATTATTCTTGATGAAACTGATGCTGCGCTAGATGAAGCGAACTCAAGACGATATGGAGATATGATTGAGTTGTTGAGTCAACATTCTGAGTTGATTTTAGTTACTCATAACCGTGAGACCATGTCTCGAGCAGGGGTGTTGTATGGGGTGACGATGGGAAATGGGGGGTATTCTCAGTTGTTATCGATTGGGTTTGAGGAGGCGAGCGTGAATGCGAAGTAAGAAATATAAAAGTAAAAAACACATACCCGCAGACTAGGCATGTATTTTTTACTTTTATATTTTCAAGGAAAGAGAGAAAAGAAACACCCCTTCAGTTTTTAGGCTGAGGGGTTTTGTTTTGAATTTTAGCCTCCGAAAAGTCTTTTCAGAGTTGTTACGATTAAATCGTGAATGTAAAGTCTGACATCTTGTCTATTTTTTATTGCATGAACTCTAAACTTTATCCAGTCTGTATATTTAATGTTTACATGAATTGTTTTTTCTCCAAATTGAGCTATAAACTGAATTGGGGGATATAGATCAGGGCTGACAACTATGTTGGGAAGACATAACGGATATCCACAGCAGTTTCCATGGAGGGGTGGGTGTCCTGCTTCTGTTCGAACTACATTGAGTTCGTCTTCAATTGATGTCTGTCTTATGCGGTGGCAGGAATCGTTGATGAATCTGAGAAAGGTGCATGGTGAATTTTGTCCAACTGGGTTACAAACACTATCTACTATTTCCGATGGAAGTAGGATTGGTTTATTCATAAGGGGGCGTGGGTTAAAGGATTCTACATAAAACAATATAAGATTTACAATCTTGTGTCAATGTGCTATTTTCACCTTAAGTAACACTCGTATGTTACGAAATTTAGCCCTTTAATTACTCCTATGAAAGACCTTCCATTGCCTAGTCGGAAAATGATTTCTGGATATCTGGATTATGCTGAGAATAACAGAAATCTACAGCCTGCACTCCTGTGTATTGCTGAAAAGATGCTTGGACAAACAGCAACATACCTCAAAGGACCAACTCTTGTGTTTGGCTTACGCGGAAAACTTTTCGCAGAAATGCTCAATCAGAGAAATCTGTGCATCAAAATAATTGTTCTTCTTGGTTGGTTTCTGTTTGGATTATGGTATTTGGCCACTGTTCAAAACTGGCCTGTTACTCGTTCACTGTTTCTACCGTGCTTGTCGGCCTTTGTGCTTTACACCGTGATGAGACGGTTCGGGTTTTTGTCTACGAACATAAGTTGTGGGTCAAATCCCATGTATCCAAAATTGTCTATAAAAGAATGGGATGCAAAACAAGAAGAAGAATTGTTTCGAAAATTTTGGTTAGCGCCTCAATTTATCGATATGTTCAAGCCTGGAGCTTTCAATGATGTAAAAACTTTTGCAGAATTGCACGAATTAACTCAAGTGAGATTTAACGAACTGTTAGGTAAATGGAAAAACGGTATGGGAACTTCGTATGAAGTTGAAGCTGAAAGAGAATTCAGAACTTTCTTTTGCCTAGCAGGGATTCTTGGAATCTTTCAAATCCCTAAAGGAGCTTCTCCAATGCAACATTTTGCCTCTATATATCCTTTGCTCTCAAGTAAGGAGGATTACCATATGGTGATCAAAAACATCCTTTCCCCAGCATGAGTCTCATCTGTACAAAAAAACAACACCACCCTGTGTCATGCAGCGGTGGTGGTTTTTAATTTACAAAATTTCGCGAGAAATACAGAGTATAACTATACTCGGAGAACCTCAAAATCCACCGCCTTATTTTCCAAATCAATTCCTCGTAATCGCACATGGATCACATCACCGAGCGTAATAATTTTCTTCGTATTCTGTCCAATCACTTTATATGTCTTTTTATCAACCTCAAAGAAATCAGTTCCAAGATCCTTTAGTCGCACAAGTCCTTCGGCCAGAGATTCTTTTTCCTGTAAAAATATTCCAAAGTCTGCAATTCCAGACACTGTTACATCAAACTCTTCACCAATTCGTTTAGAAAGATACTCAACTTGTTTGTATCGAACAGATGCTCTCTCAGCTTCGGCCGCTTTAATTTCTTGAGCTGAAGAAACAGTTGCAATATCTTCAAGTGAATCAATAAGTCCTTGCGAAAGAGGTACTTTAGATAGAACATTTTGCATAATTCTATGTACTGTTAAGTCAGGATATCGTCGAATAGGAGAGGTAAAGTGTGTATAGTATTCAAAGGCCAATCCGAAGTGTCCAATGTTCACAGTCTTATATGCTGCTTTTGCCATAGAACGTAGCGTAGCGGTCTTTATAGTCGTTTCTGCAGGGTGTCCTGTAGCTTTGTCTAGAAGCTTTTGAATATCCTTGGCGTGCATCTTTTTTCCTGGATGAAAATCAATTCCAATTGCATTCACAAAGATTTCTAGGTCAGCAATTTTTTCTGGATCTGGTAAATCATGCACTCGGTACATTCCAAGAAGTTTTTTAGTTCCGTGAGCATTATTAAAGAACATAAACTCAGCAACTTCTCGGTTTGCCAAAAGCATAAACTCTTCCACAAGGTGGTGAGTAAAAATTCTATCTTTTTTAAATACTTTAATCGGGAACCCGGTTGCATCAAGTTCAAACTTAATTTCATCTGATTCAAAATCAATTGCTCCTGATCTTTTTCGTGCTGCCTGTAATTCTTTTGCAAAATCTTGTAGCTTAAAGAGAGCAGGGAATTCAGTCTCATCCTTAGAATCTAAAACTTCTTGTGCGGCTTCGTATGAAAATCTTTTATTTGAATGAATTATAGTTTTACCAAACCACTTTGAAATAATTTCGTGATTATTGTTGAATTCAAAAATTGAAGAAAACGCGAATCTATCCTGATTTGGATTCAAACTACACATTCCGTTTGAAAGCACTTCTGGAAGCATGGGGATGGTTCGGTCAACTAAGTACACTGAAAAAGCTCGCTTTCTAGCTTCTGTATCAAGAACAGTTCCAGGTCGTACAAAGTGAGATACGTCCGCAATATGAATTCCAATCTCCACATTTCCATTTTCAAGAACTCTATATGATAATGCATCATCAAAGTCTTTTGCATCAACAGGATCGATTGTGCATGTCCACACATCTCGCATATCTTTTCTAAGTGCTAGTTCTGCTTCAGTAATCTTTCCATGTGCTTCTACTGATCGTGCTGCATCTGCTTCTACTTCAGGAGTATGTTCAATAGAGAATCCTGCAGCAGCCACAATAGATCTCATTTCAGCCTGATGTTCACCTTGCATACCAAAGATCTCGGTAATTTTGGCATAAAATTCACGAGTTACATCCGTATTTGTCCAACCCTCAGGAGTTGTCGTTTTCTTTATAGTAATTTTAGGTTTTCTTGACCATTCAATTTCAACTAAAACTTTATTGCCTTTTTTTGCAGGATGTTCAGCATTTGCATCTATTGTAAATGAACAATTGAGCTTCATGTTGTCAGGTTTTGCAAAAACTTCAGTATCGGTTGTATGAGTCACAATCGCAACGTATGAATTACTTCCACGTTTTGTAACCTGTAGAATTTTTCCTTCAACTTCTCCCCATTTATTTGGTTTTGGAAATGTGTCAACTACGACTGTATCTCCAGGAAGTGCGTCTAGAATAAATTGAAGAGGAATAACAATTGAATCTTCTTTTTTTGTCGATTGGAGTGGGCGAACGTAACCTTTTCCTTTATTGTTGAGCGCAAGCACTCCTTCGATTTGTGGCATTGTGTAAGTATATTAGAGTAGTTTCTTTAAATATTCAATAAGATTTTGCATTTCAACAGATTCCTGAGAAAGGTTTTTCATATTTCTAACCATGACTGAGTTTTGCAATGCTTCTTTATGTCCGACAAGGAGAAGATAGGGAACATTAAGCCGTTCCGCATGTTGTAGCTGAGCAGAAATTTTTTCTTTTGAGATTGCCTGATGCATTGGGATTCTTGCGGATCGCATCATGTCCATAACTTTAAGTGTTTTAAATCGAGCCTCAGGACCAAGTTGTGCGTAAAAGAATTTTATATCACATTCCTCTATGATCTTGATTGTTTTCTTAGGTTGCGTTGCTTTCTTTAGACCAGAAATAATCATACTTATAATAGGAACTTCTTTCTTATTTAAAATCTTCTTAGCCATATTATCATGTCGACTGCCGTGAATCTCTAGAAAATCAGCTTTAATACTGAACACAACACCACTTGTTACTTCTGGTGATTGAAACAAAAATGGTTGAATTCTAAAGTTCATATCAAGCGCCTCGATGTATTCAAGAATTTCTTTAAATTCTGCTCGTGAAGCAGGTGAGAGGTAATCGATAGGGTTTGGAATCGTCACATCAATAGCTTCTTTTTCTCCTTTCTTCAGTTTTGGTTTTATAGAAACACCTTCAAGCATTCGATATGCCTCGTACATATCCTTCTTTACAAGTGCCGCTATATTTTTAGGAAGTGCCGCTGCATGTTTTTTATAGAAATGTTGTAATTCTTTTGAGAATTTTTGTACAGATTCTTTATCACCAACAAATGAAATTTCAACAAGAATATCTGCTTTTGGACCAAGAATTTCATGAGCAACACTGAACCCTGCTTCTATCGCAAGAGCATCGTAAATATTTTTCTTTGTACCAACAATGTGACACATGTATATGTCTTTATCGATACTGTACCCAATATGAGCAGGTAATACATGATGTTCAAGAGTCTTATCTAATACTTTTTTCTGAATCTGTAATGCATCAGCAAGTCGAGCATCTTTTGAATACTTCTGAACAACCTTTTTTTCAAGATCAGATGGATGCGTTTTATGAGTTCCTACAAAACCAAAATGCTGCAGTGTTCGAAATACATGCATGTGCTCAGGAATAACACCTTCACATACATTTCTCAGTTTCTTTGTTGCAGGTATCTGAATTTGAGTAATTGTTTTTTTGTGAATCTCGATAATTTTTTTCATATATTTGTAATACTTATTTTATAGATCCTGGAAATACTCCAATCTGGTCGAAAGGGTATAGTCGAAGCACTACTCTACCTTGAATAGCTTCTTTTTTAAGAACTCCCCAAGCCCGTGAGTCATAACTTACAGCTCGATTGTCTCCCATAACAAAATATTCATCATCTTTAAGGGTAGCTTGTGCAATCCGAGCACTTGGATGGGTAACAAAAGTCTCGTCGATTTTCTGACCATTTACAAGAGTTTCTAGCCCTGTAACTTCTATAACATCCCCTGGAATGCCAATAATTCGCTTAATAAATCGATCTTCTGCTCGGCTTTCAACTGGAGGATTAAATACAATCACATCTCCTCTCTTCGGTGCTGAAAATGTATATGTAATTTTATCAACTAATACATAATCGCTTGTATGAAAAGTCTCATCCATAGATGACCCTGTTACACTATGAGGTTCAATCACAAATACCCGAAAAAGGATAATAAGAACCAAGTACAAGAAAAAGCTCTTCCATGACATATCTTTACTTTTAGCTGGCGTTTTATCCATATTACGGCTATTATAGCATATATATGAAAACCATCATAGGATTGGGAAATAAGGGTAAAGAGTACCAAAAAACACGTCACAACATAGGTGAGCATGTAGTTCGTGTGATGGCTGAAGCTATGGGTGGGACTTTTGAGTATAACAAGCATCTTTTGTCAAATGTGGCTGAAATTGATGGAGTACAGTTCATTATCCCTGAACTATATATGAACGAGTCAGGGAAAGTGTTGGATTGTTTGTATAAAATGAAGAATAACGAGGCAGAGTATCCTGAATTACTTATTGTACGAGACGATATTGATATGGGAATAGGAAATGTGAAGACGATATTTGATGGTGGAAGTGGGGGGCATAACGGAATTAACTCAATCCATACACATTTGAAGAGTAAAAAATTTCATCAGATTAAGATAGGTGTGTTGCCAGTAGATGCTGAGGGCAAAGTTTTGAAACCATCACAAGGCGAGGTAAATGATTTCGTAACAGGAAAGTTTACGAGGGATGAATGGGAATTGATGATTGAATCTGTAAAGAAAGCAGTAGTCTTGATTGAAGAGTTTATACAAAAATAAAATCCCTTACCAGTTGGGGCTGGTAAGGAGATATTGTAAGGTTTTAGACCTTCGTAAGTCGTCCGCGAGGTTTATTGGCGGGTACAGGTGCAGGGTTGGTGAGGGATTGCTTCGCTACCTCCTTTCTCTTCCTGATGATTTTACGCACGTTAAGAAGATCAGCCCATGTACGGGAGTGTGGGATCTCTTGGGATTTTGACATAGTGGTTGTATATATAGTGCTGGCCTCAGAACGTCTGAGACATGTTTTATAACACAGCTATACATATATAGCAACAACATAAAAACCCTCAGATTTACTGAGGGTTTTTATTCGTATTACTTATTCTCAACTAGATGCAGAGTCATTCGTTGTTCACGAGGCTCAAACATATTGATTTTAAATGTGTAACTCTTTCCGATATCGATCTTTTCTTTCATCTTAGCTTCGTTTCCAAACTCTGAGATGTGAACTAGACCTGATACTCCTTCTTCGATAGAGGCAAGTGCTCCGTGTCGGTTAAACTTAATGATTACACCTGTAACTTCATCATCTTTCTTGTATTTAGCTGATGCAAGTTTCCAAGGGTTATCTTTTCGAGCCTTAAGTGACATTGAAACCTTTCCATCTTTAACATCGATGATTCGTGCCTTAACAGCATCACCAACCTTAAATAGGATTCGAGGATCTTCAACTAGACCCCAGTCAAGCTCTGAGATGTGAGCAAGTCCTTCTAACTCATCGTTTACCTTAATAAATACTCCGAAGTCCACAGTTCCTGTAACTACTCCGTCTACATCATCTCCAACTGAATACTTAGCACTCATTTCAGCACTTTTAGCTGCGTTTCCTTTATTTCCAGCAGAATATGTTCCACCTTCAATACCTCGCTCTGAGAAAATAAGTTTTCCTTCTTTAGCGTCAGCAGTAATGATACTTAGAGAAATCTTTTGTCCGATTAGCTTTTTAAGCTCATCTTGGATTTTATCTTTGTTACCATCTTCAACCTTAGGATAGTGCTCAGGTTTTAGTTGTGATGCAGGAAGGAATCCATGAATACCTTGCCATACAATCATAAGTCCACCCTTGTTTGCATCTTGGATAGTTACATCAAGAACAGTCTTATCAAGAACAGCTTGTTCAGCTTCTTTCCAGATAAGTGCTTGCTTAGCTTCTTTAAGTGATAGTTCAATATATCCATCTACTGTATCAAAACCACATACTTTCGCAGTGATAAGATCTCCAGCATGTACCTTTCGGATGATATCTCGAGCAATCATAAACTCTTTTCCGTAGATAACTCCAGTTCCAAAAGGAGAGAGGTCTACAAAAAGTCTACTCTTGTTCAGTGTAATAACTTTTCCTTCAATATCGTCACCGATTTTTGGAGGATTAGGAATGTCTGCAAATTGTGCAAACATTATCGTATTTTCTTCATTCATAATAAGTTGTGTATTTTCATAAACGGCAGTTTTACATCCTATGAGAGCGATATAAGGGTTACAAACCGTAGATGTTGTTTGTTAATGAATACCGGTTGAGTTTAACAGGAAAATGATTGAAAGGCAAGGGGATTTGGGTGTATACTGGTTAGTATGATTTCATTTTCAGAAAGCGCTCCAAGAGGACCATCTAAAGAGCAAGTTGTAGCTGTACTAAAGGACATCAATACATCCCCAAAAGAAGCTCAGGAGCTGTATATGCAATGGATAGATGAAAAACAAAAGGAAATGGATGAATCTCAGAGCGAATACTCAAGACTTAAATACAATATTGATGTAGCAGAGCTATTATTTGAAGCGAATTTAATAGAGGATGCTCTGATATATTGTGAAAGTGCTTGGGAGATTGTAAGTAATGAAATTCAAGATTTAGATCCGAGTCGAATTTCAAATGAATTGCTTGATTTATGCACAAGACTTGATATTATATCCGATGAAATTTTGTAGTATAATATTGTTATGACACATGAAAGCCTAAACCCAAATCAAGAAGGAGATAAAAGAATTCATTCTTTCGAAGATATTCGAACTGTGATTCGAGAACTTCCAAAAAACAGAGAGGAATTAAATGCTTTAACAGAAGAAATTAAAGAATTGATTAAGGATAATGAGGTTAAAGTAGAACTTGAACCAGTAGTACAGACTGTAATGTATGAAATTGAAGTAGCGAATAAAGATACTGCAAAACTAACTGACGAGCAGAGATACTTTTTAGAACAGATTAGTGGAAAACTCGAAGAATTTATTGCCCGACTAGAACAACAGTAATAACAAAAACCCTAGTAATTAACTAGGGTTTTCATTTATGAGCGTCTTATTTAACGTGAACTACTTTTTTAACTTTCACTGTGTTATCAATCTGAATCTTTCTCTTAGTTCCAAAAGATACAATTCCATCTTTAAGAGCAAAAAGAGTATGATCTCGTCCTACTCCTACATTCTCTCCAGCCATGATTTTAGTGCCTCGCTGTCGAACGATGATAGCTCCTGCACCTGCTTTTTCTCCAGCATAAAGCTTCACTCCAAGATATTTTGGCTGTGAGTCTTTAAGGTTTTTTGACGATCCCGCCGCTTTTTTTGTTGCCATGTGATTTTATATGGGTATTTTTTAGTTAATCTTTTGAAAATCTTTAGCACTGCTGTGATATAGATATGGACATGAGTATATATCATATACTGGAAAAAATCAACAGTGACGCGAGGGTTGTGGCCTTTAGTAAGGGTAGATCTAGGATATTTCTCGTTATTGTTGGAGTTTTAACTCTAATACAAGTATTTTTACTTCTTACGGTATATACAAAATAATCCCCACAGCAAGCTTGTGGCTCGGTGTGGGGATGATAGGGATGGCGCTTATTTGGCCAGTTCGCTCAGGAATTTCGCATGTTCCTCGTCTAGCGTTTTAAGCTTTGCTTTATGTTCAGCATTCGTTTTTACTGCCGCAACATAGAACGCATGCAGGCAGGAGTTGAAGAGTTTGGTATATTCGTCTTCGTACTCAAGCCCAACCTTCATGTGATGAAGGTATATTTTTGATGACTTTTCTGATTTGATGTTTATCGTCCCTCCCGATGTGAGTGGTCCGGGGCCAATAGGTAATTTCATGACTCGAACAGCAGATTCCTTGTCCGTAAAGATAAAGGTGAGGCTTTCGGCACCTTCTTTTTCGAAATCAAACCTCATCGAGATCGTACCCTCTGCTGTATGGATCTCGTCCATGACGAGATTGGGTGAATCGATATTTGCAGCGTTATTGACGAAGGCTGCACTGATGATATCGCCAAACTTTTCAGCTTGGCTCACAGGATCCTTCTGATCAACAGAAGGAGTTGGCGTGGCTGCTCCGAGTGGAAAAGCGGAGATAAACATAATCATGACGAATATAGTTTTCATAAGCTACTGGAGTTTGTCTGATGCACTATGCCTCAGAACTGATATCTGAAATGTACAGTTAGTTTAGGGTGTTGTCAATATAAAAAAGATCCCCTCAAGAGACAATTCCGGTGCGTGTGTGCCGATTGATTACCTTTGGCGCATCGCGGGAATGTGTTTTTTCTGTCTCTCGAGAGGATTGAGCAAAGATAGGTAATATTACCAATGGACCTAATAGTGTATGGGACCATTAAAGCGTTAACTTCTATATCTGCTCGGTTTAGCTTCTGTTGCTTCAAATGCAACATATATATCGTATCACAATAAAAAGGCCTTGGAGCAGGGGATTTCAACTCCCTGTCCAAGGTTTTGGTTTTTCGAATCAAGAGCAATCACTTGAGCAGTGCATTCGCCTGATTCTTCGTGGTTACAGGCCTGACCTACGATGCGGTTTGAAAAACATGCCTGCAGGACATGCTGACCTAGGCACAGTATATCATATAAACAGTCCCTCAGTGATACTTGTCTTAGTTGGAGGAGAGAATTGCTTCTAGATCCTCGAAGTTTGTTTAATGTAACCTCCCACAAATTAGCCTAAAGTTATCCCCAATCCAAAACTAGCCTTTATTTACAACGATTAAATGGTGGGAGAAAAATATACTCCTAGGCTCAAAACAGTCCCACTACTTGCATTTTATGTCAATATATGCTAATATGTGTTTGACACTGTAAGAGTGTTTATTTTATTTGTGCAACGCATCTATTTTTTCAGAGAGCTATCAGACGAGTTATATTCTTACGTAACACCCCTCGTTAGCTATCCCGACACTGGTAAAAGATAGATGAAGATTACAAGTTAGTATTAAACTTATTTTACAATTCTCAACCCTCGCGTTTGCAACGCTATTATCAAGTACAGTTATCACTTTACCTGAAACAGCAGTTCAAACCGGAACAACAACAGTAGCATCGTCTACAGTTGCGATTACTGAAACGGCAACAAGTACATTACCACTAACAAAAAAGGAAATGCGAAAGAAACTGAACTCTGGCGTAAGTTCATCTCTAAAGGAATACTTTAAGGATGCACCTATTATGGCCAAAGTTGCGTTTTGTGAATCGACTCATACTCAATTCGTCGCACCTGGTGTAGTTCATCGTGGAGTTGTCAACAGTAAAGACGTTGGGATCTTCCAGATTAATGAGCGATACCACTTGAACACTTCTAAAAAAATGGGTATTGATATCTATTCAATAGAAGGAAACATGGAATATGCCCGTCACTTATATGAGACACAAGGGCTACAGCCATGGTCAGCTTCAAAACCTTGTTGGGGTAAACATCTTACGTTGGCTTCTCGGTAATATTTAAATCAAAAAACACCTACTCATCTGAGTAGGTGTTTTTTGTGTTTTATAGCGGATGATACTTCACATATTCACTCCAATCTACTTCATTCTTTCCCTCAGGAGTAACTCGATCAATCACGTACCTTTCATCCATAAAACTCATTTTCTTAATCTTCACACGTTTTCCGTTATGCATAAAATACACTCCAGGCCACTCATGATACGCACAATATTTTAAATACACACTCTCTAAACTGTCATTTACAATATCAACCTCTCCATCTTTTTTCTCAATCATAGACGTATATGTGGCAGCGTCATGATCTTGTTCTGTAAGCTCAATCACACCTTCTACATATTTAGGTAAAATCTCTATAAGTAATTCAGCTGATCGAAATGCCATAAAATCAGACAACTCCTTTGTCGTTAATGGCCAGTTTGGAACAGTAACATTTTCCTGAACAATAAGTGGTCCATGGTCCATAAGTGCGTCTATTTTTATAATACTAATTCCAGTTTCTGGATTATTTGAAAGTATTGTAGCCTGAAGTGGGGCAGGGCCTCGATGCTTAGGAAGTAAAGAGGGGTGGATATTTAAAAAACCTACTGGAGATAAATCAAGTAATGCTTGAGGTAAAATCTTTCCATAGTCTGCAACAATACAAACCTCTACTGAATCTATGATGCCCTTAAGAATATCAAGAGACTCCACGGTTTTTAACGTGACTGGTTGAATTGTTTTTATACCATGAAGGTCTGCAAGTATTTTAACAGGAGGTGGAGTTATGATTTGATGTCGTCCAACAGGTTTATCAGGTGCTGTAACGATAAAATCAGGAGCACTACCACGCTCTATAAGCGTCTTGAGAACATGCTCAGCAAAATGACCGGTTCCGAAAAATACAAAAGATGTCATGTATCGAGTATATCATAATTGACAAGAGAGATCGTTCTGGATTACTCTGTAGTACAGAGCACCTTATATGAAAGATTATTCCTACTTTCCAGGAATGCTCCTCACGTCGGCATTGATTTTTGGTTCTATTAGTTTAAACCCTCTCCTTAAGAAGAAAGAAGAAAAGGTGGAGGAGGTGCCAGTAGTAATCCAAGATACACGGAAGATTTCACACTGGGAATGCTGGCTCGATGGTACGTACACAAAAATCTCTATCACAAGAGGATACTCATTCACTGCTGTCTTACACACAAATATGCATGGGGAAATTACCCTGTATGGTAGCGAGAAGGTGGATCATGCAAATGAAATTGTTGAACTGTTTGGCTCTGTAGGTAACTCAGAAAACGTTGCAATCGGAACATTTTCTGCCAAACAAGCAACTCTAATTGGACAAACTCAATTGCCTGAAAAAACTCTTCTTGGAGAGATCGATATGGTTACAGGTAACAGATCATACACCATTATCATTTCTCCACTACCATAAAACGAACGCGCCAGACTCATCATCTCGCGCGTGTTTTTTATTCTTCTTTTTTAGTTCCCACTATCGGCTCAGGTTCCAACCATTCAACATCAATTGCTTTGTCTATAAATAGATGTCCATCAAGATGATCACATTCATGTTGAAAAATATGTGAAAGAATTCCACCTGCACCACGAACTTGTTTTTTACCAAATTCATCTGTAAATTCAAGTGACACGTGAGTCGATCGAAGCACTTTTCCGTAATACCACCGTACAGATAAACAACCTTCACCAGGTAACCATTTTTTAGTTTTTGAAGCTTTAATTATTTTCGGATTAATACATACCAAATCAGTTGTAGGCATTGTTCCGTCTTTTTTATTTCTCGGAAGAACACGTTTAGACACGATAAATATTTTAGCACTTGACCCAACTTGTGGAGCAGCAAGTCCAACTCCATCATGAATTGCGTCAAGAGTTTCTTTCATGTCTGCAATCAATGTTTGAATTTTTGCACCTGAAATATCTACTTCTGCAACTTCTTTTGCAGGAGTTTCTAGAATTGGGTCACCTTTTTCGACAATGTCGAGTTTTGCCATATAGCTCGATAGTACTACATGAGACTAGGACTATCAACCTCGATATGTATATATTCAGGTACTGATTTTAAATACCTATATAGCGGATCAAGTGGCCAGTCACTCGTATGAATATGAAGCGTGTTATCTGTTGCGTCTACATGCATGTATTTTTGAAGAAATGTGCGTACGGTCGCATAGTCCTTCTTATTAGAAATCTGAATTTGTACGTGGGTTTTGAATGGCGGCAAACCAAGTGTTTTTGTATCATTTCTAATCTGCATAAGAAGAGTACTCCATGTTTTTTCTTGTACACTTTTCCAAACCACATGCTCAATGTGGCGAGTCTGAATCACAAGAGTATGTAGAGTTTTTTCTCGCATGGCTTCAATCACTCGAATTGCCTCAAGTTCAGCAATTCTAGTCGGTAAGGCAAGTAGCGTTTCAAGTGATGCAATTCCGGTGTACGTAAATTTTTCTTGCACACCCTGATGAAGCGCAAGTTCTGTTCCGATATATATTGTGGGTACATGATCCTTATCTTTTCTTTTTTTGAAAATAGTCCTCGCTCCAGCTTGTGTCATATGGTCTCCATCTACAATCACAACAGGCATTGCAATAATTCCTTCAAGTTCTTCTCGTAACGCATCGGTTGCAGACCCAAGCAGTTGCAAATGAGGATTACCACATATGGGGCAAGGAGTATCAGTAGGCGGTGGTGTGTGACCTTGAGGACACACAAAAGTTCGTGCCCCTTTCACATCTTTTAAACTAAAAGGTTTTTTACAGATCGTACATGCTAATACATGTCCACAGTCGGAGCAAGTAACAGAAGTACTTAATCCTTTCCTTGTTGTGTATATAAATACATCGTCCTTGGTTTTTTCAGCGTGCGCAATGAGTGAATACAGCTCAGGAGAAAGTAGTTTTAATTTTTTATGAGACACCACATCAATTTGTTGCTCCATAATAACGCGAATATCTGCCTCATCTTCTGGTTTAGGTACAACATTTTTCTTTGATACTTTTGCACCACCTGAAACTGATTGGTCCACTACATATATTTGTGGAGTGTTTGAAAATGGAGATGTAATATCTTGTATTTCAACATGAGTATATAGCGGTAACACACTATCCATTTCCACTAGTTGCACATTTCGTAACTCGCAGTAGTGTCGCACGGTTACTCGAACGTCAAATTTCTTTCTCAGGTGTCTATAATATTCAGACCCTACAAAGGCAAGAATGCATACATCGACTTTTAATACATCAAGTTTGTACAGGTCTATTGGGGTAATAATTGTTACTTTTTCAGTAGCGAGAGATTGAGAAATATGTTTCTTGTATGAGTCTGTAGGCACAACAATCACAATATCTGTATCAATCTTTAGTAGTTCTTCTGCATACTGTATTTGCTCTCCAAACTCTTTTTGCACATAGATTGGTATATGTTTTTCCTTTGAAACAGGTAAACGATTGGGTGTACTCTGTTCAGAAAGCTCTTCCAGAACACTTTTAGGGATATATTCAGATAAAATCTCTCCAAATGATCGTATAAAATATTTTGACGTATATATACAACTTTTAATGAATTCATTACTAAAAAAATCAATCTTTTCATACTCTTCAATTTTCTTAATTTTAAAATCACTCGATTTAATAAATTCTTTTGCTTCACTCAAAGAAAGAACAGAACTTACGATTGCATAAATTTTTCGTTTATTGAGTGTAACAACAATTAAATCGCCAATAGAAAAAGTGTGTGGGGTCCAATATGTTAATTCCTCACTAAATGTATGCTTGAGAATAGGGAGTACCTGAATACATTTCATGGATTTACTATACACAATATAGTATGATACGTATAGTATGCATGTATCAAACGACAAGAAAGATTTAGAATTGTATAGTACAGATTCAAGTATTTTTAAATGTACTCCGAAAGAAATTGTCTATCCAAGAAACGTACAAGATATTCAAGAACTTGTACGGATCACTACAAAAAATAAAGAACATATTTCTGTTCGAGCAGGAGGAACATGCATGAGTGGGGGATCACTTACTACGGGAACACTCATAGATATGAAAAGATTTATGAACAGTGTTGAAATTTTACCGTATAGTAAAAGCGCAACAGTGCAGATGGGGGCATATTATCGAGATATTGAAGCAAAAGCAAAAATACACAACATCATGTTTGCACCGTATACATCATCAAAAGATGTGTGCGGAATAGGGGGGATGATCGGAAATAACGCATCTGGAGAAAAAAGTATTCGTCACGGGGCAACGGTAGATAATGTTCACAGTGTTACCGTTGTTCTTCATGATGGAGAAGTGTATACATTTGAAGAAATAAGTGAAGAAAAATGCTTAGAGATTGCTAAGAAAAAAACAGTGCTTGGAGGAATTTATAGAAATGTCCGTGAACTCTATCAAACATATGGACTTCTATATGGAAAAAGAGTGGGAAATGTAAAGAAAGCTGCATCAGGATATCGACTTGAACATGTTTACAATATGAAAACTCGGACTTGGAATCTTGCAAAACTTTTCATAGGTTCACAAGGAACATTGGGAATTATTACGGAAGCGAAATTAAAACTTGTTCCAGTACCCCTATATACTCGAACAATTGCAATTCCTGTTGATGAATTATCAAGACTTCCAGGAATTTTGCAGACAGTAATGAAATACAATCCCGAAGGAGTTGAGACATTTGATGTTCATACGTGGCAACATGCAAAACAATTCATGCCTGATGAGACGTTACGAATCAGTGATTATTTCGCTCACGGCGAGACCCTCATAGTTCTTGCACAATTTAGTGAAGCAACACAAACAGCAACTGACACAACAGCTCATGGGTGTGTTCAGGCCTTACAAACTTTTGCACCTAGAACTTCATACATTGCAGATACAGAAATGGTTCAAAGTTTATGGGCAGTTCGGCGATCTGCATACAAAGTATTACGTGACGCATTATATGACACACCACTTAAGCGAGCGGTACCATGTATAGAAGATATTATCGTTCCAGTTTCAAAATATGATGTCTTTATTCCAAAGCTCATAGATATCCTTACTCGTTTAAATGTTGAATACGGATTTCACGGTCATATTGGAGATGGAGCACTTCGTGTAATTCCTATCGTAGACTTTACAGACAAAGATACTGCAATAGAAATTATTAACGAAATGTGTATTGAAGTTTTTGCGTTGGTCAAAGAATTAGAAGGGAACACGAGTGCAGATCATGGTGATGGAATTATTCGTACTCCCTTTTTACGAGAATTTTATGGAGATATTTTGTATGAACAGGTGATTTTGGGAATCAAAGAAATTTTTGACCCACATAATATTTTTAATAATGATAAAAAAGTTTCAATCAAAGTGAGTGATTGGAAAAATATGTTAAAATAAATTTTTATGGAGAATTTAAAATCACCCTGGGTACATCAAATAGTACGATCACGACCGATATACATGTTGCAAACTGATTTAGTGTGCGATATTTGTATTGTAGGCGGAGGAATTTCAGGCATAATGTCTGCGTACCAGATTCTAAAAAATACACGTAGAAATGTAGTAATCATAGACAGTCATGAAATTGGGCATGGAGCAACAGGACACAATGCAGGACAACTTGTAGATGAACTCGAGCGTTCTGTCGCATCTTTGGTTGAAGAATTTGGTTTAGAAAAAACTATTGAAGGACTCAGATCAGTTCATTCAGGATGGGCAATTCTTGAAGAGATTGTACAGGAAGCAAAACTATCTATTCCGTATTCTACGTTTGAGGGATATAGTATGTACTCAACCAAAAAACAGATTTTCGATCAGCTTCTTGATATATCTTTGATGCATCAGGGCGGTATGCAACCTAAAAAAATGTATATTTCAGAGCAACATGTACACACTCTTTCTATTCCTGATATGTATAGTGAATACTATCAAGTAATTCCTCATGAATCAGTTCTATCAATTGGAGAAACAAAAAATCCTACCTACATAGCCGCATTTCCAAGTAAGCGAGGATGTTTAAACAGTGCGCTTTTAGTTGAACAACTTGCAACGTATCTCACAGAAACGTACAGTGTTGATAGATGTAAAATTTATGAGAATACACTTGTAAATGTAATTGACCTTGATACAGGTTCTATTGCAATCCATATTGGATTAAATAATAAAACTATTTGTGCAGAGACATTATTATTATGTACAAACGGTTTTGAGCATTTCACCATCAATGATTTAACTCAGAAGATCAATCACTCATTCCATAAAAATGTAAAAGGTGTAATCGGATACATGCTTGCACAAACAGAAGAAATTGATCATATTCCATCTGCATTTTCGTACTGCGATCCGTCATATGACATCATAGCACCTGATGTTCTAACTGCAGGTATTAACACTTCACGAGATATTGCCTATGCGGGAGACTATGTATATACAACACGAAGACCATATGATATTGGACACGAAGAACCTAAAAATCTTTTTTGCCTAGGAGGAAAAGCACGAGTGGTAGAGGATTCAACAACGTATTTAAAAAGTCACATATATCTCCCTGCTATAAAAAGGGAATATGAAGATTTTATTGCATCAAACTTTAATTCAAAAAAAGATGAAGCTGGTCACAGAGAATTTGTGTGGCATGGACTTATGGGATATACGCGAAATGGAGTGCGTATGGTTGGATTTGAAAAAAAGAATTCATTACTTATGTACAACTTAGGATGCAACGGTGTTGGAATCCTCCCTGCTGTATGGTCAGGGAAGAGAATTGCCAATCTCCTGCTTGGGGATAAGACTATAAGCATGTTTGATCCTAAGTAGATCTCAGGTATAATTAATGTATGGCAAAAGGAGAACATCGAGATAAAAAAAACAAACAGGTTAAAAAACCTAAGAAGGAAGCTGCTCCTAAAAAATAAAGAGTAGGTAATACTTCAAAGAAAACGCTCACAATATAACAGTGGGTGTTTTTTGTTATACATGAAAATGACTTGCATTAACGAAAGATGAAAAATAATAATGTAATAGTTAAAATAGCAAAGTGATTACATTTAAATTATGAATTTGTTTTTTGGCGAAAACAGTGGGGAGTAATACTTTTGGGCTATTCTAGGTTAGGCAAGGTTACTTCTGGTTATTATAATATGGTGTCGCACAATATATCTTTGCGACACGTACTGTAGGGGGAAAAGAGCCCTGAAGCGGCCATGTGGCTACTTAGGGCTTTTGGTTGAATCTAGCGACGCTTAATCCAGACACCTTGTTGTAAATCTTTTTCAGCAAACAATTCAAAGTTATTTGGATTTAAAAAATATTCCTCAAAAATTCCGCCCGGAGTGTTTTCCATTATCATAGAAGCTTTTGCTCCAATCGAATCAGACAGTTCAAGTTCGAGCTCATCTGTGACAGCCATCCATACAAAGTATGGGTAGTCATGTGCCAGTAGCTCATGTAAACCCTTAAGGACAAATAATCCTGTCAGGCAATCGTTATTAAAATTACTAGTATACAGATCCCTGTACGCAGCAGCCATGACCCTGAGTCGAAGTATGTGATCTGAGTTCATATGGATCGCATGCAAATCACTTCTCGAAATTGATGGCTGTGTAGCTTCAAACAATTCCACCAAATCTTCATTGGAAGAATCGAATTCTTTGGATTGTAGAAATTTCAGCAGTTCAGCGTAAAAATCTCCACGAGTTGGTTGAGTTTCTATATCTAACATAATTTTCAAAAGTTCAGTTAAAACAAGCCTCTACAATCGCCCACGACGAACGATTGTGGCTAGGGATAGCCTAGCATATGTCTCCTTTCCTGTCTCGTACCTCTCTTTTCTAAATGCAAATAACTTGCACTAGGGCAATAGAGAAGTCTTGTGTATAATAAGGCTTTAGGCCTCGCACATTGCTGAAGCCACAATCCTATACCATCAAAACCCTTATGTTTGTTAATGACATAGATGACCGTATCGACGATTTCGAATCCTATGCAAAATTATTTGAACAAATTACACATCGCACACTCAGTCATGAAGAATGGACTCAGATCAAAACATATTTAGCGAGTAGACAGCAAATAAAACCACCAGTAGTACAGTGGAGTGACTTTAGATCATTCGCAGATCGTTTTGATGTAGCACATCCATACTTTATGGGACACCCTGTGCCGATGCTTATCATGGCAACTTGGGCACAGTACGTAAACTCTATAACACCTGAGGAACTTGACGTTGTCAAGAGGATGTGGCGAACCGCCAGATAATTCAAAAACCTGAACTCCTACTCAAGGATTCAGGTTTTATTTTTTAATTCTCTTTGAAGTACTTTATAATCTGGAATCATCTCCCCTACCAAATCCCAAAACTTTTGTGAATGATTAAATTCTCCCAGATGACATATTTCATGGACCACAAGGTAGTTAGCTAAGTTTTCCGGGAGCAGAGCAATCTTGTAGTTGAAGTTCAGATTCCCCTGTTTTGAACAGCTCCCCCACCGTGTTTTCTGATTTCGTATACAAATATTGTTATATGTAAATTTATAATATTGATTAAAATATTTTACTTTTTCTTGTGCGATGTGTAATGCTTTTACTTTTAATTCTGCAATCTCTTTTTTTGTATGTTTAATAGTTTGTGATTTTGGGAGAGAATTGAATTTTTCAATGATCCAACTTGACTTTGTTTGAATAAAGTGTTCAGCAGTCGCGATAGATACTCGTTTAGGTTTCGTGACAATAACTCTTCCATCAGCTTTGATCGAAATACGAAGGTTTTTTGCTCTGGGGTGTGATCTGAGAGTGTATGGAGGCATTGCTACAAGTATATGGTAGACTGCATATGTATGCAAAATTCACCTCGTACACTCGCAGAAAACCTCATACGACTCGAAAAACACATTGCCAACCTTGGTCTTGCATCACGTCGCGAAGCTAAAGATTTGATATTGAAAGGTTTAGTTTCTGTGAATGGAAATGTAGTAACAGATACTGGATTTGGTTTTGATATTACTAAAGATACGATTTCAGTTAAACAAGACGATATTAAAAAAGAATATATACTGTTGTATAAGCCTCGAGGTATTGAGACAAATAAAACAGCAGACCATTTGCAAGATATTCATGATGTGTACCCGCAGTTCAAACACCTCGCACCGATTGGAAGACTTGATGCAGATTCTGAGGGTTTGATTATTCTTTCAAATGATGGAGTTTTAGCTAAGGTTTTAACACAGCCAGATAGCCATGTTGGGAAAACGTATAGGGTGACCGTACGCGAAAGTGTGACTGAAAACGCTATAAAGACCATGTCTGAAGGAATACTCTTGGATGGGGTCAAAACAAAGCCTGCTGAGGCGGTCCGTGAGTCTGAGCATGTGTTTACGATAGTGCTTCATGAGGGACGGAAGCATCAGATTCGGAGGATGGCGGATGCGGTTAAGTTGACGGTGGAGAGTTTGGTGAGGGTCGGGATTGGTTCTCTTGGTTGTGAGGGGTTGAGTGTGGGTGGTTTTAGGGAGTTGAGTGAGGAGGAAGTTGACGAGTTAAAGGGACTATAATTTGCAAAAACAAAACCCTCGCACAGTACCCGAAGGTACCGTACGAGGGATCTCTTGCTCAGATTTGATCAAACACCAACTAGCTGAGCTTTCCATAACCGCCTGCTTTTTCGCAACAAATCAGCGATTTTTTCCTGATAGTAATTAACCTGCCTCAGAACAAGAGGAGCGACCGTTTGAGGGTTGAAAAGAGGAATGAACATGTCGTCATAGGCGATTTCATCTCTCCTTTTCATTAAATCCTTGAGTTCCACATTCATCAAAACAGGAGCGAACGTAACCACCATAAGTTGTCTTGTAATAGGATGAGGCAGTAATACATCTCCGACTGAGATTGGGTACAAAGACTCGTTCTGTTTAGTATACATTTGGCGAGATCTCACTGCCAACCACCCAATCACGTGAGGCCAGTTCATTTCATGGTTTGATAAGTATTTTACTTCTTCAAAATTTCTTGCCACAAGAGCAGCAAGTTTAGTGTTCATTTCTTCGTCAGAAAACATCGTCTCATGACATTCAAGGTACAGTGACCAAAATTCAGCTTCGTTCATTAGGGTATATAATTTGGTTAGGATCCATGTGTGATAATACAACATTATATTGATAAAATCAATACCCCACGCGACAACAGTCACGTGGGGGTATAAGTATCAGGCAATCTGCCTTTCCCTCTTCTCAATCCAATCATCATAGTATTCAAGACCCTTGGGCCACTTAGCAATCGCCGTAACGACATGCTGGAGCTCAAACAATGGAAGCCAGATCCTGTAGTGCGAGGCGTCCGTAAAGATCACTGAGCGAGGAATTTGCCGAGGAGTCATATTGTTGAAGAGCACAAAGTCATTGGTACTCGTGTCAAGAACCAAAACATCCCCAACAGATATTCCCCCGGCATACGTATGGTGAGGTTTTCCATGAGCGAGAGCAATGTGTCCGATCAAATCTCTACCACTTCTCTGAATAGGTCTGTCTTCAAGCATTCTATGCAGTTTATCAGAAAGCCCCATCGCAAGACCTTCGTCCTTGAACTGGGTCTTAAGGTATTCATCGTAAAATCTCCAAAATTGTCCGAATTTCATAAAGGTTCACAGGTTGATGGTTACTAATCCTCCTAAAACAATACAATTTATATTTTATCAAGTCAAGCAAACGTCACTTACTCATCCAGAGTGTTCGTTTGTTAAACCACTCCATGTATCCATGTTGTGAAATGTCTCCGGCTTTTTGAACAGCTTCAGTATCGGCAATATGGTAAAACGGGAGTAGTAAGAGTTTACCATCCTCGACAAGAGGAATTTGTGCAAAATCGGCAGCTGACCACCGAGCAGCAACACATGTGTGGTTTATAAGTATAAATTCCGAATTGAGTTTATCTATCACTACAAGATTCCCAACCTCGAACTCAACTTTTCCAACAGTTCTTTTTGCTTGAACCCGAAAAGATTGAATTTCTTGTAATCCCAGTTGAGGATTTTTGAGTGTGTAGAAAACATCAACATATGGAAGAAGTCTTTTATTCATCTCCTCCCATGCGGCTTCATCTGTAAATCCAGACTGAAAATAAAGAACATACAGTTCCCAGAATCGAAGTGTAACAGGTATCATGATGGTGTGTTTGGGTTAAAAGTACTAACAATTCCTGAACACAGGATACTATAATTTTTACCGTTTTGCGAGCATCACAGCCCTCTCCTCCGGATGAAATTTCTCAATCGCATATCGAAGTGTGGTTCTACTCATATCTCTAAACTTTAATGTAATATATTTCCGAAGCTCATTGGGAGCCACACGCTTTCCGGCCTCCCGAAGCATCCATCCAACTGCTTTATGCATCAAATCATGTTTATGTCCCAATAATTCATCAGCAAGCATGTACGTATATTTCGTCTCTCCGTGTTTTATGAATGCAAATGTAGAAATCATTGCAATTCTTTGGCTCCACATGTGCTTTGATTTTGCCAATTTCAACAATGTTGCAGAAATTTTCTTTTCATCTTTTACTTGATCTCTCAAGTAAGCACCTAGCAATTTATCAGCAGACGTATCAACTAAATCCCAGTTATTTACGTACTGTACATTATTTAAATAATTTGTAATCACATGTTTATCTTTTGTTTTTTCAAAATGAGAAATCATCAAAAACAACGCAATCAATCGTTCCTCATGATATTTGGATGTAAGCAAAATACACACATCATCTTGCGACAAGTGTGTGTATTTTTTTGCAATTTTCCGACACAACGGAACCGTCAATCCAAGAAACCTGTCCCCTTCGCCATACTGGCCTTTACCAGTTTGAAAAAAATGGGCAATTAGTTTTGCTCGAAGTGGTTGTTCGTGTGAACGAATTTCTTTTGTAAGATTATTGAGCTTGTTCACCGTCATTTCGTATTGGAATTGTCACATCGGCTTCTATACTATCGCTCACAGCTTCAGTTGGTTTAGTAGCAGGATTAGCACCTCTCATGTATAGAAACACTCCGCCTAGGATAAGCGCACCTAGAATAAGTCCAATGAATAATGTTGATGAATTGCTTTGTGTTGGTTGTTCCATATAAGTAGTTAAAGTGATTACCTATTAATTATTGCACCTTCTCTAAGTATATCACCCCCTCTTTGATTGTCGACCTAAATCCTTTTTCTTTTATGTAATTTTGCACATATGCAGGTAGTACAGGGCCAGTTTGAGAACGATTTCCAACACCCACCACAAAACGCACATCAGTAATTTCTGGATGATCAAAAAGATATTCAAAAACTTCATCCAAAACTATTTTAGCTTCGGACATCGAAAGACCGTGTAAATCTATTTCGTACTCATGTTGCATATTAAATCGTATTCTGTTTTCGTGACCGGTGTAATTGATAATCGAGACCCTTTTTGAAACATCTGCATTTTTTGTAGTTTAGGTGCCTTTTTCATTTCCTCTAGGAGCACTGGTCTTGTAAATGTAGAAACATACGCTACATCGACACATTCCCAAATAGGTTTTTCCTTTGTAGATTTAGGATCAAAATGCTCATCCTTTGGATCCTGTGCCGAGATGTCAGGATGGGCTGTTTTACACACTTTCGCGATTCCAAAGACACCAGTTGGTTTTGAACTCGAATGATAGAACAACACCATATCCCCCACACTCATCTCTTTCATATAATTTCGTGCTTGGTAATTTCGTACCCCCGACCATGGTGATTTTTTATCCTTCTTGAGCTGACTGATAGGATAACAATCTCCTTCTGATTTCATAAGATAGTAGTTCATAGTATGAGTATAGTATACTTATTGCATGAAAAATATCTACAGAGGATTGGCACTTTTTGTATTTTGCATCGGTCTAGGATTTGCTGTTTCGTATAATTTTTTGAATATTACATTTATAAATAAGCTGGTTGTTCAATTTTTTACTTCAATTCGAAATGAAGTTGGAATGGAGTTGATGAAGTCTGTCACTACATTTGGGGAGAGTTCGATTCTTACACCATTAATTATTATTTCACTTATGTTTTTCTTACTTAAGAAACACTGGGAGTATGGGGTTATATTTGGTCTCGGAATTTATGTTGTAAATTTTCTAACAACATACGCCAAAAACTTTTTTGATATCGCTCGACCTCTTGCACAATTCGGTTACTCTGCTCGAGGATATGCATACCCTAGTGGGCACGTGTCTAATGCAGCAATTGTATTTTTAACATTAGCTCTGTATTTCTTAAGTGTACAAAATAAAGTAATTAAATATATTGGAGTAAGCATATGTACCCTTGCTACTATTGGAGTTGGAATTAGTCGAATGTATTTAAATGTACACTGGTTTACCGATGTAATTGGAGGCACATGTTTAGCTTTGAGTATTATCCTTATTCTGTATGGGATTGTTCAGGTTCTGGAGAGACCTAAGTTTGTACGGTAGATTTGCTTTTTTTGCTAGATTATGCTATAATACTTAAGTTCAGTAAGACTTTCGCATGTTGCGAGAGTCAGATAAAATCCAGATCTTTCACTTCTTATGAACAAACAAATCGCCCAGGTGATCTTTCAACTCATCGATCCAAAGATGGTTGATAAAGAGCAGCAATTCGAATCATTCATGAAAATCGTCAAAGGTATCATGGTTTTCATCGGACTGTTTGCAATCTTCCTTATCTGGGGATGCGGACTGTCTCCAGTTGCCAATGTGGCAATCCTCTTTGGGTCCTGCCTTACAGCACGCCTCGCTTACCATCTTGGGTTACTCTACTTTAGTAGCGAAGAGCGCGACAGCATCAAGCAATGGAAAAAGATTCAGCATCGCTTCGTGCGATTGGATCATTTCCACAGGCTATACAACACTTTGAAAGAACATGCTAGTGTGTCTGAAAAAAACATCGACTTGATTTTTTTGAAGAAACACTACCAAGACAGGATTCGTAACCGCGAATCTGTCCTACATGGTCCGTCAGAGTATACGATGCCCGGCATGTCCATCATTCACCGTTAGCATTCAAACACGCGCCCGTAGGTTTTCCTACGTGGCGCGGTTTTTCATTTTTGTTATGAAAATACTTTCTTTTTATACCCCTCTCAGCTTCGCCACCCTCTCTTCAACTGGTGGATGTGACATAAACAATCTTGCAATCGGACCAACACTTTTCTTTTCTTTATCTTCTTCATTTCCAAAAGGATTTGAAATATACATATGCGCAGTTGCCCTTGATGCTGATGCAAGTGGTGTATGATTGTGATCATGGATTTTCATCAACGCAGAAGCTAAACCTTCAGGATTTTCTGTAATCAATGCTCCTGTCGCATCAGCCTGAAACTCTCTACTTCTTGAAACAGCGAGTTGAATCATTGTTGCAAAAATTGGTGCAGCAATTAATGTAACTAAACTTAAAATTGGATTACCTCGGTTTTCTCCATTTCCAGAATTCATAGCAGAAATATGAAGCAGGTGTGTAATCAATCCTGCCATTATCGCAACTACTGATGAGATTAAAATATCTTTATTTCCAATATGGGCAAGCTCATGTGCAATTACTCCATCAAGTTCAGAATCATTTAATACAGCAAGCAACCCTGTAGTAACAGCAACTGCTGCATGCTTTGCATTTCTCCCTGTCGCAAATGCGTTTGGGTTTGCATCTTCAATAATGTGTACACTTGGAACTGGAAGGTTTGCTTTAAATGCAAGTCTGTACACAGAGTTATATGCCCGTGCACCTTCTGGTGAATTTCTATCGACTGGTTTTGCACCTGCAGACCTGAGTGCAAGTGGGGCTGAAAACCAATATACTCCAAGGTTCATAATGATACTGATGGCGAGAGCAAAATATATAAAGTTTACATTTCCAAATTGCTGAGCCAGCATAAAACCAACTAAGGATAGAAGTAGGAATGTTCCTCCCATAAGGAGGATAGTTTTAAAGGTATTCGCAGCTTTGTTTTGGAAGAGGTGTTGAGTGTTTGCCATAGAGGTATTATAGCACGTGGGTCAAGTCGGATTATTGATTGATTTGTAAAGTTGTGGTACATATATATATGGTTTACGAACTTTTTTACCTATGTCCAATCCTAAACTTCCTTATTCTGCCAGTCTAGATTCACTCATTGAACAAACTGCCGCGTATGCTTTAAGTACCGCAGCGATAGCTCAAACTTCAGGACATGTCTGCATAGCAATGTGCACCACTCCGAATTGTGAGGGCTACGAAATGCTTCGGAACCTCGGAAAAATTCCTGAGGAGATCGCTCTTCACATTCAAAATCTGCAAGAACATCAGCAAAGACTTAAAATCCAAAACCCTCCCGCACAAAGCAAACCTTTTAAACAAATTTTTGCCAGTGCTAGAGTAATAGCTCATGGATATAGAGCAGATGAAATTCACACCGGTCATGTTCTTCTTTGCCTGTTTACCAACTACGCGTGTATTGCTTCACAATCGCTACGCGTTCATGGTGTTACAGAGAAGGCGCTTCATGAACAATTGACAACACTCCAGCAAGCCTCAACTGCCGTCATGGCATAACCCTTCCCCTTTTTCACACAAAAGCCAGTACCTCCCCAAGGATGTACTGGCTTCTTTTTTAATGCTACAATCCACTTATTATGAAACGAACACTCATTAAAGATATATCAGCACACAAAAACGAAGAAGTTTTAGTTAAAGGTTGGGTAAACATTCGAAGAGATCAAGGGAAAATGATTTTTCTCGATTTTAGAGATATGTCTGGGGTAGTTCAAGGTGTAATTCTTCCAAATCAAACTGAGTGTATCGAAACTGGAAAAAAACTACGTCAAGAGTTCGTGGTTGAAGTCGTAGGTAAAGTAAACGAACGCCCTGAGAAAAATAAAAAAGAAGGTATTTTAAATGGTGACATCGAGCTTGAGATTTTGAACATTAATATTCTCGCTGAAGCCGCCACTCTTCCCTTTGATATGTCACTTGATGGATACAACCTTGATCTTGTGACAGAACTTGATAACCGAGCGCTTGCATTCCGACATCCAAAAAATCAAGCCATCTTTAAAATTAGCGAAACTGTTATAGACAGTTTCCGAGAGTTCATGAAGCAGAATATGTTTTTTGAATTCCAGGCACCAAGTATAACTCCAGCTACAGCAGAAGGTGGTGCTGAAGTGTTTGAAGTAGAATATTTTGATAAGAAAGCATATTTGTCGCAATCTCCCCAGTTATATAAACAAATTGTGATGTCTGCATTTGAACGATGCTATTCAGTGAACAAAGTTTTCCGAGCAGAGCCAAGTACAACAACACGACACCTCACTGAAATCGTTTCTCTCGATGCTGAAATGGGATTCATTGATAGTTGGACAGATGTTAAAGATATGGCTGAAGAAACGATTCGATATATTATTACTCAAATCAATACAAAGCATGCAGAACATCTTAAGTTATTAGGTGTTGAGTTACCTGTAATGATTGATAAAACTCCAACTATGTCACTTACAGAGGCACATCAGAGAATTTTTGAAGTATACGGACGAGACAATAGAAACGATAAAGATTTAAGTAGTCAGGATGAGCTTGAAATTAGTGAGATAGTAAAAAATGAAACAGGTTCTGATTTTGTGTTTGTGTATGGATATCCTACAAAGAAAAAACCATTCTATGTATTCCCTGACCCATCAAATCCAGAATTTAACGAAGGAGTTGATCTTATTTGTCGAGGTCGTGAACTTCTTTCAGGAGGAAGAAGAATTAACCGCTACGAACAACTTATGGATCATGTACGAGAATGGAATATGGATCCACTTAAAATCAAAATGTTTCTTGAAGCATTTAAATACGGGGTACCACCAGAAGGAGGATTCGCCTTTGGGGCTGAACGAATTGTTATGCAATTCTTAGGACTGAAAAACGTTCGGGAGGCAACAATGTTCCCGAGAGATATGGAACGAATCGACGAACGATTAGGATAGCGTATTGATAAAGTCAAAATAAAAAACACTTGTACCTGGCCGCGACGTACAAGTGTTTTTTATTTTGACTTTTTCTACTGAGCTTCAATATTTGTATCAGCCAATCGATCTTTAATATCCGCAAAAGGATTTGAAGAAACGTTGAGCGCATTGTTCTCTTTTTTGTTTATAGAGTATGAATCAATGATTCTTGGAAATGAAATAAAGTACCATCCAACAAACACAGCTGATGTTACAAGAAATGCGACAGAAAATGCAATCACATCTTTATGGTGATCTGGTTTTTTTCTTAGTCTATGTACATGATGCTTTGCTTTTCTGTGAAGTCGAATATGCCATTTTTCATACAGCACATCTTCAAATTTTTCTTCAACATCATGATATGTCTTTACTAACGAATCTTTAAGTGAAGACTTATGCATACAAATAGTATATCAGTTACGATCGTATAATGTACAGTTTTTGACTTGCGTTCTCAAGATCTTTTTTCTTCAGAGTTAACTTTTCTTGAATTTCTGTTTTTGCATCTGCGCCAAGTTCTTTTATAAATGCAGTAAGATGCTCATCTTTTGCATCAACAATACCCATCGGGATTACTGCTTTAGGATCAATATTTGTTACCATTTCTGCCGCCTGTTTTGCGTTCAACCTTCCGTCTCCACTAATTGGTAAACATAAAATATCAATATCACCTTCTACGGTAATATTTTTCTTATCACTACATGCTCCTAAGAAGAGAACTCTAATTCCATCAAGCTCAAAAATATAATACGTAGTTCCTGCAGCATGATCTATTCCATCATAGTTTGATTGCATACCATATCCCT
This sequence comes from Patescibacteria group bacterium, assembly GCA_040384445.1. Taxonomy (GTDB): domain Bacteria; phylum Patescibacteriota; class Minisyncoccia; order Phycocordibacterales; family CAIZLB01; genus CAIZLB01. The sequence goes on from JAZKJG010000001.1 coordinate 198,002, forward strand.
TTATAAAAGTTCCTGATACTTCATATTCTCCAGGACCTTTGATCACATGAGGTTCCTTGTTTCCGTATGTAAGTTCTTCCCCTCCAGACATATCTTCATGCAAAGTCGATTGCAACACGATGTTAGCGCCAAATTTTGGCCCCTTAAGAGAAGACTCCTTACCGAAGGGATCTGTTGCCAATACATTGTCCCCTACCTGAAATTTAAAAAATTGGTTTCCGAAAAATTGTATAATCATAACGACTATAATAGCACATTAGGAAGCCCTCACAAATTGACATTTTAGCCTCTTGACCATGGAATAAACATACTCGTTCTCTGCTTGTAATCCTCCCAACCCGGTCGTCCTTCAAAACCCTTTTCAAGGAGTGGTACTCCTGATACTTTTAATATTAAGAATGTAATCGTAAGCGGTCCGATGATACTCCAAACACCGTATGGAACAGAGAGTGCGACAATAAACAATCCCCACCATTGAGTTACTTCTCCAAAATAGTTTGGGTGTCTTGTATATGCCCACAATCCTTGGTCCATTATTTTTCCTTTGTTTTCTGGATTCACGATAAATGCTTTAAGTTGCGCATCACCTACGCTTTCAAAAATAAATCCTGTAAGCCACACCAAAACTCCAAGAACAAGAAGTATTGAAATATCTGAGGTTGCATATGTATTTATAAATAAAACTGGCGACACCACAAGCAACATAAGTACTCCCTGTAACACAAATACTTGAAAAAATGATCGAGTATAAAACCATTTCCATGTTTGTCTCCAAACAAGATATCGAGGATCTTCACCTTTTTTACTGTTTCTTTTGTGAATATGGTAACTTAATCTACTTCCCCAAATTAAAACTAGCGTAGTCACAATAATTTGCTGTATAGTCTGTAACCCATGTATATAAAGCGGAACCAGGGAGGCAACAAAGAAACCTATTCCCCATGCAGTGTCTGCTACATCATTTCTTTTTCGAATTATAGAGACAATAAACCAAAGTGTCATATACACAGCAATTACAGATGCTGTTGTGATATATGTTTGAATGATTGGTGCCATATTATAGTTTCATTATTTTCATAATCCATACTGCAATAGTACTTGCTGTTCCTGTGAGAAAAGCACCCCACATGAGATCAACCACAGTTACTATAGTTGGCCAGTTCTTAAGTGTCGCTTGGTTTGTAAGATCATATGTACCATACGCAATAAGCCCAAGGAATGCACCAGTAAGAAACACAGTTCCAAGACTTGCGTTTGCTCGAAGAAGAGGCATTACTACAAAATACAAAACACCCACTCCATATAACACATAAAATATCAGGGCAGGTGTAAGCGATGGTTTATCTGCAAATAATTCACCAAGATGTTTTGTGTAGAACGTTTTAATCATTGTCGTAAGCCAAACTATGTCGAGTAAGAGCATTGGAACAATGGTAGCAAAAAATCCTATGATGTATGTTTTCATAGGATGATTATACGCCTTTGTTTTCTTACGAACAAGGTGAGTTGGAAAACAACAGGTACTCTTGGGGTACTTCTATTTTTGCTTAAACTTTGCAAACATGTCGATCAGCTTATCCAGCTTTGCATTTACACTATTGAGCTCTCTTTTAAACTCAGCAAACTTAAGATCTGTTGCTTGAGCATCGGTTTTAGGACCAGTGAAAGTTGACGCAACAAAATTCTCAGGTGTTTCAAAGACCATTTTATCTTTTCTTCGAACATATGCACCTTCAACAGGGGCAACGTCGCGAGTTTTGGCAAAACACGCATCACAAAGCACAGGTTTCTTTCCATTTGGTTTAAATGGCACCTCACAAGGCTTGTGACATACATCACAGACTGTTTTGTGGATTTGGTTGTTTCTATGTGGCGTTGGTGTTTTCATCTTGACACTCTAGCACACTTATTATCTAAATAAAACAGGAACTAAGATTTTCTTCTCATTTTCAGGCATTCCTGAAGGGTTATCATTTGAAATCTGAAGATATCCACTCTTCCCTTTGTATTCTACTGGAAATCCAACAGTTCCTTTAAATGACACCCAATCTGCAGTCATCCAGTCAGTTGTAGCCATAATATTAGTTACTGTAATAGGCTGTTTGTTTTGATCAAGAAGCGCAAGCCCTGCGTTAGCTTCAAAGAACCAACCCCCTTTTAGTCTTCCTGTAACTGTAAGTGGCGATTTGATTTCAGAGCCTGGCTTTGGGCTTGTTAGCTCAAGTTGTGAAGAGTAATCCACAATAGGTTGTGTTGTAGTAGCGACAACGACAGTTGTTATGGCGGTCGATGTAGCAACTACGGTAGAAGTTGCAGTTATAGTATCAGTAGGAATTTTTGAAACTGAAAAGAGATTCCCTTTCCCAGCGAGCGCAATAAGCACTACAAGTATACATGTTGCGATAATGATTTTTGATGAGTTTTGCATATACCTATTATACCCCTCTTACAACTGCAATGCTACATACTCAAGAACATACTTTACGGACACACTTGGCTGTTTCAACATGGAAAAAGCCCTGCTGTATACCTCTGCATTTCCTTTCACTTGTTCAAGTATTGAAATAATATCTTGTTTCGTAATTTTTTCATCATCAAAATCTTTCATAATCTTTTTTACTGCCTCTAATCTTTCTGCTGCAGTTTTTCCTGAAATCAATACGTTATTACCCCTTCCTTTTTCTTTGTCTGATATTTGTATAACTCTTGACAGTACTGTTGACATAAAGACACTTTGAGAATGGGCATATATTACAATACTCGTTGCAGGATGCAGATCTTCCAGCGCCTTAAGTAGAGCATGTTGTGCAGGCAGCACAATATCGTCACAAATAAGTATTCCTATTTTTTCAACACCAAATATTCCTCCTGTGCTTGCCTTCTGCATTTCATATATAAAATCTCGAACCGTTTCCATTTTTAGTTTTTCCTCAGCATATACAACCACATCAGGATGCGTATCAAAGTTTTTTTGCACACTCATGTGTCTCTCAGAGTACGGGGTGTCTGAATATACAAGAACTGCTTCTCCTTTTTGTATATATGATCCAATCATATTATCTCTTAGTAGTTATAGCTTTCTTATATGCATCTAAGTGATCCAGTGCAATACCTGTTCCTTTTGCAACACAATATAGTGCATCTTCTGCTGTATGTGCTTTTACTCCAGTTCGTCGCAGAACCAACTCGGGAAGATTTCGTAGGAGTGAAGATCCGCCTGTCATAGTAATACCCTGATCAATAATATCTGATGCAAGTTCTGGTGGAGTTTCTTGAAGCACATCTTTAATTGCTTTAATCATATCTCTAAGCTCTTTTCCAATTGCTTTTACAATTTCGTTTGTTCGGAGCTCTATAGAACGTGGTAATCCTGTCACATAATCTCGTCCTTTCACAACTACAGACAATTCTTCTTCTACAGTTACTGCAGAACCAATTTTAATTTTGATCTCCTCAGCTGTTTTCTCACCAATCGCTAAGTTATATGTTTTCTTCACATGATCAACGATAGCAATATCAAGTCGATTACCTGCGCACTTAACTGATGTACACACAACAATTCCTCCAAGTGAGATTACAGCAACGTCAGTCGTTCCTCCCCCGATATCCACAATCATATTTCCACAAGGATCTTGAATTGAAATACCTGCACCAATTGCGGCCAAGATCGGTTCCTTCACAACATATGCATTTTTCGCACCAGCTTTGATAGCAGCCTCGATCACTGCACGTCTCTCAGTTGAAGTAACTCCTGCAGGAACGGAGATCATAACTTCTGGAGAGATTAGGTTCCATGTTCCAAGCGCCTTATGAATAAAGTATCGAAGCATTGCTTCTGTAACTCGGTAATCAGCAATAACACCATCTCTCATCGGTCTATAAGCAATAATAGAATCCGGAGTTTTTCCAATCATTTCTTTTGCTTCAACACCTACTGCTAAAATCTGATTATCTCCTTCTGACACAGCCACAACTGATGGCTCATTTAACACAATACCCTTACCTGGAAGGAATACGAGTGTATTTGCAGTACCTAAATCTATGCCGAGTTTTTTTGAAAATAAAGCCATATATGTGCTTATACTATACGAGGAAATTGCCCTCTTGTGTATGGATTAAGGGGTATATGTGTGGTATATTGTGCGTATGAAAAACTTTTTAGATGAATTTAAAGCTTTTGCCCTTAAAGGCAATGTGCTTGATCTCGCAGTGGCTGTAGTTATCGGTGCTGCGTTTGGAAAAATAGTTACATCGATTGTTGAGGATTTGATTACTCCACTTATCGGCCTTATTCTTGGTAAAATTGATTTTGGTACACTTATGCTTGGTCCAGTGAAGATCGGTTCATTGATAAATAATGTGATTAATTTTGTTATCGTTGCACTTGCAATATTTGTGATGATTAAGTTTTTGAATAGAGCTATGAGAAAAAAAGTTGGAGCAATTCCTGATGTTGATAAGGGTGAGGATATGAAGTAGTTTAGAAACATCTCGCACTTTCATTAAGAAAGTGAAAAACCCTCACCGGAATGGTGAGGGTTTTTATTAAGTCAAATTATCTTAATGGTTTAAAATTATCTACAAATAGATTTACAGTCTTACTGAGATCACCATAGATTTTTGTGACAATGTCTTGAAATTGAGTAGACTGTATACCCGCACCAACCTCCCCTGCACCAAACAAACTTATAACGCAATACATTTTTTCATTAATACTGATTGAATAGTATTCCCTACCCCATCCCGCATCCCCTGAAAAACTCTTAACAACGTACATACCGTTTTTATTCTTATAGGTACTAGAACTAACTTCTCCAGAGCAAGACGTATCGTTATCTGGTATCAAAAGTGCAAATCCAGCTTTTATATCAAAACCTTCCTTATTAGGAAAATCAAAAGATACATACTTCCTATTCTGCTGGTCCGTTTTTATCCCTGAAATTATTAATCTTGTATCTACTTGTGTTTCAAACTTAAGTTGTTCATTTCTATATGTATTGTTCTGAGTAGTTACTTGTACTTTAACCTCATTAGGTACAATTTTAACACCCATGTCCGGTGGTGTCAGTTTTGCAGATGTGTTTGCTTCAGTTTCCTCTTTAGACGTACTCGCTGCAGGATAACTGTAATTTCCATCAATATCAGTTTTAATTTTATTTTTCTGATATACATACACCCCACCTCCTGTTGCAATTACTACTAATAATAAAACTAATATTCCAACAAAACCCTTGTGCGTATTTTTAAATTTCATACAAAAAGTATACCACGATTACTTCTTCGCAACTTTTTCTGTATGATTTTTAAACGCAACTCCAGCTTTCGTTCTATATGAACAATAATCACAAGTCTCCTTTTCTTTTGGAATTCTATCATCATCAAGGCATGTCTTTGCGGCCATCAATGTTTTTTCAATCCATGATGTATCCCCTTTATGTGCAAATGTCTTAATACTGAACTCTAACTTATTATCAAACCCAGGTTTATCTCGAAGCCCATTTGCATACACAAAATACCCAGTATCCGACACATCAAAGCCAAGCTTTCTAAATATCCACTGATATATCTCCATTTGCCGTCTGTAGCCATCTTGCCACTCAGCATCGAGTGTAATCTCACCATCCTTACTTGTTGCTTTATAATCGACTATAATCAGTTTCCCGTCTTTATCTACCCAAATATCATCGACTGCTCCTGTAATTAAAAAATTACTCTCTTCGTGCATTACCTGAGCACCTACAAAGTTCTCTCTCCACACATCCATTTGTTCATGTGAAAATGGAATTGCATCAATCTTATTTTCCACCATGTATGGATGGGGTGTTTTATTTTTTCTATGTGCATCAAATTCTTTTTTAAGTAAAAGATCCACTGCACTATTCAAGTTAAACGGAAACCCTTGCGGTCGTCCAACTCCAAGTCGTCTATCTAAGTAAAAACATCGAGGACATTCAACAAATAGGTCAATTTTTGAACGACTGAGTTTGAAGGCATCTTTCATGCCGGGTGTGTACAGTATCTTTTTGTAGAAAGCCATGGAGGAAGTATATCACAGAAAAAGACCACCACCTGATGAGGGTGGGGTCATGGTTACCAGGAGACATACCAGCGATAAAACTGGTAGATTCCATGGATAGAAATTAGAATCGCGAAGGATTCAATGATGAAATCAAAGATTTTTTCAGTACGTGAACGTTTATGGAATGATTCTGGCATACAAAGAAAAATAAATCAGAAGCACTATGCTCATGACCCACTTAGTATACTACAAAAGAGTACTCACTTCCTCAAGTACCTTATATATTTTGTCTTTTGAAAACCCCATATCATGAAGCACATGTTCTTTTTCATGCAACGTTTTACACAACACAATATTTCTACCAATTAAATCTTTCTTTTCTGTTGTACTTAATACTGTTAAACATGTGATTGGAAATAATTTATGTTCCATCACAATATCTTGTAGAGACCCTCCGTCAGGACAATCATAACTCATTATTTTTAACCCATTACAATCTGCATAATTCATAGCAGTATCACTGAAGTGAGTATTTGTCACAAGCCATCCTTCTGTAAGTTGCTTTGGCATCTTAATAGTTTTAGGATCGAGATGTTGTGCATCTTTTTCAAACATATGCATATCTTTGAGTGAGGAATCAACAATAGTATTTAAATTGAAAGATGTAGTTGAAAATGTTTGAAGTTTGATATCATCATATCTGGCCTTCACATACAGTGCTGTTTTTAAATCAGTACGCGAGCCACTATCACTATGGTATTTAGCCTCAATCATAACAAGTTCATCTTCTTTCCACGCTATAACATCAACTTCATGAGCAACACATGTTCCAAAGACAATTTGTCCCGTAATTGCAGTGTACCCTCTTGCTCGCCACATTTCAGCAATAAACTCTTCAAACGGAAAACCTGAAGGTCCGAGTTCAAGCATTGCTTTCTTTAATGAGAACTTAAGGGCTGAGCGCCGTGAAATATTTTTAAGTTGCTTGAACGCCAGTCGGTAAATCAATTCACTTTTTACAATTTGTTCGTGCCCTGGTTGACTACATTTATCAACAATATGATCAGTGATTTCTTTTGCCACCATATAATTGGCGCCAGCTTTAGTGAGTGCTCGAGACAGTTTTTTATCGTCAAATACTTCTATAGTACCGTCTGATTTTTTTATTTGCATACCATAGTATTGTAGCCTATTTTAATGTTTGATTAAACATTTTTGTTATGGTACATATGTGGGTAAGAAAGGGGCGTCCTTTCATTTCAACCACCTCTATTCATGAACATCATATTTTGGACTCTTGCGTATCTTTTCGTTGGATTACTTTACGGCAACATTAAATGGAAACTCGTCTATCACACAGAACAAGCCAAAAACGGAAACTGGATGAAAAATCCATTGTTCTGGGTCTTCTTTCCCTGGAGAACATCCCTTAATACATCCAGTAAACGGTGTTACAAATCATTTACCCATGCAAGACCTGAAATTAGTGATGCGGTAGATGAGCTGCATATAGATACTGATCATCGAAATCTTCATTGCTATTTGATTCTTACCATTATCTTCTGGGGAATCTCATTAACTTGGTGTATCATATCGCTCCTAGCATTCATCCCAGCTGCATACTTTATTTACTATCTGTGCAAATGGGTAGTTTTTCCAGGATTTAAAGTTTTAATCATTCTACCAATTTGGCACCTCTACAACTATACAACATTCAAGCTGTTTCAAAACTGTCCTGAAATTGTTGTTGCCGAGAATGACTAACCCTGACCCCACGCGCTTCGCAAGAAGAAAAGCGGGGGTTATTTTAATACCCCTCCTCCAATACACTCATTACCGACATACAGCACCACAGACTGCCCTGCGGACGTCACAGGATATTGTGTCAAGGTAAGAGTCAACTCGCCGTCAATACCTTTGTCAATATTTTTCACTTCAATTTTTTCTTGTCGGTATCGAGTACGACAAGTAACATTATTCACAACTTCACTTCGTAACACAACATTTCTCAGCACCAAATTCTTTTTAGAATTATTTAAATTCTCAACATCAGCAAACTCCCCTACTGTAATTGTATTTTTCTCAACATCTTTACTAATCACAAACAATCTTTTCTGCTCATTACTTTGTGAAAATAAATTAAACGCATGACGCTCACCATGTGTATATAAAAGTGCACCTTGGTGCGTTCCGATAACATTTCCATGAACATCTAACACATTTCCCTCCTCGGTTTTAATATACTCTTTTAAAAATTCTTTCATATCAATGTGCCCTATAAAACAAACTCCCTGACTATCCTTTTTATCAAACACAGGAATTCCTGCTTTTTCACCAATTTTTCTCACATCTTTCTTTTGCAAATGCCCAATTGGAAATAAAATATTCTTAAGCTCATCAGATGTCAAAGTCCATAAAAAATACGACTGGTCTTTATTTCCATCAACTCCTTCAAACAACTTTCCATCTCTACTCTGCGCATAATGTCCTGTCGCAATATAATCTGCACCCTGCTCTTTTGCCCATGTATAAAATGCACCAAATTTTACTTCTCTATTACACATTACATCAGGGTTTGGAATATTTCCTTTTGTATATTCTGAAATCATATAATCCACCACTCCTTTTTTGTATGCATCTCGTAGATCAAGAGTGACAAACGGAATACCCAAATGGGCCGCAACACGCATTGCATCGCGTCTCTCATCCTTCCATGTGCATTCACCACCTTCTGGCTGCCACACACGAATAAACACGCCAGTTACCTCGTAACCAGCCTGTACAAGGAGGTGTGCAGATACAGATGAATCTACACCCCCAGACATTCCTACAAATACTTTTTTCTTCATTATTTACCTAAATATTTCTTTCGATTAGCCAGATGCTCTGCGTATGTTTTGGCGTAATGATTTACACCAGTCGCGTCTGATAAGAAGAATATATACGAGTGAGACGCAGGACGCAAGGCAGCCTCAATACTCACCTCCCCAGGGTTTCCAATAGGTCCAGGAGGTAAACCTTTGTATACATAGGTATTGTACGGTGAATCAAGTTTCAAATCCTCACTTGTAAGCTCAAGAGATGCCTTACCGGTAAAGTATCCGAGTGTACTATCCATTTGGAGAGGCATGCCAGTTCTCAGTCTATTGTAAATAATTCCTGCAACAACTTTCATATCTTCTTTAACAGGCACTTCATTTTCCAAAATAGATGCAATCGTTAATATCTGAAGCTCTGTTCTACCAGAGGCTGCAATCATTTCTCGAAACGGCGTTATTCTTTTTTCATATTCTGCATCAATTGTTGTAAATATTTCTTCTACTGTTGTAAATGGTGCAAACAAATATGTTTCTGGAAATAATTTTCCTTCTCGCTTTTTTAATTCGGTCATTACTGTTGTTGTTGCAAGTTTTGGAAATTGTACCGCCATTGCATCTGCAACACTTTGCGCATTCTCACCTTCTCGTATAATTAATCGAACTGGCACATACTCATATTTTCCTTTTACCAATCGCTCGACAACTTCCGCCATGATAATTGGTTTGTTAAATGTATATTCTCCAGTCTTAATAGATGATTCCAAACCACCTAAAATCATACTTGATCTAAAAAGAAACGGAGATCGAATAACCCCCTTGTCTCCTAACATCTCTGTCACTTCCTGAAGTGATGAACCTTTTTCAATATCAATAACCATTGGGAGCGTATCGGGATATGCTGGTGAGTTAAATGCAAAATATACATACACCAATGATGCAGTAACAAGTAACACAAATGCCAAGACGCAGTACAATACAACTTTTAAAATAGATGTCTTTTCTGGTTGTAATTGATATTGAAGATTCATGGATGCGATGCGAATATTTGTTAAGTATATCGTATTTCAAAAAAATTATACAGGTAAATTTGCTGGCGGTTCACCTTTTTTAGCCTCCACTCGAGTAAGTGTCGGTGTTGTCGCAATATCTCCAGGGAAATGATAAATTGTTGCAAGTTCTTCTATGTTTAAAATATACGGTTTAAAGTTATACACTTCTTCCGCAAATAAACTTGTCAGAGACATCATATTTGCTGTTTTCCATTCTCCAATTCCAGAAATTGGCAGATACTCTTTATAGAAGAATGCTCGATGTTGATATTGTGTAAATATTTCTCTCTTATCATGATCAACCATAAATCCACCTTTATCTTGCCATGGATATTTTACGCTCGGAGCTTTTGTCTCAAAACTATTCATGTGCATTGTGTTGTATTGTTTAAATGTTCCTCCAAATGCTGCAGAGTGTGCAGGTAAAAACAAATCTGTTGGTGCAACATATACTGCACGAATAGATATTTCAAATGCGAGCTTTGACATACTTCGCTCAATTGCCTCAAGTTTTTCAAGCTCGAGTGGAGTAGGTTTTAATTCAGCCGAGTTCAGAGGTTTCTCTTTATCGATTTTTATGTCTCTCTTTGAGAGCTTATTAATCTCATCTTTACCTGCATCAGTCCAGTCAACAAGCTCTTTTGTTTGCCACCATTTTGCTTTTTTCTTTTTTCGAGCTTCTGCATCTGTTGGAAGATCTTTTTCAATATCTTTTTTAGGGGCTCGTACTCCGATTTGAAGCCATGCCTGCTCACCTTTTCCTAGACTACCCATATACTCTAAAAGAGGCGTGATTGGATCTACCTTAAATTCTTCCTTAGGGTTTTTATCTAATCCATAGTCAACATACGTTTTGATCGGCAAGTGACCTGCATTTTTCTTTTTGAATTCACCACACCAATACTTGTACTTACTCGTGTCATATGGAATCTTTTTTGCATAATCTCCTTCTCCTGTAGTATCCATGTCTATAATTTCAGTATTTGGAAACTGTCCATATACTTGAGTCTTGATTAAATCTACAAAACTATCTTTAGTCCATATAAAAAATCGCACATTTCCTTCAAGAGATACAATCTCAAGACTAAACCAACTTCGTGTTGTTCCTTTAACATAAATATCATGCCAACTTGTTTCTCCTTGAGGTTGAAAGAGTGCATTTAAAAACAATTCCATCGCGAGCGGAGACCGTGCAAGACCTTTTGCAATTCGAAACTCCAAGAGTTTGTATTTTTGTTTTGCATAAAAAACACCACGGATATATTTTACCCATGACTTAAGGGCCTTCTTTCCAAGTAGATATGGCAAAAACGCCAAAACCCCAAAGATAATTGCGTATAGTAGAAATACTACAAATTGTTCCATTGGGGTCATATACGTATTATAATACCACCTTTTTATCTTTATTCAATCTCAGCAATTGTGAATACCATTTCACCACTTGGAGTTTTTACAGTTACTTCATCACCCTTTACCTTTCCGATCACAGCAGCTCCGATTGGAGATTTAAGAGAAATTTTTCTTTCCCCAGTATCAACTTCTTCTGATCCAACAATTGTATATAGTACACTTTTGGCTTCATCCTTTTTCTTTAGATGAACTTTAGTACCTACTTCCACTGTGTTTGAATGGTGGACCTTTACAATTTCTACGTTTGCAAGAATAGTTTCAAGTTGAGCAATACGATCTTCAATCACAGCCTGATCTTCTCGAGCTTTGTTGAACTCTGCGTTTTCAGAGAGATCACCAAGTGAACGAGCATACTCAAGATCTTGAGCAATCTCTTTTCTTCGTACTGTTTTTAAATGGTCAAGCTCTTTAATAAGCTCAGCATGTCGTTCTTTTGAAAGATATTCTTTTTGTTGCATATTGCTTGTGATTGTAGCACGTAATTTCCACATAAGGAAGCCCTACTGTGCAGGGACATCTTCAATGTTCAAAACAACCCCATCCGACATGGTAATGGAGTACATAGGAAGACTGTCCTTCAGCGCGCCCTTTTCAGCAAAGTACGTAGCAGCATTATCATATGTTACAACTGTACCACTCAGCACAGCTCTTAAAGTAGGAGAAATTGACCGATCTCGAACTATTTTACTCTTATTTCGTGTATACCTAACACCATTCGGAAAACAACCTGTATACGGTGAAATCACATCTATATCTTTAATGGAAACTTTTCCAAAATATATGAGTGTGTCTTCTTTTGTTTTTAGACTTCGAAAATCTTGTATTATTTTACTATTTGTATTCTCAGGATATGTTGCATTAACATGGGCCATAATTTTTTCAAGACTGCAATAATCATCTTCTATAGCTGACAAAAATGCTGCTTTGTTTGTTATGAATGACTGCAAAAAATCAATAGATAAATACACTCTTCCACTTTCAGCTTTCGCAGACATAATATACCCAAGATGTGTTCCTGTTGTATAATCAATACTTTGGTCTACAGGTTGATTTTCTTCAGGCGTAATTTGATCTGGGTTCCGAGTAAGATAGTTCAGGAAAAACACGCTAGCAATACATAACCCTAGAATTGCATAGGCGTATTTACTCATATAGCCTTATCAAATGGTTTAAATCTTTGTGGATCAATAGTTATTTCAAAACATTTTTCTCCAGCAGGATGTTTACTAAAATCACTCTCAAACTCAGGAGAATATCCATCATATGCAGGTCGAGCAATTGATGTTGTATTTCCACCAGCACCTTGCACTCGTTCATCAACACTTCCGTCTTCTGAGAATGTTGCGCAAAGTTCAAATGTTGGGAATGATACTGTATTTACAATTTTACTTGTAAGCACTCGGTATGTATACGGTAGTTCTGTAGCTGGATCTGTTGGAATTTCTTGAGGATATGGATTTCCTACATTTACATCTGCAAGAGTTGCAGGAAGAACTCCGTTTTTAGATTGATAGTAATTTACAATTTGATATCGAATAGTATTTAGATCATTTTCTCGTCGATTATCATCTCGAATATTTCGTAGTAATGTTGGAGATCCGATAAATGAAAATCCAGTAATGATTGAAGCAAGAACAACAAGGATAACTGTACAACCCAGAGTTTTTGCAAACTTAGGATTATGTGCAAGTGTATTTTTAAGTTCTTGTCGAGTATGCCAATATACAGCTCCACCAACGAGAAGAATTGTAAGTGCCTTTAATGTAAATCGGGTTGTGATTTCTCCGCCAAGGAATGTATTGATCAATACCACAAGATCAATAGCGAGCGCTGCAATAGATAAGAACAAGGTTAAATATAATCCCCACTTTCGAATCCACAATTCTTGCTGTTCTGGATTTTCTCGAAGTTTTGTATAAATCTTTTTTAGTAGGAAAATAAACAGAGGGGTTGCTACGATGAGCATTGAAACTGAAAACCGCATTCCTGTTCCATATGGATCATAATAATTAAACTGTCGATCTGGGAAGAGTGTGTTAATTAATGCGAATAAAAATGTCACGTAGGTTACGACGAATACGTAGAACGTCGTGATGTATCCGAGATAGAGGAAAAAATCTGTAGCACCTACTTTTGGTTTTAATGTTGTTGGTTCCATGTGTATAGTATATACCAATTTGAATGTAAAGAAAAAAACCCACACCAGTTTCCTGGTGGGGTTTGATGAAAAACGGACTAGTCCCCTTGAAGATAACGAAGGGCTTCCGTGTAAAATTCGATTTGATTTTCGAATTCACAGAGTACCCAACCATTTTCTGAAGTAAGGTACCGGAGGGCATCATCAAGACCGAGAAGTTGAGCAGCAAGACCTTCTTCATTTTCTGAAGCACTCCGTTCGTGAATTATCCAAATATCGTCATCCGGTCTGGTTGTGACTTTGATGAGTCGACGAATTTCTTTCCAATTTTTCTGGAACCAAACAATGATCGGTGGTTTCTGTATCAGATCGTGTCGGTCTGCAGATGTTGGAGCTGAGCGAATAGCATCAACCCATCTGGAACCTGTTTGAAAACTCATATTCTTTGGTTTCTTCACCGCGACTGAAGTGAATACCCTATTAGAGTATGTACACTTAAACTCGACTCTAAGTTCGTGCGCTGCACGCAGACCTTTATACAGCGTGTCACAAATTCTTTCACCCATTATTTCAGAGAAAAGTAATTCATCTGAAAGAGTAAGTTCAACAGTGAAATCAGTAGTGTTTCCACCTATCGCTTTTGATAAAAGCACTCTTCCAATATTACAACAATCAGAAGCAGTAAGTTCGTGAGGCATACCATTTATTTTCATAGATAATTTCAGGTTAAGGTTTCTATGGAGAATGTACAACTAATACATTCGAATGTCAATGACCTACACCATAAACTCCATCACATCCCCATCCTTCACAATATACTCCTTCCCTTCAGTTCGGACCAAACCTTTTTCTCTCGCAGCTCCATATGATCCACTTTCAATCAAATCACTCCAGAACACAACCTGAGCTCGAATAAACTTTTCTTTAAAGTCAGTATGAATAGCAGTTCCAGCCATCGGTGCATTCCATCCTTTTTTAATAGTCCATCCTCGTGTCTCCTCTACCCCAGTTGTAAAATACGTAATCACATCAAGTAACTTGTATCCAGATTTAATGAGATCATTTACACCATCATCATCTGCTCCAAGTTCTTTTCTAAACATTTCTTTTTCTTCACCTTCAAAATCCTTTAGATCATTTTCAATACGTGCATCAACGATAGTATGAATAGCTCCCTCCGATTTGAAAAAATCCATAAGCTTAGTATACCGATCATCTTCAATATTTGTTCCACCTGATTTTCGGTTTAGAACATACATCATTGGCTTCATAGTTATAAGCTGTAATGTTTTGAATGATTCAAATTCTTCAGGAGTAAGATCTGCTTTTGATGCAAATAATCCATTCTCAAGATGTGCAAGCATTTTATCTAATACTGTTTTTAGAAGTACAGCTTCTTTATCTCCTCGTTTAACATCTCTATCAATAGTTGTAATTCGTTTTGCCACAACCTGCATGTCAGCAAGTATAAGCTCAAGATTGATTACTTCAATATCATTTAATGGATCAACTTTTCCATGTACATGAATAAGATTTCCATCTTCATACATTCGGACCACATGTGCGATAGCGCTCACTTCTCGAATATGTTGTAGGAATTGGTTTCCAAGCCCTTCACCTTCTGATGCTCCTTTTACAAGTCCTGCAATGTCTACAAACTCTACAATCGCTGGAACTGTTTTCTTAGTTTGAGAAAAATCTGAGAGTTTATAGAGTCTTTCATCAGGTACCGCAACAACTCCCACTGATGGGTCGATAGTACAGAATGGGTAGTTTTCTGCTGGGACTGATTTTTTAGTTATGGCGTTGAAGAGGGTTGATTTTCCCACGTTTGGGAGTCCTACGATGCCGACTGAGAGGTTCATGGGGTGTAGTGTACCGTAATTTAAGGGTTTTTGCGAGGGGTTAGACAATCTACTGGACCACTACGAATAAGTTGACAGGACAATAATAAATGTTAATCTCAACTATAGTTCTTTTAACCCTTACCTAAATTGAAAGGCATATTTATATGTACCATTTTACTGTTTGTATTTTTTTTCAAACGACTAGGAATGTCAGCACAGGTTACTCTGGCAGTCGTCTTATCAACAGAATTGAGTCTTGGCAGCATTTCGTGATTCTACAAAGAGCAAAATCTGAAGAACATGCGGTTGGAATTTTAAAGAAAAAACTGCCTTTTCTTTTTTCAGAAAGATCAACATATGACGCCTTGCGAAATCACTCCCCATCAGAATGGATTAATCGTCACGGAGGAAAGTTTCATGAAGGAATGATTGTTACCGATCACATATTTGAAGACGGTCATTCAATCACAAGTTGTTATAAAAAAAATTTGCCGCTAAGCACTTTCAGGTGATGAGAAGACCTTACTGAGATTAATCATTACACAAAACACCGTCGATCCATTTAGTTGGGTTGGCGGGTTTTATTTAGCAATGAGTTTAAAGAAACATGTATTCACCTTACCCAAATCAAACAACTTACCTCTGACTTTTCAACAACCCACGAAGGTCAAAAATAATTTTAATCATAATCAATACAACTATTGATGCAGTTTTCTCACCAACCAAAAACAATACAGGTATGCTAATCATAAGTGTGATGTGCAGTACAAGAATTCTACTCAGCAAATGTTTAACTGGATCATAATCTTTACTCCCTGATTCAAAAGAAGAATATGCATTACTTAAAAAAAGAGCGAGTATCGGAAGTTTAATTGCATATAGATTGACCATAAACAAATTAAATAAGTCCTTAAATGGAAAATCATGCGGAATACCATTCCCATGACTAGTTATTGGTATAATTTTTGGTAGTAGGAAAATTCCAATCAAAAACCAAAAGTATATAAACATAGCAAAACTAAATGTAATCAAAAAACCTGCTGCATTACGGACTGTGTTTCTATTTTTAACATTTCTATACACTACTATTTTAATAAGACAAAAAATTCCTATAATTACCGCCTCAATCCAAAAAAGGAGAATAACAGGAAATATGTTTAAATCAAAAAAGATCACCTGTACAACTGGTACAAGGTTCATGATTATCAAAAGGTAAACTGACATTTTCTGCCTGAACACATAAAAATAATACCATATATTTCATTTATGTATTTATCAAATAAAAAACCACCTTTTACAGGTGGTTTTTTATATTTAGTAATTTTTAAGCCATTCATTCATTTGCTCAATCTCCCTTTCTTGAGCGGTAATAATCTCATTCGCAAACTTAACAAGCTCTGGACGTACAGATTTATCTTGGAGCAGTAACTTAGCCATATTTACCGCACCTTGATGGTGTGGGACCATATCTACAAGAAACGCTTTCTCAAGTTCTTTTCCAGATTTCCCTTTCATGTTTGCAAGCATCCCCTCCATCATGGAATCCATATTCATAGAAGCGCCCATCATACCATTTCCCATCATGGTTCCATCTGACATCATGTGCATTCCGTTTCTCGCGCCAGACATCCCTTGAGTTAATCTTGCATCTGAAACAGCGTCAGCATAATACATATTTGTCCCAATGATACCAATTAATAATGCAACAACTCCAACTAGTATAGTGTTTTTATTCATATATGTTTTTAAATATTAATTAATTTTATTAAAATGAGAAATATTTTACATAGGCATATTTCCCACAGCAAGATACATCCAAATCATATAGAGTGCCATAAGGGCCATGAAAACATTTTCAAAGAGAGTCACTTTTGTCATCGGAACTTTAAATACGGTTCCTAAGCACGCGCAAGGTATTTCATCTTTGACCTGTAGCGCTTTCCATACACCATACGCGCTTATACTCATAATAAAGAACGTAAACACATCTCTATAAATTCCTCCAAATGATAAGAGATACATTAAGCCCAAGATTACCTCGATGAAAGGATACGAGAGTGCGTAGGTTTTTGATTTCATGGCTAGTATATCGTACATAGCATATGCTTTCGCAAATCCTTGTAAATTACTTAATTTAAACAATCCAAATACTATAAAGAAATATGCCATACTCATCATCATCAAGTTCATTACACCAAAATTCTGCAGAATAATCGCAGTAGATATTGTGAGTAGGATTATAAAAGCGAATATTGACAATAGTGGTAGTATTTTTTTAAACATATTATTTTCTTTTAAGTTTATATACTTTTATAATTTCCTCCTTTATTTCTTTCAGTCTATTTTTAGTACTATCGCGAGTCACACAATGATCAAGATGACTTTCAAGCATCATATCTTCAATGCTAGAAATTGCACTTTTTATTGCACTTGTTTGAGTAATGATATTAATACAGTATTGATCCTCTTCAATCATTTTTTCTACACCCTTAATTTGTCCAATGATTTTTTTAAGCCTCAGTGATATTTTTTCTTTGTTTTTATGTATTCCGTGCATATGTATATTTTATACCCCATAGGGGTATCGGTCAAGAGTATATTTGACAAATATATATACTTCTCGTAAGCTAACCTCAGCCCTTTAACCAACCATTCATATGCAAGATCTGACCATTCCAGTTATCACCATTGACGGAGGCGTTGCCACAGGCAAAGGCACCGTTGCTAAACTCCTCGCTCTTCATTATAAATATCACAAGCTCGATAGCGGAGTATTGTATCGAGCTCTTGGTGTTGTGTGCCACAGAAAAAATATTCACAATCTGAGTGAGCAAGTTCATGCAGCAAATACACTCAACCTCAGAATTGATAGTACCGACAAAGTCTTTCTTGATGAGGTGGATGAAACGGAAATTATTCGCACACAAGGAAGTGAGCTTGCAGCGAGTATTGCTCAAATCCCAGAAATTCGAATGGCGCTTCGTAATCGTCAGGTATCAATGAGAAAGCCGCCTGGCCTTATTGCAGAGGGCCGTGATCAGGGATTCATTTTCGAAACGCCCTACAGATACTTCTTTACCGTAGATCCACAGATTGCTGCAGACCGGAGGGTTAAACAGCACAGAGAAGCAGGTCGCGATTTGCGGTATGAGGATGTCTATAAAAGCATTGTTGAGCGTGACAAAGAGGATACACACAGAACCTGTGACCCTCTCAGGTGTCATCCAGGAGCACACGTCATCGATACAACAAGATTGTCCGCAGTTGATGTTATGCTACGCATAATCAATCATGTTCATGCAAAAAAAATACAGTTGCTCTAATCCTTCAACCCGTCAGCCGAAAGCTGGCGGGTTTTTATATTTTCTGATATAGTAACCCGTATTGCCAGATCGTCTAATGGTAGGACAGAGGCCTTTGAAGCCTTTAATTTTGGTTCGACTCCAAGTCTGGCAACATGGAAAAATTAATTCAACACGAACCCTCAATGGCACATAAAAATCTCGAGGCCCACTTGAGAGGTATTCATTCTGTTCATAAAGACAATCCAGAAAGAGTGCAGGAAATGCTTTATGACTTTGTTACTGAGCTTCGTGAGAAACATTCCCAAGAAGCACTTCAAGGATCAGAAGCATATCACATGGTTGCAGGTTCATCACTTCGATCAGAACCTATGGTCCCAGATCCTTTCTTTGATGAAATCGATAGTTTTGTAAAAAATAAGTTGAGTAATATATAAAAAGAAACACACCGCGGATTGTATCCAGCGGTGG
Source organism: Patescibacteria group bacterium (assembly GCA_040384445.1). Taxonomy (GTDB): domain Bacteria; phylum Patescibacteriota; class Minisyncoccia; order Phycocordibacterales; family CAIZLB01; genus CAIZLB01. The sequence goes on from JAZKJG010000001.1 coordinate 217,056, forward strand.
TTTTGATTTTTTGATAGTATTCATTTCTTAGTGGCAACCTTCAACTCAAACAATGAATTCCTTTTGCTTGAGGTTCTTTTCACCACAGGTGCAGGTGGCAAAATTTTCATTGGGCGTTTCTTCCGATTCCGCCCCTTATTAAAATTCCCTTGGTTGCCTGGGTGAAATCTCCGCGCAACAGAACCTGTAGATGTAGGTTTCGCAAGCGTAGGTCCTGATGAGTTTGTATTGGAGCAGGAAGGATTCCGGACTATTGCACGGTGTATAATGCACCCTGAAGACTGATGTGGAGATCTCATATTGTTGGTTTCCGGCAAAGAGCTGTTGGTCATAATGAAGAAGTTCACCCTGATCCATCACCCATCATACAGGTAAATAAAATCACCGCAAGTCTTGCGACAAGCGGCGTGATTTTGACTTTAAGCAGCCATGTGCTTTCTGAGTTCTGGTTCAATCATGATGATTGGAATGAGCATGATGCACACCTCTTCATGTGTGACATCTTTGAAATTTACATCAGGGCTGGTAATAGGGCCAACAGGGATAAATCCAACCTCCCGGTACAGTCGCAGAAAATTCTGCTCACCTACAGTATACAGATGAAACTCGTCAGGAGGAATCGAACAGATCGCCTCATGATTCAATGTAACAGAACCGCCATCAGGAGAGACAGTAAGGAAACTAGTTTTCATAAAGGTACGTGAACTACGGTTAAATTGGAAAAACAGAATGTCATTCCTACACAAACAATATCACACTTACCTACTCTTCCAAAATAATCTCCTCAAATGCAAGAACTGCATCAAGTCCAGTTAATTCTTTTACACTATCAGGCACAGTAAAATCATGGTCTTGAATCCTTTTATGTATCGCAACTACAAGTTTCTCTAGTCGATCTACTTCACCGTCCGTAATCTCAGAAGACAATTCTATCAACCTTTCACCTTTTGTTTCCAAAAATTCAAGCTGCCCAGCAAGCACTTTCATTGAGGAATAATTCTTCGACAACTTCATGAGTAACTTATAGAACGTTAGTTGTTGTTTATAGAAATGTAACTGCACTTTTTCATGAGCATCTTTCCCTTTCCAATCCTTCTTTTCTTTTCCAGTTTTAAAATCACATACATACACCCCTCCATCAACAAACCGAATCATATCTATTTTTCCAGCAACTGGAACCTTTCCGCCCAACACCACTCCCTCATGTTTAAAATCTACCTCAGATAATTCATCTCCTTTTAGAGTAAGAATTTTTTCCGCATAGATTGTTTTTAATGCATCGAGCCCTCTTTCTAAATGCACAGCATATTCTGTTCGAGGAAGTCGTTCAAATAAAAGCTGAGTTTTAAACCAGTCATTCACTTCTTCTACTGTTGGATATCTCTTATCGGTTTTCAAACACATCAATGATTTGTGTATCACGGCATGAAGAGCTGTTCCATATCCAAGCGGTGCAGTTTTTGCTTGAGGAAATCTGAGTAAGTTATTTTCCAAAAACAACATCGGCCCACCTTTATCTACATTTAAAAAATTATTAATATGAGTGATCGATAACACATGATCTTTTGTAAGCGTATCGAGCAATGCTTTTTCAGTATCTAAAAACACGGGCCCAATATGAATATGTTTCCTATCTCCTGTAAGCATTGAAGATTCAAGAAGACTTGTACTATCGACATCTAAGCTGTCAGATAACTCATCTGACTGAACCTCAAGACTCTGTATGAAGCGAAGCATATTTGCTTTCTTTCCACTATCATCAGCTCTATGTGAAGTTATGTAAATGTGATTTTTCGCCCGGGTAAGTGCCACAAAAAATAATCTGAGTTGATCATCTTCACTGTCACCAGCAGGAGCAAGTGGTAAGTTTACAGGCAAACTAATCTTGTTTGGCATTCCGCCTCCTGCCCAAACTTTATCTGTTGCAAAAAGAATAAAGACAATTTCAAACTCAAGACCTTTGGATTTATGTGCAGTCAAAAGATTCACGGCATTTCGTGCATTTACAAAAGGACTTGTGTCCGCAAGGATGAGCTTGTTATCTTCATATGTATCTACAAAAGAAATCACATCAGCTACGGCCAATTCTTTTCCTTGTTTATATTCTCGAATTGCCTGTACAAATGTTCGAAGACTTGAGAGGAATACTAAATATTCAGATTTTTCATGACTAAATTTCTCAGAGTTAAAATAATATTCTCTGAAGTTTGTTTTATTAATAACATAATCAATTACATGCTCTGCATTTTCATGTGCTGACAATCGAGTAATTTCCAAGAGGTGTGCTACTGCTGTTGTAATACTTTCTGGAACCTCATATCCTTCTACTTTCAGAGTATCAATCCAATTTGTTCTATTCTGATAAGCTGTGCGAGATAGTTGCCATAACTCTACTGTACTAATTCCCCAAAATGGAAAAGATAGAATTTTAGACAACACATCATCATGATTTTCAGTAAACCCGTTATGTGCATGTCGGAGTGTGGTTACGATTTGCTGAATATGAGGTTCTGAAAGTACATGTTGTTCCCGTTCGTACCGTATAGGAATACTTCTTTTTTGCAGATATGGAACTAAACCAACTAGATCTTTATGGTTTCTTCCAATTACTGCAATATGTTCAGCTTCAACTCCTGCAGCAATAGCTTTCTCTATTTCTTTAGCAACATATGCATACTCATGAAGCTTAGTGTCAAACTCTTGTACATCAATTGCCTTTTTTCTCTTTAAAGAATTTTTTCCATCAAACAATCTTGATGACATCAAATCTTTAGTGAATCCTTTCAAAATATTTTCGAGTCGATGGGATCCAGTTCGAATCATTGAAAGTGATGAAGAAACAATAGAAGAGTTTGATCGGTAGTTTTCCGTAAGTGTTATCACCTCAACATCGCTGTACATCTTTGTGAAATCAACAATATTTGAAAGCTCTGCACCTTGAAACTTATATATCGCCTGATCGTCATCCCCTACTACCATAATATTTGGCCGATTGTTTGAAACAGGATTATTGGTTAACAGATATATAAGTTTCATCTGCGCATCATTTGTATCTTGAAACTCATCAACTAGAATATACTGATACTGTTCTTGAAGTTTAAACCGAAGCATATCATTTTTTTCGACTGACTTTAACACATCCAAAATCATGTCATCAAAATCATAATATCCTTGCGAAAACATTTCTGTTGTATATTTCTCATACACAATCAAAACCTCCCGAAGAATATCAGCCCGTCTGGTATCTTTGAGTACATGGTCTCCTTTTGTGTTTTTCTCAGTAAACTTTGCTTTCCATGGTGAAAAATCTGCTTTTTCTTGAACAGATGTTGTGAAGTTTATATACAGAGCATCGATCAAAGAATAATATGTCAGTACTCGCTCCCCTCCTCGTTCTTTATATAACTTCGTAAATGCTTGTGTAAATTCATCGTAACTTGACTGTGATACTGTTTTTGAAAGTATTGGTCCAAGTCGTGCATTTAAGACAATCAAGTCTTCATCGTTTTTGTCTAATACTTTTTTAAAATCTTCTACCGTGAGTCCTGCTTTTTTAATGTGTGACAATACACTTTCAACATCTCTTATATATGTATATCCTTGATCAGGATGATACGAACGAAGTTGTGCGTTGTGTGGGAGGTTTTCTATAATATGTTCAATCACTCCGTACTTTGTTACCGCGTCAGCTGCCCTGAGTGTTGCACCGTTGTAAAAATATTCTGGATTACTGCTGATGATTGACGTACAGAGATTGTGAAATGTGTGAATACTCACTCGATACGCATCATCTGCCATGAATTGAGTCAGACGCTCTCGCATGTTGTGTGATGCAGAGTCTGTAAATGTGAGACATAAAATATTTGATGGTCGAGTGTCAGTCTCGAGGAGGATTTTTGCAACACGAAGTGTGAGTACCTGTGTCTTCCCTGAACCAGGTCCTGCAACTACGAGTACTGGTCCGTCTATAGTGTCGACAGCTTTCTTTTGAGCTTTATTGAGGCGGTTGTAGGCTGTTTCGAAGGGGTTCATGTTGGGGTTAGTATAGCATGATTACTGTACTTGCTTTTTTATTATTTTAATTATATAATAATTATGTTAGCGCGCACAAAACCATACGAACATTAACTTCTGAATTCTTATGAGCCCTTTAATTATAAATCCCGATCGTGAACCATTTACCAAAAGACTTAACGTAATCGGCATACACTCAATCGAAATCCTCATACTGGCAATGGTGGTAAGAAACAAAAAAGATGGAGATAATCAAGAAGGGGCAACAGTAAAATTCCAACTACGTGAATTGCCCACTCTAATTGATTGCTTCATAACAGGTATTCATTCAACAGCTGATGGCGGTTGGGAGATCCATGGCGAGACCTATGATAATCCACAACAGTTTTGCCGTTTTAAGTACTTCATTGAACCTCACACTTCTGGAACCATGTGGGTTTAGGGATCAACAGAATTACAACCACCCTGCCCAGCTCCCCCGAGCTCGGCAGGGTTTTTTATTTACATAATATAAGGTATAGTCATCTTCAGTTGAACCTTAACCCAATTTTCCATTATGAAACGACCTCATTTAATGGTTGCAAAAATCATCCGAAAAAGACCTCGCGTCAAAAAACCTATCGAGAGTAAATCAGTAAAATACTTCAACAGCCTTCAAAATAGAACTCCGAAACTTTCTTCACCTCTAGCTTCTGTATACGAATTATGGACAACAAACATTCGCCAATCAATGCAGGAAAAAAAGATTTGGCCAATTGGAACTGAAGAGTGGACTTACGTTCTTGTTATGGAGTATGTGAAAAGATTGCAGTCAGAGTTTTGGAAAAGTTCAAGAGTAGATCAAGACCTCATTCTGAAGCTTAATTTTTCCAAAAAGGTTGACTACCTAGCTGAAAGATATGAACTTCTTTATCCGCTTCTTAAAGTCTTTAATATTATTTTTTACTCGAAGTTGAAAAGGCACACTGCGAAGTGGAAAATTTGCAGACTACCTATCCAGCGCTGGTACATTTCACCTTTGTATACATACACGCACAAATATGAAATGAATCGGTGTCAAGAAAAAGTTTCTGTTGAGGCAAGATTCGAAAAATTCTACTAAAAATCCAACCCTCACAGGTTGGATTTTCATTATACTAATACCCCCTCAATCTATTCGCTTTATCATGCTGTCTAATCTTCTCATGAGCCTTAGCTTCAATCTGTCGGATTCGTTCTCGCGTAACCCCAAACATTTTTCCCACCTCTTCAAGCGTATGCTGAATCCCATCAGTCATACCATTTCGTAACATCAAAATCTCTCTCTCTTTTTCATTTAAATCATTCAAAATTTCTCGCACCTGATCCTGAAGAATTCTTCTTGATGAATCTTGGTCAGGTGTCATAACTTTATCATCAGGCACAAAGTCAGCAAATACAGATTTTTCTTCATCGTCAACAGGAGTGTCAAGAGAAACTGTACTTTGATTAATCTTCTCAATCATATACACCTTTTCAATATCAACACCCATCTCTAGTGCAATCTCTTCTGGCATCGGTTCTCGTCCAAGATCTTGGAAGAGTCGTCGTACAATTTGTTTATACTTAGCAATAGTCTCTACCATGTGCACAGGAACACGAATCGTTCGTGACTGATCAGCCAACGCTCGAGTAATAGATTGTCGAATCCACCATGTTGCATATGTTGAAAACTTAAACCCTCTCTGCCAATCAAATTTCTCAATTGCCTTAAAGAGACCAATGTTTCCCTCTTGAATAAGGTCAAGAAGTGTAAGATCCTGACTTCTGTTTGCATATTTTTTTGCAATAGACACAACAAGTCGAAGGTTAGCTCGAGCAAGTAATGTCTTAGCTTCATCATCCCCTGCTTCAATTCGTTTTGCTAAATCTTTTTCTTCACTCGCCGAAATAAGATCAAACTGTCCAATCTCTTTCAAATACATTTGAATAGAGTCAAACTGATCATCTCGTCCAGTTCCTTGGTTATACTTTTTCAAAAACTCATCACTTTCTGTTTGTACATCAAGCAATCCTCCACTTTCAAGAATATCAATATTTGCTCCCTGAAGTTTCTGATATAGATAATCCAAAAAGTTAATATCTTCTTCAATCGTTGGAAATTCTTTTAAAATCTCGTCATATGTAACAAATCCTCTTTCCTTTCCTTTGTGCATCAGTTTCTCTGCTTTCTTGTCATACTTCACATCACCAAAAGGTTTGATAGGAACCATTTTGACCACTTCTTTTTTTACTGGTGTTTTTTCAACAACTTTCTTAGCTACATGTTTTACTACTTTTTTTGCTGTAACCTTTGCTACTGGTTTCGCAGGTTTCTTAGCAACTACTTTCACAACTTTTTTCGCTACAGGTGTAGTGGCTGTTTTTTTAGCAACAACTTTTTTTGTTGCAGGTTTTATAAGTTTTGTTTTTTTTGTTGCTTTTGGCATGTATTATATGTTTATTTTGTATAACGAAAGATTATAAATGTGTGACGTGTATGTCTGTATAGTTTCGGCATCTTTTACCGCTTCCGCTTTCTTTAACTCTTTTTGAACGAAATCAAATACAATATCGTATATTTTTTTAAGTAAATATGAGTAAGAAATATCTATTTCTCGAATATAAAAATCTAGTTCAACTCCTTTTGATCCATAGAGTGCCTCCAACTTAAATACAATATCTTCATCGGGCGTAATTGTATTGCTCTCCAGTTCTTTGGTATAGGAATCAATATCTGTTGATAGTTCTGGAAAAAATTCTTTTTGAAGGTTTCCTAATACAGATTGTCTGTATTCCTCTATCTGCGTAGCTATTTTATTGTGTGTGTCCGGCACAGTTGTATCTGTATCCGGTTGAGGGTGTAACGTATGTAGTTGTTGGAGGTAAATATACACTATTGCCATGTGTTCTGCAAGGGCTTTGCGTATTGTGTCAAGTCTTTGCTCTCCAGCATCTTTTGAAAGGTTCTCATATATGGAAAACGTATCAGCCACCCCTGTATTACGGCTAGCTACTTTATTGCCTTGGGTGTATTTCATGAGCTCAATCTGGATGGTGTCAATATGCATGTCAAATGCATCAGAGATCTTCTTTACAAAGAAGTCTTTGTCTACAGCATTTTCAAGTGACGCAACTAAAGGAATAAGCTTTTCAAGGGCATCTTTCTTACCTGACCGACTTCGAGTATCACTTTGTGACAACACATACTCAATCACATGCATTGAGTTTTTAAGTGCTTGTGCAAACGCGTGTTTGTTCTGGAGTAACAAGGAAGCAGGATCTTCATTCCTTGGAAGAACTGCAACCTTAACTTCTAATCCCTGTGCTAATGCCAGTGTCCATGCTCGAACCGTTGCCTTAAGTCCTGCTTGATCAGCATCGTACACAAGCATGAGATTGTTTGTATATCGTTTCAATATTCGTACATGTTGTTCAGTGAGAGAAGTTCCTGATGTTGCGACTGCATTATCAAATCCTTCTTGATGACACAAAAGTAAATCCATTTGTCCCTCAACCAACAATGCGTACTTAAATTTTCTCATGCCATCTTTGGCTTTGTGTAATCCATAGAGCGTTGCGGATTTGTTAAATAAAACTGTATCCGGACTATTTAAATATTTAGGTTCACCCTGATCAACAATTCGAGCAGAGATCCCAACCGGCGCTCCGTTTATATCAAAAATTGGAAATGTAATTCGTGCACGAAAAAAATCATATGTCTGTCCTGGTTGCTTTTCGGATGATTTGATTAATCCTGCGTTTAAAATATCGCGTGTTGTTATTCCTTGATCTTGACCCTTCACTCGTACTTCTATAAACTGCCACATTTCTGGAGCATACCCAATTTGCCAATCAGAAATCATTTGCTTACTCAATCCTCTATTTTCCAAATACGATAACGCCTTCTTTGTTGGAACAGTATCTTCCTTCAAAGTTTCTTGATAAATAGAAACAGCTAAACTCATTGCTTTACTTATTTGTTTCTTTTCATCTTCTTTATCTTTTTCTTCCTTTGTTTTTTCTCTACTTTCATCCCAATCTGATTCTGGAAGTCCTGATTGATCAAAGAGTGCTCGAAGGGCCGTTCGAAAATCCATGTGCTCATACTTTTGCACGAACTCAATCACATCTCCTTTTTCTCCACATCCAAAACATGTAAATGTTTGTCGTTGTTCTGATATGAAAAATGAAGGAGTTTTTTCATTATGAAATGGACAGCAGGCTTTGTGATTTATTCCAGCTTTCGTAACTTTGATATACCGTCCGATGACATCGATGATATTTACTCGTTCTTTAATTCTTTTTGACAGATTACTCGACATTTAGTTGGAGTATAGCATATTCCATGTTTGACATATTTTTATATTTATCATATTGTAACAAAGAGGAAAAGTTCCTCTTACCATCATCATGAATATTAAGTTACTAAATATCGTGCACGTTATTTTGCTAGGTCTGGCTCTGTTTTTAATTTGGCCAGCTTTTCAATCTCCCCCACCCATACCTGAGGATTCCTCTGCAATGGATGGAATTACTCACTACTTATTTGCTGACATGGGTAGACAACTTTATTTGCAAAGTACTGATTTTAAAATTGTTCTAGTACTTACAGGATTACTTTTAATTTGGATTGTGTTTATAAACGTTCATCACTTCAAATCCAAAAAAACAAAGTGAACTCTGCACACCCTCCGGGGTGTGCTTTTTTATTTAACAAACTCAACCCCCTTCTTATACCTATTAATCGAAAAGAAAAAGATAAAACAAGAAACCCAACTCCCTATCGTAAACGCCAACGCAATATTTGAAACAGAACTTCCAAGCAGGAACACCAATCCAATAGTTATAGCCGCTGCAAAAATATTTAACCCAGCAGCCTTCTTGGTCTCACCTCTCGCATAATACGTTCGCGTAATCAAAAGTTCTATACACTGAGGAGTTAAAGAAAGTATAAATAATCCAAAAGCCAAAGACAGTTCTTCTGAATTATTCCCAAGCAAAAAGAAAACTAACGGCTCCCGTGCAAACCAAAGCAATATCGTCCCAAGCAATGTGTATGTAAATATTTTCTTACTCGTCTCTTCATATGTTCCCCAAAACAATCTCTCATTTTTCTCTGCAAATGTTTTTGAAAATAAAGGGAACGCTGCAACCACAAAACTTACCCCGATCAAACTCATTGGTACCGACTGTAAGTTGTTAGCCAAGTTAAGTGTTGCAGTACTTCCAGCACCTCGTAACGATGCTACACTGTTCATGATCAAAAACTCTATTTGTACCAGCGAAAGAATAAGTGCTCGAGGTACAGAATGCGTGATCACATCTTTTACAATACTCATATCACTCTTATATATTCGAATCATTCTCGGAAGAAAATTCATCCGTTGAATGTATGGAATCTGAATACTTGCATGCAATACACTTCCAATTAAAACTCCGTACACCACTCCAAGCATTCCATATTTTGGAAAGAGAAAAATAATACTTCCAACGATTGAGAGATTGTAAATAAGCGGAGATGAAGCGTAAATAATAAATCTTTGCTGCATCTGAGTATATGATCCAAACAAATTAGAAATACCTAGAAGTAATGGTTGGATAAGAAGCAGTCTTGAATACAAAATAATATTTGAAATCTCGGTCGCATCAGTTACTCCGGGTGCAATAAATTTCACAAGATACGGTACAAAAATTGCAACAATACTTATTGTAACCACTGCACATAGTGTAAAAACAGTGTAGAGCACATCATACGTTTTCTTTACTTGGACCTCACCATCCTCATGCTGTCGTGCTTTATTTAAAAGAGGAATTAAAACCGTAACTGACACAAGTGCTGTAAAAAAAGCATACAAAATATCTGGAATTTTAAATGCATAATAATAGGCATCCAAATCTGCTCCAAGGCCAACCGAACTCGCAAACAGTCGGTCTCTTACAAGTGAAAGAAGCTGTGCAGAAAATGTAAATCCTGCAAGAATGAGTGCTGCACCTTGAATTGTTTTTGTTCTATTATGAAGACTTCGATACAGAGCTTTGAACATAAGGAGATTGTAGCATGAAAAAACACCGAATCAATTTTCATTGACCCGATGTTTTTTGTTGCGCCCCTCTTCCCTATAAGCCGAATTCTGTATTTAACTTGCGTTAAACGACATGCATTTATCTGGGATATATCTCGCGATATACCTCAAGCAGCACTTACCCACAAAAGTGGGCACACGACTTTGCACTCAAGTAAGAATTTAGCCGTTTCACTTTCTACACTGATGATAGTACATGTAGAACTTAACCATACTACTGGTTGATATATTTTTTCAAATATATCCGTCACTGTTCGCATCTCTGCCTCGCGACAGACAGGAATTACCTGCTACCGTTTTTCAAACTTGCGCTTGAGAGTGTTCGGACTTTCCTCTATATGTTTCCATACAGCGCATATCCAAGAACAGGGGTGCCATTTATGTATACTATGAGTTTTTCGTTGTGTCAAACAATATATCTTGGTATACTTTATCTAGTCATGCAAAACTTCATTCTTATCACACTCATCTTAGGTTTAGGGTTTTTTCTCTATCTCGTACAGATTGGAGAAATAGATTCAAATGATTTCAGCATTCGAAAACTTCAGGGTCCCGCACGATTTGAAATTGTAAAATCTCAAGCGAGTGCAATCAGCAAATCTTCAACAATTAAACTTGATGTGAAAGGTACAACATACGATATTTATACATTTACAGGAAGTGAATTTAAACACATTCCTCGAAGTGAGTATTATATGAAAATATACAATATCCCTCTTGAAGCACGAGACGCTGTTACAGGAACATGGCTCGGATCGAGATATACATTTTATGTTGTCGAAGAACCAATTGGTACATCAAAAACTGATTTCATATATCATATTTACAAAACAGAATATCCTACAGACTCGAAAGATATTGTAGAGTACAGGAGATACAAATCAATCAGAGGATTGGATGTCAGAAATACGGTTGAGGTTCGCTATTAATGAAATGTATAATTAAAAAACACATACCGGGAGATGAGGCATGTGTTTTTTAATTATACATTTTCAGATTTAAGACAGTTTACACAAACAACGAGTCTACTGCATTTTTCACAACCATTCCATCAGCTTTTCCCTTTAGATCTTTCATAACTTCTGCCATCAATTTTCCTGAATCTTTTTTATCTATAATCCCCATCTCAGCTTGTTTTGCCACAACAATAGCCTTTACCTCATCCTCAGCCATCATAGCCGGAAGATATTGCTCAAGAATTGCAAGCTCAACTTTCTCATCCTCAGCAAGCTCAGGACGCCCACCTGTTACAAACTGCTCAATTGAATCTTTTCTTTGCTTTACAGCTCGTCGGATCACAGCAAGTACATCTTCATCTGATAGTTCATCTGTAGGCATTTTACCTTTTGTAACAAGTTCATTTGTAATCGCAGAAGAAAGACCTCGAACAACAGTTAATCGAACTGTATCCTTAGCCATCATTGCTTCTTTAATTTGTGATTTTATAGTTTGTTGTAAAGTCATGTAGAGACTATAGCACAGTGGGACAGAATCCTCAAAAACCAACCACAATACTCACGATCTTTCCTTTCACATAAATTGTCTTCTTCACACTCATTCCTTCGATGTGATTTTTCACAATTTCAAGTGACTTCGCAATAACCTCAGTTTCACTTTCATTTCCTGTTATAGAAATCTCTCCTCGTAGTTTTCCATTTACCTGAATTCCGATCGTAATACTTTCCTCAACTATTTTTTTAGGATTATATTTTGGCCATGGAGCAAGGTGGATTGATGTTTTATTTCCAAGATTTTTCCAGATCTCTTCTGAAAGAGAAATTGTAAATGGAGCAACAAGAATGATAAATGATTCAAAATCTTTTCGACTAATCACTCCTTCTTCTATCGTATTTAACAAAATCATATGTGAAGATACAGCCGTATTAAAGTTAAATGTTTCAATATCATCACTCACCTTTTTAATAGTCTTGTGCAACATTGATTCTACTTGTACGCTACTTTTCACATTACCTTGTGCCAACACTTTCTCATGCAACCGCCATACTCGATCAACAAATCTTCGGGTTCCAATAATACTCTCAGTTGACCAAGGCATACTCGAATCAAATGGTCCAATAAACATTTCATACAATCGAAACGCATCAACACCATATGTAGAAATACATTCATCTGGATTTATAACGTTCCCCCAACTCTTACTCATCTTTCTGTTATCTGGACCCAAAATCATTCCTTGATTTCGAAGAGTTTTAAATGGTTCATCTGTAACTGTGATACCAATATCATATAAAAACTTATTCCAGAATCGTGCATACAACAAATGTCCTGTTGCATGTTCTGCACCACCAACATACACATCAACCTGTTTCCAGTTTTTAATTGCAGCTGACGATGCAAGCGCTGATGAATTTTTTGGATCCATGTATCTCAAATAATACCAAGAAGATGAAGCCCATCCAGGCATTGTATTTGTTTCAAATCCCTCTTTTACCCATGACTTTATTGAAGCGAGTGGAGACTCACCTGTTCCAGTTGGTTCGTACGATTTTACGTTTGGAAGTGTGAGTGGAAGTTCTGATGCTTTTAACGGTGAAATAGTTCCGTCAGTATTATGTTTTAAAGGAATAGGTTCCCCCCAATATCGTTGTCGTGCAAAAACTGCATCTCGTATTTTATAACTTGAAGCCTTTTTTGCTTTAATTCTTTTGGCGATGATGTCTGCATTTTCAAAGAGAACTTTTTTTACAGGAATTTTAAATTTTTCTGCAAATGCATAATCTCGCTCATCCATATCAGGCACGCCCATAACTGCACCAGTTCCATATGTTGAGAGCACATAGTTTGTAACATACACAGGAATTTTTTCTTTGGTATCTGGATGGATCCCATGTATACCATCAACCAAGATTCCTTTCTTATCACCAGTATTATCATCCAACCAAAGTTTTGTTTGCTCAGTGTATGCTCCAGCTAAGATGTGATTTTTTGATAACGCAAGAAACGTCACTCCGTTTAATGTATCGAGTCTTGTTGTATATACAGTAACTGTTGCATCAGGAATTATTGCACCTACTATTTTAAATGACACCTCATACCCTTCACTTTTCCCTATCCAATTTTTCTGAATAGTCTTAATCTGTTCTGGCCAGTTTAGGGTCTCAAGTCCAGATAATAATCGGTCAGCATATGCAGTAATTCGCATAAACCACTGTCGCATTGTTTTCTTTTCTACAGGAAATCCTCCTCGTTCACTTTTTCCATCAACAATCTCATCATTCGCAAGAACAGTTCCAAGTCCGGGACACCAGTTTACCTCGCTATATCCTTGATACGCTAAACGATATGTCATCAATATTTCCTCCTTCTCCGTTTTTGAATACGTTTTCCACTTTTTATCTTTAGATAAAATAGAAATAAGTTCTTTTATCGGTCGCGCTTTATTTTTCTTTGGGTCATACCAAGAATCATAAAGTTTTAAGAAAATCCACTGAGTCCATTTATAATATTCAGGGTCTGTTGTATTTATTTTTCGTGACCAGTCGAAAGAGAGTCCGATACTTCGTAATTGTTTTTCGTATGTATCAATATTAGTCTTGGTGGTTTTTGCAGGATGTACACCATGAGTAATTGCATACTGTTCAGCCGGTAAGCCAAAAGAGTCAAATCCCATAGGATGAAGCACATTATATCCTTGCATTCTCTTCATACGTGCATACACATCACTTGCGATGTATCCTCGTGGGTGCCCAACATGAAGACCTGCACCAGATGGGTACGGGAACATATCAAGAACGTACATTTTCTTTTTCGTAGACTTATCTGCAGTTTTATACGTGTCATCTGCTTGCCATTTTTTCTGCCATGCACTGTCTTGTTTTTTATGGTTGTAGAAATGATTTTCTGTGGACATATTGTTGTAATATAGCATAGGTATAAAGATATTCTAAGGCTCGATTCAGGGTTTTGTATTGACAAATTAAGTATGTGTGTTAGCTTTCACTCAGACCATACCACCACACATATGAACCCACCCACCTTCACCGTCGGCGACACAGTATTTCTGGATACTGCAAACAATGATCCTGACGAGGTTATGTTTGCGTTTACAAGATGCGCCACACACGGCAACGGACCATTCACCGTCACAGAAATAGGATTGACTGCTCCTGATGGAACTGTAGCCATTACAATTAGCGGAGTGCCGATCAATGAAAATCCTGAGATGGCTATAGATCCAGAGATTGCTGAAAAATGCAGCAAGGAAATGGAACCTGGAACAATGGTGCTGAATAGTTCTTTTTTAACCCACATTCCACCTCCACCTGTAGTAGATCCTTCTCACGGAGTTCACTAAGTCCACAAATCACACCCTGACCAGCACCGGCTGGCAGGGTTTTTATTATTTCAACCTATGTTACTCTATATATATGAAATATATCGTAACTGGAGGCGAAGGATTCATAGGGAGCAAAATAAAACTTGAAGTTGATGGAATCTCATACGATATTAAATCTCAACAAGATATTTTAGACCAGGAACTTCTAGAAGTAAGTTCAGCAGAAACATTCGGAATTTTCCACTGTGCTGCACTCATATCTGTACCCGAGAGTATGGAAAAACCAGATATGTATTATAAAACAAATGTTGACGGTACAAAATCAGTCATTAAAGCAGCTGAACATAATAATTTAAAAATCGTATTCTCAAGTAGTGCGGCGGTATATGGTGAAGCAAGTACTAAAGTAAGTGAAGATAATATCTTAAATCCCAAATCACCTTACGCAGAAAATAAACGAGATGGAGAAAAATTATTAGAAGAATCAAACATTCCCACTATTGCGCTTAGGTATTTTAATATTTACGGTCCAAATCAGTCTCCTGAGTACGCTGGAGTAATTACTCATTTCATTACAAATGCACTACAAGGAAAAGATCTCATAATTTATGGAGACGGAAAACAGGTCCGAGACTTTGTGTATGTTGACGATGTGGTAGAAGCAAATATTCTTGCAATGGAGTACAAAAACTCAGAATTTGAGATTTTTAACATCGGAAGTGGAATTGAAACAACAATTCAACAACTTGCAGAAACTATTATACAGTTAACCGAGTCTACATCTCAAATCACCTTTAAAGATGCTCGAGATGGAGATATTGTCTATTCAGGTGCCGATGTAACAAAAGCCAAACAAATCCTCGGTTTTGAGGCAAAAACCTCCCTTCTTGAAGGATTAAAACAGACTATTACATGGTACAGACAGACTCTTAGATAACTTGATTTATATGTGGAAATATGCTATAATATACCCATACCAAGGAACAGTTCCACGGTAAACCATCCCGAACCATCACATTCCCATGAAAATTATCCTTACTGTTTTTGCAGCTCTGCTTATTGGCCTGATTACTGGCTTGACGCTGAAACCGGAACCTCAAAAACTCACCAATCGGACCATTACCATTGCAAAGTGGTATTGCGAAGATACTATCAGCAAGATGCCTCCAGGCAGAGAAAAAGCTGCAATGATTGCAGCTTTCGACAACATCAATGAAGGAAGTATCAGTTATGACCCTAATTTCCTATCTTCAAAGGATGCTGTCAGCTACAAGCTTGTGATCGCATTCGCCAACATGTACGAAGCACGGGAAAGTTTCAAATTCTTCCCTAAAACAACCCCGTCACAATCCCGGACATCCATCTAGGACCTCTCTCCACCCCCCAACCCCTGCCAGCACCAGCTGGCAGGGGTTTCTTATTTGCCAGTATTCTCTATATATGCTACTATATCCTCCATGTCATTAAACGTAATAATTTCTAAAAAAGCGAACGAGTCAGCCTCATCAATCCTACGACGATTTACAAAGGAGGTTCAAACATGGGGAGGACTTAACAAAGTTCGAAGTAAACGATATGCAGAACGAGCGCTTTCTACATACAAAACTAAAATTGCAACTCTAAAGAAGATCAAAAACAACGAGATTCGACTAAACGATATTAAACTAGGAAAGTTTTTCAATACTCAGAAAACTAAGTAATATGATTTCGGTTACGAATACAACTAAAAAAGTACCCTCTTTGAGTGGTACTTTTTTGCTTGAAGCTAAGAATCTCATTTTAAAAAAGAAATATGAGCTTTCACTTACCTATGTTGGACAGGTAAAAATGGAATCTATCAATACAGAGTATAGAGAAATTAAGAAACCAACAGACATTTTGAGCTTCCCTATTGAAGAAAATTTTGGTGAAATATACATTTGCATGGATATTGTAGAAAAAAAAGCAAAACTTTTTGAAATGAAAACAGAAGATTATCTGAAATATTTGATCGTTCACGGCATGATTCACCTACTTGGACACGATCATGGAGACAAAATGGATTCACTTGAAAAGATATACACACAAAAACTTCACATCGAGTACCCATACAGGTATACTAAGTAGGTATGAAGAAACAAGAGATACATCATGTCACGGTTCTGGATATTGGAACAAAATCTCTTCGTCTCATAGTGCTTGAAAATCAGAATGATTACAAAATTCTCGCAGCGACAACAGTAAGTATTGATTACATTAAAAGAGGTGTAGTTCAGGATATTGATTCGTTAACCCAAAGTATACGTATCGCTATTGCACAAATCCATAAAATCTACCTTGCGCATATAGACAAGGTGGTGGTTTCTTTGTCTGGGGTGTGTATCGGGAGTATTTCTAACCGCGCAGAGCTCGCTATTAAGCACAAAGCTGGGCTTATTACTGAAAATGCCATTCAAGACCTATATGAAAAGGTAGAAGCAAAAATTCCAGCAAGTATTATTCAAAACAAGAAGGTTGTTCATATTGTTCCGCAAGAGTTTAGAATTGATGGTAAAAAAACTTCTTCTCTTGATCCTCAAAACCTGAGAGGTAGTGTTATTGATATGAAAGCGTTGTGTATTTATGTACATAAACAGCATCTTGATGCGATTTTGTGTGCATGTGAGGAAGCTGATCTTGTTGTTGAGGACGTAGTTATTGGAGAATATGCATTTACAAAGAAGCAGATTAAAGAGGCAGATAGACTAGCAGGTGTATGTATTGTAAATATTGGTGCCGACACAACTACTGTAACCACCTACGACGAAGGAGTACCACTACTCTTGGATGTATTTCCTATTGGATCTCAGGATATTACGAAAGATTTAGCACTTGGACTTAAGGTTCCTATTGCTCAGGCAGAACAAATTAAACTCGATCCAACTCAAGGGCTTCAGTATCTTGCAAAAGAACTTACAGAAGTACTTATAAAGAGACAAAATATTGCAATTAAAAAAGATCAGCGAGAAAAAGCTTTATATATGAACCTCGAGGAGCGATATCATGAGATTGTGTATGCGCGTCTTATTGATATTTTCGAATTAGTACAGCAGCACGTGCGAAAAATTAAAAAAGATAGACTACTTCCTGCGGGAATTATTATCCACGGAGCAGGAGGACGAATTGAAGACGCGTCAATCATTGCCAAAGAAATACTTCACCTCCCTGTTCAGGTCTTTCCTGAAGCTGTTGTATACAAGCAAAGCTGTAAGCATAAGCAGTCTGAGCACGTGATTCATGTCGCAGATACCCTTACAACCTATGCGAGTGGTGTATTTTATTTGACCCAACATGAAGATGAGCATGGACCAGCTTCTAGAGGTCCACTCGATAAGGCAACGATTTTAGACAAAATACTTATATGGTGTAAGCAATTTTTGCCGTAATCATTTTACAAGACAAAACTAGAACACAAAGTACCCCACCCTTCAAACTATTCATTTTGAAACTATGTGGTATTATTCTCTGCATGGTACAAATAAAAACTGACATAGAATCATTCGCAAGGATCCAAGTTATAGGTGTTGGAGGGTCTGGAAAGAACGCTACTAATCATATGATTAATGCCAAAGTAAAAGGTGTTGATTTTTTAGCTGTTAATACTGACTCACAAGATCTACAAAACTCTCTTGCTCCACGGAAAATCCATATTGGGAAAAATTTAACTAAAGGACTTGGAGCTGGTATGAATCCTGAAGTAGGAAGAAACGCTGCCGAAGAAACTCGGGCAGAAGTTCAAGAAGCGCTTAAAAATGCAGATATGGTTTTTGTTGCCGGAGGACTTGGGGGAGGAACATGTACAGGTGCGGGTCCAGTTGTTGCAAAAATTGCAAAAGAAATGGGAGCTCTCACTGTTGGAGTGGTTACAAAACCATTTATGTTTGAAGGTCAGCGACGAATGAGACTTGCAGAAGAAGGTCTAGCAGAGTTAAGTAAATCAGTAGATGCCCTTATTGTTGTTCCAAACGATAAACTTCTAGGAGCCATCAGTAAAGATACAACTGCCAAAGATGCATTTGCTATGTCAGATGAAGTTCTTAAACAAGCAGTAGAAGGTATTTCACAACTTATAACAACTCCAGGATCTGTTGGAAACATCGACTTTGCCGATATTCGAGCTGTTCTTGAAAATGCAGGATCTGCCCTAATGGGAATCGGAACTGCTAGTGGTGAAAACCGAGCTGTTGAAGCCGCAAAAGCCGCTATCTCATCTCCGCTTATCGACGTTTCTATCCACGGAGCAAAAGGAGTTCTCTTCTCTATTGCTGGTAGTGATGATCTGACAATGTTTGAAATTTCAGAAGCAGCTCGAGTTATCACAGAATCAGTTGATCCTGATGCTAAAATTATTTTTGGAACAATCAAAGACGAGAAACTGAAGAAGAACGAGATCCAGATAACGGTTATCGCAGCAAACTTCCCTGACAAACTGACAGCTGTACGAAATATTTTCCGAGACCGAGAAGCTATGGTTCAAGAAAGTGTGTCACAAAATGATACAAATTCTAGTTCAAAATCAGGAAAAATTTTTAACTCTCTAGGAAACATGTTTAAAGAAGAGGGGTCACAGCAAAGTGGCAAAGAAGTTGAAGAAATTGTAGACGAAACTCTAAGTTCAAATGTTATGAAGCCAGCTGCTGATACTGTAGAAGACGAATGGAATACAATTCCTGCCTTTCTACGACGTTCAAAAGGAAGATAATATACAGTAGCTCTTTATTTATTAGTGTAATAAACAAAATATAATTATGGTTGACTTAGTAATTTTAGGTGGAGGTCCTGCTGGTGTATCTGCTGCTGTTTATGCTGCACGAAAACAAATTAACAGTGTATTGGTGACAGATGATTTTGGGGGACAAAGTGTTGTCTCACCAGATATCCAGAACTGGATTGGTACACCTCATATTTCTGGGTCAGATTTAGCTAAGAACATGGAAGCTCATGCACGAGAATATGCAGGAGATATTTTAGAGATTAAAGATAAAAACCGAGTAACTCTCATTGAAAAAACTGAGGGTGGATTTACTGTGCATGTTGAAAATAGAAAGAAAGAAGTTACGACCATAGAAACAAAAACAGTTTTAGTTACGACTGGAAGCATTAGACGAAAACTTGAGGCAATAGGTGCTGATATTTTTGATCATAAAGGACTTACCTATTGCGCTACATGTGATGGTCCATTTTTTGCACAGCAAGATGTTGTGGTTGTAGGTGGTGGAAATGCAGGACTTGAGAGTGCGTTACAACTCGCAGCATATTGTAAAACTGTATACGTATTTAACAGAACTGATCTTTGGAGAGCAGATCCTGTTACTATTGATTCTGCTAAAAAGAAAGAAAATATTAAGCTCGTACAGAATGTGCTTATTGATGAAATTGTAGGTGACAAATTTGTTACAGGAATTAAATACACAGAAAATAGTGAGAAAAAAGAAATGGAACTTGGAGGAGTTTTTGTTGAGATTGGACAAATTCCAAATACAGAATATGTGAAGGATTTAGTTGATCGAAATAAGGTTGGAAATATTATTGTCGATCCAAGAACCCAGAGAGCATCGGTTGATGGTGTATGGGCTGCTGGAGACTGTACAGATGGGCTGTATCACCAGAACAACATCGCTGCTGGAGATGCGGTGAAGGCGCTTGAGGATATTTATGTGTGGTTACAGCGATAGGGGTTGATTTTTAAATAAAAGTATGGTATTAAAAGAACTACGTAAAGTGATTACGTAGTTCTTTTCAACTTCAACTTATATTCCACCTTGAAAGCAAAACCTATTCATTACATCGTCGGACTCCCTTTGGCTTGTGATTATATTCCTAAGGATCCAAGACATCAACCACACTCACCTACCGTAAAGAGAATCAGGGCTTGCGTCACAATGATGGAGAAGCTCAAACCTGGCCTTGGCCACAGTTTCATCGTCTGCACCGCGGGATATACCAAAGCTAGCCCTCTGAAAAAACCTGCAGACAACATTCCTGAGCTACCACTTTGTGAGCAAATGGAATTTTGCATTCTAACGAATTACGTTCAGTACATTCCAGTAGTTTCAATCGTCAAAGGCTGGGGCACTGAAAGTGAAATACGTAATGGCATCGCTCAAGCGAAGCTACACATCACCCCCAGCGGCAAAGTGACTCTTGTGGTGTCTACAAACCTTGTCCACATGCTTCGAGTTATCATTTACGTGTGGAAATATTTACCCAAGGGATGGAAGGTTAAGTTCGTTTGCGCGAAACATGACTTTTCTTTGAAATCCCACCTCAGGGAAATTCCAGGAGTATTCCATGCCCTGTTCTTTGCCCTTACGTACAAAATTCTGGGCAAATAAATAGCGAATCACTCAATCCCCTCCTCGGCCATCCGGTCTTGGAGGGGTTTTACTTTGCAATGTGTGCGTGATATATTCACTTTGCAACAACGTAGTTTGCGTTGTCCCTTATCTCATTAGAACCCAATAATTATGAAACGCATTGGAGATTTTTTACCTGACCCCATACCGTTGCAAGCTACAATTGATAATCAACTTCGCAACAAGCTATGTGTTGAACAAGTCAAATGGGATGAATTTCAAATTCCACTAGAAATAGCTCTGACCGTATTCGCAGGAAAACGCGATCAACTCACTTTCAAGTCACCGTTTACGCAGAAGTTTATTTGGCGCGGCAAATATGGGATTGTGTACAAGGTTTGGTCTCAGTGTGATTCTCAAAACAAAGGTCAGTATTACGAACTTACCTTGTATGAAAAAAATTCAGAACCCACAAGAGAAAGTACTATGCTCTGTAGTGTTCGTTTAGTGAATCATGACACAAGAGGACTCCTGCGAATATACATACTAGGAGCTACAGGATCAGCACTCAGATTTTCAACATTTAACGAGTTGCTATTGTGTCTCGATTCGATCAGAGTATTCTCACAATCCTTTCACGAAGATTAACCTCTCTCCCCGCAAGTACGCCATCAGGCAGAACGCGGGGATTTTTCATTTCCAAAAATAATCATGCTATAATTTCCCATACATGACGACACTTTTCATCTTATATCTCGTACATCAAATCTCTCTCGCAATCGGTCTTGCCTCTTCTCTTGTTGTTGACGTATTTATTATCATCGTAGAAAAAACAAAACATATTCGATCTATCGAAAAACGAATTGTTGATCGAGTACTTTCATATAGTTTTATTAGTTCCGCAATTATTTTCATAATTCAAATGGGATACATCTTCTATCTTCTTCTGACTGACATCGAACGAAACCATACTGTATTTCAGTATGCATTTGGAGCCATCACAGGAGTAATCTCTACATGCCTCCTAGTCTGTGTTGCAACACAAAAATACTACCAGATCAAGATGCTCTATAGATACCAAGAGAAGCACCAACATTTGTCAACAAGCTTTATTACACATCATAAAGAACTCCGGTATACTGCCCTTCTTTCAGCCATCCTATGGATAGCTCTGTATATCTGTTATGTGATAATGTAAAGGCTTACATCAAGGCGCTCATACCAGTATAATAATGGTTACTATGAGTATGAGCAGCGAAACACGAAAAATTGAAAGACCTAAAGGTGAAGCTGCTTTCAACTTAAAACTTCCACCGTATAGTATTGAAGCTGAGCAGGCTGTGCTTGGTTCTATTATGCTTCGTCCTGATGCATACGCTGAAATTAACGATATTGTTGATATTGAACATTTTTATAGTGATAAGCATAAAACTATTTACAAAGGTATTTCAGAGTTGTTAGGTAAAGGAAATCCCGTTGACTATCTTTCACTTAAAAACACACTTGATGAAATGGGTGCACTTGAACAGATCGGTGGAGCACACTATCTCGCTGAACTTGTTCAGGTTGTTCCTTCTGCAAGTAATATTGAGTACTACGCTCGGATTTTGGAGAAAAAGTATATGATGCGAAAGTTAATTTACGCATCAGAAAAAGTAGCAAGTATGAGTTATGCTGAGACTGGAGATCTCGAGGAGATTCTAGATCAAGCAGAAAAAGAAATATTCGTCGTAACACAAAAGAAAACACGTAACACTATTACTGATATTAAAACAGGTCTTATTGATGCATGGGAGCAGATTGATAAACTTCACAACAGTTCTGGAGAACTTAGAGGTGTTCCTACAGGCTTTCCTGATCTAGATGAAAAACTATCTGGACTGCAAAAATCAGATCTTATTATTTTGGCCGCACGACCTGCGTGCGGAAAAACTTCTCTTGCTCTTGATATTGCTCGACACTCTGCGGTACACCACGGAACACCTGTACTTATCTTTTCACTTGAGATGAGTTCACAGCAGCTTTTGTATCGTATGATCGCATCGCACTCACGGGTTGATGCATGGAAACTTCGTACCGGTAAATTAAACTTAAACAACTCAGAAGAGTACGACAGACTCCAGCATGGTATCGGAGAACTATCTCGAGCACCTATTTATATTGACGACCAACCGGGTACAAACATTATCAAAATGCGAAGTACTGCTCGAAAAATTAAATCTGACAAAGGACTTGGTTTGATTGTTGTGGATTACCTCCAGCTTATGAGTCCAACAAATAGTAGAAATTCAGACAACGTTGTACAGCAGATGACTGAGATTTCACGATCTCTCAAGCTTCTTGCTCGAGAGCTTGATGTGCCTGTTATGGCCTTGTCACAGCTTTCACGAGCCGTAGAACAACGACAAGGTAAACCTCGACTCTCTGACCTTCGAGACTCTGGATCTATCGAGCAGGATGCCGACATTGTTATGTTTATTCACCGAGAAGATAAGTACAAGGATCACTCAGAACGAGATAACATCGCAGAGCTTTTGATTGAAAAACATCGAAACGGTCCAACAGGAAGTATTAGTCTGAAGTTTGATGATAAACACTCTTGTTTCGTATCACTCGAAAAGAAACATGGAGAGTTCGGTGATTTTGCTGATCATATGTAAAACTTATGGAGCAACTTATAGAACTATTTAAAAAATTTCCAGGAATTGGTCCCCGACAAGCAAAGCGTTTTGTTGCTTTCATCATGCACAGTAATCAGACATACAGAAAAGAATTGATGGCTGCAATGCTCCAGGTGCACAACAACGTTACAACATGTTCCCTATGCAACCGACGATATATTGATATATATGCAAAACCAGACCTACAATCTGTCTGCTCTATTTGCAGAAAACAACGAGATCCGAAAACTCTTCTTGTAGTTGCACACGATTCAGATGTAGATGTATTTGAAAAATCTATGATGCACCAAGGAAACTATTATGTACTCGGAAGATATGTGCCACTTTTTTCTGAAGAGATTGAAAGTCATGTAAATGTAAAACAGCTCTACGGTCGTATTGACACACTTATTGACAAAGGATTGACTGAGATTATTTTAGCAACAAATGCAACGTCTGATGGAGATTATACTGCACGAATACTTCGAGAATATATACAGAAGAAATATACTGAACTTACAGTGAGTACACTTGGGCGAGGTTTATCGACTGGTGGCGAGCTCGAGTATGCTGATAGTGATACGTTGCGTGAGGCGATGAAATTTAGACGGTAGTGTGGTAGATTTAATGAAGGATAATACTAACCCACCTGCACTTATGGAACAACAACTTTTACTTGATTTAGAAGGAGTCGAACATCAGAACGGTATTTACACTATCACCCAGGGCAAACCTTCTGAAGTTATCAAAGAAGCCCTCGAAAACTCAACCCCTGAAAAGAAACAAGAATTCATCGGCAGTAACATCTAAACCTTCAACACAAAAACCGTAGCCATCACAGCTACGGTTTTCATCTATTCAATTATTTAATTGAATCAATCTTTACTTCAAAGAAAGGTTGTCGGTGTCCGTTTTTCACAAAGTATTTACTCTTTTGTTTAAACTTTCCTACTACGATTTTAGCATCTCGATCGATATCAGTAATAGTTGCTGAAACTGATTTTCCAGATACTGTTGGAGTTCCAAGAGTGATAGTTGATCCATCATCAGTTAGAAGAACCATATCAAAAGTTACTTTATCTCCCAGTTTAAAATCTCCAAGGATTTTCTCAACTTTAAGAGTCTGTCCTTCTCGAACTCGGTATTGTTTTCCTCCTGTTTTAATAACAGCTTGAGTTCCAGTTAGCTTCTCTACAGGCTTAATTGCCTTAGATTTTGCCATTGGTTTTGGTAGGGGTGTTTGTGCCATGATTTGAGTATTATATCTTATTTGAAGGCTTTTTGCAACATACCTACATTTATTAGTACAACCTACACTAGGGGGTATATAGACAAATTTAATAATATATTATATAGTACAGGAGCATCATATTTTCATTTCAACACGTTCTTTATATGCACCCAATAAAAATTTCAACCATTGTTAGCCTTGCGGCTCTTTTTGAAGAGCTTAGGAAAGCCAGGATTTATTCTGTGGCTGAGGGCTACACTGCCATACATGTGAATGAGATCCTTGAGGCTCTACATTTTCTAAAAATAAGTGGCTATAAAGTTAGCTATCTCGCAGGAGATATAGCTACGGCAACAAAAAATGATCAGGAACTGAAGATTGTTACAGGGAAACTGAAACCACATACTGCATACAAGTGTAGCGATGAAAAAACCCTTAATCACATTGAGAAATTGATCGATACCAGAACAATTATAGATTTCGAGGTAATAACATATTCCCTTCCTGATACAAAATTCAGATATACAGATGTTCAGCATTCTGTTTCTGAAGATATAGTCCGTTTCTTATGGTCAAGCACTGAACCAGAAAAAACCACAGGATCTGACAAGCAAAATCCTCCTGGCGACGATGGAGATCCTGTCCCAATGTTTCCTAAGCCTCCTGCCCCCACACTAAAAGGAACAGAACATCCGGAAGAGTAATCAAAACGAAAACCCCACCAATAGCACAGTGGGGTTTGTTTTCATTTTACAACACCCTCTTCAAATACACCCCAGTATAACTCTTAGGATGATCCGCCACTTGCTCAGGAGTCCCTTTCGCAACCAACTGTCCACCCCTATCTCCTCCCTCTGGACCAATATCAATCAACCAGTCACTACATTTTATCAAATCCATATTGTGCTCAATAACCACCACACTGTTCCCTTGATCAACAAGCTTCTGTAAAATCTCAATCAACTTTCGTACATCGTGATAATGCAGTCCTACTGTCGGCTCATCCAGAATATAAATAGTCTTCTGCACGTGTGGCTTATATAACTCAGACGCAATTTTCACACGCTGGGCCTCTCCACCTGACAATGTTGTTGCAGATTGTCCAAGCTCGAGATATCCAAGCCCTACCTCTTGAAGGGTTCGAACTCTGTCATAAATTCCTGGCATTTCTTCAAAAAACATAACAGCTTCTTCAACAGTCATTTTCAAAATCTCATAAATATTTTTCTTCTTATATGTTACCTCAAGCGTTTCTTTCATAAATCGTTTTCCATGACATACATCACATGTAACGTAGACTGTTGGCAAGAAATGCATTTCAACTTCTATCGCTCCATTTCCCTGACACGTTTCGCATCGTCCTCCTTTTACGTTAAATGAAAACCGTCCTGGTCCCCATCCTCGTGACTTTGCCTCAATAGTCTCAGCAAACAGATCTCGAATATGAGTAAAGGCTCCTGTATATGTTGCAGGGTTTGAACGTGGAGTTCGTCCAATTGGTGATTGATCTATAAGAATAGTTCGTCCTAGATATTCTGTTCCAGTAAATGTTGCACAGTTATATATCTGAGCAGTTCGATGATCTCGATCAAGTCTTCCAAGCAAGTTTTTATACAAGATCTCATACACGAAAGAAGATTTTCCAGATCCTGACACTCCAGTAACTGTCACAAGTTTTCCAAGAGGAATTTCTACATTTAAATTCTTAATATTATTCACTTGTCCTCCAGCAATCTTTATCATTCCTTTATCAGTATTTCGTCTTGTTTTTGGTACTTCAACTTCATGCTCACCTCGGAGATAATCCAACGTTAAAGAACCGGTAAACGAATCTGGGTCCGCGACAGTTCTATCAACTGGAAGGGATTTAATTGGATCCTTAAGAAGTTTCTTAAGCTCGCCCGCAACCACTACATTTCCACCTCGCACCCCTGCTCCAGGTCCTATATCCACTAGATAATCCGAAGCTAGAATAGTATCCTCATCATGTTCTACAATAATCACTGTATTACCCATATCTTTGAGTTGTACGAGCGTTTTGATCAATCTGTCATTATCTCGTTGATGCAAACCAATCGTTGGCTCATCAAGCACATACATGGCTCCAACAAGACCAGAACCCAACTGTGAGGCAAGTCTAATTCGCTGAGCTTCACCTCCTGAGAGTGTGTTCGCACGTCTATCAAGCCCAAGGTAATCCAATCCAACTTCTTGAAGAAATTCGAGTCGTGCCAAAATTTCTTTCGTAATCACTTGTGAAATCTCTTGATCAATAGGACTCAACTTTAAACCAAGCATATAATCAACAGCTTCTTGGATTGTCATTTTTGTAAATTCAACAACGTTTTTATTTCCATCAGTAAGAAGAACCCGAAGAGCTTCAGGTCGAAGTCGTGCACCATTACATACCTTACAGATTCGTGCTGTAAAGAAACTATCTGTCCCTAGTCCGTTACATTCTGGACATGCTCCGTACGGTGAGTTGAAAGAAAACAATCGTGGTTCAATTTCTGGAAATGAAAAACCGTCATACGGACACATAAACTTAGAAGAGATCAGATGTTCTTCACCGTTCGCATTAATTCGAAGCAACCCTTCACTTTCTCCAAGCCCTCGTTCAATAGACTCGTTCAACCGCTCTGTAAAACTTTGAGATGGAGCTTCGATTTCTGATATATAAAATGTATCAACAAGCACATCAATATCATGCTTCTTGTTTTTATCAAGAGTAATTCTTTCTCGAAGTTTATGATCTTTTCCGTCAACTCGAACTTCTTCGTATCCCTTACCAAGTAAATCATAGAGCATTTGATAATACTCACCCTTCCTTCCAATTACTAATGGTGCGTATATTTTAAATGTCTCATGGTCAATCTCCACTCCTAGAATCTCCTTTTTCTTCTTTGTTTTTTTCTCTGATGCTTCTACGTCGTTAATATTTACATGAGCTTTCGCATCGATTCCTTTTACTACTCGATGAATCGTATCAATAATCTCTTCTTTTGAAAGTTTCTTGATTTCTCTGTCACACACTAAACAATGTGGCTTTCCAACTCGTGCATACAAAATTCTAAGGTAGTCATAGATTTCAGTAATGGTTGCAACTGTTGATCGTGGGTTATTTGATCGTGATTTTTGATCGATAGAAATAGCTGGTGACAATCCAGAGATTTCATCAACATCCGGCTTTTGCATTTGTCGTAAAAACTGTCGTGCGTATGATGAAAGTGATTCAATATATCGTCTCTGTCCCTCAGCAAAAATAGTATCAAAAGCGAGTGATGATTTTCCTGACCCTGAAAGACCTGTGATTACAGTCATTTGATTTCGAGGAATCTGTAAAGAGATATCCTTAAGGTTATGCGTTCTCGCACCTCGAATAGTAATCATGTCCTGAGAGTGAACAAGTGTGCTCTGCACCTTTTTTGCTACCACTTTTACCTGAACTGGAGCAGGAGTCTTCTTTACACCAGGTTTAGAGTTAGATTTTGCCATATAGGCGCATTATACAGCATTTTAACACCATTGTATATCCGTAATGGAGACACTCCTTATATATTTGTAAAACAGTAATAGTTACTATCTCCTCCCCATCTCAAAAGAGGCAATTCCAAGGGCGAAACAAAAAATACCAAATATCCATTTCTTGGAGCCCGTACACCGCCACAAAACTCATATGAAAAACCTGCATAAAATTCAGCATTTTGACCATCAATATAATGAAATGTATTTGCCGTAGAAGAAATAATTTCCAGCTCAGCCACAGATATTTGTCGAGAAACAGCGTTCTTGAAAGCAGTAAAAGGTGCGTTTTCTGCACTTCTTACATACGGGTCATAATGTGGAACTGTGGTAGTATATGGACTTACGTAGTATGTTGAATTACCAGTTCTGTACAACTCCATACCAGCCTGAAATTGCTTCACTTCTTGAATGAAAGTTGCAACTGATGCTTTTTTACGAGCAGAAGTCAAACTAGCTATCACTATAGAAGCAAGTAGAGTAATTATAGAAATAACTACTAATAATTCAATTAATGTAAATCCTTTTTTTAATGCGCGCTTTCTCATACTAATTACGATTTACTTTTGAATCCATTTCTAATGGTGGTGGCACTTGATAATCTTCCGATAAAGCATTCCAAACTATACATATCGATAGTAAAAATACAAACATTGTAAATAAAACCAGTAGGATTCTTGCGTGAACTTCATTATTAACAACTCCCCACTTTACAAGACGATTTACCAACCATGGGTTTTGGGTTGTACTGACTTTAACCCTTGGTGTAAGCTGTTCATTTAGTTCTAATGCCATAATACAAATATAGTACATTTTTCCTACTTATCCAACACCCCAGCGGTATACCGGTTCGATGCATTCCATAACAAGAAGTTGTAAATACCCAAATCCGCCAACGCTTTAATCTGCGCTTTTACTTCGGGAGCATTATACACAACTCCATAAATACTAAAGTCTTGAAGCCATGGTCGAGACATTTGTCGAGCAGTTGAAGAACTTATATTATTTTTCACCAGTTTTTCCAATCCCATCTTCGATGAATCATATACAGTTTGGTATGGATTCGTATGCGTATTAGAAATTCCATTCCATTGCTTTCCAAAGTGAGATGGATAAATCATTCCAGAAATATAATCTACATATGGTGCAATATCATCCATGTGCTGCCCAATACTCAAATCATCATTGTTTGTGAGCACCATTCCAAACACATCAGCTGAAAGAGGAATTCCTGCAAGCTCGGTTCTCATATACTGGAAAAAAGATTTCAATGTCGCTCTTCGTTTTGCTTCATTTACCTTACTAGCTGTTGTAGAAGTTGCCAAACCTTTGCCTGCACCTTCCACATATTCATATGCAAGTGCACCCATTTTTCCATCTGACGGATATCGAACATAATCAAATTGTACTTCATCAAATCCTCTATCATATACAGCGCGAGCCATATCTCTAATATATTCTTTTGTCTGCATTTCATGTGGTGAAAGCCAGTAATGTCCCCCATTATCTCTCCAAGCTGCACCTGATACATTCATAACTGCAAGCTCAGGGTGTTGTTTTACATAACAAGCATCTCGAAACACTGCCACTCGTGCAATGGTATAAATTCCCTTTTGCTGATAATAATCCAATCTCTCTTCTAATTTTGCCATATCCATCAAAGGATTTACACAAGGAACATCAAGTCCTATGTCAAATAAAACAGTTCCGGGTGCGTCTTTAATATCAACAACAATTGCGTTAATAGTTGTATTGTCAATCATAGTGTCAAGACGTTTTTGAAAACTCTTATCCATAAAACTATATGAACTCACATACAACCCTCGCACGTGTTCTGGAGTTGGTAAATGTATATCTTTAGGTGGAGCAACAGGTTCTTCTATTGGAGTAGAAGTGGCAGGTAGAATTTCTTCTGCTTCAACTTTACTTGCTGAAATTGCATTTCCAGCAAAGGCCATGTCGAATGAATAATTTCTCACAAGATAATTGATACCAAATATTCCGAGACATATACATAGCACTGTAGTCACTAAACCTGTAAAAAATTTCATATGCTCCTAATCATACCGTGATTTTACGTACAATCAAAACAAATTCTCCCTTCAAAGTATCTGGCTTATCTGTATAGTGTTCGATCATATCTTGAGGACCGCCTTGACGTACTTCTTCGTATATTTTAGTCAATTCTCTACATACAGTAACCTGAATCTTATATGCATCAGTCTCTCTTTGTTTCAACTCTTCAAAAAGCTTCATTGCTCGATGAGGTGATTCATATAGCACAATGGTCATATCAAGACCCAATAGCTCATCTAACTGCTTCTGGCGACCTTTTTTGTGAGGTAGAAAGCCGTAAAATACAAAAGGTGTCTCTCGAATTCCTGCAACTGACAATGCTGTTGTAACAGCTGAAATTCCACCTATAGGAATGATTGAATATCCTGCTTCACGAACTTGAGCCACCAGAAAAGATCCTGGATCTGATATTCCTGGAGTTCCCGCATCTGAAACGAATGCCACATTTTTACCTTCTCCGAGCGCATCAATAACATGTTTTATTTTTGAAGCATCCGCAAATTCATTGACTGATACAAGCTTCTTCATAGGCAACTCAAGCGCCTTTAACAGTTTTGATGTCACACGAGTATCTTCTGCACACACAACATCAACCTCTTTCAAAGTTTGGATTGCGCGCAGTGTAATATCCTGCATATTTCCAATAGGAGTCGCAATAATATATAGAGTACCTTGTGTGGGTGAATTATTCATATTGAACTGGAACACTAGTAAATGAATCTCGAGTAACTACAACATGATCCAGAAGGCTTATACCTAGCACCTTCCCTGCCAACACTATCTGTTCTGTAATAGCTTTATCAGAAACACTTGGTGTACTTACCCCTGATGGATGATTATGAACTAAAATAATTGCAGCAGCTCCGTATTCTATCGCAGGTTTAAATACTTCTCGAGGATGTATCATGCTTGCGTTAATGGTGCCAATTGATAAAACCTCATCATGAATAATTTTATGATGTGTATCCAAATACAGTCCTCGTAAATGTTCTTTTGGTAACATTCTCATGTCAGCTGCATATGCATACACGTCTTCAGCAGTACGAATAGTTGCTAAACCACTAAAATTTTTACTAAACAGCCTTCTCCCAATCTCTCCTGTTGCAACAATCTGACAAGCCTTAACAAGAGGTATCTCAAGCTCTCGAGCCATTACTGCAGCGTCTTTGTTTGTAGTTAATGCACTTTGACCGTATTCTTTTACAATACGCTCTGCAATACTGAGTACATCTTCTTTTTTTGTACCTTGCATTAAAACAACAGCCAGCAATTCGACTAACGTGAGAGAGGAAGGACCAGACAGCAAAAGTTTTTCTCGGGGTTTATCTTCTGCAGGCATATCTTTCACTTTTAAGACATACTTAGTTTGAGTTTTCTGATTATATTGAGGAGACTCCTGCATAAACAACAAATCACCTTGCTCTAGTTGAACATACGGTGATTTTATGTGAGTTTTATGCATGGCTGTTTTCACATCAACCATTATAGCATGCGAGTCAAATTATAGTATTGAGTGAGAAAGTTTTCCGTCAACCTCTTCACAAAGCATAACTTTACCTGTCGAGGGAAGCTCAATCATGTTTTTTATCTCAACTACTGACTCTCCGTTTGTAAGAACGGCTTTAAGTGCATATCCAAGTGCCATGTTTCGATAATCCATAATATCATCTGTTCCAGCATATACTACAGCTGTTGGATGATATGCTGACAATGCTTTGTTGGCTGCTAATGATACTTTAGTTACAATTGCAGTTACACCTTCTGTTTTTGCTTTTGACACCACTTCTTTTGCCCATGTAAATTCTGGAGTATTCAAAGTCGGCTCTGCTGTAAAATGAACCAATTCATCTCGTTTATCTTCTGTGTATTTCATAACTCGGTGCATTACTGTTGTGGCCTCAACTGGATAGTCTCCAAATGCAGTTTCGTCACTCATAGAAATTCCATGAGTTCCATCAAGTACGGCATTTCCAATATCACACACCTCTGCTCGAGTTGGTGAAGGATTTTTAACCATGTTCTTAAGAACCTGAGTTGCAACAATGCAATATTTTCCTTTTTTAAGTGTAGATTCAACCATTTTCTTTTGCATGTATGGAAGTTCTTCTAATGGTACTTCGGCCATAAGGTCACCTCTCGCAACCATAAGTCCTGCACAATTGTCCAGGATCTCTTCTCTGTTATCAAACCCTTCTCTGTTTTCAATTTTTGCAATAATCTCACCTTTATAATCAGGGTATGCTGCAAGAATATCTTTAATATCATTTAAATCTTGTATATTTCGTACAAATGAGTGAATGATGAAGTCGATATTATTTTTTGCACAGAAGTGAATAAATCCAACATCTTTAGGAGTAAGTGAAGGTAAATTTATATGTACGTTTGGAATATTTAAACTTTTCTTTGTCTTAATAAGACCACTATTTTGCACAACACACTTAAGTCCTCCTTCAACAATTTCTTCTACTATAAATGAAATTGAGTTATCGTCATAACTAATAAGTTCTCCTACTGGAATTTCATTATGAAAATTTGGATAATCAACTCCGATAATCATTTCTCCTGTCTTTGTTAAATCTCCTGTAAAGATTACGTGGTCTCCTTTTTTCACTTCGAAAGGAATTTCTACACCCTTAGTTCTTGTTTCTGGACCTTTTGTATCTAGGAGAATACACATTTTTGAATCAGAAGCTGCTCTAATATTTGCAACTACACCAATAGCCTCTTCCTCACCTTGGTGAGCGGTGTTAAGCCATGTTACATCGATTCCAGCATCAATAAGCTTTGTAATGTATTCTGGTGCTGCATTGTTGTCTGCAATTTTTGCAATAATTTTAGATTTTCTTCCGTGTGTCTTTATCATAATTGTAATTTATTTTGAGTAAGGCTCTATAGTACTACAATTTTCAAATTTTTACCAGCTCTTCTATCTGTCTGGTGGAAGTTCATAATATTGGATCAAGAAATCTGTAAGGTCCAAGAATGAATTTGCAAGTGATTCAGATGAATATTGACTCACTTTTGGATCAACCGTGTACATAAAGACAATAAATCGTGGCTTATAAGCCGGAAAGAACCCAATGAACGTATGTATATTTTTTCCTTCTATGTATCCCCCGTTCTGTGATGCAATCTGAGCAGTTCCTGTTTTGGCTGCAATCGAGTATCGTGGATTTTTTCTTTTACCATCAAGAAGTGCCTTATCAACATTTTCTACCAACATACTTCGAATCTCATCAATCGTAGAAGCTTTAAGCACAGCTTTGTCTGGATCTAGCTTTAGAATAGGTGTTGTATCAAAAGTTCCAACTGAATGTTTTACTTTTTGTACTACATGCGGATTAATCAAATGACCCCCATTTGCAAGCACTGAGAGCGCACGGATGGTTCCAACCGGTGTCATAGCAATACCTTGTCCAAAAGATGCTGTAGCGTGCTCTACATCGCCTTTGTCGAGGTTCTTAGTAAGTGGTGCAGACTCATCTGGTAAATCGATATTTGTTTTCTCCCCTAATCCAAAACTCTTAAAGTATTTTGTAAGTGTGTCATTTCCGACAAGTTGTGCAATACGGATGAATCCAGTGTTCAAAGATTTTGATAATGCTTCTTGGTATGTAATAACACCTCGTCCTTTTTTATCGAAGTTATACATCGTTCTATCTCGAACTTTTACAAACCCTTCGTCATTATAGGTTGTCTGCGCGTGAACTTTTCCTGTGTCAATTCCAACAGCCATTGTCAGTGGTTTGATAATAGATCCCATTTCATGAGAACTTTCAACCATGTCATTTTTATAAATAGAAATATCAGTAATCTTTTTTGTGTCTTCAGGATTAAAGGTAGGAGTTTGTGCGAGAGCAAAAATTTCTCCAGTATACGGATCCATGATAATTGCTCCAGTCAAATCTGAGCTTTGTTTTGCTTGTACTGCAGCAACTGTCTGCTGTAATTCTTTTTGAACCGTAGGCTCGATTGTCGTGTATACATCGCCTTCAAGATTACCGCTATCTGCTATGATTTTTTTTGCTCCAGAAAATAGCTCAGCAAAAAAGTTTGTGTATGCTGAATTTCCTCTCACTAGAGTTTTCTCATATTGTTTCTCCAAACCATATCGACCTGCAAGTGAATCACCTTTGTATCCAAGCAAGCCAATCACGTGTGGCGCTAGATCACCTCCTGGATAATATCTATCTTTCTCTTTCGCAACCCCGAGATAGGATAGTTTTAATTCTTTGATTTTCGTAACCTGCTCCTCTGATATGTCTTCAGTTATCTCTTCATATGGATCTTGTGGTTTGTTTTTGATGCCCGCAAAAGAATCAGAGTTAACAGGTTTTGACGTTGTGCCTAGCGCAGCAACTATTCTAACTTGCAAATCAGACAAAGCATCTCCCACAGAGGTAATCACCTGTCCATCCTTATTTTTATATCCATTTTTTGAAACAAGTACATGAAAAGATTTAGCATTGATATACAACACGTAGTTCGACCTTACTGTCGCAACAGCAACTGCAACACCATCTTTGGTGGTTACATAAATACTCCCTCTGTCTACAAATGCATTTGTCTTTTTTACATATTGCTTATCTGCAAGGTCCACGTAGGTCTCATGACGCGCAACTTGCACAACATACAATCTAAAAATTAAAACAAAACCAGCACAAAGACATAATAGAGATATAATACGAGCTCTAAAGATAAAAACGTTCATACAATATAAATTTATCGAACAGCCAATGCAACATCCTTCACAGTATCAATATATGCAACTGCCCCTGTACTTCTTTCATACCCAAGCGCGAGTGCAGTTTCTACATCAATTGTAGAAGTTTTTTGAATATATTCATGTTCTTTCTGACCAACTACTGCCTGTAGTTCTGAAAAAGCAATTTGTTCTCTTTCATAATGTGAAGCAATAGTCACTGTTTTATATACGCACACAATATACGTACATGAGAGAAGTATTATTAATGAAAATAACGCGGAAGTTCGGTTAATTTTTGCTAGTAATTTATATATATTTTTTTTCATTTGTTTTTAAATATTCTTAGTTTTGCGCTTCGTGATCTCGGATTTAATTCGATCTCAGTCGCGGTAGGCAGTATAACTTTTTTATTCAAGCGTATCCCTAACCCTTCCTCTTCATATTTCTTAAACATATTCTTAACAATTCTGTCTTCAAGACTGTGGTAGCTTATGACGATTATTTTTCCTTCAGGAGCAAGAAGTTTCTGTGCATATTCCAACCCCTTCTCAAGAACTTGTAGTTCACCATTTACAGTGATTCTAATAGCTTGAAATGTTTTAGTTGCTGGATGGATTCCCCCTTTTCTTTTTACAACGCTTTCGATTAGGTCCGCTAGTTGTTTTGAAGTCTTGATTGGATTGATTTCTCGTGCCGCCTCGATTGCTTTGGCAATCTTCCAAGCAGACTGTTCTTCTGCATATGTTCGAAGGATAAGTGCAATGTTGTCTGGTGACCAACTGTTTACAATATCGTATGCAGTAAGTATGTCCCCTTGTTCATCTGTCAGTACATCTGTTGAGAATCTCATATCTAGAGGCTCGTCATATTTGAATGAAAACCCTCTTTCAGATGGACCAAGTTGATATGTACTTAGTCCGAGATCAAACAAGATACTGTCAAATGTTCCTTCATGCTCTTTTCCAATCAATGGTTCCAATTCTCCAAAATTTCCTTTGTGAATCGTTAATCGATCTTTTAAAGATGTAATCTTTTTGTTTTGTTGTAAAAAGTTCTGGGCTCGTTCTATTGCGTTCTCATCTGCATCTATTGCATGTACATGGACGTTTGGATTTTGTACAAGAAGTTCTTCTACATGTCCTCCGTCTCCAAAGTTACAGTCTAAGTGAATCTTTGAGTCTGCACATAGTTCTGTAATTTCTTTCAGTAATACTGGAATGTGTCGTGTCATATAGTTGCTTAGAGTACACCAATTTCTCCTAATTTTGCAGCGAGGCTATCAGCTTCCTTCAAAATTCTTTCTTTATACACTTTCCACTTCTTCTCCTCCCAAATCTCAACTCTTGTATGAACTCCGGTAAATACAAGTTTTTGAGAACTTTTCTTATCTCCCGATGCATCTAGTCCCATATAATCTTTCAAAAAATCTGGCATCAATATTCTTCCTGCACTATCAACTTCAACTTCTACTGCTCCTGCGAGCATAATTCGGTTGAAAGCTCTCGTATCAGGATTCAACATGGACATTTTTCCAAGTTGAGCGGCGATATTTGCCCACTCACTCAATGTAAACATGAACAGACAGCTGTCGAGACCGTGTGTGATTATAACGTTCTTTCCAAGCTCTTTTCTGAACTTAGAAGGAAGTGATAAACGTTTTTTTTCATCTAATGTGTGTGTAAATTCTCCTATGAACATATGCTTTTTAAGTGGTCTACCACTTTATCCCACTTGATACCATTTTATACCACTTCATGGGATTTGCAAATAGACATTACGGGGGTTTTGTGTGGGAATGTTGGGTTTTGATGATTATTTTTGTTTTGGTGCGAAAGTTGACAAAATTACTAAGGAATGATATTTTAAATAAGCACCTTTAACCTTTAAAAATATGCTCGGGGCATTTATTCAACTTTACGAAGACAATAAACGCAAATCAGATTACTGTTCCAAAATCACGAAAATCAAACATTCACCAGAAAGAAAGATCAAAAAAGTAGTTCAAACCCTGAAAACATGGATCGATGGGAAATATGAAAAGGGCTTAACAAAAAGAGAAGTAATTTCAGAGGTATATATTTGGGTTGTTACAGTCATGATCCAAAAGTATTACAAAGATCAACCTGAAGGTTCTGAATATGAGGAAACTTTTTACTGTGAGACTAAAGAAGCAGCTGAAAGAAAAGTTCCTGGTCATTCATGGAGTGGATTTTAATTCTTTCTCAATATCACAAACAAACCACTAGAGGAGAATCCTCTAGTGTGTTTTTATTTTACCTCCTACCGTCCCCCTCCATTCTCAATCATCTTCTCAATCACAGACAAATGCGTGATCAAATCAGTTTTCGGAATCCCTTTCGCTAAAAATTTCATATGGACCCTTAATTCAACTTCAACTTTCTCAACAAACTTTCTTCCTTTAGCAGTTATAAACACATTCTTAGCTCTACTATCTAGTGGATCAGACTTAGTTTCTACCAACTCCTTTTTCGTTAACTCACGAACTAACACAGTAACAAAAGGAGGTTCTACAATCAATTCATCTGACAATGCACTGAACCTTAAACCTTTTTCGTCATCATATAAAATTCCAAGGAGTGCCCAATCAATTGTGGATATATTATGCTCAAGCAACTTTTCACCAGTGATCACTTTTAAAAGTCTATACACTTTTGCATGCAAAAGACCTACCCTATAGGTAGTTCGATGCTTTATTGCAGTTTGTATTTTTTTAACGAGATCAAACATAATTTACTGTATCGTATCAGGTATAAATTTTAAGGCAAGACCATTAATACAATATCGAAGTCCTGTTGGAGTTTGAGGAGCATCATTAAATACATGTCCAAGGTGGCTTTTACATTTTGCAGAAATAATCTCTGTTCTATCCCCATCTGCCCGTTCTTCTACAGAACTTGATGCAATCGGAGCCCAGAAACTTGGCCATCCTGTTCCTGTTTCAAACTTTTGTTCTGATCTAAACACTGGTTCGTTACAGTCAGCAGTTACATATGTTCCTTTTCGTTTTTCATATAGTAGATCACTCGTAAACGGACGCTCTGTTGCACCTTCTTTAAGAACTGCATATTGTGCTGGAGTGAGTGAAGAATCTACACTTTTAACTTCTGAAGGATTTTTGTGTATTCTTGACACAATAAAACCGAGTTGAACAATAACTATGACTATAAGTATTATTTTGATGAATTTTGATTGCATATATATGTGCATTAATTAACCGAATGTAAATGTGAATGCTTCAAGTCCTGGAGAACCTGTTCGAATCTCAAGCGTATGTTCTCCATATTCATTTCCATCAACTAGTGTATATAGTTCATTTGCCTGAATCACAATATCTTTCACCTTTTTTCCATCTATATATATCTCAGTTGTAATTGGTTTCTCTGAACTTGCAACCATATATACACTTCTTGCATCATACTTGTACAAAATTTTTCCTTTAGTTTTTGACATGGCTGATTCCGGAGTAAAATTCCATGTTCCTTCTAGATACAGTTTATTTTTAATTATTGTCTGTGGGATTACAAATGTCTGAGTACCCAACACTCCAGCTTTACCATTTTCAAGAACCAAGTTTCTTGCAGAACCAAAGTACACCTCCTTACTATTCACTCTTGAAGACTCATAGTTCATCACATTATTAGGATTTACGATATCAGTTGGAATCTTTATTTCAGGTCTCGTAGCATTTAATTTAAGCAATGCCATTTGAATTGCTCTCTCTGTTTCAAGATATTCACCTTCACCAATATGGTCATATACGATATTCCCCTCTTCATCAATCAAATATTTTCGTGGCCAATATTGATTTCCATATGCATTCCAAGTCTGATATGAGTTATCCAACACTACTGGATGTTTTACGTTAAATTTTCGAACTGCCTCTTCTACATTTTTCTCAACTTTTTCAAATGCAAATTCTGGCGTATGAAGGCCTATCACAACTAATCCTTTATCTTTATATTTTTCATACCACGCGTTTACATACGGAAGCGTTCTCTGACAATTAATACAACTATACGTCCACACATCAAGGAGAATCACTTTTTTACCCTTAAACTCTGCAATAGTTATTGGCTGACCATCAGTATTTATATACCCATCTGGACTCACAAGTTCTGGTGCCACGGTTCCAATAACTTCAGAATTATTCTTTTTATCTAGTGATAAGATTTTCTGTTCAACTTTTGTAACATCAAACAATCCAGCATCAAGAATACTTCTTTGAATCTTCTTATCTATTCCAAACATGATTCCCACTCCAACAATAATAAACAGAACACCAAGTCCTTTTTTAAACCATCCGTTAGGATCTGCCAGATTTCCAAGCTTACCAACAAACCTTTGTCCTACAAACGCAATAAGGAGAAGCATTCCCGATAAACCAATCGTATATACCACAAGGCAAAGTAGTCCAAATAAAAATGATTGTGGCAATACTGTTGCTAAAATAACAAAATATGTTGGACTACATGTTGAGAATACTGGACCTAAAGATGCTCCAATAATAATGTCACCGTACGTACTCTCTTTATTTGAACCGATATTCATTACCTTGTTTGACTTCAAGGAGAGTTTATTTACAAAACGAAGTCTATCCCACAGATTTGGAAACAAACTGATCAATCCAAATACAATAATAATTGTTCCGGAAATTATTGCCCAAACTGTTGGAGGAATATCAATAAACGCAGTACTTACTTTCAGAATGAGAGTAAAAATAATAATCGATGCTGCAAGAGAGCCTGCAATAACAAATGCTTTCTTTCTGTTATTTACTCCAGATACAGTACTTCCAATAATAATCGGTAGAATTGGCAGTGTACATGGGGCAAGTATTGTGAGAACTCCTGCGATAAATGAAATAAGTAGTAATATCATATGTTTATTATAATGTTGTTAATCATCAAGACCAAACGTCATAATCGATTGATCTTGATTCAAACAACAATACTATTTAGTTGGCATCAACACAGAGTCGATCACAAATGTAACTCCATTCGAAGAAATTACATCTGCTGTCTCAACCATTGCTGTTCCATTAACAGTAAGTTGTCCGCTAGCTGATTTTCCAATCTTAAGTGACTCACCCTGAACTGTTTTAAGCATCATCCCATCCTTAAGATCTGCTGAAGTATATCTTCCTGCTACAACGTGGTACGTAAGGATATTTGTAAGTTTTGCTTTGTTCTCTGGTTTTACCAAAGTTTCAACTGTTCCTGCTGGAAGTTTTGCAAAGGCAGCGTTTGTTGGAGCG
Organism: Patescibacteria group bacterium; assembly: GCA_040384445.1. Classification (GTDB taxonomy): domain Bacteria; phylum Patescibacteriota; class Minisyncoccia; order Phycocordibacterales; family CAIZLB01; genus CAIZLB01. The sequence goes on from JAZKJG010000001.1 coordinate 257,233, forward strand.
AAAACCGTAAATGGTCCAGCACTCTTTAATGTATCAACCAATCCAGCTGCTTTAACAGCTGCAACCACTGTTGTTACATTACTTGCATTCATAGCATTATCTACAATATCTTTACTTTTCACCATCATAGCTCCACCAACCATCACCCCTTCTTCTCTTGTCATCACTTCACCACTATTATTATCCATCATAGAATTATTCATCATACTGTTTGATTCCATCATTTTATCGTCTTTGTTCAATAGAACTAATCCGATAATTCCAAGTATAACGATAATTATGATTGTTATTGTAGTTTCTTTTGACATAGTTTTGGATATTAATTTAATTATTAAAAGTTTATAGTACTTAAGTAGATACTTAAGTAACTTAACTATATCCTTTTTGCGTATTAAAAGCTATGTATTTTGTTGTGAAGAATTTTTATGACACTAAAATTTAATTCTTACCACCCTCCACTACTCCCTCCTCCACCGGAACTTCCACCTCCTCCTGAAAATCCTCCACCCCCACCACTTCTTCCTCCCGATCCTGACATCCCTCCCCAGAATCCACCTCCACCCCTAGATTTTTTTATACTTTTTTGCAGTGCATCCAGTATTTTCTCTGAAAAAGATGATTTACCAGAAAAGAACGCATCCACAATCAACCCGAGTAATGCAATAATAAAGACAAATACTGTTTGAGTAATAATAAACAACACTACAGAAAGTATAAGCCCCAGAAAAAACCCTAACCATACAGATCTAGATTTTGACATTGCCACAAGAATTGAAACAATAACTGTCACAAGTGAAGAAAGTATAAAGAATATGAAAAATAAAACACCAAACCAATCACTCGGATTCACATTTAACCCCTCATCCGCCACATATGCCTCACCACGCGACACAATATCAATCATTCTATCAACAGCATCATTCACCCCCTTCCCATAATCTCCAGCTTGAAAAGCCGGTGTTACATTTTCCCTTCTTATAATATCCGTCAATGAATCTGGCATTACCCCTTCAAGCCCATAACCAACTTCAAATCTATTCTTTCTATCTTCAAGCGAAATCAAAAACAATAATCCATTATTCTTATCCTTCTGCCCAATTTCATTATTTTGAAACAGCTCATATGCAAATGTCTCAATAGTCTGATCCGATGGAAGTTTAGGAATTGTTACCACAACTATCTGGTTCGATGTAGATGCGTTAAATGAAGCCAGCTTACTCTCTATAACAGCCTGTACGTCGTCAGGAATCATGTTTGCAGTATCTGTGACAAACATACTCAACTTCATATCAACACCTTGCGCAGAGACATCTACAACAAAAAAACTGCATACACTCAATATGGTAATGTATAGCAGTTTTTTCATAGTGTATTTTATAGATTAACTTCTGGTGCTACATCAGCTCCTCCTGCAGCTTCAAAGTATGGCTGTGCGTCAAATCCAAACATCGCAGCAAATATAGATCCAGGGAGTCTCTTTACCTTTAAGTTATAACTTTGAATCACAGAGTTGTATCCTTGTCTTTCAACCGCAATTCTGTTTTCAGTTCCTGCCAGTTCTACCATCAGAGTCTGAACTGCCTCGATAGATCGTAGTTGTGGATAATTTTCCATTACAACTAGTAGTCGAGATAGTGATGATTCTACTTGATTTGCTGCCTGCACTTTATCAGCTTGAGTTGCCGCCCCGCTGTATCGTGTTCGAGCCTCAGCAAGAGCTGTGAATACTTCTGTTTCCTGCTTCATAACTCCTTGAACAGAGTTTACAAGGTTAGGAATAAGATCAAATCTTCTTTGATACTGATTTTCAACTTGTGCCCACTTGCTTGTATATTCTTCTCGTGAAGTTACAAGTCCGTTATACGAACTTAACAAGACTAATCCGATAACTACAATAATTCCAATCCAAATGTATGTTTTTTTCATACTTGGATTATAGCATAGGTGTCAAATATTATGCACTCAATCCACAAAGCTTTTTTATCTCTTTAATTCTCTTAAGTGCAACTTTATTTGCCTGCTTATTTCCCTTTTCTACAACTTTCAAAATTACCTTCATATTCTTCGCAAGCTTTTCTCGTCTTTCTCTTAAAGGTTTTATAAATGCATCAAGATCGTCTATAAGTGCCTCCTTTAAAGCTTTATACTTTCCTTTATGTAACTCATAAAGTGGTGCAAGCTCAGCCTCAGTCTTGATAAGTTTATGAATGTTGTAGACGTGAGTTGGAACATCGGATCCAGAGTCAGTCACGATACTCATTACCAGTTTTTGAATTTCTTCTCGAGTAGAAAACAATGGGATTGTATTTCCATAACTCTTACTCATTTTCTTTCCATCGATTCCAGGTACAAGTTGTGCATCGGCAATTAAAATCTCTTTTGGTTCTACAAAATATTCTCCATACTCATGATTAAATTTTCGTACTACGTCTCGAGCAATCTCAACATGCTGTTTATTATCAATTCCTACTGGCACATGAGTTGTTCCGTACAGGAGAATATCTGCAGCCATAAGCACTGGGTACAGAAACGTTCCGGCTAATACTTCTTTCCCTTTCGCCTCTGCGTCTTTATATAAATGTCCTCGCATCAAGTATGGTACCGTCATCAAGTAAGAGAAAATCATTGCCAGTTCAGAATGAGCAGGTACTGCTGACTGAATAAACAACGTAGAGTTCTTTGGATCAATTCCAATAGCTAAATAGTCAAGTATGATGTCAAGACTTGCTTGTCTCATTGCTTCACCCTTATTGGCGTCAAGCGTATGCATGTCTGCAACCATAAAAAACTTATCAGCACTTTTGTGCTCGTTTTGCATTTCCACAAATTGTCGCATTGCACCAAAATAATTTCCAATATGCGGTCTTCCACTTGGTCGTACTCCTGATAAAATAATATTTTTCATATAGTTTTTATTGTTTAGGTTTCAATAATGGAAACAATATCACATCTCGTAGGTTTGGCTGATTTGTAAGCAAGGCGATCACACGCTCAACCCCCATTCCCCATCCTGACATTGGAGGCATTCCATGTTCCATCGCCTCTACATATTCATCATCTTTTTGCATCGCTTCATCATCCCCCGCATCTCTAAATTCTCCCTGCTTTGCAAATCGTTCGGCTTGATCAATTGGATCAACCAACTCACTGTATGCATTTACAATTTCCCAGCCGTTTAACACTAGTTGGAATCTATCTGTTACTTCTCCGTTCTCATCGTTCTTTCGAGCAAGAGGAGAAATATCTATAGGATGATGCGTCAAAAACGTAGGCTTCACGAGTTTTGGTCGAGAAACTTTTTTGTACAATGAGTCAATCATGTTTCCCCGCCCAAGTGTATCAATATCTTTAATCTGAATATTTAATTTTTGGATAGCAGCTTTTAGAGTTTCTGTATCAGGATACAAATCAATATCAATTCCACAATCTGCAATTAATAATTCTCTAAATGTTTTTCTATCCCACGGTGGCGTTAAATCAACTGTCACGAGTTCTCCGTCTCTATTCATACACTGAATTTCCATAGTACCTCGAAGTTTCCCAATAATTTCCGTAAACATTTCCTCTGTAAACTTCATATTATCTTTGTAATCCCAGTACGCCGCATAGTGCTCTATCATCGTAAATTCTTGTAAATGAGACGCGTCCATTCCCTCATTTCGAAATACTCGAGCAACTTCAAATACTCGATCAAATCCCCCTACAATTGCTTCCTTAAGGTAAATCTCTGGCGCAATTCGAAGATACACATCCATATCAAGTGCATTGTAGTGAGTTATAAAAGGTTTAGCTAAAGCACCAGAAGCAGATGTTTGCAGAACTGGTGTATCAACTTCTACGAAATTATGTTTGTTATAGAAATTTCGAAGTTCATGTAAAAAAGCAGAACGGAATTTAAATCTATCCATTGTTTCCTGATTACTAATAAGATCAAGATATCGTTTTCTGTATACAGTTTCTGTATCAGTAAGTCCGTGCCATTTTTCAGGGAGTGGACGCAATGATTTTGAAAGAAATGTAAATCCAGTCACAAGTACTGAGATCTCACCTTTTTGAGTTGTAAAAATTGTTCCCTCTGCACCAACAAAATCACCAACATGAATCATATCTATTAATTCATCAAATGTTTCTCCCATTACATCAGCCTTAGCAACGATCTGTAATTGACCTGAAAAATCTTGCAGTTTAATGAATGCGAGCTTTCCCATATTTCGTAAAAAGACAATTCGTCCACACACTTTTACTTCTGCTCCTTCGGCCTTTTGTTTTGCATCATTCAACACATCACTTCTCTCAAATTTGTCGGCAAATGCAGTGATTCCTTTTTCTTGTATACTTTCTAGTTTTTTTACACGGTCCAGTCGTTCGTCGTGTGATGATGCGGGTTCCATGGAGGGATTATAGCATAGGAATTTGAGTAAATATAATAAAAAAGATCCCCTCCCCGTGAAGGGAGGAGACGGTTTTGTTCCATACCAGGAGCTCAGGTATGCCTGAGAGTTAAGGATCTACCGGGGCAACATCAGTAGCTTGTTTGCTTGTCAGTAGTTTGATCCTGTAAACGCTTCACCGAAGCCTTCGGCACTTCGTTTACACACTCCTCCTCGGATTCATTAGCGTGTGCCAATTTAGCCATAGGTCTGGGCCGTTTTGGACCCTCTCGTACATACTGATCAAGTAGTGCACTTTCAGGAACGCAACCTTTTTTCAGATTACTATATTTATAAAATTTTTACAAGCACATTACATGCCCTTAAGCTCAATAATAAACGTAGAACCTTTGCCTTCTCCTGCAGATTCTGCCCACAAATGTCCTTCATGAGCTTCAACAAATGATTTTGCAATAAAGAGTCCAAGTCCAGTCCCTAAAATGTTTGCCTGTGAAGCGTCTGGCGCACGTGAGAATTTTACGAAAAGTTTTGGCATAACTTCAGCTGAAATTCCAACCCCTGTATCACTTACTTCTACCCGTACAATACCATCTGTTTTTCTGCATGCAGTTATCGTAATACTTCCCTTTGGTGTGTACTTGATAGAGTTGTCAATAATATTCATGATAACTTGCTTCAACTTGGTTCTATCTGCACGTACGTTAAACAATCCTCCTTCATCAGTTTTTGGAATATTATCAACACATGCCAATCCAGATCGTTCAAATGAGGGAGCAAGTTCTGTCATACACTCTCGAAGTAATTCTCGTAGATCTAGATTCACAAAGTCGTAATGCATTCTCCCTTGTTCAATTCGAGTTACATCAAGGTAATCATTTACCACAGACGCAAGAGTTGTACACGAAAGTTCCATAACTCCGAGTGCTTCTTTAGCTTCTTTAGATACCGGACCAAGATCCTCATCACGAAGGAGTGAGATATATCCTTTGATTGATGTAAGCGGTCCTCGAATCTGATGTGATGCAAGAGATACGAACTCTGATTTTTCTTCTGAGATTCGGTGGAGTTCTGCGTTTTTCTTAACGAGGAGTTCGGATGATTTTTGCAATTCCTCTTTAGTTTTGATTTCCACTTTTACGCTTTTTATAAACAACCAACTAAAGATTGCCACAAAAATAAAGATTACAATCTTAAATGTAATTTGACTCACACCTTCTGATAAGATTATTTCTATAAATGAAATAAGAATGAGTGCAGAAGTAAACAGCTGCGCCGTAACCACCTTTGGACTCAATACCTTATATCGTATAACTCCATACACCATCACAATGATATATAAGATAACGATATAGTTTCCGAAAGGATATATATTAAAGAATTGCGGGAAAAAGTTTGTTCCACCTGCAGTAAATCCAATAAGGCACACGATAAGGGTGTTTTTCAACTGAGAACGGTATGTGCTTCCTGGTTCGATCTTTTTCAACGTATTCCAAATATGAAATACGCTTAAGATCACAGTACTAGCAAAAAATATTGGGAACAAAATATAAAGTGGTCCTGGATTAATCCAAAAGAAATCAAACTTTTGGACCATTCCAACTTTGAACAAAGGAGAGAAACTGAGGATAGCCATCGCAAAACTCACAATATACAAAATTGTTCTTGTATATGTTTTTTTATACCTAAGTAGCGTTGCAACAAAGGCAAAATATGTTGAAGGAATCCAGACTGCGGATGCATCCAAAATATATTGCCACTTAAATGCACTTTCTGCAGTTGATGCACTTGTAAGAAAATACAGTGCCATACTCCATGCTGCAAACGGGATCGAAAAATAGAACCAGTATCTGTTTACTTTATTTTCTCTATCAGACTGGAATGCTACAACACTAAATAGAATTGTTGTGAGACTGAGTATAAGGCTCGAGAGACTAAAAGCTGACATGTGATGATTGTATCATATTATATTTTAATGAGGATATGTCTTTCCAGAAAGTTTTGCAATTTCTCGCATAATAGCACTCGTCACTTCTTCTAAAACAACAGGGTCCTTGTAACCATCTTTAAGATGATCAAAATACATTGGTTCTCCAACAACTATCTCTGCAGTTTTTGAAAAATTAACTTTCTTACTTGCCTTGTTGTGAATATGATGTGTTCCTTTAATTCCAACAGGTATTACAGGTACATTATGTTGTAATGCATAGCGAGCCACACCAGTAAAAGCTTTCAACATTTCTGTATCTGAATGAGATCGTGTTCCTTCTGGGAAAATTCCAATCAAATTTTTCTTAAACAAATGTTTTTCAACTGTTGCGTGAACTTCAGATTTATCATGCGCATTCCTTTCAACTTTGATTTGACCAGTTGAAAGCATGAGTGGTTTCCAAAGTTTATGGTGAAAAAATTTCTCCGCAGATAGGAAATGTATATTTCTTCCTGACACTGAGATCAAACATAAGAAATCAAATATACTTTGGTGGTTTGCTGCGATTATTCCTGCCTCTTTATGCTTTTTAATATGATGAACATTCGAGTGAGATTTTACCCATATAGATTTTATAAACGGAGACATTATGGCTCGTACTGCCATATATGTATATTTAGTCAGAGTACTGTGGGATTTCATAGATATAATCATAAGCTTAATATCCATATATTGCAATTGTTTTTCGGTATATACCTTGCTTTTATACCTTAATGGTGATATAATGTTTTCGTGTGAGGAACTTCCTACTCCTTACGATTCCCGTACCTTCACCTATGGTCTGTAGGAGATCATGTATCCCATCAATATATTGAAAACCTTATTTGTCCCCGGTCTCTGGTTCAACCCAGATGGACCGATTGGAGAGAAGCTCCAAGAACGCTTCGAACGCCTCACTGTTCTGCGTCATTGTGGAATGGATCTTAAAAGTCGTGTGAAAAATTTGAAAGAAAACATTCACCCGACCGACGAAACAACGATCGTTGGTCACAGCGCAGGCTGCGTTGTGATTCTTGAAGCAATGAAAGAGCTTCCAGCGGAACACAATATTAAGAACATCATCCTAATGAATCCGGCTCCTGTTAAAGGGATCAAGTTCGGATTCAAGGATGAATTGTTCTGGAAAATGATGTACCCTCCCTACGTGGCAGCAATGATGTTTGGAAAGAAATTCGAGTTAACTCCTACACACGTAGGACAACTCCTCTCCATTCAAAAAGAAAAGCTTCCTGCGGTCTGTGAAAACTTCACCCCAGATAGCGGAAAATTTGCTCGCGAGTTGGTTTTGAACCAGTTCAAACAGAAGGAGCGTATTACGATTCCGAAAAATATCAAACTTAGTGTTCTGGAGTCTGAAGGAGACATGATGATCGGCAGCACAATCAAGCAAACCATTCACCACCTCCGTCTCCACAACTCTGGACGTGTCACCACCACCGTACGAGTAGGCGGCCATCTCTGGGCCCTTCAAAACGCCAAAGAGGTTGTGGACTACTTTGCTCCACTTCAACCTGCATTATCCTGATTCAAACGAACCCCCCAGTACCCAACCCGGTACTCGGGGGTGTTTTTTATGTTACACTCCTCAGATGACCATCACTGTAATCACCATCTCAGGAGTAAAAAACAAAACAATCCTTCCTCTTATCGCAGAATACGTAAAAAGAATTAGTCGATATTCTAAAATCCAAGTTTTAGACATCAAAGAAGAAAAACGAGAGAATCACATCATCAATATCAAACACGCATATCCATCTTCATATATTTTCGCATTAGATGAAGAAGGAAAAACCTACACCTCAGATTCATTTGCAAAACACATTGAACATATTCAAACCCATATCTCGAGTAATATTATCTTCGTTATCGGACCTTCTGCAGGATTTAGTGTTGAAGAATTAAAAACTGCTAATCAAAAATTATCTCTCTCGTCCCTAACCTTTCCACATGAACTTGCAACAATGTTAGTTTGTGAACAGGTATATAGAGCGCTCACCATTTTAAACAATCATCCGTATCATAAAGAATAGCTAGAAAATCTCCCCCCAAATCTCCCCTACATAATCTACAACTTCATCCAACTTCACCTCCGTACTTACATTTGTCTTTCGCACCTTCACCTCACACATCCCTTTCTCCAAAGTCTTTGGACCCACAATAATCTGCACAGGCATTCCGAGCATATCAGCATCTGTCATTTTATCTTTAATACTCATGATTCGGTCGTCGAACAAAGCATTGTCTAGTTTAGAATAAATCTCTTCACTCGCAGCATATACTGCATCACCTTTTTCTTTGTGTAAACTTACAATTTCAATTCCAAATGGCGCTACAGCTTTCGGCCATACAAGCCCAAGATCATCTGCATATTTTTCTACAATCACTCCCATCACTCGCGTGATTCCAATCCCGTATGATCCTAGAATTACAGGTTTCTGAACACCATCATTATCCATATATAGTAGACCCATTTTTTCTGACTTCTCACCTCCGAAGCTGAAAATATTTCCAACCTCTGCAGTTTTTACTTTCTCCAATTTCTCAGTATCCACTCCCTCAATAGCTTCTTCGTTATACGCAATCATTTTTTCTCTATCAATATAGACAACGTCCTCCCCCGCATCGCAGATTGTTTGAAACTCGTGAGAAGTATTTTTTGTAAATGCACCACCTGACGCCAGAGTTAAAAAGGTATCTTGTCCAAGACCAACTCTGTTATAGAAATTTGTGTACGCTTCAATCATTCGTGAATAAAATGCCGCGTGCATTTCATCATCCTTTGAATATGAATATAAATCCTTCATCACAAATTCTCGTCCTCGCATAATACCACTTTTTGCTCGAAGTTCATTTCGAAGCTTTGTTTGAAACTGGTATACGTAAATTGGAAGATCTTTATAACTGTGAATAGAGTGCGTCATCATGTCTGTAATCGGTTCTTCATGCGACCATCCAAACCCAACTTCAGTTCCATTTTTAAGTGTACTCTTAAACCATACATCTACATTTTCATCACTCCATCGATCTGTCTTTTCCCAAATATCTTTTCGCTGAAGTGCTGTCATGATAATCTCCTGCCCGTTCGCCTTATTCATCTCATCTCGAGCAATCTGTTTAAGTTTTTCAATCACCATCAACCCAAAAGGCATGTATGCGTACACTCCCGCCATTTCCTTATGAACATATCCTGCTTGAATCAGAATTTGAGCATTTTTTGCCGCCTCATCAGACGGAAATTCTTTCCGAGTTTTAGTGAAGATGTTGCTGTGTCGCATAGATATATTGATACTATCATAACCTTGCTAAACATTCTATAAACGGCTATACTCACACCCATGGCATTAATTGAATACAGTGACATTGTCACACGAAAAACTATTATCTTTGAAGGAGAACCGTATGAAATTTTGGATCACCATATTTTCCGAAAACAGATGCGAAAGCCTGTAAACGCAGTTAAAATGCGAAACCTTATCTCAGGGAGAACTATTGAACATTCTTTCCAAGCAACAGAAAAGGCAGAAGAAGCTGAACTAGAAACAGCTAAAGTTAAATATCTATTTAATAACAAGGGAGAATGGTGGTTCTGTCCTGAGAATGAACCGTCAAAACGTTTCAAACTTGCAGACACACTTATTGGAGACAGTCGAAAGTTTTTGAAGACAAATGCAATTATCGATGTAAAGTACTTTGGAGAACTTGCTATCGGTGTAAAACTTCCTGTTAAGATTGATCTTGAAGTAACAGAAGCTCCGCCAACAGTCCGAGGCGATACCGCAAAAGGAGGAAACAAAATTGTTACTCTTGAGACTGGCGCAGAAGTTCAATGTCCAATGTTCATCGGTCCTGGTGACATCATCAGAATCAATACCGATACTGGAGAGTACGCAGAGCGAGTGTCTGTTGCTAAGTAAGGAAATATATAATTAAAAAACACATACCCGCAGACTAGGCATGTGTTTTTTAATTATATATTTTTAGCATTGTACTCAAGAGTTTTAGAATTGAAAAATTTTTACAGCGTAATCATGCCTAGTCTGCGGGTATGATGGAGTTGTAAAAATTTTCATTACTCTAAAATAAACCACCCATGACTCTTTGCGTAATCTCTCAATTTCTTAGTTGGAGATACTGCATATCTATATGTTGCTTTAATCATAAGTGGAATATCTGAATGATGGTCAGAGTATGCAAATGATCCTTCGAAATCATACTTTTGAAGATTAGTAATCTTGTTTTCACCGTAGTTTGGAATTCCCAGAATCTCTCCTGTATATTTCCCGTCCTCAACTTTAAGCTGTGTTGATGTGTATTGTGGAATGTGAAAAAACTTGGCTGCAGCCTCTACAATAGGTTCAAAAGCAGCACTTGTGAGTACAACATGCTTACCTGCAGAGATGTGTTTCTCAAGCTCTTCTACAGCTCTAAAATTTTGTATTGATGCGAACTCTGCGAAAACAAACGCTCGAACAACTTTTTTCATATATTCAACATCAACCCCTTTAAATAGCTTTGCCGATTCTTTGTATAGTTTCGGCATACTATCTTCTCCAATCAAATGAAGTTTGTATCGCAAGAAAAAAAAGTGTAATTTCAACACAGTAACAAGTGAAATTATTTTTCTTTTATATAGTACCTGTATAAGTAATCCCTGACTCTGAGTGCGAATAAGCGTTTTATCCAAATCAAAAAAGACATGTGACATAGGTAGATTATTATACTCGTATGAATTCTTTTTGCAAACCCAATATCACATTACACAACTCTTCTTGTACTAAATGTTTGTAAAACAGTAGTAATTGGAACCATTGCTCCATGTTTTCAACTCAGGCAAATTAAGTGAGCTTTGAAACATGACATTGTATCCGCTAGCTGATGGACCAACACCTCCACAGGTACCACCAAGATCAGATCCTGATCCAATATAATTCATATGAAAATTTGCCTGCCCAACTCCTGTTGTAAATCCGAGTTGTCCAACTGGTAAATATGGATTGAGTGCAGTAATAAAAGGTGTCATGTTGTCCCCAACTAAAGTAAGTGTCCAAGCCTGTACAAGACCTGGATAATATCCGTTATTCTGTAACCTATATTGCTCCATAGCAGTTTGGAACCGCTTCACTTCCTGAACAATTTTTGCCACCTGAGACTTTTTTTTAGATTCACTCAGGGATACCAGAACTATACTTGAGAGAATTCCAATAATTGTAATCACAATCAATAATTCAATAAGCGTAAATCCTTTTTTTGTTGAATGCATAAATATATAAAAATTATTATTGTAATGGAGTTCCTACTGGATGTACATCGTTCGGATCAAACGTTAGAGGTTCTTCTAATGCTCGCATAGACAGAACAGCTGAAATTATAAGTAATACCGCCATCACAACATACAATAAAATAGTTGCTACCTCTTCTGTTTTTGCAATTCCTGTTTTTATTAAAAACAACACAGCCCGAGAGGGCTGATGTTGAGTGATATATACAGGAATGTTTTCTTCAACTTGAACTATGTCTTCGTCTTGTAACATTCAATAAGTATACGTTTAGTTACGTACCTTGTCCATCACATAGGCACTAATAAACTTACTTGTAGGAGCACCTGCCTCAACTCCTTGTGTTTTTGCTTTTTCCAGTACATCAGCAATTCGTACAATAGGTTTATAGATTATTGATACCAAAGGTCTACGGAATGTAAAAACTTTAAACCAATCAATACGTTCAAACCCACTCAATTTTACAGGAATAATATCAGTCATTGTATATTCCGCAAGAAATCCAATTCCTCCTTTAGGCTCACTTGGTTTAAGTGTATTAACACTAATTTTACCTTCGGGGAAAATACACACTGATTTTCCATATTCAAGTAGTTCTATGTGATTTACAAGTGACGCGTGGTAGTCACGCATACCAAGATATGCCGGATACGCTCCAAGCATTTTAAAGAATGTTCCTCCGTATAAATACTTTCTCCATCCAAATTTTTCATATTGATAGTGGTCTTTTGTCATTGCCACAAAATACATAGGTGAAAAAATCGTGTGAAATGGAAGCATTGTTTGTACCATAACACCATCCCATTCACTCACGTGATTTGGGGCAAATAATAGACCTTTTTCGTTTGCGTGAACAGCTTTAAGTTCTGCCGCAGCTTCTTTTTCTCCAACAACTTGTAATCTAAACAATAGTTTAAAAAGTACTAGAGTCGATAATTTAATAATTAACTGTAAGATAATTTGGATTTTTTCTATGTGGTCATTTTTACGACTTCCTATACTCATGTTAGTATTATACTATAGTTTTTCATATTTTGCAAGTTTTAGCCTTTTTACTTAAAATCCCCCTTTCCGAATCCGATATCAAACTTCTGCTTAGATAAAATAAACACTGAGATCATGGGTACAATCACGCAAACGAGGTAGCCTAAATTAGTCTGAAAAAATACTTCAAAGGGCTTACCAAGATTAAATACATCTTTATCTGGGAGTACGTGGAAACACACACCTATTGTCAGTAAAACTATTCCAAGAGATAAAACAATAGACTCAGCAACCCCCTTCAAACTATGATGCAGTTTGAACTCATTTACAATACGAATCATAGAAATATACACAGGAATAAGTACGAGAATAAATAAAGCAGTATGCATTGTAAACTCACTCGCTCCAAAATTCATCTTATTTAAAAAATCAGTTCCCGCATATCCTATGATTGCTTTATAGATCACAGCTGTCGGATACGTCATCAAGATAATATTGAACAGCACATGTTTTCCACGCACGAAACACAACAGTACGAATGTGAATAAAACTATGTAGAGTGCTAAATATTGCATGATGATATTGTAGCACTAATATCCTGCCTTCTTCAAAGATTCAATCGCATGTTTAACCTCAGACGAAACTTTTTTTGGCATTTCAACTTTAATCGTAATCATCATATCACCTCTTTTTGATCCACCTCTACCACTATCTATCACTCCTCCCTTTTCTTTTGCTCGAAGAATATCTCCGCTTCCAACTCCTGAAGGAACTTCTAATGTAAATTTTTGGTCAAATGAATTAATCACAACATCCCCTCCTCCAAGTGCAACTGAAAGTGGAATTGATTGTGTCATGTAGACTGTACTTTTCTCTTTTCTAAATATCATATCTGGTTTTACTGACACCCGGATATATAAATCTCCTGCAACATTTCCAAGCCCACCTTCAACTTCACCTCGTCCTTGTACACGGAGTGATTCACCATTGTTGATTCCAGCCGGAATATGAACTGTGATACTTTCTTTTTGTTTTGTAACTCCTGCACCTTTACATGTATGACATACACGAACCGGTATTTTTCCTGCACCGTCACACACATCACACACGTATTGTTGTTCAACTTGTCCAAAAATAGATCGTTGCATTTTTGTGATATGGCCTGATCCTTTACACGTATCACATTTTTTAAAATCACTTCCAGGCTCTGCTTTACTTCCTTTACATGATACACAGGTATTGTGTCGAGAATATTCTATTGTTTTATCAATTCCAAGTGCAGAGTCTTTAAATGAAAGTGACACATCGACAGCAATGTCTGCTCCACGAGTTCTACTTCCACCTCTTGTTGCTCCACCTCTTCGCCCACCACTAAACATAGATCCAAAAATATCACCAAGATCAAATTCCATATCTGCTCCTTGTCCTTGTGAAAATCCCGAGAAATCAAAACCACCAAATCCTTGCCCAGCATGAGCTCCACCATGTGATGGACCTTCTGAACCGAACGTATCATAGTGTTGACGTTTTTTGGCATCAGACAACGTACTGTATGCCTGATTTATTTCTTTAAATTTTTCATCTTTTCCTCCGTTTTTATCAGGATGATGTTCTAGTGCAAGTTTTCGAAATGCCTTTTTGATCTCGTCTTGTGACGCATTTTTCTCAACTCCAAGAATCTTATAATAGTCTTTCATGGGCCAATAATATCATATCTGTCAATAATCTGCTTACGATAGGATTTTACTTCGGAAAATACACCAATGGATCAAGATACGCATTAACAGCAGATACAGGCATTGTCATACTTGTTCCAGGACATGAGTTACTTGGTCGAGTTACTGGATTTACAGCATCAGCAGCATACATACTTACATGTAAGTGAGGACCAGTTGAATATCCTGTGTTTCCACTATATCCAACAACATCTCCTGCAGATACAGCTTGTCCAGGTGTTACAGAAATCTGTGATAAGTGTCCATATGTGGTTGCGAGACCGTTGTCGTATTTAATAAGAATCCATTTTCCAAAAGAAACACCTCGACAATCTTTATCAGTATCTCCTGTTCCTGCAACTTTTCCATTTCCAGCAGATTTAAGAGGAGTTCCAACAGGTGCTCTAAAGTCAACACCGTTATGTGTTCCTGATACATACAGTCTACCTGATGCATTTGTCTTACCGAACTTTTGAGTAATATACACATTATCTACCGGCCACTCGAGAGCGGTTGAGTTTGCTTTAGGCAGTGATCCAGGATTCAACACATATGTTAGTTTCTTTTCGTATTCAAAGATTTCTTTTTCAAACGCTATTTTTTTCTTTTTCTTATCATCGAGAATTGCTTTGTAGTTTTTCTCTTGATTTTTAGTGAGCGCTAATTCTTTCTTCTGTTCTGCTTTTGCAATGTCCAAACTTTTTTGCTTTGTTTGTAGTTTTACTTTTTCAGATTCAAGTTCTTGCTTCTTCTTTAATTCCCCTTCTTTGTTCGTTTCTAGAACTTCTTTTTCTTTCACCACATCTTTTACAAGTTTATCCATTTCTTCTTGAATAACCTGAAGGTGATCAATATCTTGCACTGAACTCAAAATATTTCTATTTGCAAGAAAGTTCTCAATTACATTAATATCATCAGCAATATATTGTGAGTAAATTGTTTCAATAAGTCCAGCACGAATTCGCACCAGTTTTTCTTCACCTCCTTGAATTTCTGTTGAGAGCTGGGTGATTTCTAAATTACTCTTATCGATAGAAGTCTGACTTTTCTTAATATCAAGAGTCACAGAACTTACCTGTCGCTCAAGACCTTTAATATATCCATTTAAAGTTTCTGCTTCTTTAGAAGATTTATCTGCGAGTTCCGCATATGCTTTAATTTCTTTTTCAAGATCAGCAATAAGCCGAGCACGTTCGTTGATTTGAGCTTGCAGTTGTGCAGCATCAGTAGGAGCTACTGTCTGTGCGTACACATATGTACACGATACACCCAATACACTCACCATAATTACTCCAATTATAATATGTAGCAGTCTTTGCATATGGCACTTATTGTACCATGACATCAATAGCTTTTTGAACTCTGACCATACTTTCTGATTTTCCCAAAATATAAAGCATTGAAAATGGATCTACAGACTTCTCTTGAAGTGTCAGTGCAATTCGAAGTGGCCACAACACAATCCCTCTTCCTTTTTCTTCGGCGAAGCTCCATAGCTTTTCTTTTATACTTTCTACAGTGTTGTAATCTTCTTCTGTTGTATTCTCTAAAATAGACTTCACTTCATTTAAAATAGCTGCAGTAGACTCCTTTGTGACTTCAGTTCCTTTTCTCATTTTCTCTGGAACTAATAGTAAGTTTGAAATTTCTTCTGTACTCAGTGATGAATTTGAAGAATATAAATATGTATATGATGGATCAGTATCCATATTTGCGAGTTCTCCAGCATACGAAAGTCTATCTCGAACTATGAGTAAAATTTTCTTAAGTGAGGCTGTATCTACATTTTCTACAACAGATGTTGGTATAAATGGAGTTACATACTCTATATAGGCATCTTCTGACATGAGCTTCATGTGCTCTTGATTGAACCAATCGAGTTTTACAGGATTAAACACAGCTCCGCCTTTTTGTACTTTTGAAAGATCGAAAACTTGAATGAGTTCATCAAGTGTGTAAATTTCTTTTTCTCCACCTGGATTAAATCCGATGAATGCAGCTGCGTTTAGGATAGCCGATGGTAGGTATCCCATCTTCTTATACTCCAATACAGAAAGTGCCCCTTTTCGTTTTGAAAGTTTTTGTTTATCTTCACCAAGTACAAGAGGGATATGTGCGTACTCAGGAATTTTTCCACTAAGTGCTTCAATCAAAAGAATTTGTCGTGGTGTATTTGAAATATGATCCATCCCTCGAATCACATGTGTTACACCAGATTCCATATCATCAACCACTACTGCTAAGTGATATAGTGGATCGTTTATATTTCGTGCAATAACAAAATCACCCAGATCAGTACTGTCTACTGAAATTTCTCCTAGAATTAAATCATTAAATACAACTCTCTTGTTTGGGTTTTTAAATCGAACAATTTCTTTAATTACTCCGCTTCCATCTTTTGCTTCTTCTTTTGAAATATATGCATGTCCAGCATCAATAAGCGTATGAATTGCTTTTGTGTGTGATGCAACATTTTCAGTTTGAATAGAAACTTCTCCATCATATGATAGACCAAGCCACTCTAAACTTTCTAAAATTCCATCTTGATACTCTTTCTTTGATCGCTCTTTATCTGTATCTTCGATTCGGAGTAAAAATTTTCCTCCTTTTTGTTTTGCATATAAATAGTTAAAAATTGCAGTACGGTATGAACCGATGTGAGCGTGACCTGTCGGACTTGGTGGAAATCGTACGACGATGTGTGACATATAATTATCTTCTTCTTACTAGTTTTGGTTTTCCTCCGTATGAATCTAATTCAATCTCTACTGTATCTCCAACTAAAATTCGAATTCGGTTGTATTTCATTTTACCACTTAAATACGCAAGCATAAGAGTTCCATCTTCAAGTTGCACACGAAAATGAGTGTCTGGGAGTGATTCTACCACTGTTCCGGTGAGGATGATTTTGTCTTGTGCCATATGGGGTTATGGTACAGTAGAATGGTAATTTTGGCAATTGAGGTTGACAGGTAGTATATGTATGGTATTATATATCCAGGCACTTTATATTTGAAGAGTGCTAATTTCAAACCATCATTTGATATTTATTATGGACGATAGAGATTATTGGCTCAAAGAAGACGGAGAACTATGGAAGAATGTAACTCGGAGTGAGTTTACATATGCCGAACGTCGTGCGGGATACAAGCCTAAAGTAGGCGGTAGTCCTGTAGCAACTCCAGGCTTTTCAAAAGGCACTGTTGAGGGTCGAATTACCTACCCGGACACTAACCCTTCAGCATATGCGGACTGGGATCCAGCTTTTGCAAAAATTTTGGAAGCACACCAAGCAGTGGCTGCGTAATTGCCACAACTATAGAACACCGACCAGAAATGGTATCGGTGTTTTCTTTTTGTTGACACATCACTTTATTAGTGGTATTTTTCACACAGTACATTCATCAGGTAGAGGTCCCAGAAAAACCCAGGTGTCCTTATTACACCAAAGATATATACGTATGCAACTTTCTTACCCTCCAGATACAGCCTTATGTGATATGTGTGGTGGACATGAAGTTGAATGTCATGTATGTGAAGGCAGACGTCATGTCTCAAAACACAGCCCACATGCAAGGCGATGCGCGGGTGATCAATGCTTCAAAGTCGTCCCTTCAGACGCAGTCTTCACACTTTACTGCACTATACGTTGCAAATTCACAAACGAATAATAACTCACCGCTCGGGAATTCCCGCTTCGGTGGGTTTTCTTTTTTGATGAAAGTACTTTGTTTGACATTTTACAGAGTAATGATACTGTTACTCTCGGCACTGAAGAAAGGTAGTACTCAGTCCAGCACCTCATATTTAACAAAAGGAGTCTCGTATGGTAACACTCACGACTAGTCACAAAAATCCTCGCAGAAAATTTCGGAAATTTAATCGGAAGAAAGTAGTGAAGCTACTTGAACAGGCGCCGAAGTTCTTTATTTTTCACAAGTTTGTCAGGTGTCACTTTAACGACGAAATTAGGGTTTTAAATCTTGATACTCATCTCAACCTCGGAAAATACGGCAGGTTTGCACTTGTTGCCTTTGACGGATCCTCAGCAATCATCATGCACAGAGCACGACGTCAAAAAAACGATCGATTCATTTCCATTAGGAACAACAAAAATGTTAAGATCGGACACGGCATGTTCGTTGAGGAACGGTAAACATCTCCCTCGCATACCTTTCATGGAAAATATTATTCAAGCCCTATTTGGAATCCTTAAAATTATTGGATGCCTTCTTACTGTTGTCGTTATTGTATGCATCATTTGCTACAAGGAAATGCCACATGTCTGGACATGCATAACAATACTCTGGGAAGAATGGAGGAAAAAGAAGTGATTAAAACAACCTCCCGCACTGTCATGGTGTGGGAGGGTTTTTGTTTTCTTGATGAAAGTACTTTGTTTGACACAACCATTGACATGTGGTATTTTGCAAACAGAAACAAAACCTTTACTACCCTACCCTCATGACCCTTGAAGAATTCCTGTCTCACTTTGGAAAAATATACGGAAAAAACAATAGGATATTTTATTCTCCTTTAGAGCACGTTGGATTTATCTCCGCTGCCATTCGGAATGTTCAAGAAACGCTGCGCAAAAAACCTGGCAACACAAGAGCTCTTGAAGAATCAATCGGCGGTCTCATTGCTCGAATTTTTGCAATCGCAACATTCTATCGGAAATTACCATTGAACAGTGGCTTTTGTACTAAATTCCCAGCCGGAGTTTGCGGAGATTGCCAGACATCAACATGTTCTTGTGATTATCAAAATCGTCCCAAGCATTCTGGAAATAAGCCTCCTGAAGAACAGTTCGCCTGGACATTGGCACAGCATCAAGAAAACATGCGAGCAGTATATGGACAAAGCAACACCGAAAAAGGAGGCACTTCTTTCTGCTTCGAAAGACTTCATTCCGAAGCTGCAGAACTTGTCTCGATTCTAATCGGTTCCGATTACACAGGTTGCACCGCTGTTGAAATTGAAAAAGGTCTCGTGGAAGAAATTTCCGATGTTTTGGCTTGGACATTGTCTTTAGCTGTTCAACTCAATGTCGATGCACAACATGTTGCTCTCCATATGTATGGCAATGGGTGTCCTATCTGCTCCGACAATCCATGTAGGTGTCAAAAGTTCAGAATCGATCCGAGAAATCAGATTGAAACTGCCCGGACTCAACCCGCGTAAAACAACCTCCCACACTGTTATGGTGTGGGAGGGTTTTTTGTTTTTATACTTGACCGTATACATAATAGGCGCTATTATACTTGAGGAAAACTGGTTGTAACAAACACTGAAGCAAAATCTAGATTGTGAGTAGTGTCAATTTTCAACCCAAGACTTAACAAACACGAACCTAAATTTATTCAGCAAGTACTGTCACTTTAAGTTATGAAAAGAATTCCCCCGTTTGCTCGTTTTTCCGTTCAAACCCCTCCTTCGCACCGAAGGAGGGGTTTTTTATATTTATATTCATTTATACATCTCATCACGAATTCTTGTCAGCCCCTCAATCACTTTTTCATCGGTGATCAGAGTAAATCTTGAAACTGATTCTCCGTCGATCTCAACATTTCCCATCCACATTTCAAGTGGACGGATATCAAAGAACTTTCCTGCTTTGTAAACTGAGGATTCGTAGATGGGTTGATAAACCACAAAGTGCACATCATCTTCTTCCGTGTGATAACCCACACCTACCACTTGGTATACATAATTATTCATTGAACCATTGGGATTGTGCTTGTAATGGTAGTAAAAAGCACCTTTAACTGGGATGTTGGTTGGAATTTTCATGTGGGGGTAGTATAGCATTTTTGGGAGAGGTGGAAATCTTTATCTTTTCTTTAACAAAACTTTTAAAAATATTTACATTGATAAAGTTATATTTATTTTGTGTTAAAATAATTAACATAAATTATTCATTATAAAAATCTATCCATGCGAATATTACTTATCGAGGATGATGTCGATTTAGCAAAAAGTTTAGTAGAATGTCTTAAAACTGAACATATGATAGTAGACACTTGTGCAGAAGGTGATACTGGATCTTACGTAGCCAGAACCAATACCTATGACTTAATTCTTTTGGATCAAATTCTTCCTAAAAAATTAGGTACTGAAGTTTGTCAGGAACTCAGAAGATCTTATATTAAAACACCCATCCTAATAATGAGTGTGCGAAGTAATACAGAGGAGCGAATTTCATATCTCGAATCTGGTGCAGATGATTGTATTGCAAAACCGTTCTCAGTTGCTGAGTTAGTAATGAAGATAAAAGCATTAGTAAGAAGACCTTACGATATCAAAGAGAGCGTAATTACAATAGATGACTTAACAATTGATGCAGGAACTCTAACAGTATCAAAAAATGGTAAAGGTTTATATTTTACCAGAAAAGAATTTTTAATTCTTGAACAAATTGCCAAAAAACCCGGACAAGTAGTAAGTCGTATGGATATTATGGACCATGTTTGGAATAAAGATTTTGATCCATTCTCAAACACGATAGAAACACATATTAGAAATATCCGTAAGAAAATTGGAGATAAAAGAAATACAAAAATAGAAACAGTTCCCGGGCGAGGATACAGGGTTTCAACAAAAGAAACAGGTACTCTACGAGATCAAAGAATTCGAACCAATAAAAAGATTAACAAACCTACCCCCACTTCTTAACCTGCAACCCCTTATACGCAGCCTGAGTCTCCGCTTCCTGCTTTGACTTCCCATCCCCGCTCGCGATGTGAATATCCCCCAAGAACACTCCGACTGTAAACAACTTATCATGATCTGGACCAAACTCTTTCATGAGCTCATATCGTGGAGTAACTCCAGCGTGTTCCTGTGACATTTCTTGAAACAAACTCTTTGGATCAATAAACTTCTTCTTCTCAATCACTTCATGAATCAACGTATGCACATGCGCATCAATAAACTTTGCTGCAGCGTCATATCCAAGATCAAGATAAATAGCACCAATCAACGCTTCAATAGTGTTTGCCAAAATATATTGTCGTGCACGACCTGTATCTTTTGCTTCTCCTTTTGAAAGAAGTAGGTATGTGTTTAACCCAAGTTCTTCTGCAACAACCGCCAGTGTCTGTGCATTTACAAGTGCAGAGCGAAAGGCCGTCATTTCACCTTCAGGTTTTTTCGGATATGTTTTGTATAAAAAATTAGTTACAACCAATTCCAAAACAGCATCTCCCAAAAACTCTAGTCGTTCGTTATGTTCTAGACCTGAATTTCTGTGTTCATTTAAATATGAACGGTGCGTAAATGCCTGAGCGAGTAAATGAATGTTTCCGAATTGTATTCCTAACTTTTTTGAGAGCTCTTCAAATTTTTCAATTTTTATCATATGTTTCAATGTTTTATAGTGTTTCGATCGCAGCCAATGCTTTCTTGATCACAGGTATCATATCTTCGTACAAATTCAGATCAAGCACTGCATCAATTTTAAACCAAGCTGCATCTTTTAATCCTCCTTCTTTTTTTGCTGTTAATGGAGTAAACTTTGCTTCGGCAATAATATACTCTACTTGCTTACGAACTTTCTTAAACTCAGGATGCGATGCAATGTATTCACTCGTATCGATAGTTTGTTTATATTCACAAGCAATTCCCAACTCTTCCTGTACTTTTCTTTTGGCCGCATCAATAAGAGTTTCATCTTCTAGAAACTTTCCTTTTGACAATGTCCAGAATCCAAACACATCGTGCACAAGAGCAAGATATGTATCACCCTCATGTCGGGCATATACAATACTTCCCACAAGTTTCTGGACTGGTAGTGCCGCTTTTTCTTCTTCAGTCAGTTCTTTTCGAACTTTTGGTTCTTTCTTAGTTTTTGGTTCTTCAGCACCATATAGATCTCTATACACTGCCCCAAGAACTCCGTTTACAAATTTTCCAGATGTTTCTCCTGAGAAAAACTTAGCGACTTCAATTGCTTCGTTGATTGCTACTTTTGCCGGAACTTCTTTTTTATCAGCATAAATAAGCTCATAGAGTCCGAGTCGTAGAACATTTCTATCAACTGTTCCAATCTTTTCAAGAGGCCATTCTGGTGCTGCCTTTACTATAATTGCATCAATTTCTTTTTGCTTTTTCAAAATACCATCAAGAAGCGCCTTCGCATATGTAAGATCAACATCATCTTGTGAAAACTCCTGAACATTATGTACAAGAACTTCCTCAAATAAGTTAGGGTCAATACCACGAAAATCTATCTCATACAGAGATTGTAGTGCTATTGTTCGGGATTGATGTCGACTTGCCATGGTTTTTTGTTTGTTTAAATGAACTTTGACCGATGCTGCGTATAATATTACGCTTTAACTGCTTGAGATTTTGCAGCTTTTTTATCGATTTTAGCAGCCATATCAATAACCATACGTCCTTTAAAGTGACCGCAATTCTTGCATACTGTATGTTTTAGACCTGGTTGACCACAGTTTGTACAAAGTGTTAAATCTACCGCCTTAAGAGCATGGTGACTTCTTCGGTTACCAGTATGCCCTCGCGTGTGTCGCATGTTATTTACCATAATACTATGAGTATACGTATTTTCAGGCGGATTGCAAGGGATTATAGTGTGATTATTGGGGATTTTGTGGATTATTGTGTTTTAAGGGTATTTATGGTATAATAATGGCTATGGTCTTACGTTAGACTAAACCCTCTACCCCATCCTGACCTTTATATGCAACTAGCACCCTGGATCAAATTCGTCATTCTCTTACTGTTTGTCGGAGTACTTGGTTACAACCGAATCGTTTACCGACAACTTGCAGAAAACGAGAAACCTCATCCTACCCCAACAATCAAGCTCGATATTATTCCACTCAGTAAACTCCCTCCGGGACAATACAGAGTACTCGAGAAAATTTCGAGAGTGCCAACCAAGAAATACTCCAAGATGGACTGGCTGACCATCAAAGTACAGGACATCACTGAATCTTTTCCACACACTACACACGTGGTGCAAATGATGCAGCTCGGCAATGAAGATGATGCACACCTCGTAAACTCAACGTTCATCAAAAACGTCGATGGATCAACATTCCAAGCAATGAAGTAAGCCACTCAAACCTCCCCTCGGACCCACAAAGTCTGAGGGGATTTTTTAATATAAAAACACTCGAGGTAACCGAAGTTACCTCGAGTGGTGTGGGTGTTAAGGGGTATTGATTAAGAAAGAATGGACAGCTTCATATTGAGCTTTCTTCAACAGTTCTGATTGTTCAATCTCAATTTTCTTTTTCTTTGCTTGTTCGACTGCTTTTTTAATATTCTCAACACAATCCTGTAAACCAAATTCGGCACTCCGAATATCAAAAATAAAATCAATCATCTCTTTTTTTCGAGGCACATCATCCTCGATAGTAATAGTATCGATCTTCAGTTCATATCCTCCAGGAATACAACGAATCCAGATTTGCTTCCCCTTAATGATCCCAGAGTGTGTTAAGGACTCTTTATCATAACTGAGTGACATCACCTCTTGAATTTCCCTCGGGTTCGCACCAAGGTCCTGGAGAATCTGTCTGTTCATCTTTATTGCCAAGTCCGTTTCCTTTTCAATTACCTGGGCTACCTCAACTTCATCCAGTAGATCCATAATCGCCTGACCTCCGTAGGTTCTAAAAGCAGGTACAGGCTTTTCCTTCTTCTTAAACAGTTTTCTAAAAAATTTCATAAAGTGCAATGGTTGAATTAACCTCAAAGCAACGTGCTTCACTGAGAGAATACTATACCCCACTACATTTGACAACACTTACTTTGGGTGTATAAATAACTCACGACACAACGTAGTGTTAAAATTCCAACTCTCATTACCGCCATGAACATTCAACTTTTCTTTAAGGAACATCCGGTTTATTTCACGATTATTCTCTGCCATTTTTTAGTGGGGATGTTTAGCTACTGGAGCAAACTTCTCAAGCATGAATATAGTGGATTAAAAAAATTCATTGCAAAGAAACATGCAGTTCATGCTATCACTTTTGAAATCATGCTTGAACTCGTAGGGGTTTCGCTTTTAGCTGGAATCGCTGGGTTTTTAACTGTGCCGTATTTAATCATTGAACATTACCGCGCAACACTTCCACAACCCCAAGCTTCAAGTCTCCAAAAACCTGAGCTCACAACACCCTAACCACCACCTCCCGGACCCCAATCCGGGAGGTGTTTTCATAACATATCACCGTACTTTACAACTATTCACAATCTCTACATATCGTATAATACTCCTATGTCTTTTACTCATCTCCATGTACATAGTCATTACAGCCTTCTTCAAGCTGTACCTAAAATTGATGAGCTTGTAAAGAAAACAAAAGAGTTTGGTATGACTTCCCTTGCGCTTACAGACAACGGTAATCTGTACGGTGCAATTGAATTTTATAAAGAATGTACAGCAAAAGGAATTAAACCTATTATTGGTGTAGATTTTTATGTTGCAGCTCGAACACGTTTTGATAAAGAGGGGCGACTCGATACAAAAAGAACACGACATGTGTTGCTGGCAAAAAACTATGAAGGATATCTCAATCTTATAAAGCTTGTTACTGATTCAAATCTTGAAGGATATTATTATAAACCTAGAATTGATGCAGAATTGATTGAAAAATATCATACTGATCTTATTTGTATATTACCTTTTTGGTCAAGTGCAGTTTCTGAAGCATTAAAAGTTGATGACGAAACTGTTGCACATCAAGAGTATGAGAAGTTAAAAAAGATCTACGGTGACGATAATATTTTTTATGAAATCACTCGTCACGAAGAATTGCATGGTCACGATAAGTTAGAGGAGCGTGTTCTTGCATTTATAAAAAAATATAATGTAAAACCGGTTGCAACAAACGATGTCTTCTACATGAATCCGGAAGATAAGAAAGCGAGGACAACTATGATGATGATTCAAAGTAGCGGTGAGCGCGTGATCGAAGATGATGCTGACCTCTCTTTTGCATCACCAGACCGGATGGAAGAATTATTTGCAGATGAACATAATCCAGAAAGAAATGCAGTATTTAAAGAGGCACTTAAGAATGCTGAAGTGATTTCTGATGCATGTAATGTGGAAATCGAACTTGGAAAATGGGTGTTTCCTAAAATGGATTTACCAGAAGGAAAAGATGCAAACGAAGCACTTCGAGATGTCGTATATGAAGGATTTGCAAAACGTGGAGTAGAAAAAACAGAAGCAGTTCTTAAACGTGTTGAGTACGAACTAGAAGTTATTAAAAATAAAGGATACTCCCCTTACTTCCTCATCGTGTCTGACCTACTTGCATATGCAAAAGCTCATGAGATTCTTTCAAACATTCGAGGATCTGTTTCTGGATCTATGGTGACATTCTTGTCTGGTATTACAAACATTGACCCACTCGAGTTTCAGATTCCTTTTGAACGATTCCTAAACCCAGAACGTCCATCTGCTCCGGACATCGACATGGACTACGCTGATGATAGACGAGATGAGATTATTGATTATGCTCGTTTTAAATATGGAGCTGACAAGGTGGCGCAGATTGGAACATTCGGAACTATGGCAGCAAAGGGTTCTATTAAAGATGTAACGCGAGCTATGGGATTTCCATATACTCTCGGTGATCAGATTTCAAAACTTGTTCCGCTTGGATCACAAGGTTTTTTAATGACGATCGAACATGCGCTTGAAATCACAGAAGAATTAAAAACATTGTACGATACAAATCCAGATGTCCGAACAATTATAGACATGGCGAAGAAAGTTGAAGGGTGTGCGAGACATATCGGAGTGCATGCGGCCGGTGTGGTTATTTCCCCTACCGCCTTAACCGACTTTACCCCACTCCAGTATGATACAAAAGGTGAACAGAAAATTATTAGTCAGTATGACATGTACTCTATTGAAGAAGCAGGGCTTTTAAAGTTTGACTTCTTGGGACTCAAAAACTTAAAAATTATTTACGAGGCAAAAAAACTTGTACGGAATCGTTTCGGAATTGACATTGATATTGACAACTTACGAATGGACGACAAAAAAACATTTGAAATGCTTGCGAGGGGTGAGACACAAGATTTATTTCAGTTGAACGGTGACGGAATGACAAAATATTTGGTTGACCTTAAGCCAACAACCATTCACGATATCAATGCGATGGTGGCTTTGTATCGACCTGGACCTATTCAGTTTATTCCCATGTATATTGAACGAAAGCATAATCCAACTCTTGTAACATACATGGACCCGATGCTTGAAGATATTCTTGAAAAAACATATGGAGTTCTTGTGTACCAAGATGACCTTCTGATGATGGCACATAAGATTGCTGGATATTCTTGGGGAGAAGTAGATAAATTCCGAAAAGCTGTAGGTAAAAAAATCCCAGAAGAAATGGCCGCCCAAAAAGATAAGTTCATCAAAGGATGTGTTACTCATAGTAAGTGGACAGAAAAAAAGGCGTCAGATGTATGGAAATGGATTGAACCGTTTGCTGCGTACGGATTTAACAAAGCTCACTCAGTGTCATATGGACGAGTGGCATACGTAACGGCATTTCTAAAAGCAAACTATCCAACAGAATACATGACAGCGGTTTTGACTGCAGAGTCTGGAGACCTAGAAGGAGTAGCTGTATCCATTAAAGAGTGTAGACGAATGGGTATTACTATTTTACCTTCAAGTATTAATGAAAGTTTTGGAACATTTACCGTAATTCCCGAATACAATACAGAAACAGGAAAAGATGCGATTCGGTTTGGACTCTTCAGTATTAAAAACCTTGGTGAAGGTATTGCACAAAGTATTATTGAAAACAGAACTACACATGGAGATTTTACGAGTATTGAAAATTTCTTAGAAAGAATTCAAGATAGAAACTTAAACAGAAAATCTCTTGAAGCATTAATCAAAGCTGGAGCCATGGATGATCTTGGTGATCGAATTGAATTGCTTGATGGACTTGAAAAATATTTGGAGTACAACAAATCAAATGCAAAAATGGATAGTTCTCAAACAAGTTTGTTTGATTTATTTGCCGCACCTGTTGAAGAAGTTGAAGTTATTAAAGGAAAGATTTTACAGAGACCTGAGACATTACAACAACGACTTGTGTGGGAGAAAGAACTTCTTGGATTTTACATTTCTGGTCACCCACTTGATAAGTATAAATCTGTGTTTGAAAAACGAGATATTGATGTGCTTAAAGTTATAGCCACTGGAGTGAACGAAAAAATGTACATCCTTGGAGGAATTGTTGAAAAAGTAAAAGAAATTCCAACAAAGAAAGATCCGATGAAAAAGATTATGTTTTTCACACTGAAGGATTTATCTGGAGAGATTGAGTGTGTGGTGTTTCCGAAGCAAATTGACCTTGCACGAAAAGTGATTATAGAAGAGTCGTGTATTGTGTTTAAAGGAAAGTTTTCAGAGCATGAGGATAAGAAGAGTTTGGTGTTTGAGAGCGCACAGAAGTTAAACTAAAAAGAAAAAACCCTATACTCGCCGACTGGTATAGGGTTTTTTCTTTTTAGTTTTCATGATAGAGTATCAAAGCCTCCCCACCTTTTAAATCGAGAGATCACCTTGAACGAGTTCCCTAACTATAAGGGTAAGTGTTCCAGGAAGTGTGTGGAGGTTTATTATTTGCTATAATACTGTACGTACGAGGGTAGCTTTGGTAGGCTGCTACTCTACAGGTGGTCCTGCACGCGTATGCGTGGGGACCACTTTTTTATTTCTTTTTCTTAAGAACAGTTGCTGCAACAAGTGTAATCACAGTCAGACACACTGCATACAATATCATTCCTAATGAAGTATCGATCGGAGTTAAATATTCGTGAAAAACATGCTTCATCCCTTCATCCCAGGCCAGTGCGGTAATAAGTGCCAAGCCTGTAAGGAGGATGAATTTAAATTTTTCAAACAACGTATAGTGTAGTTTATAGATTCCATATTTTTCAATAAAATCTTCAGCAGTAGTTGTAATTTCTTCTTCTCTTTTTATATTTGGTTCCATAAAAAATATTATACTACAACTTCCCCTCACTTATATCCCCCCTCACCTTTTCCATAAACTTTGTCATAAATCTGAGGTTATGAATTGACGCCAATGTCCCCCCAAGCATCTCCTGTGCCCGATACAAGTGTGCAACATACGCGCGAGTATAATTCACACATGTATAACAATCACACGTTGCATCAATCGGACCGAAGTCATCTTTAAACTCAGCATTTCGTAAATTTACATTCTTATACTCATATCCCTCACCTATTTTCACAAACACAGTTCCAGTACGAGCATTACGTGTTGGCATCACACAATCAAACGTATCACATCCTTGTTTTACAGCATCAATAATATCTGCAGGTTCTCCGATCCCCAAAAGATGTCTCGGCTTATGTTCAGGCAGCACTTCATTTACCCATGCAACTGCTGTCATCATATCTTCTTTTGCAAATGATCCACCAATCCCAAATCCATCAAACTGCACTCCCTCATAATTCATTTCACCAAGCACTTGTGCACTTTCCTTTCTCAGCTCTTCATGTCGTCCACCTTGTACAATTCCAAACAATGCTTGTTTAGAAAATGCATCTGCATTATCAACGTGTGTCTTTAGAGATTCCATTGCCCATCGGTGAGTTCTATCTAGTGAACGTTTCTGATATTCCAAAGGCTCATGCGGAGATGTACATTCATCAAATGCAAAAATAATATCAGCACCTATCGAGTGTTGAATCTCAATAGATTTTTTTGGTGTAAAATAGTGAGCACTTCCGTCAATGATAGATCGAAACATCACACCTTGTTCATCTACTTTTGCAGGCTGTAACACTGGACGATCAGGATCACTTTTGTGTCCCTGAATATTTTTTTCAGTACTGTCGTGGAGTGCAATTTCATCAAACCCTGGACGAGCTTTTGATGTAAACTTTGTAATATTTTTTCCAAGAGCCACTCCAAGAGAAAAAGCTTGAAACCCTCCTGAGTCTGTAAACATTGGGCCGTCCCATTTCATAAACTTGTGTATCCCTCCTGCTTTTTCTAAAACTTCAGTTCCAGGCTGTAGATACAGATGGTATGTGTTCGCAAGAATGACATCAGCTTTCAAATCTTTGACCATCTCTGGAGTTAAACCTTTGATAGTTGCTTTTGTTCCAACTGGTACGAATGCTGGAGTTTGGATATCACCTCGAGGTGTAGAAATAGTTCCCACTCGTGCTTTTGAGAGGGTTGATTTTGTGTGTATGGTGAATGATATGGGTCTCATGTGATTGTACAATAGCATGTATGAGTGATATTATCATGCATGGACGATCTTTTTTGTCTTCAAACCAACTCAACCACCTTTCACCCTAATTTTAAATTATGAGCAACGAGGTCATATCAAGACTAACAGGAGATACTGACTGCATCGACCCTGGAGACATGGAGAATTCACTTCTTCCATGTCAACGTCGTCCAGCACCACATAGAACTCTGGAATTCGAACTTCAAGAAGCAGCCAAAGGAACAGAGATTGTTCTCATCTCCTAATCCTGACCAACTCAAAAGACCCGCAGCTCATCGCTCCGGGTCTTTCTTTATATATGCAAAATCCTCACTGCCCATATTTTGACGCAGTGAGGATATTTTTTCCACTTCAGATATCAGACACAAGAAACACCATTGAATTTTGTTTCAACTCTTCTTCTGGTGAAAATGGTTTTACTTGCAAAAATCCAGTAAAGAGTCCATCCCACTCCAAAGTAAAGTTTTCATCTTGAATTTTTCCAAAAGTAAAAATATGATTCAATAAAATTTCCCTAGTTTCTTCAGGATATGCAACCAGGAGCCGAACAAATTCCAAAGGTGTTCCGAGTCTTATAGTTGGTAAATCGTTTTTAATACTCACATCAGATATGTGCCCTATAGGCTCCCAAGTGTGTACTGTCGCCGTGTGGGCCTGAAAAGACGTGGGTGAATCTGGCTCATTTCGGACTGCATTTATAAACCGTTCTTCATAACAATCCAGAAGACATACACTACCACTGTGATAAAGACTTACCCTACTCGGTATAACAAAAAGCGTTTTTAAAGCTTCTTGGGTGAATGACGAATTGAAACCAGCAACCTGAGGCGGAACAATAAGAGGGCTTGAAATAACATCTGTAAAGATCATAATATAAGGAAGGTGAATTGTTGTAACTCTACACAAGAGAGTATCACCACTTATAATATTAAGTCAATAACTCAAAAGACCCGCAGCTCATCGCTCCGGGTCTTTCTTTATTCTGTATTTCTTACTTCGCTACAACCGTAATCTTAATCTCCTTCGTCACATCCTTTACAGTAACTGAAACTGTATGCTCTCCAACTTCTTTAATAGGAGTTGAGATTGTTATATACATTGGATCTACTCCAATAACTGTACCAACTTCTTCTTTGTGCACTGATGCAAAAAGATGCCCTTGTTCGTTAGCCTTAGCTTCGATAGTAAATTCTTTTTGAGCAATTGATCCAAGCTCTTTTACAAGCTCTTCTTCTCGTAGAAGTCGTGCAGCAGACTCTACTTCTTTTAGTTTTGTATATTTCTCAACTGTCTTTGCAGTAGCAATCTCAGCTACTCGTGTTGGAATAAGACTGTTAAGTGCATATCCGTCGGCAACAGTAACAACCTCATATTTTTTTCCCACTTTGTGCAGGTCTTTAAGAAGAATGATTTTCATAGATGTCCAGTATACACTATTTAGCCAATATTTCAACTGCTTTCTTCTGCTGTGAGTCATTCTGCTTCTTAGCATCTTCTTCCGTGATTTTCACTTCTATATCAGGAGTAAGACCATTTACAGAAATAGAACGACCTTCTGGAGTCAGCCATCGTGCAATAGTTACCTTAAGACCAGTTGTTGGAGTTACCTTGATATATTCCTGTACAGATCCTTTTCCAAATGTTTTCTGACCTACAAGTGTTGCAAGCTTGTAATCCTGAAGTGCACCTGCCAAAATTTCAGATGCTGATGCAGAACCTCCATCAATAAGCACAACCACCTTCACATCTGACCCAATAGTTCCATATCCTAGACTTCGCATATATTCTGTCTCTTTCTTTTTTCCATAATCCTGACTCACGATAATTTTTCCTTGTGGAATAAAATGACTTGCAATATCAACAGCAGAATCTAAATATCCTCCTGGATTTCCTCGTAAATCAATAATCAACTTTTTAGCACCTGCTGCTTTAAACTCTTTCAGAGCTTGAGTAAACATACTTGCCACCTGTTCTGAGAATGAATGAATCTTTATAGTATACACTCCAGTTGCTTGATCAAAGTTTTTTGTAATTGTTGGAAGTTCAATTGTGTCTCGAAGTACCTTGATCTCTAGAGGCTGATCAATCCCTTCTCTATATATCGTAAGTGCAACCTCTGTACCTTTTTTACCTCGGATCAGATTTACCGCAGCATCAATAGCCATATCTGTTGTAATTGTTTTATCAATTTTCAAAATCTTATCCCCTGACTTTAGGCCAGCTTTCTCAGCAGGACTTCCAGGAAGAGGAGAAATAATTGTAATTATTCCATCCTTCTTTCCAACCTCCATTCCCACACCCTCAAAACTACCTTTGATCTCACTTTCAAACGAGCTCGCCTCAGTTGGCACAAAGAATGTTGTATATGGATCCCCTTCAGCATCTACCATACCTTTAATTGCCCCATATAATCTTCTCTCTGCAACAGACAAAGAGTCAGATGAAGTTGTGGCTGTACTTGTTGAACCTCTATCATCATCAGAACTAAACGGATCTCTGTGAGATGTTGTTACGAATTCATTGTCTAATATTTCCCAGACTTTTGTGAATGTCTTTGTGTCAAAGCCCTCTGGGGTGTTTCTTGAAGCAGAGTTAGCAGCAATTGCTGGTGAAAAATTACCAATCAGAAAACCACCAAGAAATATCAACCCTACAATCAATATTTTTTCTAAATTCTTTGTTTTACTAGGTGTTGTTTCCATATATATTCAAGTATACCTTATGTTAAAAAATATGCTATACTACCTTTGTAACTATTACATATGGCACAATATACACCACGTCCAACAACACCTAGAACAAATATTAACTATCATATTCGGGCGCCCGAATTGCGACTTATTGATGAAAATGGAGAAAACATTGGCGTTGTAAGTAACGCAGAAGCTCAGAAGTTGGCTCAAACAGCAGGACTTGACCTTATTGAGATATCCCCAAATGCTAACCCTCCGGTTGCAAAAATCATGGATTATGGTAGATTTCAATATGACGAGAACAAAAAGCAGAAAGCCTCAAAAGCTACTGCAAAAGTTGTCGAAGTGAAAAATATTCAGGTAAAGATTGGTACAGGTGAAGCAGACCTTGCCCTTAAGGCAAAAAAAGCTTCAGAATGGCTCGCAGATGGTCAGCAGGTACGAGTAGAATTATTCGTGTCAGGACGATCAAAGTTTTTAAAGGATGACTTTTTAAATGAGAGACTACAACGGTACCTTAATCTTATCTCTGTTGATTTCAAGATCACAGTACCTCTTAAGCGAGGACCTAAAGGACCAGCACTTGTTATTGAAAAAAAGAAGTAGGCTGTTTATCACTTTTGACAACTAAAAGATCCGTCGAAAAGGCACTTGAAGTGAGAACATATGTTCTCCGCCTCGAGACTTATAAATAAGTACTTCCTTAACGGAAGTGAAATAAAATAAAAATTATGACTGTAAAATCAAACAAGTCTTTTGCTAAACGTCTTAAAGTTAG
Organism: Patescibacteria group bacterium; assembly: GCA_040384445.1. Lineage (GTDB taxonomy): Bacteria > Patescibacteriota > Minisyncoccia > Phycocordibacterales > CAIZLB01 > CAIZLB01. The sequence continues at coordinate 290,345 of JAZKJG010000001.1, forward strand.
TAAAAACGGTAAAATCAAAGCACGAGTTCCAGGACATAACCACTTTAACTCAAAAGAAAGTGGACGTTCTCAGCTAGCTAAAAAACGACAGGTAGACTTTCACATGTCTAGTCAAGAAAAGAGACGATTTCTTGCTCACCTATAATTCTTATTCATCATTAATAATACTTACATACATATATGGTACGAGTTAAAAAAGGCGTTCACGCCGCAAAAACAAGACGAAATGTCCTTAGAATGGCTAAGGGTTTTAGAGGAGGAAGAAGTACAAAAGAAAAACTAGCGTATGAACAGATCGTTCACTCACTAAACACAGCCTTTGCACACCGACGAGACAAGAAAGGAGATTTCCGAAGACTATGGAATGTTAAAATCAACGCAGCACTTCGAACATATGGAACTACGTACAGTAAGTTCATAGGAATTCTTAAGAAAAAAGAAATCGAAGTTGACCGAAAGATTATGGCTGACCTAGCTCAGAATGATCCAACTGTTTTCGAAAGATTTGTGAAAAACGTGTTGGCGTAAGCTACACATAAAAAAGACCTTCACTGCGAAGGTCTTTTTTATTTACAATTTTCTACTGAAGTTCAATACTTGTTGATGCCAACTGCTCCTCTGTAGGAGGTTGTGCCCATCGTCCTTGCTGAGCAGGTACTGCACCTTGCATCATCATATGACCTCCTCTCATATCCGCATTGCCTCGAATCATCATCATTTTATCGTGTCGCCCCCCTCGACCACAAAGTGCAATGATGAATCCTAGAATAATAATCGACACTAGGATTAACATATTTCTGTTAATACTAAATTGTATTTGTTTGTCCATGTTTTTAAATTAATGATTAATAATAGGTATAGTATACTACTTTTTCACTTTACCCTTACCTTTCGTTGGAAAATTTGTCACAATATCTACCTTAGTTGCGTTGATAATTAAATCAGCGGCGTGAATTTGCCCTGAAACAATAACCTTCTGTCCTACTGCCAGATCTGCGAACGTTGCAGCAAGACCATCTTTCTTAATAGTTGTTGTTGCAGTAGTTTGTGCATCTACTGAAATCACTTTTTCAACCCCTTTTGTTGTACTTGCATGCTTATGATGAACTTCAAATGTAAATCCAGTTCCACTCACAGCAGTAATGGTACCTACACTATGTTTAACTCTAGACCTGATTTTATTCGGATCTTTCATGTGTAATGCACCATTTCTGGTTGAAGTTGCATATGACGAACCAGTAGACGTTGCTGCATACGTTTTGATTGAGGATGTGCCTCCAACCAATAATGTGAGTGCAAACGCACCAGTGATGATTCTTTGTTTGTATTTCATTATGTATGTATATATTAATTAGTTGGTAACGTATACTAGTACACCAACCACACACATTTATTTCATTTTATCTCACGTAGAATCTCACAAGTAGTCCAAACAACAGCAAAGTCATTGCAAGTAACATGATCGTAGATATATATCGCTCTTTTACAATTGCAAATATTGAACCAAACAAAAACACAGTAGGAATAATAAAATGATGTACACCGGCCACACACGCATCTGTACACAGCAGTAATATTATAAACGGATATATACTTCCAACACACACAACAACTATTCCAACCCAACTCAGCACAGTAGTGAGTGTTTCAAATCTCTCATTTGCTGGTGTAAAATTTACCATGCGGAGGATGTGAGATTCGAACTCACGGAACCATTTCTGGCTCGACAGTTTAGTAAACTGTTGATTTAAACCACTCATCCAATCCTCCTTTCTTATAGGGATAATACCCTACAAGTTTATGTTATGCAAACCAATGTTTTATCTCATCCTCCGCCTCTTTAACGCTCCCAGAAGCGTGTACAAGGTTCTTCACTGATCGATCTTCATCAACTGCAATCTGGTACGAATCAACCACGTAATCCCCTCGTATTGTCCCCACATCAGACGACAGAGGTTCTGTGCCTCCGATAAGCTTTCGTACAATCTTCACCGCATGTGGACCTTCCCAAACCATAGGGATTACAGGACCTGCTGTCATGTATCGTGACAATCTTCCAAGTACTGCATCAGCCAACACGATAGGATCTTCGCTTGGTGGCGTTAATCCTTTTTCCCTATAACTCGCAAGCGTTTTCTGTCCCACTGAATCTTTCCATCCTGCCTCAAGTGTATAGTGCTTTTCAACATGGTCAGGAGTAGTACTAACCATTTTCATATCAACTAACTTCAAACCAACTCTCTCAAATCGAGAAATGATTTCACCAACAAGACTTCTCTCTACTCCGTCTGGTTTTACTATTATAAGTGTTCTTTCTACGTGATTATGTGCCATAAAATTATGATTCACAACTTACACAAACCTTCTTTCGACTTAACACCTGAGCAGCGTTCATACTGTGTTGGTAATACAATGTTTTCACACCACTTTTCCATGCATCAATATATAGAGCGTTGATCTCTTTTGCTGTAGTTGTTTTAGGATTGATCATCAGGTTAAGAGACTGACTCTGATCGATAAACATTTGTCGTGCTCCGGCTTGATCAATAATCGCATACTGGTCGATTTCAGCGAATGTTTTAAATACATCTTTTTCTTCTTGAGAAAGAAAATCAATATGCTGCACAGATCCATCTTTATCTCGAATATCTTGCCATACATCTTTTGTATTCTTTCCTTTTGACTCAAGAAGTTTTTCCAAGAATGGATTTGTAATTGTTACTTTCATTTTCTCAATATCTTTCACGTAACAGTTTGACCATACAGGTTCGATACTCTGAGATACTTGTCCTAGAATAAACGCAGAAGATGTTGTGGGTGCAACAGCACATAATGTTGTATGTCTTCGTCCAATCCCTTCAAGCATTTTAGGTTCTCCGTACTTCACCGCCATTTCCGCTGATGCTTCGTACGCTTTTGTTTTTATAAATTTAAATAGTTCAACATTAAGAACTGCAGCTTCCTGACTTTCAAAAGAAATCATTTTACTTTGTAGGAATGAGTGCCATCCAAGTACCCCTAATCCAATCGCTCGGTTCTCAACAGCAAATCTGTATGATTTTTCCATAAAATAAAACTCTTGTCGTCGCTCTGCATCTTCTGAATCTCGATATCCTTCTAGTTTATTGATAAAATCAGTCATCACCGCATCAAGGAAATATGTCAGAGTCTGAACTGCATCTGTTGTTTTCCAATCATCATAATACAATGCATTCATTGAAGATAAGCAACACACAAAAGACCATTCATTGTTTGAAGGTAGTGCAATTTCACTACACAGGTTACTTGCATAAATCTTATGCTTATCTTTATACACCTCAACAGTATTATTGTTTACGTTATCTGAGAACAAAATATATGGATATCCGATTTCTGTTCGTCGTTTAATTACTTTCGCCCATACATTTCGCTTCTCTTCATCTCCATCTTGCATCTCTTTCATCCACTTGTCTGTTACCGTAACTGCATGTGTAAGTCCTTGAATTGGATCTCCTTCTGTTCCTACATTTAAAAACTCATCAATATCTGGATGCTCAACAGGAAGATACGCAGCTAAATGTCCTCTTCTTGTTGACCCTTGACTCACCACGTTTGTAACCGTATCAAACAATCGCATAAAATGAACTGGTCCTGATGATGTACCGTTGTTTGTGATCGCTGCCCCTCGAGCTCTAAGATCTCCAAAATATGCAGATGTTCCTCCTCCTTTTTTACTCATCATACCCACTTCTGCTGTTGTATATAGAATGTCTCCCATTGTGTCTCCAACATATGAACCAAAGCAACTAATTGGTAGCCCTTTAGCAAAACCGAAGTTAACCCACACAGGTGTGGCAAGAGAATAATATCCCTTTTCCATATATCCATAAAATTTATCGGCAAATCCTGGAATTCCTAGGATTTTTTCTGCATGCTCTGCAAGAAAACGAATTCGTTCTTCTGCTGTTGACCCATCGTTAATATAATCTTTTGCAAGGAATTTTCTACTATTTTCGTTGAGCCATTTCATGATGTTGTGTAGTTAGTTTGTTATGTATGTTTTTAATTAAAATAGATCATTTCCAGTGATACTTGTAACTCGTTTGTTGTAGTTCACCGATCTCTTAACGAAGAAGTCTCCATGTTTCGTTGTCATAATCTCGTCGTCAAACCAATCTGTTTTTGCAAGTGTTGCTGGGTCGATATCGAAGATTTTCTTAATTCCAAGTGATACCAATGAGTTGTTGAATCTATTTTTTATAAATTCCTTGATCACATCTTTTGGCAAGAAATCCAACTCTCCCTTCTCAAAAATCCAATCAATAATTCTTTCTTCTGCCTTATATGCCTCTTCGCACAGGCTGATAACACTTTCTTCGTATTGTGCATCAAACCATTCTGGATGCTCTTGTTGAATAATCTTAATCAAATCGATACCAAATAGTCCATGAATCTGCTCTTCTTTCGATGTGGCCTCAATCACATTCGACATTCCTCTAAACATTGATTTATGTTTATTGAACGACATAATGATCAAAAACTGTGAGAACAACGATACATGTTCTATGAATAAAGAAAACAGTAGTAGAGTTTTAGAATAATCTTTCTCGCTTCCAAATGATGCATATGAAATCGCTTTCTCTACATAATTTACCCGATCCATGATTGCTGGAATAGATTTGATGTTATCAAACTCATCGTTCAAACCTAAAATATCAAGCAGGTTCGCATACGCATCAGCGTGTCGAACTTCTGACTCTGCAAACGTAGCTCCAACCGCCCCAATCTCTGGTTTTGGAATCTTTTTGTACACATCTCCCCAAAAAGTTTTTACAGACACCTCAACTTGTGCAATTGCAAGCATTGCATTCTTAAGTGCACTTCGTTCTACCTCGTTAATGTTTGCTTTGTAGTCATGAATGTCAGATGTGAAGTTAAATTCACTATGTAACCAGTACGAGTGTCGGATTCCATCCACGTATTCGAGTAATTCTGGGTATTCGTATGGACGTAATGCCACTCTTTTTTTAAATAGATCTCTTTTTCGAGCTTCTGCATGCTTTTCTCGGTACAGGATGTATGCTTTTGCTGTTGCAAACAGATCAGATCGCATCAACATAATTTCAACAACATCTTGAACACCCTCTACTGAAGGTGTAAAAGATCCATCTTTGTTCTTTCCTTCTAGATTTTCAATAACTTTCTGTGATAGTTCCTGCGCTAGTCCGTTTTTATACTCACCAGACTCTTTTAGCGCTTTTTCAATGGCAACAACAACTTTTTCAGGATTAAAATTAACGATTGATCGATCTCGTTTAAGAACAAAACTTATTTTGTGATGTGCTGCTTTTGTCATAGGTACTATATATAATATCATTAAAACTCTGATAAAGAATACATCAATACCTCCTTTGGTACCTTACAGTACACATACATCCATATGTAAATAGTTACGGTGGAAAATGTACAAAAGTAAGGAACTATATACTTTCAACCTGTCGTCAACTTGACAATTCTGCAACAAATTTTTTAGTGAAAAAACACTCAAGATTATGAGTGTTTTTTTATTTGAAAAATATTTTTTAGAGCAATTGTTTTTTTTCTCGAACCATATTCATCACTTTCGTTACCAACTTTCGAGGATCTTTATCAAACGCAATGTATTTATTTGTTCTATGACTCTTTTCAATGATAAATTTTATCACTTCATCAGTCTCCCATCCATCTCCCTCTAGAATCCCCATCGGTGTCTCACCTTCAAATGCAATTGTAAACTCATGAATCGTTCCAATTCTTCCTGGTCCAATAATAATCCCATCACATGAACGAGTAAAGATAATATCTCTTCCTGGATACCCAAAACCTGTGAACGAAATTAAATCCATATAATCAAGAGGAAGTCGATACACATCAGTATGCTCTTTTGGACCTACAGCTGGAGAAAAACCAATTGATAATCCACCAGCATGTTTCGCCCCCATCGCAGACCAGTGAGGAAAACCAGTTGAAGCACCAGTTACAAGTATTCCTCCCTGCTCAACAATCTCAGCTCCAAGCTGTTTTCCAATCTGACATACTTCCTGAGTTAAAAAACTTCCGTCAGCACTTGCACTTACTCCAATCTTTGGTGTAAGGTATGCTTTTTTTATATCAGTCTGCACAGTTGAAGTTACTTTCATGCTATGTATTGTAGCATTATATACTTTGCAGTTGCAAAATTTTTTCTTTTTTATTCGAGCACATCAATACCTTCAATCACAACTGGTGATGTTGGTCTGTCATTTGCACCAGTTTCTGTATTTTCAATTTCATGTACAACATCCATGCCGTTCGACACTCTTCCAAACACTGTATGTTTTGCATCTAAAAAATTATTATCTTTAACATTTATAAAAAACTGACTTCCGTTTGTATTTGGTCCAGCATTAGCCATAGAAATAGTTCCTGTGTAGTTTCCATTTGTATCTCCAATCTCATCCTCGAACATATATCCAGGTCCTCCTGTACCCCATCGGTGTGATTCAGCTTCTTCCTTACTCAAAGGATCCCCACCCTGAATCATAAATCCTTTAATAACTCTGTGGAATTTAACTCCATTATAAAATCCCTCTTTTGCAAGCTTTATAAAGTTTGCAACTGTATTAGGTGCAATTTCTTCGAATAATTCTAGATCAATAGATCCTCGGCTTGTGTGTAGTTTTATATTCATAGATCGATACTATATCATAATTTAATATTTCCGTATAACTCCTTTTACAATCGCCACAATCTGGAATGATTCAGTTGGATAAATATCCTTAAAATCTTTATTTGCAGGTCGTAAGAAAATAGTGTCACCTTTTTTCTTGAAATATTTCATAGTGAATCCTCCGTCAACTTCAGCGATCACTATTTCCCCATCTTTCGCATCTGACTTTTTCTCAACAATCACATAATCTCCTTCCTTGATACCTTCATCAATCATAGAGTCACCTTTTACCTCAAGAATGTAACTGTTCTCTTTGTGTGGCATCAAGTACTGATCTATATCAATCGTGTCTAACAAATCTTCCTCGGCAAGTGAAGGTAAACCGGCTTCAACATATCCAAGGAAAGGAACTTCATCACTCATGAACGCTGGTGTAATCTTTCCTTTCGCATCTTTAAGAATTACCCCAAGCTCAACAAGCTTATTAATAAGCTTGTAGACTGCGTTCTTAGATTTAAAACCAGTAAGCGACATGATCTCGGCATAACCGGGCATACGCTTATTGTTTTCATAAAATGAGAGTATCTTTTTTTTGTAGGTGTCTATCATCTTGTATATTGATTATAGCAAGAAAGATGCCATTGCGTGAGATAATCTCATAGTCCAAGATTCTCGTTTTACATCACCTCGAATTGCTTGAGTTAAATGTGAGATAAGAAACTTATGTCTCTTTGACTCTTTTTTATACTCTAGCCCTTGAATAATTTTCAGATCAATTTGTTCGTTGATCTTCTCTAATTCAGTATGTATTGTTGTAATTAATTTTTGTTTACTCATATTTATAGTATAGTGAACTACGGTTCACCTGTCAAAGAATATGCATGTGGATAACGAAGTATGATACATGGAATTTATTTTGTAAATAAAAATCCCCTCCCTAGCGGTGAAGCATAGGAAGGGTCTTGATTACTTTTTCTTTTTTTGTTTTACTTTTTTCTTGACCACAGAAAGTGGTTTGAGTTTTGGAGGAACAAAAGCTAAGATGTGCGGCCTTAGACCATGAATTTCCTGGTTATTAACGTAGATGAAGTTTTTTGGACACCATCGTTTTTTAACCTCATTCCAATATGCTCCAAAAGTCTGAACTATTTTTCCGTCAGTAACCACAATATGTCGAGTTTCTAACAGAGTAATACCGTAAGGTTTACAAAGACTATTGAGCACAGTCTGCCTATCATCTTTGATAAGCCTACCAAGCTCAAGATAACTCATGAGACTTTTCTTTTTAAATTTTGCAGACACTGGTTGGTGATGAAAAATGAGATACATCCTAAGCGATGGATCCAAACTTTCTCTTAGCCGAGTATCAGCAAAGATGAAAAATCCATTACCTTGACCAAAACGACGAGGGTTAAATAATTCAGCACCTGGCTTAGCCATAATTGGGAAAGGTACTTTAAGCTCCTGATACCTTTGATATTCTGCTCTAGGTTGCATAAGAAGAAGTGGGTTAATTGTTGAAAGAACTGCTTTCAAAGTACCACACTATATAAGAAGAAACCACCCTTTCGTGAGATTGGGTGGCCGAAGTAATTATTTTTTCTCAACTTTTTGAGGAAGACACGCAAGAATCATTGGACGATATTTCCGGCTGACTCCTCTGTAATAGTTATAGTGGTATACAAACCAGGTTCCAGTAGTACTACTCCGCTCAGCACCAATTGTCTGAACATGATCTTCCGATTCAGTAAAAGCAAAACGCGCTTCCACTCTTGAACATGTATATACCTTGTGAATTTTCCTTAAGAATTTTTGTGTTGGATCCTTAAGTAACATTTCCAAAGCAATATGATCCATAAGCAGTTTGTCGTTTAGCACAGGATCAGCTTTTCTTGAAAATGCATGAACGCTCGGTAAGGCTACACCCTCCCATTCATCCTGGTTGCAAAACCTATCAATTGTATCAAGGAGCAAACTGTGACCATCACCTATTCCAATGGTTCGAAGAGAATATCCATCTTTGTCCGAAAGTGGGTAAGGTTCCTTCAACCTTTCTGTTTGGCCTGCAAGATAAACACGGTGTACAATAGGGCAAATTTTTTGAGACATAACAAAGATTGGTTAATATTTACTCACACAACAGTGTAAAGAGCTGTATTCAAAACTACCACAAAAAAAGGACCCCGTACAGAGGTCCTTTTTTTCTTATTAAAATTTTTAAATAAATTAGATTTTTGTAAGGTGATTTGAAATCAGCTTAGTCATCTCAAACATTGTAACAACTTTTTTTCCTCCGAAAACTTTTAGAAGTTTTTCGTCAGCAACGATATTTCGTTTATTTTTTGGATCTTGTAGATCAAGTTTTTTGATATAAACCCAGATCTGCTTTGCAACCTCTGGTCGAGACAATGGTCCCTTCCCTACTACTGCTGCAAGATCTGCACTTAGATTCATAGGTTGAGTTAATCCTGAACCTGCTGTTTTTTTTGTTGGCATGGGGTTAGTATAGCCTATCCTAGGGGAGATTGCCATATGTTGACAACTAGCATATACTCTAGTCCAGCCCTTTAACCCCCCCATACATATCATGAAAACCTTACCGTACACATACCTAGGTCCCATTGGTACCACATTTTCTGCAGTTGCTTGGAAGCATTTCGTAAAACTATTTGGTGCACCTGATGGAGATGAGGTGAATTGTTTGCCAGCAGTGGCAAATGGAGACATCCTGAAAAGAGTAATGAGTCACCACGGCTATGGAGCTGTTGCTATAACTACAAAATGCAGAGGAAAACTAAGAGAGTCATTAGATCCGTACGCAGATCTTTTGCTTCATTACTCTTCAAACGATGAGTGTCCGTTCACTGTAATTGGTGCAGTCAACCTTAAGCTCAATTTCTGCCTGATGGCTAAGTCTACAGCTTCTATCACATCACTCAAAGGAGTTCTTTCTCATGAGGTTGGACTAGCAGCTTGCAAGAAATACATCAAAAAGCATGGTTTGGAAGAAATTAAAATGCAGACCAATGGACTTGCAGCTCGCGCTATAGCAAGTGAGGAAAAATATTCTCAGTTTGCTGCATTGGGTCCCTGTGAAGCCGCTGAAATATACGACCTCAACATCCTTGAGGAAAATGTGCAGGACAAGGAAGCATTTACATTGTTTACACTCGTAGGACCAAAGCAGCATAAAATCATACACGCAGAAAACAATTTGGCCATAGTAGTCTTCAATATACCAAATAGTCCAAATTCTCTCACACATGTTTTATCACTGTTTGGTAGCCCAGGTTTAAATTTATCGTATATCCACCTCACTCATATTGAGGATTCGGAACGATATAATTTTCTCATAACAATGGAGGTACACAGAGATCAAATCCCTGACTTTAATCTGGCGATTCAACTCCTAGGTGAACAGGTCACTAGAAAATTCCTCACCTTCGGACCATTCCCAGTCATCCAAAAGTAGGATAAAACCTCAAACCCCGGACGTCACATCAACGTTCCGGGGTTCTTTTATATACAGTACCTTGCACTACATAGTACTATATGATACATTTTAGATATGCCAATAAAAGATTCACAAATCGAAAACACAAAAGCGCAAATGAGAAAAGGAACTCTTGAGTTTTGTATTCTACTTATTATTGCTCGTGGACGTGTATACGCTTCTGAAATTCTAGAAGAATTAAAAAGTTCTGACATGATTGTTGTCGAAGGAACACTCTATCCCCTTTTGAGTAGATTACGAACTGCCGGACTCTTAGAACATACATGGGAAGAATCACGGAGTGGACCACCTCGGAAATACTACACCCTCACTCCAGATGGAAAAGAAAGTTTGCACGACTTAAAGACAACATGGAAAAAATTATCAGCATCAATAACTACACTTACAAAATAACTATATGAAAAAAGCACTCCAAATAACACTCGCAGGAAATCTCTTCACCATAGAAGAAGATGCGTACAACACATTACATAGTTACCTTACCTCTATTAAAGAGTATTTTACACACATAACTGATAGTGATGATGTTGTTGAAGATATTGAGGCTCGTATTGCCGAGCAACTGTTGGAGAAAATAAAACATCACAACAATATTGTAACTCTCACTGATGTGGATCATGTTATGGAGTCAATGGGAACTATTGAAGAAATCAGTGGTACGTCCACTACAGAACCTACAAAAACAAATACAGCAGAGGAATCTACTCCAACTCGAAGATTGTATAGAAGCGCAGATGATGTTGTAATCGCCGGAGTCGCTTCTGGAGTGGCATCATATTTTGGAGTAGATACATTTGCAATGAGAATAGTATTTGTTCTTGCACTTATGGCAACAGGAGGAGGATTTATCTTTGTATACATTGCAGCCGCACTTTTAATCCCTCAAGCAAAAACTGCAACTGATAAGGTAAAAATGAAAGGTGGTCCAGTGACACTCGCTTCATTTAAAGACACATTTAACGAACAAATGGATGCGGTAAAAGTAAACAGTTCATCCCTTCGACAAACTGTAGAGAAAATGTTTTACATGATTGGAAATATTATAAGAACAATTGTTAAAGTTATTGTAAAAATAATTGGAGCATTTCTTGTGGTTGGCGCTGCATTTGCTAGTTTTGTACAAATTTTTATTGCAGGCAATCTTCTCTTTAACTACAATTCTCCGTATATTGATTTTCCTCTTACACAAGTAATTTCACAACCAATCTATTATCTTCTTATTCTTATTGCATTCTTAACAGTCTTCATTCCGACACTATTTGTAGGCTCACTTGGAATAATGATTCTGTCGCGTAAATCAAGAATAAGTAATACAACAGCTATGATTTTGGGTGGAATCTGGATTATTGCAGTTATACTTGCAGGAACTCTTGGATTTAGAACAGGTCTTGATGTACAACAAAAAATCAAGAGTTTACCTGAGTATCAATCAGCAACTCAAACTCTTGAGCAAAGTCCATTTACAGGAATAGAACTTCACGGAAGACACGAAGTGACATATGTTGAAAGTGATATCTATAAAGTAACTGTACAAGGACGACAAATTGATATCGACAAAGCACTCATAATTGTTGAGAATAATATTTTGAAAATTGATACTGCACCTCGAAAAGATTTCTGTCTTATCTGTATGGATGGTGAAAGATTACAAATAGAAGTAGCAGCTCCAAGTATGAATTCAGTATTTATTGATGACGTAGGACATTTCAAATCATCAAATCTCGATGCTGAAAATATTTCAATTACAATAAAAGATGCAGGTTCTGCACACATTGGCGTAAACGCAAAAATCCTGCATGTCGATGTTGAACAAGCAGGAAGATTGAGAATGCATGGCACATCGACAGATGTAACACTTTTACTTGAAGATGCAGCACGATTTGATGGAGACGAATTAGCGATGACAAATGTAACTGCAACACTGAAGGATGGTGGACGTGCTCACATTGAAGCAACGGGCTCAATACAAATTACTGCTGCAGATGGAGCTCGAGCTACGTATGTAGGAACGAATCCAAACATCACGATTGAAGATGGTGCGCGAGTTGAGAATGTGAGTTCAAGCACAAAGAGAGCTGTTGATCTTTCAAATAGTTATTAGATTTGTTGTGATTTACTTTTCACACATATTCCCGCAATTACACCAATCAAAAGACCAAACACGAGAGCAAATACAAATTGTGCAGCCATATCTATTCCAATAATTTGTGTATTTGTTTTATCGGTCAACTTATACACTTCGCCGATAGAAGCCACGATTTCAGGATTGATGAACGTGTAGTATGCAAGAAATATAAATGGTGAAATCAAACCAAAGACAAGGGAAATTTTAAGACTCTCTCTTATTGCCTCTTTGTATGACAATATGCCTGCTCGTTCTTTTTTCTTAGAGACCATTCCCCAGATGATTACAATAACAGGTGCAATCATAAGAAATATAGTTTGAACCATAGCATGATCTTCGAAAGACTGATTTCTTCCAGTAAACTCCATGATTGCTAAACAAATGATTGTAAGTGAGCAAAGTATGAGTGCAAATTTTGTATGGTTTTTCATATGTATGTAGTATATCAATAATACCGTGAAAAATCCCTAGCTAGGGAGCTAGTCTAGCTCACTCAACAGATTTTCAATATCAAGCTTTTCAGTTACCATTTCCACTTCTCCATCATTACTCACTTTCCATTCAGACCTCGGACGATCTACATATAACTCTAATCCAATATCATCAGGATCATTTAAATACAATGCTTCAGATACTCCGTGATCAGCACTTCCTGTAAGTGGATAGTTTGCATCAATAAGTTTCTGTAGTGCTTGTGCGAGTGATTTTCGTGTTGGAAATAAAATTGCAAAATGAAACAACCCTGAGTGACCTTTAGGCGGTGGAGTAACACCCTTACCTGCCCATGTGTTTAATCCAATATGATGATGGTAACCACCCGTAGAAAGAAATACAGCAGAATCACCGTACCGAGTTGTAATTTCAAATCCCAGCAAATCTTTATAGAACGCGAGTGAGCGATCGAGATCTGCAACAGTAAGATGTACGTGACCTATATTCATTAGATTGTTTCCACCAAAGTCTTAAGTGCCTCAAGAGCTTTAGGCCATGCTTCATTCATATATGGAATAAATTCATCAATCACCATTAATTCAATTGTAAGCTCAGTTCCTCCTTCTTTTTCAATAACAGTATAATTCTCATGTGATCCTGCCCATTTTTGTACACGTTCACTTTCAGTATCTTCAACTCCATCATTTATTTCACCAATATGTTTAAAAGAAATAAACTCGTTAGGAATATATTTTTCTACAACAGAAACCATTCCCCCGATGCTTTCTGGTTTTTCTGGATTTGGTCCGAGGAAGTGGATTTTTGATCCTTCTGTTATTTCCCCTTCATACCATGACCCACCTTCGTTAAATGGAAGCGTCCAGATTTTATATGATTCTTTATCAAGCATTGTTGAGAGTACTTTCTCAGGCGATGCGTTGATGTGTGTTGTGAAGTGTAGTGTTTGCATATGGTTATTATAAATTATTTTTGTTTTTTTGAAAATATATCTAGTTTTTTAAAGGTTATATATATCCCTAAAGGTACAATTATTAATATGAATGGATCATAAAATTTAATTATCCCTAGTTGAATGAAAACAGTCTGAAAAAGCCTATCTGCAGATGTTGCCCATAAACTACCTAAAAATCCAAGCATAACACCTAAAGCCAATAATCCTATATTGAAATTATATTCATTGGGTTTAATTTTATTAGACATAATATTTTTTATTATTTTTATACGCATCAAAAGAAAGCTTACACAAATCAAACATCGGCTCAGGGATACTATCCAGATCATACCAATCCCAACCCTCCGTCTTCTCTGGCTCAATCACCTGAGGCTCACCACTTTCCCATTCTGCAGTCATAGTTAAGTGTACATAATGTTTTGGTGCATATTGTTTTGCATTTGTTAAATATAAAAACTGTAAATTTTTAATCTCTATTCCAGTTTCTTCTTTAGTTTCTCGAATTGCACACTCTTCAAATGATTCCATGTATTCAAGATGTCCTCCTGGAAAACTATACTCACCAGCACCATGAGATCCTTTTCGTTTAGACATTAACACTTTCCCATTTTTGAATATCATCACGCCCACTCCAACTTTAGTTATATGTTGTGAATTTTCCATATGTGAATATTACCATTTCCATCATTTGCTATTTACCCCAAAACATGACATAGTGTTCCTCAGAACCTTCCATCTTTATGCACCCTACAACAAACACACCCGCCCCTCCCTTGTGGAGTTCCCTATTCTGGTTTGGACTCATTGCCTTCATCTTACAGGAAAAAGGCATGCTCACCTTCGGCATCTGCCTATTTGCCGTCCTGTTTCTTGCAATGACTTATGCAGTCAAATGCAGGATCAATACAGGAAACAAGTGGGTAGCCACACTCGTAGCAACTCTCTGGAGCCTTGCAATTGGTCTCTGGTTTACCTACCTCAAAGCCTTCCGTGTATGAACAATAATCAGTCCTTCATTCCATCATACGGTTCATTCCTTATCCTCGCCTTGTCTGCTTCCATTTTTTATTTCTGCGGAAAGGAAAGCGGGTATGCATTGATGTTCTGGATTGGAGCAGGATCATTCACTTTTGCAGCCCTCATGTTTCTCCGACACAACGGGGATCTGCACTTGAGAAATATCTTAGCTTGCATCCTTTCTTTTGCATTCGCCTTCGCATTCTTTAAGCTCGCCCGAGGATAAAACTCCCAACACCCACCAAGGTCACACTTGTGTGGGTTGTTTTTATATCACACCACAACATTTCAAAAACTTCTCCTGTATACTCTCTAGATATGACAAACATCACAAAAGCATTGCATTGGCGCTATGCAACAAAAAAATTTGATCTATCTAAAAAGATTTCTCCTGAGACACTTACAGATCTTAAAGAAAGTATCAGATTAGCACCTTCATCGTACGGACTACAACCATATACAATTATTGATGTTTCAATTCCAGAAATTAGAGAAAAATTAAAAGATGCTGCATACGGACAAACACAGCTCACAGATGCGTCACATCTTTTTGTGTTTGCTGTCCCTACAGATATGAATGAAGCTCATGCTGATGAGTTTATTAGTGCCCATGCAACTATTCGCAATGTACCAGTTGAATCTCTTGCAGGATATGCAGGTATGATTAAAGATAATATCGCATCGAAAACAACTGAACAGAAAATTATATGGGCGGAAAAGCAGGCATATATTGCTCTTGGATTTTTACTTGAAACTGCAGCACTGCTTGAAGTGGATGCTGCTCCTATGGAAGGTTTTGAAGCAGCGAAATTTGATGAGATTCTCGGATTAAAAGCAAAGAATCTGACCACTGCAGTTATCTGCCCCATTGGATACCGCGCACACGATGATGAATATGCAAATCAACCAAAGGTACGAAAAACTGAGAGTGAATTGTTTTTGAGTCTATAATTTTACCTCCATCAACTCCTCCCACACTGTCGTAAACCTCGGACTCATAAGATTACGCTTCATGCCCCAGCCTGAAGCGTTTTTCTTTGCAGAATTAATTCTCTTCAACTTATCAGGAGTACCCTGTGATGCCAACACAAGAGAATGTTGTCCATACTTTTTATTTATCCTATCAAGAGCATCCATCACTTCGTTTTTATCTGTATTCATAAAATCAAACAACGAATTCACTTGTGACGATTCAGGATTCAAATCATTAAACACAACTCCCGCTTTTACATATTGAAACAGCTCTCCATTATTCGCATATTTTTTAAAACATTTTTTAAATAAATTAAACGCAACTCTGTTTAAAATAAATGTATCGTTTGTAGCTCGTACTAAGTTAGCTGATGCAGTCCCTTGATACCTAAGCTCCGCATGACGGCCAGTTGAAATATATACCGTAATTCTCGAGCAGATTAATTTTTCTTGCCGTAACTTTTCTGCCCCTCTTCCAATGTGTGTTGATACTGCTTGGAGTATCAATTTTGGATCAGTTACTTTTTGACCGAACATTCGACTCCGAATTAAACTCTTTCTCTGCTCACCTACAAGATCGAGAAATATACACGGAATTCCTTTAAGCTCTAGACATGTTCGCTCTAACACTACGTTATACTTTTTCCGCATTGCTAAAGGTTCAGCATTCATCAAATCTCGTGCCGTCAACAATCCAACATCTTGTAGTCTTCTTCCCCACGCTCGTCCAACACCCCACACATCAGTGATACTTAAATTTTCTATAAACGTTGCTTTATCCTCATGCTCCCAAAAACATACACATGGTATCTTTTTCGCTTTCAATAATTTCTTCGCATATTCACTTCCAACTTTGGCAAGTGTTTTTGTTTCAGCAATAGAAATTCGAACTGGAATACCAGTACCCTTAAGAACCTCTCTGTACATAGTCTCCGCAAGATTTTGTAAACGTATTCGCTCATCTGCAATATTATCTTCATCAGTATTTAAATAAATAAAAGCCTCATCAATAGAACACTGTTCAACCTCATCGCTAAATCGTGAGATCACCTGCATTACTCTTCTACTCATATCTGCATACAAACAATAGTTAGAGGAAAATACTGAAACCTTAAATTCCTCAAGTGTTTTCTTTACTTGATAAAACGGTGTACCTACCATCACACCGAGAGCTTTTACTTCTGGAGTAAGTGATACGACGGCCCCATCATTGTTCGACAATACGCATATTGGTTTATCTTTTAAATCAGGCCGAAATGCCCGCTCGCATGAACAGTAAAAAGATGAGCAATCGATGAGTGCAAAGAGTTTCATTTTCGAAGTATTCGAGCAAAACCTGTAACCACTCCCCAGATCTGCACATCTTGTTCACTCTCAGGGATGATGTCAGGAAATTCTTCGTTCGACGCTTCGAAGATAATGCAGCTTCCTTTTTTTCTAAATGTTTTAACCGTAAATTCACTATCAATTACCGCAATTACAATATCTCCGTCACGAGCATCCAAATCTCTGCGCACATGTAAAATATCACCTGGCATAATGCCAGAATTTTTCATCGACATTCCAACAGCCCTCACGTAAAAAGATGTTGCTTCATCAACTTGAAACAAATCATTTATATCTATATTTTTTTCCAAATAGTCATCTGCTTGAGATGGAAATCCTGCCTGAACTTGAGTTGTAAAAAATGGGATTGTTTTCGCGAGCATGGTGTAAGTGTACCACGG
The DNA here is from genome assembly GCA_040384445.1 of Patescibacteria group bacterium. Lineage (GTDB taxonomy): Bacteria > Patescibacteriota > Minisyncoccia > Phycocordibacterales > CAIZLB01 > CAIZLB01. The sequence goes on from JAZKJG010000001.1 coordinate 307,772, forward strand.
TTCACCACTTTACTACTGTAGAGATTTGTTTGGTTTTAATTGCAAACTACACCTACAACCCCAAAGCCTCCTTTGTCTTCTCTCCAACCACACCCCACCCTGTGGTTATTGGAGTTCCAGAGCAGATAATATTCTTGTCACATTGATATTTCTTGACTGCATTCTCTGTCTCGATACCGAAGTATGTTGTTTCGGTTTGTGCAGAGGCTGGGACTTTGAGAGATGATCCATAGGGTGAGAAGTATCCCAGAGATCGAAGTTTTGTTCTCATGAGCTTGACGTTTTGATTGGAGTCACCAAGTTTGAGTGTAGAACCAGATGATGTGATGGATGATGGAGCACGAGAGTTAGACAGCTTGTTTATAAAGGCACGAGTGATGAACCCAAAGTAGCCTTGTGATGGCGTAATCTTGTAAAATCTTTGGAATTTAATGAGAGCAGCACGAGTTGCTGGACCAAAGTAGGTTGATTCTTTAGTTGGTGATCCGTTTCCAGTTTGAGCAACAACAAAACCATGAGTATTCAGAAATTGTTGGAGTTTTTTCACATCATTCTGTGTCATACCTAGTTTTAAGTCGCGAGTGAAGGTGTATGAAGGAGATTGAGTTGTGGTAGAAGATGATGAGACGTTCATCGCAATCAAAGACGGTGTTCCTGTTGTTGTGGCAGTCTGTATGGTCACAGCAGCTGGAGCAACATATGATGACGATCCACCACCTGAAGTTACTGAAGAGACAGGTGTTGTAACAACAGGTGTAGTTGATGTTGTGGCTACAGTAGTTGTTGCTGGAGTAGTCACAGTTACTGCTGCTGTTGTGAAAGTTCTTTCTGTTGAAGTTGAGATATTACCTGCTGCGTCGCTTGATACGACAACAAAATAGTATGTGGTTACAGGAGCAAGATCAGTGAGCGTACGTGAGTGTTGTGATGTATATGTTTGAGATGATGAGGTTGTTGGATATAAAGTAGAAGTGGTTCCATAGGACACACGGGAGGTTGCACTTTCGTTTGTGTTCCATGTGACGGTTGCAGTTGCATCCGTGGTTGTTGAGGAGATATTGGTTAGGTTTGGAGAAGTAAGATCAGCACTAGGGGGTGCGCTATTAAAATATCGATATCCCGCAGGTATAGCTTGATAATTTAAAACTGGATTATACGGATCAAATGGTGGCCATGCTAATGAACCAAAATACTCTGGCTTTGATGTTCTAAAAAGTGAATCTGGAAGAGCAACAGCTGTTGCTTCATTAGGATAAATGCCCAATCCTCTTCGGTAGTTTGCAAGGAGTAATGTTGTTGATGCAACATCGAGATCGAGTTCTTGAAATCCAGATGAACCTGGCCAGATGAGAAGCACGGAATCGAGTGGTGGCAGAACACCAGCAAATGCAGATGTATCGACATCTACAACATTTCCATTAATAGCAGTTACAAGCACTGTTTTGCTGAGGCTACCGTAATACACTATTAGTGCACCGCCTTGTGCAACCGTACCACTCGATAATGTGATTTGCCCTACAGTATCTGTAGTTCTTGCAGTTAATATTCCGGCAGTTGTAGGGGTTCCATCAGGATTTAGGTCTGCCCACCAATCTCCTACGCTTGGTTGCGCAGTACCTGACCATGCACCATTACCAATGTTTGGCTGACCATATGAATCACAGTTTCCAGTTGATGCAGCATTTCCAAAAATATTACCTATGACTGAGAAGTTTCGAGAGAATCGTTTCAAACTCATACAATACGTTTGCGTTTGAACCTCCGATCGATTTGATGCTGACAGACCAGCTGCTGTTAACCAGTTACGATACACGGTTGTTTCAGATTCTCCACCAAAGTACCCATCAGACATAAGGTTATGTGCAATGTTACCTTCAAAAAGATTGAATGTGTTGTGTGGGGCATGATTTGTATCAATACCAATTATTCCGGCTGCATTGTTAACAAAGTTATATGCAAACACATTACCTGACGATCCACCAAAATATTCAACATTTGGGAATGCCTCAACAAAAATATTGTCTTCAAACAAACAGCCAGATATTGATGACGTAAGTAGCCCTGATCCATTACTTCCTGAATGATTAAGTTCACCAACATAACCTCCTCGCATTTCACAATTCAATGAGTCTGAGAAATATACAGTGTAATTGGACATGTGTATTAACTTAACGTTTTTGATCCAACTATTATCTGTTTCGGAAAACCAAATACCAAAAGCAACACTACCATTCTCTCCATCAGCAGTTAACTCCTCAACCCCCATGCCTTCTCCACGATAACCTGAGTATGTTACGTCAGCCCCTTCAGTTGTATAGTCATCATACAGTGCTGGAAAGAATGAGAGGGTTGAGCCGGTTTTTGCAGTGATTCGTACCATTTGAATTCTCATATGATCAAAACCTGATGTACTGACAACTGGTAACGTAGGGTCGTTGTGTGCAGCAATTTTAATTACATCACCAACAGCATACGGAGATGTATCACTGACTGAAATTTGAGTACTGCCACGTGTTAGTCCACTATTAATAGTGACGTATGGTTGATAACTTGCTTGTGATCCACCGTACATACAAACACTGGACCTACAATCAAGTATTGTGACGTCCATACCAGCACCTCGTACGGTAATAAAATCTCTGCTTGCACTAAGATTAAGAGCTAAATTTAATCTCCATGTACCAGCTGGAATATATACATAGGTATGTGGCAGCGCAGAATCAATTGCCGCCTGTATGAGTGGAGCAGCATTTGTTGAACCGTCCTTATACTCTGCTGCAGCATTTACAAGATCTGTACAAGCAGCAGTATCACACTGAGTCCTATTAGTAGGAATACCTCCAACCACACCAACATTTACACCTGGTGTCCAATCAATTATATGATTGTCTGGAATAAGGCTTGGAGCAGGGTTTGCATCAATATTAAGTGTAAAATATCCTAAACCAAGAATAAATAGAAATAAATACGTGAGATGCGCTTTTTTCATATTGGAAATATTTGTAGCTTTATTTTACCACGCCTTACATAGGAAACAAATCGTTCACCACTTTACTACTCCTTATACTTCTGATCTATGTAGTGATATTTCACAAGGTCATGCATCCATGCACACATTTCTTTAAACTTGCCTGTGTAGAGTACAGGACATCGTCGAATGACAAGAGAAGGGTCTTTTGCTTTTGGAGACGCGGCAGTATATTCATGTGCTTCTTTTATAAACCCTGGAGAAATTTTCAGCATTGGCCCAGTCTCATTGTATTCAATAATAAATTCTTCAGGAATCATTTTTGCAACAGGATCTTCAAAGTCTTCTTTCACACCTTCAGGAAATTCAAGAAGTTTATACGCGATCGAGATCGAAGGTGCTTGATTATTATTCATAAGTTGAGTCATGAGTGTTTGGAAGGATGAATCCTGAAGCATATGTTCATACTCTTCTTCACTTGGTTCTAAACCTGTTACATTTTTAAACACTTTAGGTGCAACCTCAGCAAATCTTCCGTAGAGTAAAACCAAATCTGTAAATGAAGGAAATCCTAATCCTTTTCCCGCATTTCTATTCATATTCAAAAACGTAAACCTCATCAAGATTTGCTCTTCCCTATCTAATTCTCCTCCGGCCATCATTTTAGCAGAAGTCTCATATGCCTTATCCCACATTGCTTGCTGATGCACACGTGCAAGCTCAATATATTTTTTTTCAAAATTAATCCAAAATTCTTCATCTAGTGGAATTTTTTCTCCCAACATTTCCTCTTCATTCATCCCCATAATCCCTTCCCATTCTTTTTCTATAATATGTCCTGCAATAGCAAATGATTCATGTGTTAGTCCAGGCTCTTGAACTTCCCTAAATATATCAACATCTCCTTCTCCTTTTTTATATTCCACATACTGCCTAAAAGCAGTGTTGTCTATTGGTAGATTTGCGAGTCGTGCAAGTGTTTTCGGTTGTTCTGGTTTTTCCATGGGTTTATTATATCAGTTTACTTTGATTCATATGCATCACAAACCCAGATCGTTTGAAGTTCCTTAAATAGAAATATCAACCCCTTTTTGACCAATCACATTTCCATTCTTATCTTTTGCAACAAAGTTAATATTGTATGGTCCATGACCTTTCCAATTCCAGTTTGTGAGATCAACTATTGCTTCCTTATGTGTACCTGCGTCATACATGTCATTATATCTATCTCCATCCACTTGCCAAAACATCACATAGTCAGATAACGATAATCCTGTCATATATGCTTTAAAAAATTGGACACCTGTTACATTTCCAGAAGGAGACATAATAGTCAGAGCTGGTGGAGCAACTGTGATTCCTGAAGTAACCGTTACACTACCTGCATTATCAACCCAGAGTTTATTTGTTGCCCATCCATTTGAGAATATACCAACTTTAACAGTGTAGGTACCAACTTTTTGCGGAGTAAATGTTATAGAATACTGCTTCGATTCACCTGTACCAAAAGTTTGGTTCTCAAACACATTTTGTGCAACTTTTTCACCAAATGAATTATACACCTCAATGTCTGCTAAAATATCAGAGACTGAACTTGCACTTCGGATCAAAGCATTGACTGTTACGGCCTGGGATACAGTACTTGTTGTAGAAGCAACGTTCACTATATACCCTTCAGCAGGAACAGGAGTATTTTCCACAACTGCTTTAACTGTAAATTGTTGCGCAACATCCTGCCACAGAAAATTCTTGGTCCAGTTGTAATTAAATACTCCTACTTTTACTTTATAATTTCCAGTTTGTGTAGGTGTCCAAGTTGTTGTAAATGATTTTGTTCCAAGTATAGTTTGATTTTCATAAAACTTCTGAAAAACCTTTCTATCACTACTATCATAAATTTCTACATCAACAACAATATTACTTGCATTAGTTCCATTTGTTGAAATCTTTGTATCTACATTCACAGGAGTATTTACAAACAAATTTCCTGGAGGAACAGACGTAATTGCACTGAACACATGAGCGGTGGAACTTGCAGACAAAGAAATTGGAAATGTAGTGACAGTAGTAGTTCCAAACCACTTCTTCATTACAGGCTCTGCAAGTTTGTTTTGTGGAGTATAGTCTGGATCATTCGCTCCTCCTGCATCTGGCTTCGCATCCCAATTCCATACATGAATTCCATCTATATAACTTTTATCATTCCAGAAAGAAAATAAGGCTTCGTATAAATTTGCTTGAGCCTGTTGATTTAATCCATCAGTATGATGGTAATTTCCAGGATCAATATGAGTTCCGTTTGTACTTCTATATCCAACCTCAGTAAATACGATTGGTCTATTTACCTTCTGCTGGAACGGTTTAATATCATACTCTTCAATTTGTGCCCAGTAATTTCTAAAATTCTCAACTGATGTTTCTGCATAATTTCCTCCCAGTGGATAATACGCATCAATCCCAACCACATCTACGGCGTCCCAAAATGCAATTCTGTTTTTCTCATCTGCGAGTCCTGATCCCCAATTCGCAGCATACACAATTTTACCAGTGTAAATTTTTCTCACTTCGGCAATAAGCGCTCTCCATGCGGGCGTATTTTGTACGTTGTGATCATGAGCAGTAAGTGCGATTAATTCAGTTCCAATTATAAACTGCTCCGCACCTTGTGCTTGCGCTATTGCTGCATATCTTTTTATAAATGCACCATAATTCTCAAACCAGAGTGTCCTGTTTGCTGGATCTATTTTTGCACGCCATTGACCATCTTTAGATTCAATATGAGGTTTAAGACTTACTTTAAGCCCAAGTGAATGAGCAGTCCCGATTGCCTTAACAAGAGTATCATCTGTTGGAGTATCTCCTCCAGCCCAAATATTTGTATCATAAATACCATACTGATAAATCGGGATTACAAGGTTAACATAGTTAGCATTGTTTGCCTTTAATTTTATTAATGATTGTTTAAACTCAGGTGTTGCAAACTGAGTTGGTGTTGTGGGTTGAATACTTGCACCGCGTTGCCAAGTAGATATTGCTGCATAAGAGTGAGAGGTAGGCGAAAGAATAATCAAGCTCAAAACCAAAAGGGTCATTTTCATATTATGGGAGGAATTGTACCATTTTTGACCTCATCCACCAAGCTTTTATTATTTACACTCCCCCTTCTTAAACAAAAACATTGACTGCGTCTCATCAAACTGAACCAGTCCATTTTCTGCTTCAATACCTCTTACAAAATCCTCACCTTTTTTCATAAACAGTATTGTCGAGGTTGATTGTGATCCTTCAGACTGAAATACATATTGACCAGCCAATAAATTATCTTTAAACGTTCCTACATATGTTCCACTTGAGCTATCTTTTTGGAAATTTTTAAACTGAAGTGTACCAGAAAAATTCTCACCACTTTGTGATTGTACGTTCAACGTATACACATCTTTTTGAATGGTCGCAATGTAGCATCCGGTTACATTTGCAACCTCTATCTCAGCAGGAGCAACTGGTTTATCTCGCAATGCAAAATAAGCAAACACGAGTGCTAATACTACAAGAAATCCTATTGCTCTACCTATGAAAAATTTTGATGGCGTCATGTTTATATTATACCATAGAGCACATATACCTTTCACAGATCTCACTCTTACCGCAACACCCCCCACGTCCTAGCCCCCACCATCCCCCAACCCGTCGTCGTTG
>JAZKJG010000002.1:0-275704 GCA_040384445.1 Patescibacteria group bacterium
CCCCTATACATCGTCTTGCGACTTCGCAGGGAGCTGTGTTTTTGGTAAACAGTCGCCAGAGAAACTTTTGCTGAGGCCTACATTGCTGTAGGCGAACCTTATCCCGAAGTTACGGTTGCTTTTTTGCCGAGTTCCTTAAAGACCTCTCACTCGTTCGCCTTGGTCTACTCGACCTGATCACCTGTGTCGGTTTGCGGTACGGATAACGTATAGATAAGTTTAGAAGTTTTTCTTGGAAGCGTGCTTTGTAGACTTACGTCGCATTTCTGGGGTTCACATTAAAGTGAGGTGACCGGATTTGCCTAGTCACCAACCTCGAAACAAAAACTGAAATTCAATAATCAGTTCTACATACTACACTCCGTCACTCCATCACTCTATACGAAAGCTCATGAATATTAACATGATGTCCATCGGGTGCGGATCTCTCCATCCCCTTAGGCCCGGCTAACCCTCAGTCGACAATCGTAGCTGAGGAAACCTTGATCTTTCGGCGTCGATGTTTTTCACATCGATTGTGGTTACTTGTGCCAACATTCTTACTTTGCAATGCTCCAGGATGGGTCACCCCTTTCCCTTCATCGCGATGCAAACACTCTCCTACCGCTAAAACAATTCCGAAGAATTGATTAACCCCAAGTTTCGGTACTATGCTTGAGCCCCGATTATTTGTGGCGCAAAGTCTCTCGATGAGTGAGCTGTTACGCTATCTTTCAAGGATTGCTGCTTCTAAGCAAACCTCCTCATTGTCTTTGAAACTCCACCACCTTAAGTGTACTTAACATAGATTTAGGGACCTTAAATTGAGATCAGGGCTGTTTCCCTTTTGTCTAGTGGAGCTTAGCCCCCACAGACTAACTGCCATGTTCTTGACCTCTAGTATTCGGAGTTTGATAGGACTCGCGAGATTTCTCCCTGTCGAGTCCTTCCAGTGCTCTACCCCTAGAGGGAACACATGACGCTAACCCAAAAGCTATTTCGGAGAGAACCAGCTATTACCAAGCTCGATTAGCTTTTCACTTCTTACCACAACTCATCCCAAGGAGTTGAACGACCTACGGGTTCGGGCCTCCATCTGCCTTTCGACAGACTTCACCCTGGTCATGGTAAGCTCGCATTGGCTTCGGGTCTAATATATAAGACAAATTCGCACTATTAATACTCGGTTTCCCTAGGGCTCCGACCTTTTCGGTCTTAGCCAGGCCATATATATTAACTCGTTGGCTCATTCTTCAATAGGCACGCCATGACGGAATACATAAATGCATCCGCTCTGACTCCTTGTAGGTGTGACGGTTTCAGTATTATTTCATCGTCCTCTCGGACTAATTTTCACCTTTCCCTCACGGTACTTGTTCACTATCGATCACAATAGATATTTAGCCTTAGCAGTTAGTACTGCTGGATTCCCCCAAGCTATTCATGTCCTGGGGTACTCAGGAACAGAGGAAAGAGATATAACGTTTTCGCATACTGGACTATCACCATCTTGGGTCGAGCTTTCCAGCTCATTCTGCTAACGTTATACTTTGTAACTCTTTGAATATAAATATTCTTCCTCTGCCCTACAACACCAAGCTACCCAATGCATCAAACTAATACAATTAAATAAATTTAAAAGTAAAAGCGTGATGCATTAGGAAGCTACGGTTTGGGCTGTTTCCTTTTCGCTCGCCGCTACTTAGGAAATGGTTCACTTACGTGATTGTTTTCTGTTCCTTCAGGTACTGAAATGTTTTACTTCCCTGAGTGTGCGAATGAGCTTATGCTCAAACATGAGAATCAAGTTCTCATAGGTTTCCCTATTCGGAAATCCCCGGATTAGCGACTGCTATGCGTCTCCCCGAGGCTTATCGTTGCAGTGCTACGTCCTTCATCGCTCTATTGTGTCAAGGCATCCACCGTCCACCCTTGTATTTCTATTAGGAAATACATATACCACAATCGTGAAAATGTGTGTTGTTGCTCCATCTACATTTACCTAATTTTTCAATCGGGGGCGTTCCTGTAGAATTCCCGATTGCCAACATGTTTACTCAACAGTTGCTTAATGTGATGGTTTGTAAAAATGTCAAACTGCTGGAAGAAATAATTCTTTTAGGAGACTGACGAAAGCGGATAAATTAATATCCGCTTTTGCTGTAATCTTTAAATGAGTTATTTCTATATACTGTGTGAGGTCTATTATACTCATAGCCCTAAAGAAGTCAAGTGGTACTATAGCCTTTGTTTTGTGGATATAATGTGGATAATGTACCCAGGTTTTAAAGGGTCTTTTTAGTCCCCTATATAACACCACAATAACTCCATGAAATCTCTATATTTAGTCTACATTATGAACCGGTGAAAGGGAGAATGTAGCCTCAAAAATCGTTCGGCGAGTATTTGCAAAATCAACATCTCGAACTTCAAATATAAAATTTTTCTCTTTATGGGAAATGAAGAAAACTGAATCGTCAGTAATTACCTCCATAAAATCTATCTCCACCCCTTTAGGCAAGAAACGGGTAGACCTAAGTTCTGCCCTATCTCTCTTTTGAATTTCTCTTGATACCGGAGAATCAGTTATGAGCTGTTTACTACTCACTCCATGCTTTCTTTTATAATTAATAATGAATGAAAAAATTTCTTTTTGTTTCAAAAATTCGGCGAAAAAGACAGGGTTGCTCATGTGTCTATATAACTTACTTTTTGTCTCAACAATCTTCTTCCATGCCTGCTTAAAGCCTGAACTTCCATAATAGAATTCAATACTCGGCTTCTTAAATACCGAGAACTTTAACCCATTGATTTCATTCTTCATCGCATCAAGATCAAAGATATGTTGCTTATACATTTCCACTACCTTATCCGGTTCCACAAATCTATATACTGTCTTTTTCAAAACGAGCACTTTAGTAATCATAGATTTTTCCAAAAGCTCATTTATTGAGTAGTAAATGGATGTCCTCGGAACTTTAGCATGTGCACCAATGTCTTGAATACTCCCTTCCCCTATTTGTAAGAGTGCTAAATATACAGATGATGCCAACTTACTCACCCCTAGGCTGACAAGGAGTTTTTTTATATAGGTAATATCCTGCTGTTTGTTCATATATATAGTGTAAGCTAACTGTGGAATTTTGTCTAACTTTTCGACATATTTATTGGTGCATTCGCAACTTCAAAGTATTCTATAGACATCAGATGTTCTTGCACTTTATATATACCCCCTCAACTTAAACTTATATATGGAAACTCAAATCACCTATTCTGTTACTGCAGAAAGCATCATTCATAGATTCGATCTTGAGCACTATGTGCGGAGGCTTTTTGTTTCAGAAGCCCGAAACAATCCATACCACAATATCCGGCACATGCTTCATGTCATGCTTGAATGTTATGAAGCGGCGGTTTACGAAGAAGTTCCCCACCTAGAGATTCGTCCATTACTCATTGCAGCATTGCTTCACGACCTGGACCATCCAGGTATTCGTCGCTCTGATTCTGAAAATATCTCTGACACCATCCTTGCAATTAGAAAATGTACATTGAAAAAGGATCACAGGATTCTTGAAAAAGTTTGCAACCTTGTACGATATACCGAGTATCCAAATCGTTCTGATCTCCCTCCGAACTTGCTTGGAAATATTATCAGAGATACAGATATGACACAGGCATTTATTGGACATACCGCGTGGGTAAATGAAGTTCTCATTGGATTAAGTCTTGAATGGGACCTACCTCTCACCGCAAAACACATAGATCAACAAATTGCATTCGTAAAAAATCTGACCTGGAAAACGCGCTGGGCTCAGGAAAAATATGGTGAAGAAGCAAAAGCAAATAAGATTGCTGAATACAGGAGCTGGAAAAAAATTCTGTTTCCTGGTATGTAATTCACCATTCAAAAAAACCAACATCTCTCGGGGTGTTGGTTTACTCCTTTATCTCTTGCCCTCCTTCCAAGAATCAATTTCTTTATGATTTCCTGAAACCAACACATCGGGAACCCTGTATTCTTTTCCATTATGAGTAAATGATTCCGGTCGCGTATACGTATCGTGAGATGAAATTCGAGATTCTTCTCTGCTATCAAAATTTCCAAGCACTCCAGGGATTTGCCGTGCAATAGAATCAATCATAATAAGTGTAGGAAGCTCTCCTCCTGTTGTTACCCATGGTCCTACAGATATGTCTGTCATAGGATACGCTTCCTTAACGCGAGCATCTATCCCCTCATATCGTCCACATATAAAAATTATATCTGTGTATTTTTTTGTAAAAGCATGCGCCATCTCAGTAGTGAATTGTTCACCACCTGGAGACAAGAAAACTGTTAAAGTATCTTTCTTTTCTTCCCTTTTTCTTGAATCAATCTTTTTGAAAACTTTAACTAACGATTTAATCACCGGCTCAGCCTTCATAACCATTCCAGGACCTCCTCCGTACGGACGATCGTCTACAACTCGAAGAGGCTTTTCTTTTAGTTTTTGGGCACCCTTAGGCTTAACCTCATTTCGAGGATTATAAAAATCTATAGTAATTGAATCTTCCACAACTGCTCTCGCGATAATAGAAGATTTTATATACGACTTAAAAGCCTCTGGAAATAGAGACACTATATGAAAATGTAGAGGTTGTTGGTCCTTTTCTTTTTGTGTTGGTCGTATCTTTTTTACACCCATGGTCGACCAGCCTAATGCGATCTCCAAACGAAATGTCAAATGTGAGTGCAGTGGCTGGTCGACTATAGAAATAAAAGATCTGGCTGATGGTTAAAAGTATACAACTCAACCTATAAAAACGCAAAACCCCATCTTTCGATAGGGTTTCGCGACATTTCGTTTTGGAGTTGCCATGAATTTCTTCTGACGCTCACATTGCTAATATAGCATACTTGAGCCTTGTTGTCAAATCGAAGATGTGTTCCAATATTTTACCACTTCTCCTTACTTCCCTTGTGAGTCAATTCAGCCTCTGTCTTTGTAAGAATTCGAGCTGCCAAATCTCTTCCACCAAGTCCGAATGCAAGTCCGAATGCAATTGATGCTGCAACCACAGCTCCAATAAACAAAGTATTGATAAGCGTTACTGCAATTCCAAGTTGTACAAGCGCTGACAATATCGCAAATACGATAACTGCTATTTTTGTAAGTGACCCAAGAGTTCTTGCAGATGATAGGTGTGCGTTTGATGCTGTTGCTATCACAACCTTTTTAAGAAGATCAGCTACTATCACTGATACAAGCATAATAAGTACTGCAATAACAATTTTTGGTAGGTAGATTGCTACGATAGTTCCGATAATCGCAGACACTTCACCAAGACCTAGTATTTGTAGTACTGCCAAGAACATAACAGTGATGATTGACCATTTTACCAATCCTCCAAAAAATACTCCTGTGTTTAAATTCATCCCCCCTTTTTCAAGTACAGCTTCAGCTCCGGCTTGCTTAAGTACTTGATCAAGTTTAACTCTATCAAATACATTTTTTACAAGTTTTCCAATATACTCTGCCACAATCCAGCTTATAGAAAATATAATAAATGCAGCGACGATTAGTAGACCATACTGTAACAGTGCATCTTTTACACTCATGTATGAATCATTTACTGCTCCACCGATAGTTGTTGAGTATACTTCATTAGGCATAATTTTATGTGTTTTATTTAGATTAAATTGAATAATGTGTGTTTTACGGCTCTTCCCCTATTATACCATATCTCTATTTGAAAAAAGATAACTTATCCATTGCAACCACATGCTCAAAATCCAGCACATCACGTATGAGTTTATCACCGATTGAGTGTCTGTATTTAAAGTCATCTTGATCCAGTGCGGCATATCGAAGGTCTCTTCCAAGCTTATGCTCAAGTTCTGCTATGGTCTCTGTAACATTTGCAGGGATTTTCTCAAAAATTAAAAGCATATCTATCGGTGATTGTGTGGCTGAGAATGTTGGCGTAGATAGTCCAAGTTTACTGGTAAAAAATCCTGATAGTAGAACTGTTTTTAATCTTTGCATAGCAGAAAGTTCATTCAACACTTTTTCTGCAGATCTAGGAATGGCTGTAAGAATTAATTGTGTGATTTCTGGCAATAATGGAAAATCTTTAGAGATCGCATATACAATTGCTTTTTCCTTCTGCAGTTTCTGATTAAGGATACTCTTTTTTGTCCCCTCAATAATCCCCTGCTTCATCATCTCTTTCAAATTAATAATTACGAGATCAGATTTTGTTTTTGTGAGTCGAACAAGATCTTTTAATGTAAACTCTTTATTTGTGTTTAAAGAAAATACTTTCCATAGTTTTAATTTTATAGCTCCTGCAAAAAACTGCTCAAGCAACTGAATGTCAGTTGGCTTTTTACCAGTTACCAATCCTTCACGTGGTTCTTGAGGAATTTTTAGCTTCGGTTTTGGTTTTGGCGTTGGTTTTGGTTTTACAACCTTTTTCGCTTTCGGCTTAGGACTTGGTTTCGGTTTAGCTTTCGGTTTTGGTTTTGACTTTGACTTTAACTTACTCTTAACCTTCGGTTTTATGGTTTTTTGAACTGTTTTCTGGATTTTCTTCTTTTTCATATATATAAATGTACCATATTTGGACCACAAACAAAAAACCACCCATATAATAGGTGGTTTTTTGAGTAAAAAGAGTGAGATAGACTATTTAAGTTCAACCTTTCCTCCTGCTTCTTCAACTTGCTTCTTAAGAGCTTCAGCGTCTTCTTTCTTCATTCCTGCTTTAAGAACAGCTGGTGCTGCGTCAACAAGATCTTTAGCCTCTTTAAGTCCAAGTCCTAGAACTTCCTTAACTACTTTAATAACAGCAATCTTGTTTCCTCCTGCGTCTGCCAGATTAACATCGAATGATGTCTTCTCTTCTGCAGCAGCAGCTCCTCCAGCTGGAGCAGCAACAGCAACAGCTGATGCAGATACTCCAAACTTCTTTTCAAGGAATTTAACAAGTTCGTGTAATTCTAGTACAGACATCTTTTCGATAGCCTCTACTACTGATTTAAATTGTGCAGGAGTTTCAATAACTTCTACTGCTGCGTTTGTGTTTTCTTCCATATAAGTTTAATTAATTATTCTAGTAAATTTAGTTTTTCTTATCCGCTATTGCGTTAAGAGCAAGTACAAATCGTTGTATCGGTGAATTGATAAGTTGAACGAATTGAGCCTGTAGAGTTTTCATTGAAGGGATAGTTGCAATCGCCATCATTTCTGATTTTGTCTTGTACTGTCCTTCAAATACTCCTCCTACAATCGATAGTTTATCTTTGAATTTTTTTGTAAATTCAAGAACTTCTCGAGCAGGCGCCAAAAGATCAGCTCCGTATACAAGTGAGATTTCTCCATCTAGTGCAGGCATCTCTCCTGTTACCTTAGCTTCTTCCAGTGCTCTTTTGATCAATGTTTTCTTAGCAACTCTATATCCAACTCCTGCTGACCGAAGCGCTCGTCGCACTTCTCCAGTCTCAGTAACAGTTAATTTGTGAAAATTAGTGAATACTAGAGAATTTGAATCCGCAAGAATCTTAGATACATCTGATACGATTTCACCTTTTTTTGCTTTTGAAATCGCCATGTGTGTGTAAGGTTATTGTTTTGTTAATCCGTGGGAAAGATATCTACATAGGACCTCTGCATAAATGCTGCCTATGATCTTTGAGACCACGAAGAGACTATATCACAGCATTACTACCTGAGCAAGTAGATCAAGTATATGTAATCCTCTTTAAGCTTTGCATATCTTTGTCTTAGCGCAGGGTTATTTGAGAACGTTGAAATTGCCCGTACCCCACCCTCTAAATTCTTCTTAAGTTGCGTTAGGCCTTCTAGATTTTTCTTCTGAAGAACCCCATCAAGCCTCCTTATATATCTATCTTTCAGATATCCAGTCATGTTTGATGTTTTGATGCTGTTTTTGACCCGCAAGATTTTTTCATTAAAATCTTCTGCAGACTGTTGTTTTATAATTGTTGTCGTTGCACCGGTATACAATACTTGCTGAGACACAGGAACAATAATAGTGTTATTAATTTTTAAGTCAGAATCAAATGTTAGTACAGAGTTTGGGAATAACATAATATCTTCATATATCATTTCATCTATTACTTCCCCTTTCTTTATTAGAATACTCAAATCAAAAGTATCACCCGAATGTTCTGTAACACTAAATTCCCGTACAGGGTTATTGGTGATGTATTGAATACTGTTTCCGAACAGATCAAATCTTCCATCCATGTTTTCACTTTTCACAAAATTGAACTGTTCTTGCGGGTTGTATTTTAATGAATCAGCATCAAATATCAGGGTCTTCAAAGAAAGCGGAGTTGATGATCCTGTGAATCTATATAAAGCGTAATCTTCTTGGGGTTTATTATATGAAGTGTTTTGAACATTTTTATTGAGCAATGTATCTATATATTCAAGAGTTTTCACGTGATTCATAATATTCGTATGTTTGAATTTTGAGTTAGATAAATTAACACTTAAAACCTTTCCAGTCCGAAAGAAAGTGTGTGTGGTGTTGTTATACATATCTTGCACAGTTCCATCACCTGAATTTGAGTATGCGGGAACGTAACTTCCTTTCGAATCTTTCATCAAGCCAGACACAGTTAAAACACCTGTACCAATAATTTGATATACAGAGGTTTGCTGTGGAGGTATCCATGCATCTAGCACCACATGAAGATCCTTAGCTTTTTGCAATAGAGAATTATTGATGTACTGACCTTCAGATAGATATGATTGCACATCTTGGGACATATATAGAGCGCTTGGCAAAAGTGAATACGCAGACGGCATATTAATTCCTAACTTTTGTGCAACTGATGCTTTCAATATAAGACCTCCTGCCATAGCTTGTTCGTGACCATACAGGAGGGCCGTGATTGCTTGAGGTGTTCCATACTCAGGCATTGCAACAAAAATAACACCGTCGACCAGGGTTTCTAGTTTTTGTTTCTTTAATTCGATCATCAGCTGTTTTGCAATCAGCCCTCCATTGCTATGAGTTATCAGAGTTACTTTTTTCGTTTTTGAAGTTTTCGCTAATTGTTTTACTTCATCGATTAAATGCACTGTTACATTTCCTTTCATAATTCCATCTTGAAGAATCATGTCTGGCGAATATCTCCAGTCATATGGCGATGATTTCCAACTTTGCATATCTCCTTTTTGTACCAGCGAATCCATATGCTCGGCAAACTCTTTGTACAAAGACTGATCGATAGCTGGTACACCTCCTGCGAGATTTGTTTTAGCTAAAATATCTCGAGTGTAAATATTTTGAATAATACTTTTACCTTCTGTGTTCAGAAATAGCTTTGTCACATCTTTATTACGGTTTGGTTCCCATAATTGATTTTCAAGCACCTCTTTTTGGTACAATCTACTTCCCATAAGTCCAGGCAGAAACAAAACGTTAGACATACCGTTTTG
This sequence comes from Patescibacteria group bacterium, assembly GCA_040384445.1. Lineage (GTDB taxonomy): Bacteria > Patescibacteriota > Minisyncoccia > Phycocordibacterales > CAIZLB01 > CAIZLB01. The sequence goes on from JAZKJG010000002.1 coordinate 9,438, forward strand.
AGGTTCTTCTGTTTTATAAGGAGATGTACTCCATGGAATATATAGTGCAGGACCGACAATAACATTTACATCTGCCTGATCTGCGTACTCTTTTACGATTGGAGAAGATCCTGTGCCCCACCAATTGTTCGATGCATCAACTGAAACGAACACCTCAGGATTTCTAAAATATTCTAATGCAATATGATTTAATTCAAAATCATTTCTATGAATCTTTAAACTTGAATCAAACGTATATATTCCGTAGTCATTATATTCAAATACAGAATCTGTAATAGTTGTGGTCGAGAGAGTGAAAATGTCAAAAGCTTTATATAATCTTTTGAATGAAGAATTATCTACGGTAAGTTTGGTTTGATTAAATACCTGTACCCCAATTGTCTGACTTCCATATGTATCAAAATCAATATTAATGTTATGTACGTTAATATCAGAACTATTCCACGCTGAAATAACAGAGCGAGGCACTCCGGTCACAGAGACATCTTCCAGATTCATTTCGCAAGCATTACATTGGATTAAGAAATTTGAATCTGAGGTTTTTGACTCTATAGAGAAACCTTTCCCTGTAAGTTTGGCTTTGTTTAGAAATAAACCACCTTGATTAAAAATAAGCTTTGCCCCCTCTTCAATAGTCACAGTAACTCCTTCCTTAACTGTTATATTCGAATTAATTGTATATGGACTTTTACTCTGTAAGAAAACAGTATCTTGAGATACCAAAGAAGTTTCCGCATGTACATGCAAAGTAAAAAGATGTATGAAAATGAGGGTGAGATATTTCATTCACCTACTGTGACATGTTCGATATAAACTTTTTTGAAATATATGCAAAACAAAAACCCTCGGTGAAGAGGGGTTTTGTGGGAAGTCTATAAAAAGTATTTTATTGACAAACTGAAGCTGCAATTGAAGTTGCAAGTGTACCAACTCGTGTCTTAGCCTGACCTGTACTATCAACACAGTATGTTGTTACTGTTGAAGGCGATCTAAGGATTGCAGATACTGCCCAAGCTCCTCCAAGCGCAGACACTGTACATAGTGTGTTAGCAGCTGCTCCAGCCTGACTAACCAATCCTGTGTTTAGCTCAAGTAGTCCTCCGTTTCCAGAAACCCCCATAAGCCCTCCAGTTGCAACAGCAACTGCTGCTGCAGGACAAGCTGAAGAGTAAGCTGCGGCGTTAGTTCCGTAGTTGTTGTTGTTTGAGTAATACAACTCAGCCTGTGCTCTCATGTTTGAAAGTGTTGACTGGATTGCTGCATCTTGACCTTTTGTTCGTGCAGAAGATAGAGAAGCAAGAACGATACTTGATAGAATACCGATGATTGCGATAACAACCAAAAGCTCGATCAAAGTAAATCCTTTTTGTAAATTTTTCATATAAGGTTCTATTTTTTGTTTTAGTAAATAAATTAATTTATTCTTTCAAAATATTGCTACAATGAAAGACTCTTTTATTATACACTATTTTTATTTGCAACAAGTCTTTTTACTCTAATTGTGAATAAGTTTTCCTACACCAATTCTTTTTATATGAAGTGCAAATGCAGGGGTTTCTAATTTTTTTCCTATTTCTTCAGCAAGAGTTCTCATGTATGTTCCTGAACCACAATACACTCTTAATTTTATATTCGTAAAACCTTCCACACTTTCCTTCTGAAAAAAATGATCCCATTCTTTTTGAATTTTTTCTAATCTAAAATCCCCATCCATGTGACAGTGTGATAATTTTACTCCTATTTGATACTGTAGATTTTCAATCTCTTCTACTCTCACTAATTCAATTTTTGAAATATCTCCTTGCTGTAATTTTTCAACAACCTCTTCACCTTTTAAAGTATTCTTTATATGCGGCGATGAAAATTTTGGATATGGAAATGTAAATGGACCGACAAAACTTTGAACAATTTCTTCTAAATTTTTAATTTCTACTCGTTTAAAATCTGTAATCATTCCCAATGCATCCCCTGTATCCGTACCAACTCCACACACTACATCAATCTCATATAATTTATCCTGTGAAGCTAGTTCTTTTTTTTCATTCGCATCACCACTCCAAAGCACATGCATCCAACCTTCAGCCATTGGATCTAATCTTCCAACATATGTACATGCAGAAGCTTCATCTGTTGAAAGATGCGGGGTTATGTATTTAATAACTTGCAACGGAGTATATCCAACTTTCTTATAGAGATATATACATCTTGGATGTAAAAATGAAAGTGTGTCGTATGCGTCTGTGTGTGTTGGAATCATATATATAGAGTATAGTACCTGAAAAAATAAAAACCACTACATTCGCGAGGACGGTAGTGGTTTTTATTTTTAAAATCTTTTATTTCTCTGACTCTTCAATCGCCTTCACTTCCTCCATATCAACTTCTACTGGTGTTTCGTCTAGTAGATCATTATCTGGAGCTGCAACGACTGGAGTTTTATCTCCTCGAACCATTTGCATTTTTAGTCGCTTGTTAATCTCTTTAACTGCCTTATCTTTAATATAGTATAGTTTTGCTCGTCTCACTTTAGATCGTTTTACAACTTCAACTTTTTCAATCATTGGAGAATATAGAGGAAAAATTCTTTCTACTCCGTATCCGTTTGAAGATTTTCGTACTGTAAATGTACCCCCTGCTTCAGTTCCATGCTTTCGTGCAAGAATCATACCTTCAAAAATCTGGATTCGAGTTTTACCCTTTTCCTGAATCTTCTGATGAACACGTACAGTATCACCTGTTCGCATATCAATCGCCTTTCGTGTTGTTTTATCTAATTTAGACAGTGTTATAGCCATAGCGTATGTTTTAACATATTTAGGTTTGATAATCAAGGGGATATCACCCTTAGAGGCCTAGAGAGAGTATTTGGTACACACATCAATAAAATCTTGTGGCAGTGGAGATGAAAAATGTCTTTCATTTCCCTTAAGATCAAAAAAACGGATGTTTTCAGCATGAAGAGCCTGCCTCTTGAAACCTAGAACCTGTGGATGGTTGGCCATATATAGAGGATCACCCACAATCCCATGGTGAATATGTTTAAGATGTACACGAATCTGGTGCGTTCTACCAGTTTTCGGTTTCAATGACATGTATGAAAATCGAGGAAGCAATTGACCTAGTCCTGTATCGTCTGACTCGAATTGCGTAAGTGTTTCGTAAAACGTTACCGCATCTCGAAGCTCTCCTCGAGCAAACCGCCCGGTTACGTATTTCCGGAAATCAGAACCACTTCGACCGATTGAGCTGTTAATAATTCCCTTCTTATCCATTTCACCTAACCACCCCCATACAAAAGCCTTATATTCCTTCTCTATGATATGATCTTGAAATTGCTTCTTGATATGTTCAAAAAATTCTTGCGTTCGTGCAATCACCATCACTCCTGACGTATCTGCATCAAGACGATGTACAATTCCAGATCGCTCAATATTCGCCTCTGACTCACCCACACCTTGAATTTCTGGAAATAGTTTCAATACTTCCTCAACAACACTACTTACATGTTTTGAATTTTTCTTTCCATCTCCATGCGTAATAAGCCCAGCGGGCTTTGAGACAATTATAAAGTCCTTTTCTTCATGAAGAACAGTAATCATGTGATTAGTTATACCTGTATTCCCTCACTTTGCAAGAGTTTCTTTTTTAATTCTTTCCCCCATCTGTATTCTCCAAGTGTTCCATCGCTTCGAACTACTCGGTGACATGGTATCAGAATTGCTATATTATTTTTCGCAATTGCGCTCGCCACAGCCCGAACAGCAGTAGGCATCCCGATCATTTCTGCAACTTGTGCGTATGTTTTCACTTCCCCTTTTTTTATTTTAAGAAGTGCATTCCAGACTTTTTTTTGAAATGGAGTACCGACAGGATCTAATGGAACTCTTTCTAGCTCACTCACATCTATCACATCTTTAATATGCAATTCTGAAATCCCCTTTTCTGTTTTAGAGATTTTAAAATTTAACATAGCATTAGTATATATCTTTGTATTTAGGATTTTTTTCTATAAATAATGGTTGGCATTCATCTAAATATATAAATCCAGGGTGAATATCCCCTAATCTCCACTTATATTTATTACCCTTATTTTCTTCAACAATGAAAGAGAGTGGATATACTTCATTTGGAGTGTCCGTTACAGTAAACTCTCCACAATACATGATTATCTGATGAGTATCCTGAGCCAATCTTCGGGGATTTACTTTCTTTTCAGCATACAAAGTAACCTTGTCAATATTATATCGATCAAGTATTGGCTTGGTTGTATCATTGAGATGTGCAACAGATTGTTTTGCTTCTGTAGAGTCTTTAGCGAGACCAAGTGTGGTAAGAATCGTTAAAAATCCAACCCCTTTATTTTCTCGGATCAAATTTTTAGTCACCTCTTGTGCAACCAGATCAGAACTACTACTAATTTTTTTTAGCTCTTTATGCGTGATAGTAGCAGCGACGAAAGCTACAGCAATTACAATTGCAATTGTAATTAGAATATATTTAAGTATCTTAAAGAACATTGTTTTAGTTTAAATTTTTATTATTTCTTAATGAACCCAGAGAATGCCTGTAACGTTTCAAGAGGTAATGTAAACACAACAGTATTTGATTGGTCAGATGAAATATCATTTATGGCTTGTAGAGTTCGAAGATGAAGTGCTCCAGGAATTGCAGAAAGTGTTGCCGCAGCTTTTGCCATATTCTCTGATGCTGCAAGCTCTCCTTCAGATGTAATAATCACAGCTCGCTTTTCTCGTTCTGCTTCTGCTTGTTTTGCAATTGTTCGTTCCATGTTTTCAGGAAGCTTCACATCCTTAAGCTCCACACTTGATACTTCTATTCCCCATCCAGCTGTTACCACTTCTACAAGTGATTCAATTCTATCTGCAACCTTATCTCGGTTTGTAAGCAATTCATCAAGTGTCACCTCTCCAACAATATTTCTCATTGTTGTTTGTGCGTACTGCATGATTGCATATTTATAATTTTCAATTTCAAGAATTGCTTTTTCAGCAGCAACAACTTTGTAATAAATAACTGCGTTTACATTTACTGGTACGTTATCTTTTGTAATTGCATTTTGATCTGGAACATCTACCGCTTTAGTTCGTAGATCAATTTTTTGATAAGACTGGATAATTGGTAAAACAATTCTCCATCCAGGGTTCATAACTTTATGAAATTTTCCAAACATAAATTTTACACCTCGTTCGTATTGGTTAATTTGACGAATCGAGATGATGATTAGAAATGCAATGACTGCAATGAATGTTGTTGGCATATATAGAGTATATCATTTTTGGTGGTGCATGAAAAAACCCGCGATCGCAAGATCGCGGGTTAGTGGCAGGTTATGCCGTGCGCAGGGTTTGGTCAACTTCGTCGGTAGACGTTGCTGGCGGCGGAGCTGCGGCCTTTGGCTGTGAAGCCGGCGGAAGAAAGAATTTCAATTTGAGGAATATAGAGAGTATCAGGACTTCGTCGCATTGGTTTGGGTGCTTGTCAAAGCGGTTAGTTAAAACCAAGGTGCGTCAGGAGGACGTTCCTCAGTAACATTCACCATTATACACCCTTCTCAGGATTTGTCAAGCGATCCTTATCCACAATAAAAAAAACAACTCCTGGGGAGTTGTGTAATCCGTTTAAAACGGAGGGGGGGGGGAGCTCGCTGCCGTAGGGGGACGAGCAGCGAGCTCCGGGGTGGGCTTATGTGCCGCGTTGTGTCTTGCGATCGCCGGCAGAAGGTACTTATGGGAGTCCATCATACTCCAAGGACGGTCCTGGAGGCGATACTTATTATCATACACCCTTCTGAACTTTTGTCAATAGCCTAAATCCAAAGATTCTCACATCCCAAAAATCTCAAAAGTCTTCACCTTCCCTGTTCCTCCGTGTTTTAAAACTACACAACTTTTACTTACTTTAAAATGTCTAGCCAAGAGTTCAACTATAGCCATGTTTGCCTCACCTTCCTGAGGTCTAGCCTTTGTGTACACGTGCAGCAAATCAAACATATCACTCTCGACAAGATCCTTCTTGTTATTTGCATGTGCCGTTATCTTAATAATCATTATATAGATCCATTATAGTACATAAAATTCACAATTTGTTTTGCTATACTTAAAGCATATAAACTAATCAATAAAAAAATATTATGTTACCAATTAATTTACTTGCTGTAGTTTTAGCAGCACTCGCATCATTTATTTTAGGTTTCCTTTTCCACGGACCAATTTCAGGCAAGGTATGGATGAGACTTGCAAATATTGTTCCGACTGGAAATGAGAAGATGTCTGACATGGTTCCCCAAATGGTTTGGAACTTTGTTGTAAACCTATTCACATCATATGCCCTTGCTGTTGTATATGTATTCGCATCTACTTCACAACTTACAGATGGACCAGGAGTAGCAACTGGGATTATCTGCGGAATACTAGTATGGGCAGGATTTATTGCGACATCGACTTCTATAGAAGTGATTTGGTTAAAGCGGTCTTCAAAACTTTGGTTATTTGAAACAGTATGTTCACTTGTTGTGATGATTGCGATGGGAGCAATTATTGGAGGGATGATGTAATACAATATATTAAAACACCATCTTCACGGGTGGTGTTTTATAATTCCCTACTGTCATACGCCCAATGAAGTACTGCTTGCCTTTGTTTTCTATGACAGAAAAAATCTTGAGGTCGACAACTATTTCGAATCTGAGAAACATGTCGTACCATATTTTTCCATCTCTTTATTTGTCGTGAATCCTCTTTTGGAATTCTTCGTCCCATATAATATCTGCAATACCACTGAAACCACCCTCGAGGATCTTCCTTATATATCCACCCTTTCCTATTCCACTCTGCGAGTGATTGACTAGCTTTTACTTGGAAAAAATTTAGTTTTGCATCATATTTTTCTGGACTGAGTTTCGCTTTGGTAAACCAAGTTTTCGGAAACTCATCTTTGCAGTCTGTCATATATTTACCTCCAAACACTCCAAGCTCTAACATTTCTTTTGGGGTAAGTTGAGGTTTAAATTCTGGGTCGAAGTTTTTTCCTACTGGTTCGGCACATGTATATGTGTACCCTTTTTGCATTTTGTCGTGTACAGTGATTATCCTCTGCATATATATGCACTATATCATCTTTCCTTTTGTGTTGTTGTATACACAAAAATTAATACCTGTTAGAATGAACGCAATGACTAAGACCATTTTCATCACACGAATGATACCTAACATCGCCATCAAGATGCTACAAGAAAAAGGATACATTGTAGATATTAATCCTAAGGACCGTGTCCTCTCCCAAAAGCAACTTATAAAATATTTACAGAAAAAACCGTACGATGCAGTACTATCACTTCTTACTGATCATATCAACACCGCCGTCTTTGATGCCGCACCTAGCGTGAAAATTTATGCAAACTATGCAACTGGTTTTGATAACATTGACCTTATCGAAGCAAAGAAACGAAGCATTACTATTACGAATGCACCAACAGATTTATCTTCTGAAGCAGTTGCAGAGCATACTATTGCCCTCATGCTCGCTATGACATCACGAATTGTTGAAGCAGATAATTTCGTGAGAAAAGGTAAATTTGTAGGATGGGCTCCAATGCACTTTATTGGAACAAGGTTACACAATAAAAATCTTGCTTTAGTGGGTGTTGGAAAAATTGGTAGTCGCGTAGCGCTTTTTGCTAAAGGTTTGGGAATGAATATTATGTATACAGACGTTGTTCGAAATGAACGATTAGAGAAAGACCTTGGCGCAATATACTACAACTCAGTTGATGCACTTCTACCTCACGCAGATGTAGTAAGTCTTCATGTACCACTTTTGGATTCAACCAAGCACCTTATCAATGAATCACGTCTGAAAGAAATGAAATCAACAGCTTTTATTATTAATACAGCAAGAGGTCCAGTTGTTGACGAACAAGCTCTCGAGCGAGCATTGAAACATAAACAAATCGCTGGTGCAGCGCTTGATGTATTAGAGTTTGAACCTAAACCAGTTCGTGGCCTTACAAAGTTGCCAAATGTTATTTTGACACCACACATCGCATCAGCTACCACTGAATCAAGAAATCAAATGGCAGAAATAGCAGCGCAAAATATTATTGATTTTTTTGAAGGAAAAATTCCTCGTAACAGCATTACTATATAAATATATGGCAGGAAAACTAATCGTCGCAAGACATCACGAATCTGAATGGAATAAACTTGGTAAATGGACAGGTCTTCATGATTGTCATTTAGATGAGTATGGTGTTCAGAAATCATTAGATATGGGACATCTTATTGAAGATATTTCAATCAACCATGCATTTACATCAATGCTTGTACGAACAATAGAAACATGTACCTGCATTGTAAACGTCTGCAAGTGTGTAGAAATTCCAGTTGAACACACAGAAGCACTCAATGAGCGAAACTACGGAAGCTATACAGGAAAAAACAAATGGGAGATGCAAACACTCCTTGGAGATGAAGAATTTACTAAACTGCGACGAAGCTGGAACTATCCCCTACCAAACGGTGAATCACTTGCTGAAGTGTACGACCGAGTTGTTCCGTATTTTATACATTCAATTCTACCGAGGGTAAATGAAGGGGAAAATATTCTTGTAGTTGCGCACGGTAATTCACTTCGAACACTTGTGAAGTATATTGAAAATATTTCAAATGAGGATATAGAGCACGTGGAAATTGCGTTTGGGCAAATTCTTATTTATAACCTTGATGATGAGGGGCGTATGGTTGAGAAAGAAGTGAGGCAGACAAAGTCAGAGGTACCAGCTTAGGGGGAGGTAAAAAATAAACATACCTTATGGTGTGTTTATTTTCCGATGCGGAGACGGAGGGATTCGAACTATTTGGTGTTATGGCTTATAAGGTTAGTTCTCTCTTATTTAACTAGATTTGATCGACAAGTATCGAGTACTCTTAATACAAATTTATTTATACGGAAAAAGTTTAACAGTTAGGTTCTCTGTTCTACCTACCAACCAAATCTCACTAAAATTAGATTCTGTAATTAAATTACTGAAAATATCTATATCAATATCAGCTTCGCCTATTCCGGCACCACTATCAATAACCAAAATCAAGCCCTCTCTCAGCTCCTTAGGATAGTTAAGCTTTCGTTTAATCGCACTCTCTATCAGCACAGTTACTTTATCTTTTAGCTCAACAGAAGCTTTTTCATGTTTACCTAAATCATGCCAAAACTTTTGGTCATACAACTGAGTTACTTGAAAGTATACTTTATTTCCCAAACCATCTTCACCAATTACGTCAATATGAGAGTCCACTTCTGGTTGCGAAAAATTTTGCAGATCTTTTTTATACATATGACACAGCAATTTAACCACTGCAAGCTCTGTCTCTTCTTTACCTTGTTTTTTACCTCCTGTACGCACATTAACCTTATTTTGCTTACCAAGCTCTAATTGTGATTCATAGAGTTTATCACCATGAGGTATTTTTTTATTTTTTGCCTCCTCAAGACTAATTATTGTGAGTTTATGTCCACACTCAAATATCCAATCTGCACCACTACCGGTTTTTACAAAACTATTTACAATCAAGTTTTTACCACAAAAACATTTACCTTGAGCAAACTGCTTGTACATAAGGACGGCCTTTGGGGGAAACTTCGAAATTCTTTCCTTATCGTCAACAAATCTTTTATTTTGATCAACAAATCTCTGTGTAATATTCTTATCCATAAGTAAATTATATAGGAAACTAGAGTAAAATATAGCTTCTCGAGCACACTCGACTTAGCGGAGACGGAGGGATTCGAACCCTCGGTACCTTTAAAGGGTACGCCTCTTTAGCAAAGAGGTAGATTAAACCACTCTCCCACGTCTCCAATCTCCTATATATACCACATGAGTACAAAAACTCCGAGTATGATTCTATACCATCCAAACGCAGTCAAAGATATTCGTGGTAAATATTTTTTCAAGAGTGAAAGAGTTATAAACGCAACAATAAATGCAATCACAAATCCGAAGAATAATTCTTGGTATGACGTTATTGTTGCCAACATTTCCCTATTCTTATATGCATCATATACAACTGCAGCACCGAGAGTTGGTAGTGCCAGTATAAATGTATACTCTACGATCACAGCTTTTTTTATTCCTCTAAACATTCCTGCAATTATTGTTGCACCAGACCGTGACACGCCTGGAATAATTGCTATCGCCTGTGCAAGTCCCACAAGTAGAGCATCTTGTTTTGTCATCACATCTCGTTCAATAACTTTTTTTACAAATACTTTTTCAAGATATATAAATATTACACCTCCGAGTATGAGCATTAAAACCAAGAGCTGAATATTCCCTTCTAAGAGTTGTTTGAATAATTTATAAAAAATAAAACCGAAGACTGCACTTGGAATAAAACTGATCACAATGTTTGTAAACATGTCTTTATTTGTAAAAATCTTTTTAGAGAAAAGAATCACTCCTGCTAGAAGTGCACCGAACTGTATAAAGAGAAGATAGAACTTTATATATGCGTCAGTTAGATCTATTCCTGAGAATTTTGAAAATAAGATAAGGTGGGCTGTTGAGGAAATTGGGAGGAATTCCGTGATTCCCTCTATGAGGGAGATGATGGCCAGGTGTGTGTTCATATATAGAGTATTATTGCATTTTATTGTCGAAGGAGTAATATCAAACAAGGATCATACATTTAACCGATAGAATATATCATGAACATTCCAACACCTAGTGGACGAATTAAAATTGTGAGAATTCCGCGAGGAGAAGCGCCGGAAGACATGCGGATTGCTTGGGTCGGAATCAGACTACCCTGCCAGCCTTTCCTGGATGTTGTTCAAGGAGGTGGTGTGCTGACAGGAAAAAAAGAGGTGAGCAAATGGTGTTTTGTGACCCCTCAAATTCTTGCAATTCAAGCTCTCAGTGAAAAAAATCCTGCAGCTGCAGCATGGTGGTACCAACACTGTGAGCACGATATGGAGGATAATTTCTGCTTTGAAGAAGATGAAGCTGAGATCCAGGATGAAAGTGTCCGCCGTGCAGTATATCAAGAACTCACTGAAGAAATGGACGGCCATCTTGATCGATAACCCCCCCCCTTCAATTTCCCTTGCGCGCAAGCGTAAGGGTTTTTCTTTTGATATAGTACCCGTATACATGCAGAAATTCCTCAACACTCTCCATACATATTATGTAAAAAATAAACGAGAAACTCTCCCTTGGAGAAAAACAAAGAGTGTCTACCGTATTCTATTATCTGAGGTCATGTTGCAACAAACTCAAGTTCCTCGAGTATTAGTTAAATACAAAGAATTTTTAGAGAAATTTCCAACAGTAGAATCTTTAGCAAATGCACCCCTTCGAGATGTTTTAGTATTATGGCAAGGATTAGGATATAACAGACGAGCAAAGTTTCTACATGAGGCAGCCAAACTATTAGCTAAAGAAAAAAAGATTACATATGAATTTCTCAATTCCCTACCTGGAGTTGGACAATCTACCGCTGGAGCTGTTTTAGTATTTACACAAAATAAACCAATAGTCTTTATCGAAACAAATGTTCGAGCAGTGTTGCTTCATCATTTCTACAGTGAAACTGAAGAGAAAATTTCAGACAAAGATCTTGTTATATTGATGGAAAAATTATTATTGAAACTCGGAGACACATTTACTCCTCGAGAATTTTACTATGCAATTTATGACTATGGAACATATTTAAAATCTACGTTAGGAAAAGAGAAAAAGATTTTGCACAGCAAGAGCAAGCATTACGTGAAGCAAAGTAAGTTTAAAGGATCTCGACGACAGCTTCGTGCATTCATATTGAAAAAGTTTTTGGAAATGAAAGATGTGAAAAAGTTAGCCAGCGTAGTAATGGATGAGTTACCTGTTGAATTGGAAAACTATGGAGCAAATGATGTTGTTGTGCTTATTGGCGAATTAAAGAACGAGGGCTTTTTTGAGTAAATGCCACTTGCACCTCCATGCTATAATCCCCTCATGGATTCATTTATCAAACGACCCCTCAAAGACATTGTCCGCCTGACAAAACATCAATTCCCTGCTCTTAAGAAGCTCAAGATTGAAACGGTCGGAGATCTTCTCTATCATTTCCCTGTTCGATATGGAAACAGTTTTAGTGCAATGTATATCAATGAAGCCGAGGCAGATGGTGCTGCAACTTTTTATGGGCAAATAGATAAACTTGAAACCGGGAGTTCATACAAAACCAAAATGCCGATGGTGAGCGCAATTCTTCATGATGATTCAGGGAAAATAAAACTTACATGGTTTAACCAAATCTATATTGGAAAAATGTTTAAAGATGGAGATATGGTTCGAGTGACGGGAGTTGTGAAAGAACAATCTGGAAAATTGAGTTTACTTAATCCAACAATTGAAAAAACAAAAGAGGCTCCGCTTGTAACAGGAACAAATCTGTTTGGTGAAAGTAAAGAAGTATTATTCATGCCGATATACAGAGAGAGCAAAGGACTAACTTCAAACTTTATCTACCACGCTGTAAAGAAAATAATTACACATCCTGATTTTAATACCATTCAAGACCCTTTACCTGAGAACATTCGAACACAATACAAACTCCCTTCTTTCCAATCAGCAATGATCTGGATTCACATGCCAAAGAAAGAATCTGATGCAGACGCTGCAAAGAAAAGATTTTCATTTGAAGAAATATTTTATATACAACTTGGAAATGCATCACGCAAAAAAGAAGCTTCGCTTGCTTCTGCATATGCATTTTCAAATCTTGATAATGCACTTGAAGAATTTAGATCACACCTTGCTTTTGATTTAACTGAGGCACAAGAGCGAGCAATCGAATCAATACTTGCAGACTTTAAAAAAACACACCCAATGTCACGCCTTCTTGAAGGAGATGTGGGATCTGGAAAAACAGCCGTTGCAGCTGCCGCTTCATATGCAATTGTCTCTTCACGAATTAAAAGTATGCGAGATGGTGACCAAGCACACGCACGTCTTCAGGTTGCATACATGGCTCCGACTGAAATCCTTGCGAAGCAGCACTACGAATCATTTACACAATTGTTTTCAAAACTTCCTATAACCATAGGACTTTTAACAGGATCTGGGTGTAAAAAGTTTCCGTCGAAGTCTGCCCTTGTCACAAACAAATTTGGAACAGATATTTCAAAGTCACAATTTTTGAAATGGGTTGCCGCTGGAGATATTTCAATTGTTATTGGAACTCATGCACTCATTCAAAAGTCTGTAGTATTTAAAGATTTAGCTTTTGTGATCATAGATGAACAACACAGATTCGGAACCAAACAAAGACAGAAGCTTGCACAGAAACATATTATTCCTGATGATGTTAAAAAACTTCATGCAAAAAAAGATACACTACGGGTTACAAAAAAAATTGCATATATTGATAATAAAAAGCAAAATAATCTACCACAGGTTATACAAACCCCTCACCTTCTTTCAATGACAGCCACTCCAATTCCTCGAACTCTCGCACTTACTATATATGGAGATCTAGATTTATCTGTAGTTGATCAAATGCCTACAGGAAGAAAACCAATTATTACAGAGCTCGTTCCAGAAAATAAAAGAGTTGAGATGTATGCATTTATAAACGAACAGCTAAAAGCTGGACGGCAGGCATATGTGATCTGTGCACGTATTGCCGATCCTGATCCTGATCTTATGAGTAAGCTCATATTAAAATCTGTACAAGAAGAAGCTATTCGTTTAAGCAAGAATGAATTTAAAAATTGGAAGGTTGGAATTTTGCACAGTAAAATGAAACCTGTTGAGAAAGATAAGATAATGAAAGACTTTCTGGATCACAAAGTTGATGTACTCGTTGCAACTTCAGTTGTTGAAGTTGGGGTGAATGTTCCAAACTCAACCCTTATCGTGATCGAAGGAGCAGACAGATTCGGATTGTCGCAACTTCACCAGCTTCGAGGTCGAGTTATTCGAGGAAATCATCAAGCATATTGTTACCTATGTACTCAGACCGCGAGTACGAAAAGTATCGAACGACTTACAGCTCTTAAAAATGCAAAGAACGGATTTGAGCTTGCAGAGCTTGATTTGAAAATGAGAGGTGCTGGAGAGTTGTATGGTGATGTTCAGTGGGGTCTTTCTGATATTGGAATGGAGGCTATAAAGAATTTAAGAATGGTTGAAGCTGCACGAAGTGCTGCGACAAAGCTGGTTGATGAAAACAAAGTTGAGCCTCATATGAGTGAGAGACTTAGGGAGGGTGATGTGTTGCATATGGAGTAATAAACTTATGGTGATATAATCATCACATGAAAGCAATTGCTGTTTTACTCATTATAATTTCAATTTGTATTGGATTAGCTTTTGCAACTGACAATACCATACAGCAGTCACAAGAAACAGTATCTGCATCTAATAAAAATTTAAAAACAATTACCTATCCTCAATACGGATTTAGTGTGGAAATTCCTAGAAGATTTCAGTATAGAGAATTTCCAAATATACCTAATCTAGTAGAAGGATTTTACGATTATACGGAAAAAAACTCAACTACATTTATACTTGTTTTTCAAAGCGATGCAATGCTCGCACATGAAGATGTAAGCAAAAACATACAGAGCAATAGCGAGAACGTTACTAAATTGCTTAATCACGATCTTTACATAAACAGTAACGCAGTGGAAATGTATAAAGCTCGAGGAACAGTTGCAGATGAAGAATCATCAATCAATCAGCATACTGTAAATTTTTTCCACAACGGAAGACTTATATCAGTAACATGGACCACTGAGAAAGAATTTTCTGTAGAGCAAGAAGAATTTGACGCGGTAGCTGATTCAATTAAGACATTTTAAATTACTCTTTGCGCAAGGGTTAAGTTGTGGTATGGTTTTGGTAGTTGAACTTTAACCCAATCCTTTAACAATGAGCAATAATTCTGTAGATATTCCTCGCGAAATTCTTCAATTCAATTCAAAACCTCGATGTAAAGACCCTACCACTTCCCGTAGTGCAGAAAGAAGAAGTGTTCTGGATTTATATCGAGAACTTAAAAGAAATCAAACACAGGTAACTGGAGGAGTTGCAAATTGGCTGAGAGTACAGATTACCAACGAGAAAATCCCTCATGTAATCAGACTCCTACACGAACTAGAAGATCGTCAATCGTAATCAAAAACCCCTAAAGCAACAGTGCCGAAGGGGTTTTCTCACCAGTATTGCAAAATATGTAAATATATGATATAATCAACTCCGAACCACAAATTCAACCCTTTCCTCAAACATGAAAATCCCTGAACGAATTTTGCACTTTTTACAACAAAAGCCAACAGAGGTAAGCCTCACTGAACCATTTGATCTGACCAATATGCCTGATCTTTTTCAGACTATTACAAGTGGTAAAGAGACTATTGAAGATCTGGCATTGGCCGAATGGCTTACCCGTGTCATCGAGTCTGGACAGACAAATCGACTCATTATGGAACTCTGTGAATTTCATATTGTACAGCAAACACTTGCTCTGACTGAGATTGAATAACTACTTTACCGCTCCCCACCCCTGCAAAGACATGCTCTTGCAGGGGTCTTTTTATTTGTGCAAACACTTGGATTCGAACCAAGGACCGGTCGTGTATAAGACGACTGCTCTACCACCTGAGCTATGCTTGCGTTAAGTTGATGGTAACAAAAATTACCTTTAAAATCAAAGAGTTTTATTGAGCTCATGTATCTCTCTCATGGCTTCAAGTAAATTTTCATGGAACGCATCTCTAAAGTTCCTATCAATCTGTGGAGACAGCTTTGCCTTAAGCTGTAATATTTTTTCGAAATCCTGTTTCAATTTTGTATATGTTGTGACAATTAACTCCTTTTTTTCTACATCCACACATTGTTGAGCTATTTCACAGAAAAAATCACACTGCATAATAATATCTTCAATTATTTGAAACTGGAATGGATGCTCAGAAAGATATATATCTTCCTCAGGGTTTGCAAAGTGGTTTATTAACCCCTTCATAGTATTTCCAGATGCACCTATCACAACTAGAGGAATATTGTTTAACTGACCTTTAAACTTTCCATCATCTGACTTAAAGAAATCTACTTTTCCTAATTTTCCATTCATAATCTTATTTGCAACACTTTGTACTTTTTTTAATACTGTTTTTGGACCACCAAAAGTTACATCGAGAGCAAAACCGTTATGATTCACCGCATCTCCTTGTGTTCGTTCAGCAATCAAATCAACTCCGTTAGTATAATCATCCCAGTCAGTTGTTGGATACGTTTTTGTTGTTGGACCAAACCAAGATTTCGTATATAAACAAATACCCTCTAAACAGCTCGCCATCATATGTGATCTATGTAGTCTTTCTTTTTGTTCTTCATCCAAAAATCTTTCTTTGTCTTCAAAGCCTTCTTTAATTCTTTGAACAGTATTCTCAGCATCACTAATTGCAGCCTCTGTATAAAAAGGACCTCCAATGAAATCTTTAAGCTCTCTCCCCTTCATTCTTTTTTCTTTAACTATCTCTGCTCGTTTATGAGCTTCGGTATATCTAACATATTCTACTCTTTCATGAGGATTAGACTGAACATGCTGACTGAATGGTTTTTCTGACATATGTCTAGTATATCAAACCCTACCGCCCCTTCCTATGAAAATTCTTGTGCACCTCATGTAAATGTCTATCTGTAACATGAGTATACACCTGCGTAGTTGTAATATTTGAATGTCCCAAAAGTGCCTGCACAGAACGCAAGTCCGCACCATTAGAAAGTAAATCTGTCGCAAAACAGTGTCGAAGAACGTGAGGTGTTACCTTCTTCGTGATACCTGCAAGCATCGCATACCGCTTCACTATTCTTTCAATAGTTCTTCTGTCCAAGCCATCATATGAATCTTTGTTTTTCATTTTCTTCTTCTCTTCTGCAAGTGGAACAAACAAAGCATCAGACATATCTTTTCTTGCTTTTAAATATTCTTTCACCGCATGTTTCGCTTCTTCTGACAAAAACACAACTCGAACCTTCCCTCCTTTCCCTCGTATTGAAAATTCATCTCGCTGCAAATCAAGATCTGCAGACAGTGAACATAATTCAGACACACGAAGTCCTGTTGAGAACAACAACTCCAACACCGCCTTCCCTCTCCATTTTCTTTCTTCATCCTTTTCTTTATCTGGCGCTTCAAGGAGTCTTCTTAATTCTTCAGCTGAAATAATATCAACTGTTCGTGGTTCAACTTTTGCAAGCTCTATCTGATCTGACGCAAGAGATGTGTGTCCTCGTTTAGCTAACATTTTTAAAAAACTTCGTATCGCAATCAAGTAGTAGTTCTGAGTTTTCTTCTTGATTGTTGTCTGTGTCATTCTATTGTTCCCCGTCACTTGTCGATTCAACCACAAACGAAACTCTCGAAGTTTTTCTGGAGTAATATCTTTTGGTTCTTTGAATTTTCCAAAGTCTAAAAACACAGTCAGATAATGATCATAGTTCTGCACTGTTCGTATTGCTCGTCCCTTTTCGATTTCTATGTATTCTAGGAACTCTTGTTTTAAATTCTGAATCTGAGTCATTGTGGGTAGTATAACATTTTATGGAAATGAAAATGCCGCACCTTTTGATGGGTGCGAACACTGGGAGTATACATGTCACTTTCCTTCTTTTTTCTCTCTTGGGATAAATGTCCAAAACAGCATGATTAGCAAAACAAATACCCCAACACCTCCTAGCCACAAAAGCATCTCAGAAATATTTGAGTGAAGTTTTACTTGTTGATCTTTTTGATCTGGAGCAAAAGCCATAATGGAGATGAAGGTTGTAAAAAAAACTACAATAGCAGTAAGGAGTGGATTCATAGAATGAGATTGTTGAAGTACTAACCTACGTTGGTTAGGGGAGATGATATTACGTATATAATAAAACGTCAACACCTCGCAAAGCCGAGAGAGTTACTACAAAGAAAAACCCTGGAACGCTTCGTGAGAAGTGTTCCAGGGCCGAGGGTGGACCAGTCAGGTCAGCTATGGGGCGTTGTCTGGGGAAGTGGTCACTTAAGGACCAAATTTGTTGCTAGGTTCCGACAGAGGAACCAAAGGAGCATGATGTAAGTATACACTATAGTTTTAAAAAAGAAAACCCGACATCATTGCTGATGTCAGGATTTTGGGGAGAAGGGTTTTAACCGTTCTTGAAATTCAACACTTCTTTACGAAGCGCACTCGCCATTATAGCAATGCACACCAGCAAACAGAGAATGATGACAATCAGCCCGGCGGCTGGGATTTTATCAAAGGCTATTAAAACGCCGCCACAGAGTGTTGTTGCAGTAAAAGCGAGACTTGTTTTGAGAGCAGGCTGTATCTTCATGGTATTAATGAGCAGGTGGTTGTAAACGAACCATATCTTAGGTTGTCTATTTTTATATTACCCTTATAAAATTGATATGTCAAATATAGATCAAAACCTAGAGTTCATCTCAATGAAAACATACAAAAAGGGTAACTTTTTCGTTACCCTTTTTTGTTATTTTATTATTTCTATCCCCGCCCCTTTCACAATCTCCTCATACTCTGCCTGCTCCAAAGTCTCGACCTCCACAAGCTTAATCGCAATCGCATCAAGAACTTTTCTATTCTCCTCAATAATCTTAATCACCCTGTCGTATGCTGTATTCATAATCTTAGAAACCTCATGGTCAATTTTTTCACTTGTCTTCTCACTAAACGCATTGTCCTCCACCCCATTTCCAAACATAGTTCTTCCACCTGCTGGAAGCAATGCAATAGGGCCTATATCATCTGACATACCGTACTTCGTCACCATATCTCTTGCGAGTGCTGAAGCAACTTGTAAATCGTTTGATGATCCAGTTGTAAGATCTCCGAAAATTGTTTTCTCAACAACATATCCACCAAGAGAAACCGCAATATCATCAAGGAATTCTAGTTTAGACTGCATTTTTCTTTCTTCATTTGGAAGTTTAAGTGTATACCCCGCTGCTCGCCCTCGAGATATAATTGAAACTTTATGTACAGGGTCAGCATACTTGAGTAATGTAGACACAATTGCGTGTCCTGCTTCATGGTACGCAGTAACTTCTTTTTCTTTTTTAGATAACGCATGAGTCTGTCTCACTGGACCAAGCATAACTTTTTCAACAGATCGGACAAGATCATCTTGAGAAACTTCTTTTCTTCCCTCTCGAGCTGCAAGAATCGCAGCTTCGTTCATAAGACTATGAAGATCTGCTCCTGAAAATCCAGGTGTTCGCTCTGCGATTGTTTCTAGTTTTGTATCTTCAGCTAAAGGTTTATTTTTCGCATGCACTTTCAAAATTTCTACTCGATCTTTTCGGTCAGGCAACTCAACGTTAACCCGTCTATCAAATCGTCCAGGTCGTAGAAGTGCAGGATCTAGAACATCTGGTCTGTTCGTTGCCGCCATAACGATCACCGCCTCTGCAGGTTCAAATCCATCCATTTCTACAAGGATCTGGTTAAGTGTTTGTTCTCGCTCGTCGTTTCCTCCCCCCATACCAACACCTCGAACTCGTCCTACCGCATCAATCTCATCGATAAATATAATCGCAGGTGCAGAAGCTCTTGCTACCTTAAACATATCTCGAACTCGTGACGCTCCAACTCCTACAAACAGTTCAACAAATTCTGATCCTGATATTGAGAAAAATGAAACACCTGCTTCTCCTGCCACTGCTCGAGCAAGTAATGTCTTTCCTGTTCCTGGTGCTCCCATAAGTAAAATACCTTTTGGAATTCGTGCACCAATATCAGAAAACTTTTTTGGACTTTTCAAAAAATCCACAACTTCCTCAAGTTCATGTTTTGCTTCTTTTGCACCTGCCACATCAGCAAATGTAATTTTTTGCTTCTGCCCTTCTGGATGCATCATACGAGCTCGTGAATTTCCAAATGCCATCGCTCCTCCTGGGCCTTTTGTTTGTCGTCCAAAGAACCAGATGATAAATATGAAAAATAAAACAGGGAGTAGAAATGGAAATATTGATGAAATCCAATATCCTGCTCCTGATTCTGTTTTTACTTCAAATGGAATTTGAGCAAGTTTTGCCTGATCAACTCCAAGATTTACCAATGTGTCAGTCAAAGATGCTTGATCCTCTTTTTTGCTTTCTTTCTCTGTTCCATCTGTATACTTTACCGTAATAGTATTTCCAACAACTTCAATTCCAGAAACTTTGTCAGATTGAATATCCTGAACAATTTGATTTAGTGCAATCTCTTTTGAATCAGCAGTTTTTTCACTATAGACATTATTTATAAGAATAATAACTAGAAAAAAAAGAATAAGCCCTGTGATGTTTCGCAAGAGTATTGTTCCAATTGATTTTTGCTTCTTTGGTGATTTCATATAGGGATAATAGCATATTTTGGAGGGTTTTGAGGTGGTATTGACTTTGTGTGGTATTATAGGTATAATATGTAAAGATTTAGGTTTGGACACACCACACTCTGCTCGCGCGTTTGCGAGTAGTGATATATAAGGGAATTGTTCCCGTCTGTATGTGTTTGTGGAAATGCATACTTATAGTCCTTATCCCTAAGTCGTTTCCCGTACTATGAAATTGAAACCTGATATTGCCCAAGCTACCATTGTGTTCTCTCTAGTTAGCCATCAGCGTGGCCTCGAGTTCACTGTCACCTGGGCTCAAAAACCTGAAATGGCTCAATTCTTAGAGGGGAAATTCTTTGATTTTCCCGACAAGGAGCTGCCTTTTTCCAGAACGTCAGCAGGGAAACCTCGATCCTACAAGGATGTGAACTTCACGTCCACAGGAACGAAGATTCCTCTTGAGGACGGACAAACTTACGCCGCTCTTATTGGGATAAACCTCAATGCTGAAGTTCCCTTTATTCTCTGCGTTGCAGATTATGCAGAATGGAAGCAACATCAACTTGATGCTGAGACCACTTTCCAAGAAGCTGAGGCAACAAGAGCAATCTGCGACAGACTGAACATGCAGCTTCCGGTTCAGGCAGCTCCGAAGTCTCCGAAAAAGAATTCGAAGTTGCCAAGTTTCCGGCATTCTGCACCAGTCGCCATCGACGCAACAAACTACTTCCTAGAATTGCTCGGTAACGAATTCAGAGGAACTCTTACTCAAATCATGGCACATGCCTGTGCTGTCTGGGGAGAAGATCCGACTGAAGCAATCCAGGATTTTGGAAAATGGAAAAAGCGCATCCAGGTAGCTGGCAATTACGCAGCAGGTTATGTAACGTGCGACTGCCCAACCCTTCCAAAACCAAACCTGATGGCGATTGAGGCAGCTAAACACAAATACGTCACCCCCGCCTAACCGCCCCACCCACAACCCTCGTAGAGACCTAGTCTCTACGAGGGGATTTT
Source organism: Patescibacteria group bacterium (assembly GCA_040384445.1). Classification (GTDB taxonomy): domain Bacteria; phylum Patescibacteriota; class Minisyncoccia; order Phycocordibacterales; family CAIZLB01; genus CAIZLB01. Next base: position 30,838 of record JAZKJG010000002.1, read on the forward strand.
ATTTACATATATGCTATAAATACTTTATGTCATTGGTTCAAAACCGAAAAGCAAAATTTAATTACGAAATCCTAGAGAAATACACTGCTGGGATTGTTTTACGTGGAGTAGAAGTGAAAGCAGTTCGAGGTGGTCATATGTCCCTCGAAGGAGCTCATGTGAGTTTGATGCCAAAGATTTTAGCTATAAAGAAAAACGCACACAGGCTCTCACTTATTGGTGCAACCATTACCCCACTTCAACCTATGAATGTTCCTTCAGGATATAATCCTGTTGAGGCACGAAAACTTTTAATGAATGATAAAGAAATGGATGCGATTGAGAAAGAAATGAAAAACAAAGGAACAACAATTGTTCCCCTTTCTGTATTTACAAAACGAGGATTAATAAAAGTTGAGATAGCGCTTGTGCGAGGTAAAAAGAAATTTGATAAACGAGAGACATTAAAAAAGAAAGATGCAAAGAGAGAGATTGATAGGGTTTTGAAAGGAGGAAAATAGGGTTGATACTTTTGGATATATAGTGTATTTTTTAAGTTCACCAATCTTCATCGTGAAGATCATGAACCTTATGATAAACCATCCCCTACTTTCGTTTTATGGACTATTGCTCGCGCATTTTTCCAACGGTTCAAGACTGGAAGCAATATGCAGTATCCTAGAAGAAACTTCAAGGTATGCAACTAACCTTTCAAAAGAAGAAGTTGGAGCAGTTCTAGATTTTTATGTACTTACAGAATCTCACGCAATTGAAGCATTAAAAATTTCAATCTGCAAATGGATGTTTCGAGATTTTGCACTTGTTATTGACGAGATTGATGTCCGAGGAATATTTGAAAAATGGCTGAAGCTTGCAGGAATTTCGCATCATGTTTTTATTTATGTTCTGAACGATAGACCTGGTTATTTCATTTCCAATCGTCCAGAAAGACTTCTTGAACTCATGACTGAGCTTCGATTTTGCAAACCATACCAGACGCACATTTTCGTTCAAGGAAGCAAAACATACCTTTGAACCTTTCGGCCAGCAGATTTACACCCTGCTGGTTTTTACATGTAATACACCCACCATTTAACCGTTGACATATATGGTATAATGCCAAATACGGGGATGACCGGTTTTGATATATGAACTTTTAACATACGTGCGCCATCGAGTATTCTATCAACCTCGTTAAAGCGGTAGAAACCTTAAGTGCATCAGCACGAAAAGCAGTTGCTAGTCCATATTTTGGATTTAGTGATTTTGCTCTCGCAACAGCTCGAGCTTAACCTCGAGTAGCGATATCCTTCGTTCATCTACCTTGCGTGGATGGATGGGTATAATATTGCAAGGTCCGGTTTAAGGTTATGTTTCTGCCTTAAGCTTAGATTCGAAACTAGTTACCATACTGTTCTGTTGATTTTAAAGGTATGTTGGCGAATGTATCCTTCGGGATATAAAGATCATCTACATGGCGTAGATGCGTATGTTTAACTCATATAGACGAGGGTTCGATTCCCTCCATCTCCACTAAAAATTTATGAAAAAGAAGCTTTTTCTTACAATCATTTTCACAAGCATTATCACTCTTGGAGTTTATTCGCAATTGTTTCAACCACAAATCAATATTGGAGGATTTGTTAAGTACGAAACAGTCACAAATGATTTAACAACATACCCTACCGATGTTAGTGCTTTTGGGGTGTTGAAATTAAATGCAAATCAACCTGATGATATAAATCAAATTTTTAGAATTGAATTGGTAAATGATAAGATCATCCTAATAGAAGGATTGGTATCGAATGACAGAACCATAGTTATGCACTCAAGAAAAAAGACATTAGATATTATTTCATCTACTGAAAGTCAATTGATTGCAAAGGACGACTTATGGACTGTTACAATTTCAAAGAACTCTGTAGTAATGATAGATAAAGATGGAAAAGGGGGAAATTTAGTTAGTGGTTTTGCTGGAAGTAGAATGGAATATAACTTATCTCACTATTAAAATGGCGTTCATTTACGGAACAGAAAGCGAGTACTTCAACACGAAGCGGTACATATTCTATAAGAGAGAATTCATTCTTATTTTTGCATTTATAGTTTTACTCGCAGTATATGTATATAAACTCGGTTTTTTTGCAAACCTCTCACTCCTACCTGCTGTAGTATCATTTGCAATAATAATGGTAATTATAAAATTGTTTGATGTGTTCATTCTCGCCCAACGTACAGGCTTTGAGAAGGCTTCACGGGGATTATTTGGCGAATCTTATGTATTAAATACACTTAAACAATTACCAGACACATATTCAATTTTTAGAGGATTAAATCTAACTGGGAAGCATGACATTGATTTTGTTGTTGTTGGGCCTACAGGAGTGTTTACATTGGAAGTTAAAAGTCATAGAGGGTATATAAGATTCAATACAAAAGTCCTTACACTTAATTTTCGTAAGTTTGAAAAAGATATCCTTTGGCAGGCCTTAAATGAAACTATGGAGTTGCATTCATTTATTAAACTACAAACCAATAAGGACATCTTCATTAACCCAGTACTTGTATTCTCAAACCCAAAAACACATATGCGCTTTGGACTGGAAAAGATACGTGGGGTATATGTAATTAACGATAAGTGGATTATAGAGTTACTTACCAAACCTAATGGTTATTTTATAGACGGAGATTTGGTGACGCAAGCACTTGCGGCACATTACACAGCTAATGCCAAATAATACCTTTTTCAAAATAAGATATTATTTCATGTCAATTTTGGCCTATGTTTATAGACCTGTTAGATATAAAAATACTTTATTTCTTGATACAAATTTTGTTATTGGCACAAAGACTCAACCTTCAGATGGTAGATACAGAAAGTTATTTACTTATCGCAGAAAGAAAATTGTATCTGAGTTTATAAAAAATGAAATTGATGAAAAGCTATTGAACGATAGACATTATTTACTTACAAAGGAAAAATTTGAAACATTATCTTTCAACGATTTGTATGTTGAACGTGAAGGAATATGCCCCGTCTATCATAACTTTATCTCAGTAATGCATAATCCAGCAAATATTTCTAGTGAAGACTTTTTAATTCAAAGTTATTTTTCAAAAATAATTAAAGGAGAGAAAACTACGACTGAAGAAGATGCAATATATAAACGTTGTATGCAAAGATTAGCTGGTAACTGTAATCAGAAAAACAATATTCTTGGGAATCTTAAAACTGATTTTGAAAAAGTCATGGACGAAGCACATCTGAAAAGCATGAAAAAGCGAAAACAGTCACTTTCTGGAAAAAATAAAAATTATGCTAACGATTTAAGAAATCTTTCAATAATCTTTCTTTATAGTTTGATGCATAAAGAAAATGTGACATTCGTAACATCTGATTCAGATGCGGTAGAATATTTTTTTGATTGGACATCATCCATAACTCAACAATGGGTATTCAATACAAGATGCCTGTTGATTCTAGCTGAAAACAATAGTGAAAAAATGAATAAGCTTTTCAAAAGAAACTTAAAGGCAATTCATTTTGAACCTAAAGAATTTATAAGATACCTGAATGGTAGCCTTCAACGAACATACAGTAACAAAACAAAATTCTTTTCACCGAGATTAACAATTAAATATTGGGACACAAAGAGAGAGAAATATTTTGATTTCAGTATTAATATAGATTATGGATTCAGAGAGTTAATTCTGAATTGTCATGGAGCACTAAATTGCCCAACTGCAAAAAATGATACTATGGGTAATTTTATTGGATATCACTATTGGTGGCCTCCCGAAGAAGACAATCATCAGAAAAGCTTAAAGATACTCCCCTTGCTGAAACCACTATATAGAAGTTCTGAAAATTTTTCACCAGAAGAACACGACAGAATTTGTCGCTATAGGCTTGACGACAAATCAAATAATTTAAACAATTTTTCTTGGTTCGAATAATTAGGTCTGATTACTTGCATGATCAAAAGTTTACCAAACTTCCTCTGTTGAAGAATCAATAACAAGGCCAGTGGGCTGTGCGGGGACAGTTTCCACTATTTTCTTTTTACTATCATTAACTATGAAGTCAGCGCGTTTATACAGTTCATCATAAGTTAAAATTTCAACATTCCTATTGTTTCTTCTGAATCTTTCAAAAGTATCTCTTTTTACTAAATCATCAGCTTTTCTAGAGGATGACGAAAATTCTTTTTCCTTATTTCCTATAATAAATATAGTTTTAGGATCTACTGTTCTGTGGTCAAAGGTCTGATCAAGCACCTCTCCATCTTTCATCAAGTCTTTCCCTTTACTATTCTTATCCCAGTCTGATTTTTGCACAAGACACTGACTAAAACCTTCAATAAAATCTTGTGTAAATGACCAAGTACCAGCTCTTGATTTTGAAGTCTTAGTGGCTGTAAATATTTTCGTTTCAGAAGTCTTTAACTCTACAAGAACTGTGTAGTCTGAAAGACCCATTAAATCCACCTTAGGATTACCAACATCATCAGTGTTTGGATTTCCAACAGACGTCTCACTTGTAAAATCGTCAATAAATCGAATATCTAGATTTAATCCTAGTAACCAATTATTGTTACTTAGAAAGTGATGCCAGACAGCCTCATCACCCATCCCTTTAATTTCAGACAAAAACAATGTTCTGTACTCGTCTATATATCCTTCTTTATTCAAAAGATCTTCAAATACTTTCAGGATACTTTTTCTGTTGACATGAATAGCAAGCTCAGTTAAGTCATCAACTTTAATATTAGACTGCGTAGCATAATCCAGAATTTGTTTTATTCTATCTGCTTCTGGCATCTCTTTCAATTTTAAAACAATATCATCAGCCCCAGTTACTTTATAACTTCGGTCAAACTCGCCAACATCCACAAGCTCCTTAAACTTTGATAAAAATCCAATCATCTTCCAAAACTCAACGAGGCCATCCGCAGTTCCGTTGAAAGAGACAATTACTTTTTCTGGATTCTTAGAAATCTTTGCCTCCCCTGTCGGTATTGTGCATTTTGAAAAAGTTAATCGTGGAGTATACAAACCATCGACACTTGAGGGATGAAATGTAATCTCACATACAGTTTGAACTCCAGTTTTTTTGTTTAAGATAAAGCCTTTAAAATAATTACGGCTATCCGTAATAACACAATGCTCGTGATATGTCTTTTGAATAACTAGTGAACTGAGGTCTCTACTTGTCAAATCAAATAAGCCAAATACTGGAGATTCCCCAGCTTTCTGCCAATTTTCTAGTGTGTTTGATAGACCCATATATCGCTAAGTATACTTAGTTTAAGCTTCCAGTCCATTTAACGTTGTTAACGATTATTAACTTGGTTTAATGTTAGTTCTATACTATGTCACGAAAATCACACCAAACAATCTTTTCGACCCTCTTTACTTACCACAGGTCTACCAACTGAAGAAAATGTGTTGACTGCGATTGAATAACAGAGGTCCTAACGTTGTTAACCAGATTCTACTTTTTGTGAAATAACATTATTTTATAAGGTTATTTTCGTTATTTGGGATGTAAAATTCTTGACTTTAATGTTGGTTTATGCTATACTTATAGCAGTTAGTCAAGTACTTTAAATACATGAATTGAGTGTGAAAATAGGTACCCTGTCACCCTGACAAGGATATCTATCGATCACACTCAATAAACATCATTATGAAAAAATTTGTTATCGTCCTTTTCCTCGTTGTCACATCCCTCTTTGCTGCTTCCCCTATCAAGGATGCGGTGGTCGCCAAAATCTTGGCAATCAAAGTGAAGGAACTCGTTACTCCAGAGTTCATCAAGAAGATTGGCGAAAAATATCCGAAGGAGTATGAGAAATCAAACTTCAAGGATAGCTATCGTGTTTGTCGAGAAGAGGTGTATGGAGGATTGTTTGAATATGATCCAACCAATTACTACCAATTCAGGACAATTACCGTCGCTCTGTTGAAAGAGCAACTGCATTCCAAAAACACTCTGCTTGAGGTTTACACCTCCTGCCGTGAATCGTTCATTGAAAATGTTAAGGCTCAGAAACCAGAGTTTCAAACCAGCTTAATCCTCCTCCTCAAAACTACCATTGCCGAACTCGAGTCTGTAAAGACAAAAGAAGGGAGAAGTAAAATGATCGGAGAGTTCGAACAGCAGCAATTCAACTACTACGGAGCGAGCACAGAGGAGATCGAAAGACTTCTTGCCAGCAACACATCGGCAGCAAAAATTGCCGATAAGGTTCTGAAAGAGGAGCCAATGGTTGAAACAAAAACACTTGACCAAGATCACCTTGATATAATCAAGTTCGCTCTTCGTCGCTGGAACGAAGGAGGAAAAGTCTTGATCGACAAATACCTCACCGTTCTTCGGATGGCAGAAAAAGACATCGCCGAAAAATAATACACCCCTCCACAAGAAAAGTCCTCACGGACTTCACGTCTTGTGGGGGCTTTTTTATTTATATATTTGAGGTAATAAATTTTAGTATCTGAGTAAACCAGTTCGATAAAATCCCTACCCTGTCCACCACTAATACACTGTTGTGATAGTATTAATGTATGAAAACTCTTTTGTATATTGCTATTATTTTATTTGTTTTCTATGGAGCAAATACACTATTCATCTCTCAAGAAAATAACACAAGTACAGGCACATGGAAAATAGCTGCAGCTAGTGACATTGACATGCTTTCATTAAACGCAATTAAGAGTAACAATCCTGAATTGTGCAACAACTTTAAACTTGCAATGATTAATATTGCCCAATACACAGAAGATGAGATAAAGAGAACCTGCAACAAATCATACACGAAAGCAATAGAAGATAGGACCGTTGAAAATATTAGGTTTGAATCTCATGTACTCTCCAAAGAAGCATCAAGTTCTTACAGTCTTCCTAAAAATTGGGGTGCATATGTAAATAATCAGGATTATACTTGTCTAAATGTATACAAGCCGTACCCACTCCTTAAAGAAGAAAATTTGTTTTTAGTAATATGCGTAAAACCAGAAAATAATCTAAAAAATTATGTATCGAGTTTAGGACTTTCAACAAACAAAAGGGCTGTATCTGTTGACAACATAGAGGTAACAGTATTTGATTCATCAAACGGTGACAGACGATATATTTTTATGAAGAACAGAAAATTGTATGATGCTCAATATACATACAAAGAGTTAGTCCAGAGTCAGTATGATGAAAAAAGAATTTTAGAGATAATTAACAGAATTAAATAAACCTCACCAGTAACTTGAAACGGTTGGATAAAATCCCCACCCTGTCCACTATTGACTTTTTAATAAAAGGTGTTATTATTGCAATTGGACAAAACAACCGTTAGCCCTTTTTAGCTATGAAAAAAATTGAAAATTACACTCAGTTCAAAGTCGGCGGAATATACAATCGAGTATACATTGGCCCAAACGAAGCGTATGCAAAAATTAATGGGAAGGAGACTTTTATAGTCACTTCTCTAACCCCTCTTGAGGCGCAAGTTCTTTACGCCCAAAACGGATCATTACACACCTCAGAAATCCGTGGAGGCAAAACTACATTTACCGATCCTGATTATGCCTTTAAGAATTTTGACCTGTTCGAACCTGAAGGTGAAGATGAGTGGTTTAAAAAATCTGCTCGCTGCACATCAATCAGTGAAGCAATTAAGAAAAACCTTCTGACGCCAGAGCAAGTCAAACAAACTAGCATTCGAGAAGGCAACATTGTTTCTCATTGGGGTCATCAAGGTTTTGAATTCCACAGCTATGGCTTCAACGTTGAACCAACAACTGAATTCCCTTACCTACAGAGGGTTTATATCTGCTGGAAAGACCGCGACACAGCAAAGATAGACGCTGTAGCAAATGGAACCACTGTTCAACAGTAACAACCTCCTCACAAGAAAAGTCCCCCAGACTTTACATCTTGTGGGGGGCTTTTTTATTTATATATTTAAGTTCATAAATTTTAGTAGCAAGGAAAACAGGTTCAAAAAAATCCTGACCCAGTTCACAAACAAATAGAAAAAACCTCTGATCAATTCAAAGGTTTTTATTAAATACTATTCTTATTCTTCGTACACAATCTCTCTATATCCTTGATGCCATCGATAGATTTTCCCATCATCTTGAATGATATAAAAAGTTTTATGATTAGCAGCAACAATAAAAGCATTTTCTTTATTTGATGCTGTAAAATCTAATCTAGTACCTTGAGCAATAATTCCACCTGGCTCACATTCACCATTTCCAGGAAATGATACAAGCCTCCTCTCTCCAGAGGTAACATCATACAAACAATTATCTTCTGCAATTTCTGAGCCAACACTTTCTAATGCATATTTCTTTCCTGCAGTTTCGAAAGAAGTTTGATTGTACATATATTGCTTTACTTGTGGCAATGAAGAAATTTTTGAAATTACATCACTAAAATCTTTTGAGGTTTTAACAATTTCATCTTCTTCTAGATCTCTTGCCCTCTTGATTGTTTTACCATATCTAAAATCTCCATATTCAAAACTTGTTAACTCAGCAGATCTTGCTCGATATTCTGCTTCATCAATATTTTCCATATCATATGATAGATAAATAAACGCCTTATATCCAATAGCAATAACAGCTACTATTAAAATAAGTTTAAAGAATCGAGTAATCATTATAGGCTTAGTATATCATTAATGAATTTCAATAATACAGAAAACAGGCTCGATAAAACCCCAACTCTGTTCATCAATTATAAAATCGACAATCACTTATGCTTCACTTACCATTAATCTGATCAGGTGGTAAGACTGAGAAAAAATCATCCTTTGGGGTGGTTTTTATTTTGCGAAACCAGTTCCCTTAAGAAACATACAGGAGTATAATTAACATATGAAAAAACAAACAACACCAATCAACAAAAGAAAATTGGTTCGGCAGTTGGATCGTATTGTAACCCCGGCACGATATGATGGAGTTATAAGAAGCCCTCGTACAATCGCCGCAATCAAAAAAGGTAAAAAATAATTCAACAAAACACCTCATCCTTGCCAAAAGGGTGGGGTGTTTTTATTACACCACCTCCACCATCCTCTCCCCTTCCTTGTCTCCATGTTCAAACCTCACCACCATATCCGCCAACAACCCCTCCTTATCAATCATCTCTGGCCATTCAAGCAATATCAGATTGTCTGCATCATTTAAATACCCCTCAAACTTAATCTTCTGAAGCTCTTCATAATTTTTTAATCTGTACGCATCAATATGAATTAAATTTTTAAACTCGCCTTTTTTCACCTCATATCTTTTTAAGATCACAAACGTAGGACTCGTTATATCTTCCTCAATCCCAAGCTCACGAGCAATAGACTGAGTAGTTGTAGTCTTCCCACTCCCAAGATCACCAGACAAAAACACAAGGAAAGCTTTCTTTTCCTTCCTGTGCATTTTACCCACCAGTTCTTTGGCGAACTCGTCTATGTGTTGAAGTTGTATAATCACATTCACACAATATCATACAAAAATAAAAACCACCAAGCTTTCGCTTAGTGATTCTTATTTTCAAAATAGAGATTATTCTGAATCAACAACTCCTGTAAATCGAGCTTTGTTCTTAGAGATTACTGTTACAACTGCGGCTAGAATTATAACCATTGTTGCAATCATGTAATGCATCCAAGTTAGACTGATTCCTGTAGCAGGTAGATCGTTTAGATACACACCTGATACTGAAGTTCCTTGTTTGATATATTGTGGTTGTACATACACACCTGATACTGATGATCCTGAAGAGATTGAAGCTATATTAGTGTAACAAGTCGCTGACACTGACTGACCATTTGAGTAGACAGTAACTGTCGCATTCTTTTGACCAGGATAACTATATGATCTATCTACAGAACTATTGTTTCCGTATAGGTTGTCAGATCCTGACCAACCATATGTGTAGTTTCCATTTCCACCTGTTGGGTTAACTCTCCAAGTAATTGTCTGGTTTACACCAGCATTTTGAATTGAAGGATAACATACAGCAGTAAGAGAGTTGTTGTGATACTCGTTTTGGAATGTCACAGTACAGTTTACAGTTTTAACATCTTGTCCTGAACGAGCAGTTACTGTGATGTTTTTTGTTCCTGTTGTATATGATGTAAATGAAGTACTTACACCTGTAGCAGAAGAATTAAGATCTCCTCCCCATACATATGTATATTCTCCGATTCCACCTGTCATATATGCAGTTGCAGTAACTGTTTGACCTGTTCGAGGATTAGAAGGTGTAATAATACAATATCCATCTAGTCTCTGGTACGCTGGGTTATTTACAACCGCTGTACCTGTTGGGTTTGTATACACGTACACATTGTTCACGTTATTGTTAACTAGATTGTTATTGTTAACGTTTGAACTTGATGCAACAGCAGAAGCATTGTTTGCATTTGTGTTGTTTGAAGTCACCTTAGTTTCATTTGCAGCCGCACTTGTACTATTACTTGTTGTAACAGGATTTGCTACTGAAGATGAGTTACTATAACTCGTTGATGGAGTTGAAGGTGTTGAATAGTAAGATGAAGTATACGACGGATATGAATAGTTATATGTCGGAGTCGTATATGTAGGATACGAGTAGTTGTTATATGAAGGGGTTGAATAATATGATGATGGAGTATAATAATCATCGTAACCTCCTCCGTAGTAACTTGTATCCTCGTAACCATAGTCATATGAATAGTCTGGAGTATAGTCGTAAGAGTAATCATATGAAGGAGTGTCATAATAGTATGAACTACCTGATCCTCCATAATAATCATCCCAACCTGAGTCAGAATAACTATCACCCCAACTGTCGTTTTTATACGCAGAAGCAGTTGTTGGAATTATGAACGCAAGCATAAATGCAAACGCTATGATTTTTGTTGTTTTTGTTATATTTAACATAATGAGTATATTATATACCATTGTGAACCTAATGTCAAGCCCTTATATAAATAAAAGGCGCCTGGTGTGAGCAGGTCGCCTTCGGGATTACGTTGTGTTTATAAGTAGGTAATCACCACTTTTGAGCCTTTATTTACAAGCTCATATAGGATATGTGCTCCTGGACGAACCACGCGGACACACCCATCAGACTCTGAAGTGAGCGCGCCGCCGTGGATATAGCACCCAGAGTTTGAGTTCTCAATTTCAAGCCCCCAAGACATCCAACTGTTCCATTTAACGGACATTCTACCTTTTTCGCCAAGCTTTGACTCAACACCTTTGGCCTTAATGGACCAATTCCCAGCATGAGGCTGTTTGGATCGAGCACTTGATTTGCAAGGCATATAGGCAACAAGCTGGTTGTTTTGATAGATTTCGAGAGAGCCATCGCCTGCCGAATCGAGATAAATCTTGACTTCAACAGGTAAATCGTCCGAAATTCCTTCCCAAACCCATGATGGTTTAGTGTTCCCACCATGGTCCTTCAAGGCGGAGTAGATATCTTCCAGATTCCCTGTTACAGGAAAAAGGAATGTGACTCCAATCGGGGCAGATTTTTGCCATTCAAAGGGATGAGTACCTTTTTGTCGTAATTGGCGAATTGTCTCGCGAGCCAGGATTTTGCCCTGCTTTGCCTGATCTGTGTTCGGGTTACCTGTCCCACCAAAATGGACAAAAGTGCCATTTTTTTGGAAAGTAAGCTTGCCAAACTGGACAGGTTCAGGTTGTGCGAAAGCACAAATTGAGAAAAAAACTTGTAAAACAAGGATTAAAAGAGCGTTCGTTTTCATAGGTATTAACAGGAGTGGTTGAAGTACTGTTCGTTATTATACACTACAATATATAAAAAGTAAAGCACCACCCCGTTTTCACGTAGGTGGTGTTTTGAGACCGAAGTCTCTTCGAGATATCAGAGCTTGTCGTAATATCTCCCGTCGGTCACCATATCATTGGTGCCTTTTTGTTTGAATTGCTCAATCGCCTTCCTTTGAAGTTCGGCGACTGATTCGCGCGGAACGTCTTTTTCCTCAATCTTTTCTCTTGAGATCAAGGTTCTTTCTTGAGGAATGAATTCGTCCGATAATCTATCGCTTAATTTGACACGAACATTGTTGTGTCGGAGCATGCGACGAAGTTCATCAGTGGCCTCTTTGTCAGAAGGGATATGGGTTTTTCCACTGGAGGCATAGACACCTTCTGCCCAGTCTTCCAGCTTTTTACCCAATGCCGGCCGTTCTTCCATGGTGAGTGCGCCATTAAAGGCAGAAATGGTGGCCCTGACATGAAATCCGTGTCGGTTGATACCATTTTGCCATTTGGTGCGACTGTATTCACCACCACCATCAACAAGTCGAGGTTCACCTCTGCCCTCAAAAACCTCACGGTCTTCTTGAGCAAATCTGGCCCTGGATTGTTGATATTCTTGCCCTTCCCGACGAGGGCCAGGAGGACCACCGTGACCACCCTCAGCATACTGCTGAGGGTAACCGCGTTGCTGCCCACCAATCATCACAGTTCCACCTGGAACTGGAATCTGATACGTGCCTTGGCACGCCGAGAGGGCCACAGCTGCAAAAACAGCCAAAACGAAACGAATAGTGTTTTTCATCTTTATATAACAGGTTAATGTTGAATGTGCAGATCGGGTTTCTATTCCCCTTTCCTTGCCAACATATTATCACATTACACCACATAAGTCAACCCCTGACCACTACTCCCCAACCCTACTTCTCATTTACAATATAACGCATATGACCCTTATCTTTGATGAAGAGAAACAAAAACAAAAACTGAACCTTATGCGCCTTGAAGAAGAAGAGCGTCTCATGAAAATGTTGTCTACAAAGTATGATATTAAATATATCGATCTTTCATCTGTTTCCATAAATACAGACGCATTACGACTCATAGACCAAGATATTGCAGAGAAATCAGAGTGTGTTGTGTTTGATATTGTTGGTAAAAAAATATCAATCGCCCTTAATAACCCAAACAACGAAACAACAGAGGAAACAGTAGACGTATTAAAAAGAAAAGGATACGAGGTGCAGTTGTATTTAACATCTAAAACAAGTTTAAAGAAAGCATGGGCACTGTATAAAGATCTTTCTTTTGCGGTTGAAACTGAAGCAGGTTCGCTTGATATTTCCGATAGTGAGATTGAAGAGCTTGTAGATAAAACAAAAAATTTAAGCGATATCAAATCACTGATTCAAAACGCACTTGAAGAAAAAAAGAGTCACAGACTTTCAAAACTCCTCGCAGTAATTATGGCTGGAGGACTTGCAACTAAGGCTTCTGATATTCACATCGAATCAGAAGAAGGTTTTTCTCGACTTCGATATCGACTTGATGGAATTTTGATTGAAGTAATTCAATTTGATCTGGAGACATATCATTCCCTTCTTTCACGACTAAAACTTTTATCTGGATTAAAACTGAACATAAAAGAAAATTCGCAAGACGGAAGATTTACAATTAAAATTTATACAAATGATATTGAAATTCGTACTTCAACAATCCCTGGTGCGTATGGTGAATCAATTGTAATGCGAATTTTGAACCCAAAATCTATTGCGGGTACAATTGAAGATTTAGGAATGCCAGAAAAACTATACAGTATCGTGCAAAAAGAAATCGCGCGACCAAACGGAATGATTTTGGTTACAGGACCAACAGGTTCTGGAAAAACAACAACGCTGTATGCATTCCTTCGAAAGACGATGAGTCCTGAATATAAAATTATTACAATCGAAGACCCTATTGAATATCACCTTCCAGGAATTGTGCAAACACAAGTGGAAGAGAAGAAAGGATATACATTTGAGGCTGGATTACGCTCTGTAGTGCGACAAGATCCAGATATTATAATGGTGGGAGAAATTCGAGATACAGAGACAGCTATTACTGCAATTCAGGCAGCGCTTACTGGTCACCTTGTGTTTTCTACACTCCACACCAACAATGCAGCAGGAACATTTACACGACTTATTGACCTCGGAGCAGATTCAAAAGTGTTAACTTCTGCTGTTCATCTTGCCCTTGCACAACGACTTGTGAGAAAACTATGTCCTGATTGTCGAGCGAAGAAACCAATTTCAGAAAAAGAAAAGGATGTTATTCAAGCAACACTCACCTCTTTGGTTGGATATGATGAAGAAAAATTATTTACCACAATTCCAAGTGAACTATATCAAGCTGTTGGATGTGATAAGTGCAACAAAACTGGATATCAAGGACGAATTGGAGTGTATGAAGGAATATTGGCAGATGCTGCAATAGAAGAAGTTGTGCGAATGAGTCCAAGTGAACGAGATATAAAAGAAGCTGCAAAAAATCAAAAGATTATGGACATGAAACAAGACGGAGTTTTGAAAATATTAAATGGAATTACAACTATGGATGAATTAGAGCGAGTTGTAGACCTATATTAATCTAAGTTTGAAAAATTAAAAATAAAAATCCGAACATCGATAATGGAATGTCCGGATTTTTATTTTTCAAATTGTAAGAAAACAATTCTACATTTAATTTGTATTGCGTCAATTGACTGTCGAGTATAAAAACATGTACCATATCAATCAGAAAAGCTCCTTAAATCTCGAAGTAAAACTTTATTCACGTAGTGAACAAAGCTCAATGTATTTTTAAGGATAGTTCCAGGAACATAGTAAACTATGCACCAAAACGTCCTCTAACGTACACCAATAAAACCCAAGAGGTTTTTTACTTCGAGACTCAAGAAGCCTTTTACGGTAACTTTTAAGATTGCTTAACTTCTTGTAATATAGCATATTCTAACTACCGTGTCAAGCGATACCCTAAAAACACAAAAGAATACTCCAGATGACAAGGTTTTGGATCAAACTCTAAGACCCAATAGTTTTGTGGAGTATATAGGACAAGAAGGAATCAAGAAAAACCTTCATATTTTACTCACCGCTGCAAAGCAGAGAAACCACAGTCCTGAGCACATACTCTTCTATGGGCCACCAGGTCTCGGGAAGACTACTTTAGCACATCTTATATCAAAAGAGCTAGGGGTTGATATGAAAATCACATCAGGACCAGCCATAGAGAGAGTTGGAGACCTTGCTTCCCTGCTCACAAACCTTTCTCCAGGGGATATTTTGTTTATAGATGAAATCCATAGATTGAACAAAAATGTAGAAGAAATCCTTTATCCTGCAATGGAATCTGGTCAAATGGACATTATTGTAGGGAAAGGGCCTGCAGCCCGAACAATCCAGCTGGATTTGCCTCCATTTACTCTAATAGGAGCAACAACTCGTATTGCCATGATATCTTCCCCTCTTCGGTCTCGGTTCTCTGGAGGAGTTTTTCGACTTGAGTTTTATACCGATGGAGAAATACAGAAGATTATTCAAAGATCTGCAGGGATTTTAAACATAAAGCTTACCGATGAAGCTTCAACTCATATTGCAAAAAGAAGTAGAAAAACTCCAAGAACTGCCAACTATCTCCTAAAAAGATGTCGGGATCTCGCTCAGATCTACGAAAAAGATCTTCACACAGACATAGTTTTGGAGGCTCTTGAGATGATTGGCACAGATTCTATGGGACTAAACAAGTCTGATATTGATATTTTGGAAACGATTATTAAAAAATACAACGGTGGACCAGTTGGACTTGGAACAATTGCAGCATCCCTATCAGAAGACGAAGCGACGATCGAGGACTTTAACGAGCCTTATCTTATTCAACTTGGATTTATAGACAGAACACCACGAGGACGTATTGCAACAGAAAAAGCATATGACCACCTTGGAATTGAATATATTAAAAATGAATAAAATTATTTTAAGTATTGATCCTGGATATGAGCGACTTGGATTAGCTGTGCTCAAAAAAAACGAAAGAGGTGTTATTGATTTGTTGCATTCCGAGTGTTTTAAAACTTCTGCCAAGAATCAGTTTGTTGATAGACTTGTTGAAATTGGACACAGGGTGAATGAAATTATTTCTGAATTTAATCCAACCGTACTAGCAATTGAAAATCTTTTTTTACAAAACAACCAAAAAACAGTAATGAAGGTTTCAGAGACAAGAGGAGTTTTGCTTTATGTAGCAAGGGTTTTACAGCTTTCTGTTTTTGAACTCACCCCACTTCAGATAAAAGCGGCTGTGACAGGATCTGGAAGAAGTGATAAAAAGGGTATGCAAAAAATGGTTGATATTTTACTTCCAGCCATGAAGAAAAAAACATCTTTGCTTGATGATGAGTATGATGCTGTTGCTTGTGGATTAGCATATTTTGCATTAGAAAAAAGTTTATGATACATATGTTATATATTTTAAAATTATGGTGAAAAACAATAATCCAAAACCAAAGGAAGATGATGAAGTTGATATTTTCGCACAGATGTCAGGAGAAGAGTCTCCAGATCTTTTGATCACATCTGAGGAATCTATCACCATTACTCTTTTCGAAGATGAACCAGCTGCTGAACTTACAGAAGAAGAGGAGGATTTTGAAACGAATATTTTCTCTAATAAGAAAAAAGCTGTGAGCGAAGAGGAAGACAACGACTTTGATAGCTATTTTTTTGAGGAATAATAAGGTGTATACTAGGATACATGCTTACTTACATAAAAAAGCTCTTCTATAGAGTAGAGGATTTTATCATTAAAGCCCTTGTTTTTATCTTTAAAAAGAGAAAGACAAAAGTTTTTAAAAACACCCTCATAACTCTCGTTTCACTTGTACTGCTTGGTTGTGGAATTTTCCTTATCTGGTTCACCACTGTGGCAACTCCAAGCTTGGATGCATTTGATGACAAACTCTTGGGTCAATCTGCCAAAATTTATGACCGAACTGGAACCATTTTACTATATGACTTAAGTCAAAAAGTACGTCGATCTGTAGTACCCCTTGAGAACATTTCTCCTTGGATCATAAAAGCAACAGTGTCTATTGAGGACAAGGAATTTTATAGTCACAGAGGGATCAAAATTACATCCCTTATTCGGGCTACTTTTGCAAATATTAGTGAGGGTGAATATAGTCAAGGAGGTTCAACTATCACTCAGCAGGTGATAAAAAACTCTTTCTTAACTACAGACAAAAAAATCATCCGAAAGATTAAAGAAATCTTTTTGGCCATCAAGCTAGAGAGAAGCATGTCTAAAGACGACATCATGACCTTATATCTAAATAACAGTCCGTATGGTGGAAATATCTACGGAGTTGAGGAAGCGAGTCAGGTTTTCTTTGGTAAACACGCGAAAGACGTAAGTATTGCAGAAGCAGCCATCCTTGCTTCCCTACCTAAAGCGCCATCAACATACAACCCTTACTTTGGGAAAAAGGATCTTTTGCTTGCGCGAAAAAATCTCGTGCTAGAAGAAATGTATAGCGGAGGGTTTATTACTGAAGAAGAAAAAAATACAGCGCAAGGAGAAACTGTAGTATTTCAACCGAAAAATCTCGGTTCAATTAAAGCACCTCACTTTGTAATGTATTTGAAGCAACAACTTGAAGAACAATTTGGCGCCAAAAAACTAGCCGAAGGAGGATTTACTGTTGTAAGTACTATAGATTATGAAATGCAGAAGATGGGAGAAAATCTTGTGTCAGAGTATGTTGCAAAAAACGGAAAAAGGTTTAACGCAGAAAATGCCAGTATGGTTGTAATCGATCCTAAAACAGGACAGATTCTTGCAATGATTGGTTCAAGAGATTATTTCGATACAGAGATCGACGGTAATTACAATATTGCGACAGCAAAACGACAGCCGGGATCTTCTTTTAAACCTTTTGTGTATGCAACAGGTTTTAACAAAGGATTTTTACCACAAACAGTATTGTTTGATACGGCAACAGAATTTAATTCAAGCTGTACACCTTCTGGAACTCCAAAAGTCGCAGGTGCCACATGTTACAACCCACAAAACTATGAAGGTGGATTTAAAGGACCAATGACAATTCGAAAAGCATTAGGAGAATCAAGAAACATTCCAGCAGTTAAAATGACATACCTTGCCGGATTACAAAATGTAATAAACACAGCAAAAGCTATGGGTATCACAGATCTAGATGATGCAAGCAAATATGGATTATCACTTGGATTAGGTTCTGCCGATGTTTCCCTTCTTGATATGACAAGTGCGTACGGAGTGTTTGCGAACGATGGTGTGAGAAATAAAATTACTGGGGTTTTAAAAATTCAAGGAACTAAAGGAGAAGTTATCGAAGAATTTAGCACATCTTCGAAAAGAGTATTACCTGAACAAAGTGCTCGTATGATAAATGACATTCTTGCAGACCCTATTGCAAGAAACACTATTTTCGTTCGAAGTTATTTTAAAAACGATGTAGTTGCAGTAAAAACTGGAACAACAAACAACTCTCGAGATGCATGGACTGTTGGATATACTCCAACAATCTCTGTTGGTGCTTGGATGGGAAACAATAACAATAAACCTATGAGTCAAATTGCATCTGCTTTAATTGTGAGTCCACTTTGGAAAAGCTATATGGATGAACTCCTTAAGATGGTACCTAAAGAAGGCTTTATTAAGCCAGATGAGGTTAGTAGTGACACAAAACCATTTATGAGAGGAGTATACCAAACTGTTGATGGATCAACTCATTCTGAACTCTATTTTGTAAACATTAAAGACCCTGCAGGAGACATGCCTACAAACCCTGCTGCAGATCCTCAATATTATAACTGGGAAGCATCAATTTATTCAGGAGCACCTGTATCAACATCAACAAACCCTACCACAACAACACCAGGGTCAGGAGCAGGATTATCTCTTTATATCCAAGGAAAACAGTTCAATCTTTCAAAATCTGAGAGCATTCAGGTTGCCGTACAGGGGTATTCTACAAACACCCTTAAGGTTGAGTATTTTGTAAATGATGCAAGAATTGGAGAATCAACAAGCGCGCCTTATGGATATAGTATTGCGGTCTCAGAGGTAATGAACCTTGAGCCTGAGAATGAGGTTCGTGTAATCGAATATCACACAGACGGATCAGCACCAAGATCTTCATCAATCACATTTACAGTACAAGAATAAAACCGAGTCCTAACAACTTTTCTTCTAGAGCAGCCTTTTTGAAAATTAAGGCTGTTTTTTTTGCACCTGATATTTTAAACCTTAGCTTCTTACCTCCTTTTGGTGTATGGATTTCTAGGTCTTTTTCATGAATCACAACACCCGCTAACTGAGAGATTGTTTCCGCAAGCATTTGAAGCTCACTTTTACCCTGTTCTATGTTTTTAAGTAGATTGGATAAACTTTGCATAATTATTTATTCATAGGCATCACAAGATATGTATATGATGTGTCTCCTTTTATTTTAAGAATTGAAGGTGTTGCTTTTCCACTAATATCAAATGTAATTGTTCCACCCTTTACCTTACTCACAAAATCAGAAAGATATCTGTGGTTGTAGCTCTGTGAAATGTTTTCTCCTTTTTTAGTAATATCTTTTTTTGAATTAGACTCCCCTACCTTACTGTTTTTTGAATTCAAAAGAAGGTTATTGTTTTCAATATCAATCTTTACATAATTAAATTCATCAGAGAAAATATGAGAAACCTTAAGCCCTTGCAAAAAGTCTTGTGTATCAATTTCTATATTAGTAATAAAAGCACTTGGTAAAATAGCTTTGTAGTTTGGATATGACCCAGAAACAGTTCTAAGAACAATGTTTCCCTCTGGATACTCAATAAAACAGAAGCCTTTACGAATCGAAATAGAAACAGAAACATTTGAAGGAAGAACCTTTAGGCAATCTTGCCAAATCTTAGTTGGGATAAGAATTTGCTTAAAAATCTCTAAGTCTTGCGATTTGTGTTCAACTCCTTTTAGTAGAACCTTTTTCTCAGCCAATCTAAATCCGTCCGTAGCAACAAACACTAAACTTTCATCCTGTAGAGAAACAAGTACACATGAGAGCTCAGGCTTAATACTTGTAACAGCTGACGCAAATGAAACAGACTGTATACCGTCTATAATCGTTTCTGAAGAGAGTTTAAGTGATGGGATGGAATCATTATCATCACCTTCTTCTTGTGCGCTTATAGGGGCTTTTGGATATTCAGAAGAACTTACAGTTCTTATTGTAGATTCTTGACCGGCTATGTTTATTTTCAATCCAGAATCCCCTAAAGTCATTTCGACTTTCTCATTTTTATCAAATAAGGCAAGAAAAGATAAAACCAGCCCACCTTGTACGCAAGTTGCTGTCTTTTTTTCAGTAAAATCTTTAGTTTTCACAAAAACATCTTGTGAAATATATGTATCTAGGTTATATCCCGATATTCTTATGGTTGATTCATTTACAACTTCAAAATGAACATACTCTAAAATAGGAGTCTGGGGATTCTTTGTAGCTATCTTAGAAGCTTTATTAACTGCCTCTGTGAGAATTTCATTTATTGTTTCTATCCGCATGTGTATATTTTACTCTCTTTTTATAAATTTAATACAATAAGACCTATTAGGGGTGTTGATTAGTTGATAACTAGATAAAAAGCATATAAATCAAGCATTAACTGTTATTTTACCTGTGGATAATTATGTTGATAGCTGTGGATAAAACATAGGTTATCAACATCCTTGTTATTTGTATGTGTATAACCTCTTTGAAAACAGTGGGTTATACATATGATGTTGATACTTTATACATTAGTTATACAACATATACCCACACCCTATTCACATATTTATACACAACTAAACTCGAAGCATTGATCTGATTTGAGTAAGCTCTTCAAGAAGGTCTTGATTAGATTTGAGATCAACCTGAACCTTGTCGTATGCATGAAGAACCGTTGTATGATCTCTTCCTCCTAGTTTTTGACCTATGGCAGATAGAGAATACCCAAAATCCTCTCTTAAAATAAACATAAGTATCTGTCGAGGCTTCACAATCTCCTGTCTTCTGTTCTTTTCTAATATAGAAGACTCCTCTACTTTATAAAATGAGGCTACAGCTTTCAAAATATCCTTTAAAGAGGTGTTTTTAGATGATTTAACGACATCTTTTGTCATATCTTTGATCTCATCAAGACTTAAGGCCCTTCCTTTGATATCTGATTGAATAGATATGTTGTTTATAATACCCTCAATTTCACGAATACTACCCTCAAGTGTTTGGGCGAGGTATTGGATAATAGAATCCTCTAAAACAAGCTCTGTTTGAAGCAATTTTGATCGAATAATGGCGATTTTTGACTCAGTGTCTATTTTAGGAATATCAATGATCATACCCTGGGAAAACCTTGATTTTAAACGACTTTCTAGGTTTTGGAGGTAGTTTGGATGTTGATCAGATGAGAAAATGATCTGTTTTTGGTTGTCATAAAGATAATTAAACAAATGGAACAACTCTTCTTGTGTTTTCTCTTTATTTGAAAGAAATTGAATATCATCCATGATTAAAAGGTCATATTTCCGGTATTTTTCCTTAAACTGAGAGGATTTGTTGTTTTGAAGCGATGTAATATAGTCGTTTGTAAATCTGTCTGATGTTGCATAATAAACCTTTTTATCTAATTTGTTCTTATAATAGTTACCAATTGCCTGCATAAGGTGTGTCTTCCCTACTCCTGTACTCCCATGAAAGAATAACGGGTTATAAATACCTGGTTTCTTAATGATTGCTTGAGCAGAAGCAAAAGCAAGCTCGTTGAATGATCCTACAACAAACGTATCAAACACATATTTAGGGTTTAGATTGTCATGAAGGTCTATATAGTGATCTTTTAGAGGGAGCTCGTTCTTTTGCCCTGATTTATCGGTCTTTTTATCAAAATCATGTAAAGAAGGGGCTTTTTTCTCTTTAATTACAGTTGGAACCACAACAAACTCAACGTTTTTAATCAAAGGGTCGATTTCTCTAAGGAAATTAAGGATTTTTGTATAACATTTGTTGTGAATCCAGTCTTTTGCGAAGGGATTTTGTACCAAAACATATAAAACACCCTCTTCATATGTATCAACTTTAGTATCTTTCAACCAGGCACTGTAAGCGGAAGGAGTAATTTCCTTCTTTATTTTCTCAAGTATGCTTTTCCAGGTTGTTTGAAAGTCGTTCATGTGGATAAATTATATACTTGTGGATAACTTTTCACACTTGTGGATAACCTTGTTATATGGTGGATTGTAGTTTAAGAGCTTGTTTTTTTACGAGTTTGATGTATAGTATTACTTATTATGTCATTTACATATAACCCAAAGACAAAAAAACGAGCTACAACTCACGGTTTCCTTGCTAGATCAAAGTCACATGGAGGACGACGAACTCTTCAGGCACGACGACGAAAAGGACGAAAAAACCTTTCAACTGTAGGTTCATAATTTTTTACAACATTCCTATGCTTTATAGTGTAAAAGTTATAAAAAGTACGACTCAAGAAAACCCTGTAAAAAAGGTTTTTTTTGTTATTAAAAAAAAGGTTTGCAAGAAGGCTTCTGATAGAAATAGGGTCAAGAGAATTGCTCGGCATGCCTTTATGGATAGTCTTAAAATAACAAACACAGTTCCCTCTTCAAACCTCATATTCTTCCTAGAACATGATATGATACGAGAAGAGTATTCAAAAATTGTAGAAAAAATGTCTACAGACCTACGGAATATTTTTAAAAATAAATCTAACTAAATTGTACTATGTTCCACGCATTATTTTATAAACCAATGTATAACGCTTTGGTTTATATTCTTTCTCTTATTCCAACTCATGATGTCGCAACAGCGGTAGTGATTTTAACTATCTTTGTTAAACTCATATTGCTCCCTCTTTCAAAGAAAATGTTTCTTTCTCAGATCGCACAAAAAAAGATTCAGCCAATTATTTCTAAACTACAAGAAGAATATAAAGACAACAGACAAGTTTTAGGTCTTAAAATGATGGAGGTATATAAGGAACATAAATTAAACCCCTTCTCTTCTATTCTTCTAATGTTTATTCAGATTCCAATTGTGTTTGCGCTTTATTTTGTGTTTGCTAATGGGGGTTTGCCTGGATTAAAGCTTGAAGATTTGTATAGCTTTACTCCAATTGTTGAAAATATCCAACATGTTCTCTTTGGGATTGATTTCACTAAGGCCAGTGTTTATATAGGTATTCTTGCTTCTATTTTTCAATATATACAAATCAGACTTTCTTTAAATCACATGAATTCAAATCCTGAGACAAATAAGAAAAGTCTTTCAGAGTTGAAGCCGGAGGAAATGATTCAACGACAAATGGGGTTTATGATGAAATATTTCATCCCTTTTATTATTCTACTTGCCTCTCTTAAGGTGTCTGCTGCGGTTGCGTTGTATTGGATCGTGAGTTCAATCTTTATGATCATTCAAGAGTTGTATTTTAGAAGAAAATACAACATTGTTCTATAGTTTATAGGTCGTATTTCCAAAGTGTAAGTGAGTATTTATCTTGGAATATTAGATATTTATTATCTGAAGAAATCTTTAGGTTGTATGCATCAACAGGATCTGTAAGTTGGTCTTGTAGTGCCACTATAACGTCAAACTCCCCTGTATTTGGGTCTACAGACCAGATATTGTCACTAAACGATGTTGAACCTTGGTACCAAGCATCTGGGTAGGGTGCAACAGAAAGTTTCTGAGGTATAGCACAGTATATTTTCTTTGAATCTGCTGACCACGCACATTTCTCAGATAATGTTGATTGAGTTAAGGCTGTGATTGTTTTTGTTTGAATATCATACACAGAAGTTTGTAGTAGGTCTTCTTGAATCTCACTATACAAAACCTTTTTACCATCAGGAGATACAAGGGTTGTAAATCCGTATTTATCCCCGAGAATATATTGGTTGTCCCCTGTTCCCCCACTGTTTATAAAGAATAAATAACCTTCAAAATACGCGCTCGGTTTTGTTGTTGCAGCAAGAGTTGTTTTATTTACATACTGTGGAATCAATTCAGTGAGAGATGTGTTGATTACACGTAGGAATGAAGAAAGATCAAAGTTTGCAACTACACCCTGCCCTGTCTTTTGTATGAAGTAGAACATTTTCTTTGTATCTAATAATACTGAGATGAATTTTGAATTAACCGCCACGTCTTTTTCTGTTGCAGTAAATAAAGTTGAAGTCGCAGAATCTTTTACAAGCTGCACGTACGTTGTCTTTGTGTTTTCATTTGTATCATCAAGACCTCGAACTAGAACTGTTGTTGGATCAATAAAATGCGCCTCTTCAATACGAGGTAGTGTATAAATAGAAAGTCTCTCAACTTCTGTTGTTGAAGCAAGGTTCTGGTGAACATTCCCTGTTGCTCTGTCCCACAAGTATATATAGAGCTGATTTTTTAAAATAGTTCTTTTAAATGATATTGTTGTAGTGGCTGTTGTTGAAGTAGCTGTTCTGATTGTTGTTGTGGCTGTAGTTGTTGAAATAATTTCTTTGTCTTTTGGAATAAAACCAAAACCAGATACTGGCTCTTTCCATAGTTGAACAAGTCGTGGCTTAGGAAGTGGTGCAGATGTTGTTGGTGTAGGGTTAATCACTTCAGCTTTTACTGTTTCTTCTGTAATAATTACTTCTCCAGATGTTGCTGTTCTTGTTTGAAATGGTGTTCTGTCGTCATTTTTGTTTGCTGACGGACGATTTATCTCAGTTTGTTTTGATGCGTTATAGAATTTTAGACCGAAATAAACACCAACTCCAATAACGATGAGTATAAGTACGAGGATTAGTTTTTTTAGTATTCCTTGGTTTGATTGCATATGTTTTTTATTGTACTTTAAATGTGTTTGGATTTGTTACAGCAGCATCAACGGTTGCAGCTGAAGGGTTTGATTCTTGAAATGTGTCTTTAACCATTGGGTTTTTTGGTCGAGGGTTTGTAATCCAGTAATTTGGCAGTGGTTTATATGTAATATTCTTTCCTGCCCCACTCCAACTATTACTTGATGTTACACCTGGGTCAATATATGTTTTTACAAGTCCATAACTTAAGTCAAACTTTGATGCAGAATTATCAACAACCGGAAACGCTCCAATACTCTTACCTCCAACAAATACCTCGTATGCACCATTTTTTACATTCGCTGCACTTCCAAAGTCTTTAACAAGGGTTGATTGAGGTAATGCCACCCCTTTAGAGTATAGACTGGGTATTCCTGCTGGATTATGTGCACCACCATTATAATATGTCCACCCTGAAACAGGGCTCCAAGACCCATTACCTAGTCCGTTATCTCCTTCATTTCCTGCGTACCCTGTTCCGTCTCTATATCCAAAGATTGTTGGTGCAGCATTGGGTGTAATTGCTCCTGTTGCATTACCTGTTCCAGGTGTACCTCCATCTCCAGCCGCTCCACCTGGCGTCGTCCCATCATTACACCCTGCAGTCCCTTGTATACACTCCCCAGGTGCAACCACTCCGATGTTAGCAGTATCATTCGCTCCTCGTTGTATTAAATCACTTAAGTATGTTCCTCTCAGCTCAAACCCTACAATTGTTAATTTTGGATTCACTGTACTTAAGATCACATATCCACTGACTGCAATGATGAGTCCTACAACACTATCAAGTAGTCTCTTCTTTGCCCCTCTCATCTTCGTTGTATCCTTTTCATTAATCATATACTGAATACCTGCAACTGAGATGTTTACAACAGCAAATATCGATACAAGTCCTAAGAACACCTTAAATCCAAACACAAACATATCCCCTACATTCTTCTTCACATCCACGCATTCACCTACCAATGTTCCAAAGAACGGAAAACTACCATCAATCTTAGAGAACGGAAGATACAGTCCTTTATCTACGTAGTTGCAGTCTTTATTTGTTACAAGGGTTTCTAAAATAGTTTTTTCTTGGGCAAAGGTTCCTGTAGGAATTGTAAATAATATTACCAATAGAAAAGAAGATATAAAACTGTTCTTTTTAAAAATATTCATAAAATATATCTACAGTATACCCTAAACAAAAACAATTATATACAAATTATTGTTGTGCTTCTGCTCTGTAGATGTATGTACTTAGCTTTTTTGTTCCATTGTAATAGTTCGTCCAAGATGTTGGGGTGTGATGGTCATCCACAACGGTTCTTGATGTACTGTTTGATACAATCTTACCTGTTGATGTGTATACTCCAACATGCCCCGAATTTTCTCCGACTGTTGGCGAGATAATAATATCTCCTGGTTGTAATTGACTTGTGTCTGATCCTGCATAATAAAATTTAGTACTCGCATCAAGATCTGTTTTCATTTGTGCTGTTGCACGCCCATATGAATCATCGTTCCCAGATTTTCCTGTTATAGGTTTTCCTAGTGCCTGATCTACAATGTCATTTACCACAAAAGCACACGCTAAAGTTCCGTTTTCTGTCCCTTGTACATTACAGGTTGTTTTCCCCATGAGATCTTGGGCTGCTTTATCCATTTTTTGGCCTGCTGCCGTGTCTGCTGTTCCTGTACCTGGCGTACCACCCACCCCTCCTGTCCCAGTACCTGGCGTCGTCCCATCATTACACCCTGCTGTCCCTTGTATACACTCCCCTGGTGCAACAACTCCGATGTTAGCAGTATCATTCGCTCCTCGTTGTATTAAATCACTTAAGTATGTTCCTCTCAGCTCAAACCCTACAATTGTTAATTTTGGATTCACTGTACTTAAGATCACATATCCACTGACTGCAATGATGAGTCCTACAACACTATCAAGTAGTCTCTTCTTTGCCCCTCTCATCTTCGTTGTATCCTTTTCATTAATCATATACTGAATACCTGCAACTGAGATGTTTACAACAGCAAATATCGATACAAGTCCTAAGAACACCTTAAATCCAAACACAAACATATCCCCTACATTCTTCTTCACATCCACGCATTCACCTACCAATGTTCCAAAGAACGGAAAACTACCATCAATCTTAGAGAACGGAAGATACAGTCCTTCTTTTACGTAGTTACATTTTTTACTCTCCCCTACGAGTGTGTCTAGGATCTTTTTTTCTTGGGCGTCAACAACACTTGGAGAAGCAAAAAGTGTCAGTATTAAAATTAATTGTAAAAAATATTTCATATTTTTATTTTCCAAAACCACCAAACAAACCAGCATCAACCTTAGTCGTTGTATCTACAATATGTGTAATGTTCCGTGATTGCAAAAGTGATGAAGGATTTGAAACTCGAATTGTAAGTCGTGATTGCTCATTATCTTTTGTTTTCTTAAATGACAAAACATTAGAATCTCTTTTTATTACTGATTCATTTACTGACCAAATATAATCTGGAATAAGAGCTGAAACTGTAGAGAAATATGTTGGGTATGTAACGAGAGTAACTTCAGGTTTTGTTACAGGAAATGTAATACCAATTTTTTTATTAAACAGCACTCCAAGCAACGGTGTTTTTTCATATGTAAATATTTCAGAAAGAAAAGTTTGTACTCGTAACACGGCTCGGGTACTTACAGGTGCTGATGTTTGCCCTGCTTTTGCCTGATCATATGAAGTAACGTTTGAGTATAGGAGTTCAAACAAAGGCTCGTATTGTAGAATATCACCTTGATATGTAAAGGTATTTTTACGAACTCCAGAATCATTTCCTTGAACAACCCCATCTTTTTTCCACACGTAATTAGCGTACGTGTTAGTTAAGGGGTTTTTGGCGTCTAAGTTTATTGCGTGAAATGTAAGCGCAGACTCTGCTGAATATAGTGACTTCCCTTTATAAAAAGGTGGAGTGTATGTGTTTGTTTCCCAATATAAAACAACATTTTGAGGATTAAATACCCACTGCTTTGTAATTGTTGTTCCTGCAACAGTGAGAATTGTAAGATTAACTTTTGTATTTTTATTTACATATACAGAAATTTTATTTAATCCCTGTTCTCGTTTATACAACTTCCCATCAACAGTCCATGTAAAAATTGCGTTTTTAACTGGAGTACCAAACATTTTTGCTTCTATTTCAACAGTGTCTCCTTGATTTGGTCGTAGTGGTAAAAGATCGTAAGATACCTGTTCTTCAAGTTGTGGAATTCCACTTGCTCCCCCGTTTGGAACCATAGGAGCTGTTTGAGCTTGTGCTACAGCACCGTAAGATACCAAAAAAAGAAATGTGTAAAATAAAATCGATCTCATGTATACCTAAGTATACCTTATAATTATTTCTGCAACCAACTTTTCTTCGCATCTTCCTTTGCCTGTAGAATTTGTGCTGGATTAGATGTGATGATTTTATCTTCTGTCTCTGATGCTACAACCTTAAGAGCAACATGTTTTGTTCCTGCAAAGAATATTCCCTCCCCTACGCCAGATTCTAGGAGTAGATATTTTTCCTCATCAGTAAGGTTAAATGTTCGTTGCACTACATCGATTGATGATGGTGACTGCTTAAGCATAAACTGCATTGATGAGTTTGTGATAATCGGTAAACCATAAGGAGATTTAAGAAAATCCTCCACATCTTGTGTGATTGTAGACATTCCTAAGTAGTATTTTCGTCCTCGTTTAGCTAGACCATATAAGAATGATGCTGTATCTTCTGATTTCATCATCCACCATGCCTCATCGATCACGAGTAGTCGTTTTTTGAGTTCTTTTCGAATAGATGCCCAAATGTGGTGCATTACAATATACATAGCTACCGGTTTTAGCTCATCTTCCATGTCTCTGAGTGAAAATACTACGAATTTCTTATCAATATCAAGGTTTGAAGGTCTGTTAATGAATCCTGACCATGTTCCTTTTGTATATTTCTCTAATCTTTGTACAAGTGACTCCCCTCCCTCCATACCTGCAAGTACAAGCTCAAAATCAGACATAAGTGGTGGTTCTGAAGCCGCAAAGTTTGCTTCAGGCGTAATATCTTTAAGTTCGTATGTAGCGCTAATTGCTCTATCAATAATAGAATCCTCTTCAGGGGTCAATCCTCCAAGCATAAGTCTGAACAATCCTACAAGGTTTACGATATGTGATCGCAAAACATCTCCGGGCGCCTCATCTTCTCGTGGAACTGGAAGGTCAAAAGGGTTGATGTGGTTTTCAGAAGTAAGCGAAATATTAAAATATCGTCCTCCTGTTGTTTCGGCTAAGTACTCATACTCTCTTTCAGGGTCAATAACGATTACATCAATATCAAACATGAGTGATCGAAGGATTTCTAGCTTTGTAGCATAAGACTTTCCTGATCCTGCCTTGGCAAATGTTACTGAGTTATAGTTTTCTAGTGAAAATCGGTCAAAAAGCACAAGTGAGTTGTTGTGTCGGTTGATTCCATACAAAATTCCCTTATCTGATGTAAGGTCGAATGAAATAAAGGGGAAAATACTTGATAATGGTGCTGAGTTTAGCTTCGAATGCACATTCATCTCGTCTGTTGCTGTTGGAATAGCACTTTTAAACCCTTGTTCTTGTTGAAATAGAGACGGTTTGATGAAAACCAGAGCTGCCTCAAGTGTTGATTTGATTTCTGACTCTACCCTGTTTAATTCATCCTCAGTATCTCCATATATAGAAACGTAAATTCCAACATCAAAGATCTTCTCTTGTGCTTGCTGAAGACTATCTCGAAGAGATTCGAGGTTTTGGTATGCAGCATCGAGTTGAGGGTCTCGAACAAGCCCTTTCTGTTCATTGTCCTGAATCTGACTCTGAACCTCAGCCACTTTCTTCTGGAACTCGTGCAAAATTGTTGATGTATCAATAGGATGAACAAAGACTGAGATATCAAAAGCTTTATCTAGGTTGATAATTGGTGAGAACCAACTGTCAGAAAGATATCGAGGATATGACATTACGAAGAAGCTTCGTACTAGTTTCTCCCCTAAGTTAAGTGTTTTAGGGCTTATTTTTAGTGCAGAAGGAGCAATAATATCCTTAAGTTCCAAAACAGCTGATCGATAAATGTCTTTTGGAAGAATCGATGTGATCTGATTGTTTTGTTTGTTTTTTGATTGTAAAAAGTCAAAGAATCCCATATTGTTTTATATATAAATTACATTTTAATTGGTTTTTCTGCATCCCCTGGGTTGAATATTCTATAGAATAGTTCAACAAGCTCCTCACTTCCCAGTCTTGCAATCTTTACCCCACACCGAGCAAGCCCTTGTTCTACTACCCCAACTCGCTGTTCAATCTGACTTCTCACCTCTTCAAACTGGTCATCCTTTTCCTTCTCAAGTGTTTTATCTTTCTTTGAGTTAAACATATCAGCAATTCCAGAAACAGATTTATTTACAGGAGCGTATGGAATAACTACAAAAAAGCTTTTTGTCATAATGCTTGAAATTTCTGTAAGCCCTCGTACAAAGTTGATATACTCAGTAATCTGCATTCTCATAAGGTCTGAGCTCTGTGCTCGCAGACGCTCGTCCAGGAGCGCAAGATATGGTCGTATGTCCAATCTCCTAGATTGCACATATATCTGTAGACTAAAATCAAGAGAGTTAAGAAAGTTTTGAAACTGATAAATAACAGACTCTTGCTCCTCTGAAGATTTAAGGGCAAAGTTTATAGACGTAGCAAGTACTACTGCTCGTATAGATCCATCTTTAAGTATCATGACACCATCTCTCACCTCTTTAATAGGTACAAATTCTTGTGATGCATTTGAAGAAGTCATAGGAAAAGTATACCATAACAAAATTTTAAAAAATAAAAATCACTCGCACTGATATGTGAAAGTGATTTTTATTTTTTGATTTGGGGCGGCTAGAGAGAATCGAACTCTCGACTCAGGTTCCACAAACCCGGGTTTTGCCACTAAACTATAGTCGCCATAGTGTATATGTATATCACACTTTTTTGACTTCTCCAATTACTGATTTGCCCCCTTTTTATAGCCCCCTTCTGTTGTTGAGAACACATTTTCCTTTACATCGAGACTCCATGCAAGATCTTTTAGTTTACTCTGAGAAAGTGAAGGTGCAACAAATGCATCTGCCACACTCTTTTTTGCTTCCTCTACAGTCACAGGCTTATCAATCTTTTTCCATATATAGAGTTTGTTTCCAAATACATATGAGAATGCTGAAGCTGCTACATCTATAAACTTACGCCCATTCCAGGTTACAAAGGCCAGACAGAAGCTTAAGATAACAAGTGGAACTATGAAGATTATTCCCGGGAAAAGTCCCATAAATCTATAGAGTAGATATGTTCCTCCAATTCCTCCAAGCATGTATGAAAATTGGCGTATTGAAAAAGGGCCAATGACCTTACTCTCGAATTCGATAAATTGTGGAACTTGGTATCTCATTATTCTATAGGTTCTTTATATGGGTCAATTGATAATGTAATCTTGGTTGGTTTTTTTACTGTTTCTACCGCAGGTTTTTCTGGAACAAGGGCCTGTGGTTCTGGTTTTTTAGATTCAGGTAGAATTTCTTCTACGTAAGGGGTTTCAACATGAGTGTTTTGAAGCTGATGGTCTGGAGGTGTTATTGGTTTGATTGGTTCTTGTTTGGTAAATAAGGGTTTGATAAATGTTTTTTCTGGTGATTCAAGTTCTCGAAGGATCTCATCTTTTTCTGAAAGTTTTACTTCAGGTTCTACCTTTTTTCCATGCAACTGTTCCTCATTCCATTCCCTTGTGTGTTTTAGTGCTTCACTGGCTCTTTGTCTTTCTGCGTTTTTAATATCTTCTAGAGGT
Source organism: Patescibacteria group bacterium (assembly GCA_040384445.1). Lineage (GTDB taxonomy): Bacteria > Patescibacteriota > Minisyncoccia > Phycocordibacterales > CAIZLB01 > CAIZLB01. Next base: position 62,404 of record JAZKJG010000002.1, read on the forward strand.
ATCCCCATCTCTTTGGCAAACATTTCATCTGTAATGTTTGATCCGTCTGGTAGAATTCCTTCGTCCAGAAGCTCTTGTTCTGCCTCTAGGAGAGCTTTTCCTGTCTCTGAGTAGTATTCTGCGTATGCGTCGGAGATCTCGTTTGTTGTCTCTTCCTCTTCGCTCATAAGAAGTTTTTTATACTCTATCTCTTTTTCTTTTTCCTCCTCAATATCCTCCAGATACTCCCTTATTTTTTTTAAAATATGAGTATCTATTTTTACAAGCATATCCCCTGCTACAGAGGAGCTGATATGAGCTTCATTAAACATTCCATTTATGAAACCAGGAGCATCCAGATCTCCGAACATTAGATGTGTTGCCAAAGTTTCCATAACTTGACCCTGATCAATATGGAGTTTGTACTCGTTTTGAATATCAGACAGAGCTTTTTCATATCCAGATGCATAAATAGCCTCCTGAACATCTTCAGGAAGTGTGGCTATTTTTTCTGTGAAATACTCTGTTTGATTCATATATTTTTATTTTATCATGCCTCATCCTCTAGGGTTTTTATTTCATTGATCAATTTCGACACCATATTCTCACTATCTTGTTTCTTCTTCTCAATTTTTGCCTTGGCTTCTATTTCAAGATGTTCCAAATCTGTTTTGATCTCATTTTTTATTCGCATTTCTTCTTGAGTGTCTGCAGCGTTCTGGAGGTCTTTATTTCCTTTTCTTTTTATTATGTTGCTTTGTCTTAGGTAACTTGCAATTTCACTGTCATAATCTTTTATTTTAGTTAGATCCAGCTGATCTAGCTCTGGAAATCCTTTTTTAAGTTTCTCAGTAAGTTTAGACAGTCTCTCTTTCTTTGTCTTCATATCGTCAATCTTTGATTTCTTTTTTGATGCCTCTGAGATTCTTACCTTTAATGCTTCTTCCTGTACTTTTATTTGTCCTTTTGATCTTTCTGTTTTCATAAATCCCCATCTTTTTTTATTTTCAGCTTTAAGTAATTCCCCGCTCTCTTTATGCATCTTTCGGGCGCTCTGAATATTTCTATATAATCTCTCTTCATTGATTACTTTTGTTGTTCCAATTACTTTTCCTGTGTTATCTTTAACTTCAACATCTTCCTCTACTCCCTCTCGTATCATTTGTGACGTTAGTATGTCGTTACCGTTCGAATCTTTTTTTCCTGTAGGGGCATCTTGTAAATCTCCGAGCTGAGTCTGCGCAATGAGTGCAATCTTCTTTCTTGTATATTCATTGTACTGAGCAGTGGTTCCGTTAGGGTTCTCTTTCTTCCAGGCCGTTTCAGTGGCTTTCATTTTAAGATTTTCTGCTTGAACCTCAGCTAATATTTTTGCGTTTGCGTTAGAACCTTTAGTTCTTCTCTCTACTGCTTCTTTCTCTGTTTCTCCTAAAATCTTCTTGTCTTTTAGTTTACTTGCAGCAACCGCGAGTGCTGTTTGTACTCTTGGCAGGTTCCTAAATTTCTCTGTTGCTGCTCTGCCGAGTATTCCAGAAATTCCACCATTACTATCAGGATGATCGCTGCCTGATAAAACTTTATTTGCACCAGTTCTCACAAGGTCTTTAGCTAACGTTAATGATGCATCCTTTGCCTTACCTGCTACATATTTTGCCCCATCCCCTGCTGCAACTGCAGCATCACGTGATTTGTTATATACTCCCTGAGCCGCACCTGTTGTAAATTTCTTTTGTAAGTTATCAAACTTCTTACTTATATTTGTTGCAAGAGTGTTTGTACCAAGAAATCCTGCATTTCCAGCATTTTTTACACTGTATGCGATAATTCCCATAAGTGACCCGATTACTAAAATAAAGTTTAAGACAAGTGGAAGCTTATCAAGAACACTTGTTTGTGCACTACTTAAAGATGTTTGGCAGATTACATGTATAAGAGAGATTCTGTCCCCTTTACTATTCACTTGAACTGAATTCAATTGTGCAAACATTGCCAAACTTACATACAAGAACAACATAAACATTACTGGAAACTTCATTGCATGCCACATGTTGCTCCACCACGCTGATGACTTCTCTTCGAAGAACCTGTTCTTCATCACATATCCCCACACCCAAATTGGAGATGATATAAACAAAACAATAATATTCAACATTCGAACAAAGAACAACAATGCGGCAAGCAAAAATGTGATCGATGTAATAATAAGAAGAATTGTTCCAAAGATTCCGACAGTTAGAATTGTTGCAGGAACCCCATTACACCCAGGCACTGTTTTGTTGTCAAATGCACTTTCAAATTTGTACAAACTTGAAAGACCAAGTGTTGTCATGATTCGTTCTGAAACATTTCCTCTGTTTGGAGTTTTTGCACTTTTTGATTTTATGGATTCATAAATATTTAAACTAATTACGTTTGACGTATCGATAAGAATCTTTGCGGCAAACAAACTAAAGTTCATAAGTATTGCAACAAGAACAAGACGAGCAATACTTCCCTTTGCTGTGTATCCCCCTTTTCCTAACAATATTTGTACTGCAATATACAACAGCAAAAATATAAACGTCATGTTTAACGCATCTCGAACAAATGCCCATGTAGGTTCAATGATTCCAATTCGCGCAAGGAACTCTGCAGAGTTAACTGCGATTTCAATTGAGTAGTCAAACAAGTTTCCTGTCCAGTATAGAACCAAAGCACTGAGTTTAAGTGCGATGTTTGCAAGGATTGCAAGAGCTGTGATTACACATCCGTTTGATGTAAAGAATTGACTGTCGTTTGTTGTTAGTACATCACACTTGTCTCCAATCGCGAGCTCATTAGAGTTCGTTAGTTCCTTGCTTGCACTAACTTTTTTTCTAGTAGCATCTTGGTCTGCAACTGCTTTCGACAACTCACCTTCAAGCTCTGCTCTTCTTGCAGGAGTAATGTCCGCATTATTTTCTTTACCTGAACCAAGTATCTGCTGTATACGAACTACCTCGTTATCTATATTCTGTTGTTCCTGTAGAAGTGATTGCCGACCTTCTACTAAATTTAATCCTGTATAAGACGACCCGATTTGTTTATTGGTGACCCTATCAACCCCATTAAGAAATCCTTGCTGCGTATTTAAATCTTTATTGTTTACATTAAGATCTGTCAGTTCTTTAGTTACAAAACCTGCAGGTGGAACAAACACTTTTCCTGCAGTTGCATATGCAATCAAAATAGGGTTCCCTGTGTCTGCTTTATAGTAATATGCCACCTTACCATCATTTGTTCCTACCGCAGAAATTTTTGATTGTTCAAACGTCTTATTGTTACCAAATAAATCTTTGTCTAATGGATTTTTTAATCCACCTGTTGCATCAGCAAGTGCAAAATAATAATCGTCGCTAATATTTTTATTTACCCCTCCTGCCCCTCCTTTTTCAAAAACATCAAGTTTTACATCTGTGAGTTGTGTGTAATTTCCAAATATCGGATCAGTTAACCAGGGTGCTGATACTCCGTTTGCATATTTTGATTTTGCAACTGATGAGTCTGAAATTTTAACGTTACTCCACCCTGTGTATGCATCCATGTTTACTGCAGTTGGATTTGTCTGTGCAAAAGTTTCAGTCGGAAAAATATTTACAAGTACACACAACAAAAGTACACCTGAAATAATTTTTTTTATCTTAGTAAACAGAGTCATATACTACGCATAGTATAACACTACTCAACAACTACCTCCAACACTTTATCGAGTGCAGTGTTGATGAGTTGATTTACAACTGCTGCAATTACCTGATCAAATTTTTCTGCAAGCACAAGTCTGTCTTTTGCAAGCCCTAAAGTTTTTTCAAGTTGACCTTGAATTATAACTCCAGGTGATGTAATTGGACAATCTTTTTGCTTTTCTTTTGGAGTTTTTTCATCACACTTTCTGAAACTTAAGAACCCTTTACCCCAGTCAAGTTCAGCAGAAGCCAGGTTCTGTTTCTTTGAAATTGCACCATTTAGTTGTGCTTGTAGGTTGAGATATGTTGAGTATGGGTTGTTTGAATCAATCTGAGACACCTGGAACCAGCTATCCCATCCTCCATTGTCAAAGTTACCTTCCAAGAATCCTTCAAGGTTTCCTTTAATATCATCAAGTGTACATCCTCCATATTCGTAGCCGTTAGCTCCCCCTCCGCCCCCAAATCCTCCTCTACTATATCCACCTTGACCACCATATGCTTGCTGGTTTCCAATGTGACTTCGAGCGATTGTAAGTACAATTTGTACTCGGAACGGCTCACAGATGTTTAATCCCAGTGTCCCATAGGCTAATTCCTTAAGGAAAGCACTCGCTTCAACGTCTGCTAGGTCCTTGAAAAACTGCTCTGGATTGTTTACAAATGAAGGATTACCTTCAAAACCACCCTGAATCCATGCAATTGTTGAGTTTGCTACATATTCGATCATTGCATTTACAACACAATATGCGATTGAGTTCCAACTTGGTAATGCTAGTATTCCAATACCAAAGGCTCCAACAGTTGTTCCTACCTCTGCACTTGATTGGGTTTTAGAGTTTAGAAGAACTTGCCCACTTTCTTTTGTTGGTACGTAAAGTACCTCCGTTACTTTTTCTGCCACATAGCCTAGTGCACTTGTCATAGCTGATGATACTGCAGATGAAATAATGCTTCCAAGAATTTGACCCGCAGAACATCCTACCACATCTGTTGCAACGCCTGTAACCCCTTCTTTCTTCCCTGCTTCAGCTATATTTGATTGATCTTTTTTATCATATGTTGCAGCTTGACTGGTTTCGTCCACTTTTACTGACTCCATTGCCTGCTCTAACATGGCACTTTCCTCTGAATTTTCTGAACCACCTGGAAACAAGCTTGCATCCGGTCCAGAATTCCTTATTCTTGGATCATTTTGATCAGTAAGTGGAATTCCTGTTCCGTCAGAAAATGTAACCCCTCCTTCAATATCTGCGGTTGTTTTAACGTTTTGAGAATTTGTATAGTTTGGATCGTTCTGAGGATAATATGTTTGCCCACTAACGTCTTCATTTGGTTTTAGCGGTTGAGTTTGGGCTTTAGTATCTATGTAACTAAACAAACTTAGGATCAATGCTACTATGAAAAATATTTTTTTAAACTGATTCATTATATTAATTTGTTTTTATTTGTGTTCCAGATGCTCCATCTTGGAACCATACATATGCAGGTTCACCAGGTGTGTACTTTATATTGTTTAATAATACTATTTTTTTCACAGAACTTAAACTTGCAACTAATAAATCTTGTGCCTCCTTTGCCAGTTGAACTCCTGAAAGTGCTTTTGCAGGATCTGAGGATTGCACTTCAAGTAATCCAAAACCTGTCGCATAATCCATGTATGCATTAATAATTCCAAGATGATCTTGCGCTAAACTCTCAGGCACAGATTCTTTCAAATACAAATTCGACATTGTTTTGTATATTGCTTTGATATACAAGTGCTGATTAGATTTATTTTGAATCTTGAACACAGCCTTGAGCATTTCGGTCTGAAGATGTCCTACTCGATTCCCATAATCTCTAAGGTTTGCAACGCTATTTCCAACAATCTTAATATCTTGTAACCCTACGGCACTCTTCTGTACAGGGTGCCCTTTTAGGGCTTCAACAGTTTCAGCTTGTATTGTTTCTACGTCTAAACTCTTTGAACTATTATATTCTATGTATTGTGAAAAAATATTTTTTGAAATCGTATCAGACAACGTGTCGGTTGGTTTCTTTTTAAATGAATCAGAAACTTCTTCAAATGATTTAATATTTTGATCTACAACCGCCCTTAAAATTTCTTGCTGGTATGCAAGTGTTTTATTATTTTCTGCACTCACAACACTGTTCTCAGCCTCAATGTTATCTGAAAAATTTTTACTCTTATTTTCTTTTTGAGTTATAGCAAAAGCCACAAGAAGTGCGACAACGCAGAGTGAAGCAATGTTAAACGTTTTCTTATGCATTAGGTATATAATACCCTACTTACCAATCTCTGTATATATTTTTGCAATCTTTACCCAATCTTCAACCTGTAAATCCTCAGGTCTTTTTTTAAGATATTGTGTGAGTTCTGCATGAGTGGTTCCTTTGAGTGCTGTTCCTCCGAGTTGTTTTCTTTTATTTCCAAAACCCTTTTTAGCCAACTCCCAATATGTTGCCTCAAGCTCTTTGTTTGGAAAAAGGTCTCTTTGTATGTTTTCAACAACAAGCACAGAAGAGTCTACTTTTGGAGCAGGAACAAAGTTACCCTTTGATACATGGGTTAAAATACGAGGTGTCCCATATGTGTGGATGCCAAGCGAGGCTAAGCTACTCTTTTTATCGTTAATTCGTAACGCAACCTCCTTTTGAACCATAATAATCATGGCTTTAGGTTGATTTTCAGACTCCAAAAACTTCCGAGTGATGTATCCTGTGAGGTAATATGGGATATTAGCCAGTAAAATATAGGGTTTTTTGATGTTAGAAATGTCAAAAACCCGTACATCTTCATGAATAAGGGTAAAATTCTTATTTTCTTTAAATTTTTCAGTTAAAAGCGGAATCGCACGATCATCTGCCTCAATAGCTATAGTTTCCAAGCCTGTTTTGAGAATATATTCAGTCAGTGCACCAGTTCCAGGACCTATTTCAAGTACAATTGTGTCTTTCGTGGCTATTTTTACACATGAATCAACCATCTTCTGGATAATCGTCGTATTTTTAAGGAAATTCTGACCGAGAGATTTTTTGGCTTCAAGCTCAAATTGCATACCTTATATATATGCTTTTTCAGCTTAAAAGTCTATATCGCCTAGATCTAATAGTCCCCCTGTTCTCCTTCCATTCCCATCAACTCTCTTTGTTTCAAACATAGAAAATGTATTATCGACTGATTCTATAAGCTCATTTGGGATATCATCCAGAAAACCACTCTTTGTTCTGAATTGCTTTGCTCCGAAGATAGTTCTCATCATTACGTAACAGAGGTACACCTTTTTACATGCTCGAGTGATGGCCACATAAAACAATCGTCTCTCCTCTTCACCTTCACTGCTCTGCTTGTTCTGTGTCTCTCCTTGTCTTTCATATGGAAATAGTCCTTCTTCCATTCCTGTAACAAACACGTAGTCATATTCAAGTCCTTTAGATGCGTGCACCGTCATAAGTCTCACCTTGTTTTCCTGACCTTTGTCGTTCAATTCATCCTGGTCAGACATAAGCGATGCTTCCTCTAAGAAAAGTTCGATCGCTTCATTTGGAGGAAGATGATCGTATTTTGTTGTAAGGGATACAAGCTCTTTGATGTTCTCTGCTCTTTCTAAATCCTCTTCACCTCCAGAAATAAATACTTTCTCAAGTCCACTTGCCTGAAAAATATATTTAAAAACTTCTGATAATTTTTCTGTTTCTGTTTTATGTTTTATCGAATCAAGTAGTCTAAAATATTCTTGCACTTTAATTCGCGCAGCTTGTGGAATTTCGTGTAACTTATCTTCAACAACTTTGAGTAATGTAACTTTTCCAATTCCTCGAGCAGGAGTGTTGATAGTTCTTTTAATGTCAGTAATAGAATCACGATTTATCGCAGCACGTAAATATCCAATCACGTCTTTAATCTCCTTTCGTTCAAAGAATTTTGTACCCAAAACCTGGTATGGAATATTGTGCGCTAAGCATGTACCTTCGAGCACTCGAGACTGAAAATTTGCTCTATATAATACAGCAATTTGTCTTGGTTCTACCTTGTTTCGTATGAGTTTTTGTATTTCTGTGGCTACAAATCTACTCTCGTCAATCTCGTCTAATCCAACATATACTGTAAGCTTCTCCCCTCTGTCTTTTTCTGTAAATAATATTTTCTTTTTTCTGAAAATATTTTTATCAATAATCGTATTTGCAGTTTCTATAATAATTCCTGTTGATCTATAATTTTGTTCTAGTAACACAACTTCTGTTCCAGGAAAATCATGCTCGAATTCTAGAATGTGTTTTATATTTGCTCCTCTCCAAGAATAAATTGTTTGATCAGCATCACCCACTACTGCGATGTTGTGGGTGTCTCCAGCAAGTAGTCTACACAACTCATATTGAATAGGGTTCGTGTCTTGATACTCATCAACGTGAATGTATTTCCATTTGTTATTTAATAACATTTTCACATCAGGGTTTTCTTTAAGTAGTCGAACTGGCAATGAAAGCAAGTCATCAAAATCAACGGCTTTTTCTTTGTGCAACTCTTTGTCGTATGCTTCCCACACTGCGGCAACGGTTTCACCTACATATCCCTCCTCTCCAGAAAGTGTTTTTGACGTATACTCCGCCAATGTTACACTGTTCCCTTTTTGTTTTGAAATAAGACTAAGTACTTTTGATGGCTCTATTTTTTTAGGATCGTGGCCTTTGGCGACTAAAATATCCTTCACCTTCCTCTTGCTGTCGTCTCTATCAAGTATTGAAAATGTTTTGTTTAACCCTAGTCTGTCACCAAACTGTCTTAAGATATATACTCCTAGGCTGTGAAATGTAGAAACAAACGGTTTTTGATGTGTAAACACCTGTCCCCCTTCCGAATGTGAGTCAATTGCATGCAGCACTCTCTCTTTCATCTCTTTTGCAGACTTGTTTGTAAATGTAATTGCCAAAATACTATCCGGTGAAACACCGTTAAGACACAAGTGTAATATTCTTGTTGTAATTGTTTTAGTTTTTCCAGCACCTGCCCCTGCAATAATCAAAAGCGGCCCCTCAGTTTTGAGAACCGCTTTCTTTTGTTTTTCGTTTAAATCTTGTAGGTAATCTTTGTTCATTTATACCCCACAGTATACACTATTCTTCTTTCTTTTCAGTCTGCAAAACATGTTTAAGCACTTGTTTTTTAAGCTGCGCAAGTGATTCTTTGTCTGCATGCTGAGTGGTCTTTAATTTCTCGATAAATTCTGTTAAATAATTCACGTATAACCGCTGATTTGACTCAAGGGTTGTGTAGTGTTCTTGAAGTGCATCGAGAATGTTTGTTTCTACAGCAGTGTCTTTCTTAAATGAATTTTCTAGTTCATCTAGAGTTTGCTTGGCGAGTGTTTGTGGGTCGAATGTTGTTGTCATGGTTTATTTTTGAAATATTACTTTTTTATTTTCGAAGTATGTGATGATTCGGTCAGTTGAAAGTTGTTCTATGCGGGTTTGCGACACTCTTTTTTCTTTCAATAGACTTAATGCTGCATCGATGTACTTAATTTTCTCTTGATTTGTTACTGTGTTGTCAGAAAATATGTTTTCATAATGTTGAACTGATCTAGATATTGCTGCAGTATCTTTTGTGTTTGCAACAGCACGTACTTCTGCTTGCGATAACTGTAGGGCTACTTTTTTATACGTGAGTGAATCAACATGGTCTCTATCTACTTTTTCAAATTCAGATGTAAGAGAGTCCAATGTTTTACGATCAATGTTTGGTTGCCCTAGTTTTTGCCCTAGTAGTTCCAGCTTCCCTCCTGCCATTTCTTGATTTACCATGGCCTCAAACTCTGCCCAATCGTCTCCTCCGATCACTCCTACTAGTTCATTTTCATTTACTTCAAGAACCTTTTTTAGTTCCGTAGCTTCTTCATTCATGGTTCCAATTGTAGTATTTCGTATGTTTGAATGTTTTACTTTTTCCTGCATACGACTATTGTCGGCTACACTTTCAATATATTGAGAATATATTTTTTGAAATAATTCCTTACCTTTTTCATCAGTTGATTCTGCAGCTGCCTCTTGAACCTTTTTTCCGTTACGAACTTCATTTTGCAGATTTGATATAAAATTCTTCAATCGAAACATATTATCTGCCGCCGTATCTTTTGAAACTCTGGCTGTTTCCACAAGGCCTGCATTTCGAAGTGCTAAAATTTTGCCTCTAAAAGTCATGCTGTCATCATAGTCAGCTATACCCTTCGGTGCAAAAAAATCTCTAAATTTTGCCCAAAATTTTTGTCGTGGTTTAAGTTTTCCTATATGATCCTCAGGGTTCTTTCTTGTTTTATTATATAATGCAAACATGTTTGACATACCATCACGTGTTTCGTCATTTTTTATTGACCCACTATAGTGTTCGTAATTCAAACTCATGTCTGTTAGGAAGTCGGCCAAATCATCGATTTTTTTTACCTCTGCTTGTGGGCCGTGGATAATATCAAACACCACCTCTGCCGAATGCTTACCTGATGTTGCCGCAGTGTTAAGAAGACTTTTTGCTGATGCTTCTAGATGTCCAATCTGACCCTTTATTCCTCTTGTGAGTGTGTATGTTTTTATGATCTCGTCTATTTTCCTTTCTTCTTCTGGATCAGTAAGGAGTGCAAATTCAAACTCCTCCACTTGTCTTTTTTTGGCAAACTCCTTATCTTCTTTTGTTGAAAAGTTTTTAAATAATTTTTCAGAGACACTAGAGTCCTCTAAGATATTTTTAATTGTATCTATTTTTACTTTTTGTTCAGTAAAGATATCATACCAAGCTTCTAGTTTTTTGGCAGACCCTTCGTATTCTTTATCAGCCATTCTTTCAATCCAAGAGTTAAATTCAACATCTTTCTTGATTGAATCAGGAACACTATTAAGTGAGTCTAGATCTGTGCTATCTATCATACTCTCAATACTTCTCTTGCGTGATTCTACTGGTGCTACTATTGGGGTTGGAGTTTCGATCTTGTCTACTATAGGAGTTGCTTCTACCGTAGGTGCTACAACCTCAGCTTGTTTTGCCCCGGGTAATTTTCTTAGTATTGCAGAAAGAAAATGTTGTAATGCATCTGCTATTTCACCTGCAAATTTACTTTCACTACCTTCCAGGGCCCGAAGAATTTCCATTGTTTTTCCTTCAAGAATTTTTATTCTAGGAATACTATCAATGGTTAATTTTTCAAATTCTTTAACAAGTGTTTTGGTAATTTGCTGTGATTTAATTTTGATTTGATCTTCTGGTAAGGTATTTAATTCTTTTCGTACAAACCGTGCGATATTATCAATGTTTGTGATTTCTGACTGAACCCCCTCTTTTTTTTCTGGCAACAAAGCTTCAGCCGGTTTGCTGGTTTTAGCTTCTAATTCTTTGTCAATTCTATTGAGAGTTAACGTAATTTTTTGATAAATATTTTTTATAAGTCCAATTTTACCGTGGTCAGTTTCTTGCTTCTCCAAATGCATGAGTTGATCATTAAGTCTGAGTACTGCGTCTCCAAAATCACGCAACTGCTGCTCGCCCTCTTTTTGTACAAGTTCGAATTGTTCTTCTAAAATACCCGTAACATCTCTAAGGATATGTTCACTATCCTCAGTCTTTATATTCAAAGATGAAAATTCTGCTTCGAAGAAGATTCTCATCTCTCTAAAGTTTTTCATTGTTGCCGCCGTTTCTTCTTTTGTTGTATCAGGATCTACTGCAGGTTTGGTTTTTGCCTTTTCTGGTTTTGCTATTTTTTTACTTTCACGAATTAAAGCATCACGTAACTTACTGAGTTCTGTATATATATTTTGCATCAAAGCTTTTGCATTGCGATTCTTGAGTGAGCCAGGTTTTAATTGTTCTAGGAGATTTGCTTGAAGATCGTTAACTGACTTAATTTGATTTAAAAGGACTTCCCCACCAGCTTCCTTGGCATTCTTAGAAGTTTGTTCTAGAATCTCCACGCTCCGGTCAAACATATCTGATCCTTCCTTGTCTTCAATTTTTGCTTTTCTCTGTGGTAATTTCACTGTTAAAAAGTCAGCTAATTCATCAAAATTTGTAGCTGTAAATTGCTCTGCCTCTTCCTGGTGTGCTACTTCAACTTTTCTTTTTGGCTGATGAGGTGTTGGAGTGGGAGTTTCTGCAGGCTGCAGTTCTCCTCTCTTAACCTGCTGAAATGCATTTTCTAAACTACCGAAGTTTTCATGTATACCCTTTCCGTCTGAGTTAATGGGTAGACGTCGCACTTTAGTTTCTTCAGGTGTCTTGGCTGCACCATTCTCATCATGAGCCTTAATTTCCTTCATTCTAATTCCTAATTCCTTTTTTAATTCCTTTATGAGTAATACAATATCTTCTGTTCTCTCGTTTCCCTTTTCTAATACATATGCACAGTTGTTAGTGTATATCTCAATTTCCTTTTCAATCTTCTCCAGAGACCCAGATTCCAATACGCTTCTATGGTGCTTTCGAATTTTTTCCTTTATTTGTCCTCTTAATTTGACTACCTTTTTACCATCATCTTCTGAAATAAACTCAGAAAGAAGATCTCTCTTGTTGGTGGTGTAAAAAAAAGGTGATTTCTCTATACTAAACTCCTCAGATTCCAGTTTTCCTGCTAAAGGTTCATGTTGTTCACGCATAGTGTATATTTTGGTGTATTTATTGTAGATTTACCTGCTTTGTAATGGAAAAATTATACCACATAAAAGCTCTTGATTGTAAGCCTAGAACTCGATATGATTATGTTTGTGCAATGATCGTAGTGGTAATTCAGTCTCCTTACCCCTCAGTCCTCACCCTACGGTCATTTATATATTTAGTTAAAAGTTATCACTTATCAATCTTCAAAATCGTTAGTGCACGTCGTTGTATTTGCAACAGCACTAACAAGTTTTATTCACTTTAATACAGCTGTAGGTTCAACAGAAGAACAAGAAGTATTATTAAAAGCATCACAATCATTCCATCTTGATACTTCATTGTCATCAACAGATAGAGTTTATTACAATGAAACACCTTCTTCACAGAAGTTGGCATTGAATACAAAGATTGTACGTAAAAGTATCCCAGCACTTTTGATAGGAGAAAAACTCCTTGTAATCAAAGGGTTTTCTGAGGAATCTACAAGTGTGTTAACTGCACTTGAAGAGGAAAATGTTACTCTAGAAGAAATAAATACTTCTGGATCTGGTGATGTGGTTCCTACTACAGTTGAGGTTTCTGTTTCAGAAGAAGCTGGAACAACTGTTCTTGATCAAGATGGAGAAATTTCTGAATACCAGGTAGTTGCAGGAGATACGGTTCAGGGAATTGCAAATAAATTTAATATTACTGCAGAAACTATTCTTTGGGCCAACGATTTAAAGAAAACTACTCCACTTAAAGTTGGTCAAAAACTCGCAATTCTTCCTATTTCTGGAGTCTCGTATGTTATTCGAAGCGGTGACACTGTAAGTGAGATTTCTGAAAAATTTCATGTATCTCAAAAAGAACTTACAGAGTTCAACGACCTACAAGACGGTAAATTGGTCGTAGGAGATAAGATTATTATCCCAGGAGGTAAGATTTTAAGTTCTTCTACTCCTTCAAAACCTACTACAAGTACAAAACCTGCCCTAACTACTGCAATTAAAGGCTTTTTCTCAAGACCAGTAGCTGGAGGAACAAGAACTCAAGGTATCCACGGTCATAACGGAATTGACATTGCCGCCGCTGAAGGTACACCTATCTTGGCTGCTCGAGATGGATATGTGAGTCTTGTGCGAGGTGGGAATGGGTGGAATGGAGGATATGGTAATTATGTGGTAATAACTCACGAAGGGGGAATCCAGACCTTATATGCTCATATGTCTTCTATTGATGTGTTGCAGGGTCAAAACGTTAAGAAAGGTCAGAAAGTTGGGGGCATGGGAAATACTGGTCAATCAACAGGAGTCCACCTGCACTTTGAGGTTCGAGGAGCTAAAAATCCATTCTAGGTCCATACGATATAGCTAAAATAAGAGCCTGCTTTGAAATAGCAGGTTTTTTATTTGAATTATTTGCACTTAGATCAAGGATATCCTGTATTGTTTGTGCAACCCTAAGGGTCCTGGTCTCTACCTCACTCTCTTTCCAGAGCTTTTGGGTATCAGTATCAAGACTATTTTCAATAATAGTAATATCTCTGTATTCATTTACATAAGAATTATCCGGAAATAAAAATACCTCCTTAGCTGTAAGCATGTGTTCAGTGATATATCGATCAAACTGCTTCTCTCGAACTGCTCTAATCATATCTTTGAATGTCTGTATATCAGACTCTTTTTGTCTTGTATCAGCTAGGTGAATTGTAAAGAAGTCAAAGTATAGGGTTTTAATACTTCTTTTGTGCTGAAGTATTGATTTCTTACTACATAGACATTTGTCCTCATGGGTATATGGTCTGAAAAATACATACGACCGTCCGCAGATACAAGGCGGATATGTTCCAATAACTAATCCATGTTTCTCTGCCTGTTGTATTACTGTGCCTACATGTGTTGATTTTATATTATCAATATAGAGTACAGATTCGTGCAGCTCTGTATCAAGGAGCTTGTGTTTAAATGCGGCAGAGACTTTTTCTCCAAAATACTCATATGATAAATATGTACCTACAGCCACACAGATATTTTTAATTGAGTTTGGCGAAGATGATTGAATGAGAATATTATGTCCCCCACATAATGCAATCAATAATGCTCTATGAAGTTCGTCTAACTTTTCGAAGTCTAAAACAGGGTGAATCATCCCATGTGCAATTGATTTAACCTTCAGAGACTTCCTTGGGTTCTGCTGATTTTGCTTTTTTATTTTCTCAACCAAATCTTTGAGGTTGTGACTTGAAATTATATTAATATTACAAACTGACAACATATCCCTTTCGTGTTGTGTAATCAAAATCACATCGTCTTCCCCACATACAATCGTATCTATATTATTTACATGGGCAGTATAAATAGCTTGAAATAATCGCTTTGAGGCTGTGATCTTACCTGATAATGTCAAGCCGCCAACTGCAATTATTTTTTGTAAAGAAATATCCTTATGAATGCAACTAAGTAAGGACAATGCAATTCCTAAATCATAAATCCCTTCCCTCTTCAGTGTGTCATCTGGAGAAAGGTTAATAATAATTTTTCTATTATCTGATTTTAAGTTAAGCAAATCATTTGATCGTAAGGCAGAATACACTCTATCTTTTGTATCCGATGCGTGTCTCATGCTCATTCCAAGTATAGTAAATTTGTATAACCCATTCGTAATGAGTGTCTCTATTTGCACAACAGTATCTTCCCTACCTTTTTCTGTTTGCAATGTAAAAACAGTATGTGTTGAAAGCATCATATTTAAAATATATGATGTAGGAGATCAACTTGTGATAAATTTTTATTAACGTAAAACCCGTTTTACAAGCAAAATATTTACAATATCTGCAAACGAACTTTCTCCAGATGTGATCAATAAATATTCTCGATTGATAAATCCGTACGTCACTGTTGTTCCCTTCACTGTATCTGTGTATGTTCGAGTGTCAATATTTTTAATAACTTTATCAACAAATTTGGGTGTGGCAGGTAGACTAGTTGTTGCAATCACGGTTTTTGATGTTGATGATGCTGTTGTGCTTGCGATTGTGGGCACAAAAGGAATAGTAAATAAGGCACCTAAATCTATAGGCATATTTCTTTCCCATTCAAGAGCACCAGAAAATGCCAAATCAAAGATACTAACTTTAAGAAGTATATATTTCTCAAATGTAGGACCTTTTACATGATAGACGCCAAAGTTATACGCTTGATTCTCTGAGAGAGCTCGAAGTAAAGATTCTGGTCCAGAGTATTGTAATTTATTAAAAAAAGTTTCCACGTTAGCATCAGAAACAAAAGAAATATTAGTTTTATCTGCAATTTTATTTTTCAACAATCCTTCTTCTGCAGCTGCAACATTTCTCACCAAATCTAACTTCGTACCATTTGCAATCTCAAGCGGTATCACAACATCAGCCTCAAAGATAGTTTCTTGTTGAATTGCTTGAAGAGTTGTTGTGGCTATTGCCTTCGTAATATCTTCACTTTCAGCTGGCTTTGTACTTTCGGGTAAATTCATTATATAAAAAGCAAAACTTCCAACTCCAAATAGTAGTGCGACAGTGTTGATCAGGTATTTTTTATAGTTCGGATTATCACTAAACTTTGAAGCAAGTGAGTCTGTGCTTACCTTCCCTGTTAAACCAGTTTGATCATGAGTGACGATCTTAACTATATTACTTGAGTAATTCTCCTCCTTCATTGAATTCAGTAAATCTCCTTCCAATGTGTGCAAAGAAGCAGTTAGATCTGACTTATTCTCTTGTGGCTTATTTTCTTCATTCATGATTTGTAGGATCAATGCGAATTATTTTACTAGTACTTGAAGGTCTGTTGGGTTGTCGGGTTGTTGTTCGAGGTCTGTTAAGCGGCGCTTCCCTTTTCTTTGGATTTGAAAACCTTTTATTATCAAGTGGTTTATTTCCATTTCTGAAAATAAGGTATCTATTAGGATTTTCTGCAAGATCAATAAATGTATTCACCTTCTCTTTTAGTATTTGAGATGCTGATTTACCGAATGCTATTCCTTCCACTCTACATCCGAAAGTTCCCTGTAGATAGTCGATCAAATGACTAAAATCTCCATCTCCTGATACGATAACTATCACATCTAGTTTAGGTGCCAAACGGATTGCGTCAACTGCAAGACCAATATCCCAGTCTGCTTTCATTGATCCACTACTGAAAATTTGTATATCTTTTATCTTAGTTTCTATCCCCATCTTCCCTAATGCGTCAAAAAAAGTTTTTTCTTCAGAAGAATCTGTGTTGATTACATATGCGATTGCTCGAATTAAATCCCTGCCTGCAAGTGCATCTATGATAATGTTTTGAAAATTAACCTTTGCATTGTATAGGTTTTTTGCTCCGTGATATACATTTTGTGTATCGATCAATATTCCAACTCTCTGCCCTTTGTGTTTAATTGTGTCCATGTTGTTAAGTATATACTAATTGTTATTTTATAAAAAGAAAAAACTCGTCCTGAGACGAGATCTTTCTTCGTATAAAAGGTTCTTTACTTCCCTTTTACTAAACTTACAGCTGCTGCATGTCGTGTTGAATCTTTTCGCTGTAGGTATTTCATATGTGCAAGTCTCTTTGAAACAAGCTTTAGAAGACCCTTTCGTGAGTGAATGTCTTTCTTGTGTACTTTCAAGTGGTCAGAAAGATAATCAATTCTCTCTGTGATAATAGCAACCTGCACATCTGCAGATCCTGTATCAGTTTTATGCAACTGATGTTTAGTAATGATCTTAGTTTTTTTATTCTTAGTAAGCATATGTCCTATAGTATCATAAAATAAATAATTATGCAACAAGGAACAACCAAAAGTTTTTTAAAAGGACATATAAAAGACATCTAAAGAACAAGTAAAGGACAAATGGTAAAAGACATATATAAACAAAGGGTTTTTTAGCGATATGGTATCATATAAGCATGAATATAATCACTTGGAATGTAAACGGTGTCAGAGCAAACCATAAAAAGGATGTTTTTAACAAAATCTTTGAAAATCCTATGGATTTAGGCTTTCCAGAGAAGGTTTTGGATGTTGTAGCGCTGCAAGAGACTAAAGCAACATACTCTGAGCTCACAAAGGCCTTCTTTCCAGAAGGGTATAGTACATATTTCTACTCAGCTACTGAAAAGAAGGGTTATAGTGGGGTT
The DNA here is from genome assembly GCA_040384445.1 of Patescibacteria group bacterium. Lineage (GTDB taxonomy): Bacteria > Patescibacteriota > Minisyncoccia > Phycocordibacterales > CAIZLB01 > CAIZLB01. The sequence goes on from JAZKJG010000002.1 coordinate 79,866, forward strand.
TCTGTGTATGTAAGAGAGGGTATTGAGCATAAGGTTTTATCCCATGATGGTCCAGAATATGTTTCATTTGAAACATTAATGACTGAAGGAAGGCTTATTTGTCTTGAATTTAAAGACTTTTTCCTTATAAACTGCTATTTTCCCAATGGAGGAGGAAAACCAGAGCGTTTAGAGTATAAAATCAGGTTTTACCTTGATTTTATTAGGTTTTGTAAGAATTTACAGAAGTTACACAAGAAACATATCGTATTTTGTGGCGATTTTAACATAGCTCACAATGAAATTGACTTAGCTAGACCGAAACAGAATGAGAATACTGTAGGTTTCTTGCGAAAAGAAAGAGATATACTGGATTTGGTGCATAAAGAGGGGTATCAGGACGTTTTCCGTCATATATACCCAGAAACTGTAATATATTCATGGTGGGACATGAAATCTAGGGCAAGAGATAGGGATATTGGGTGGAGAATAGATGGTTTCTACGTAGATTCTAGTTTCATGAGAAACATCAAGGATACCCAAGTGTTAAATCAAATCCTCGGTTCGGACCATTGTCCAGTATTGCTTAAGATTAAGTAAATTACCAATACGATGTTTCTTATGAAACCTTGTATTTCTTCTTAATGATATCTTTAACCTCCTTCTCCTTATCTTTTTTGGCTTCAAGAGCTTGTTCTGTAAGGGTTTCAAGCTCTGTAGGGGATAATGTGAGTAGATTCTTTGCTTCAGCCAATAATAAGCCTTTGGTATTGATTGTAGGATCAACAAGAGCTTTTTCAAGCAAAACATGTAGTATTTTACCAATAATTGGTCCTGGAGTGAGTGATAACTCCTGAATTAGGTCATTTCCAGAAACTTTAAGCATTGAAACATCCGTTGGGTCTGAAAGAACCTCCTCGATTAGTGACATGTACTTTCTGAGTCTATATGGATCTTCTTTAGGTCTACCTGTACCAACTCGATCACAAATACGTAAGTTTATAAGATCCCAAATGTTGTCTCTACCCACATTGGCTATCATTCTTCGTACAGCAGAAGGGGTAATTTGCTCTGTGTCTGAGAAAAACATGTGCCATCTTACTAGTTTTACGGTCTTTTCTATAGTTTCACGTGAAAAGTTCAGATCCTGGAGTATGGATTTTGTGATCTTTGCTCCCACAACCTCATGTCCATAGAAGGTGTAGTCTTTCTTTTCATTAGACCATTGTCGAGTTGGTGGCTTACCGATGTCATGAAAAAGGGCAGCAAGCCTTATCTCTAAAGGGTATTCTTTATCTACTGCACATTGCATACTTCGGATAAGGTGTTCAAAGACATCGTAGGCATGACACCCATTTTGCTTTATATTGACACTTTCTTCAAGATGTTTTGATATATAACTCAAAATACCCATATTTTTCATATATAGAAAAGCAGTACTGGCATACTTTGAAAGGAGGATCTTAACTAGCTCATCACGAATTCGATCTTTAGCTATGAGCTTTAAGGTGTCTTTTTGAGCAATGGCGGCCATCAGCGTGTCTGTATCAATAGAAAAATTAAGCTGAGCTGCAAATCTAACCATACGTAGTATGCGTAATCCGTCTTCAGCAAATCGATCCTCTCCATTTCCAACCGCCTTAACAAGGGAAGCTTCGATGTCCTTAATTCCTCCAAATAGGTCTATGAGAGAGTCTGTTACTGGATTGTAAGCAATAGCGTTGATGGTAAAATCTCTTCGTTTTAAGTCTTCCTGGACATCCTTTGTAAATGTCACAGTATCCGGTCGTCTTCCATCAGAATAATTACTTTCTGTCCGAAAGGGTGTAATCTCAACAACCCCAAGCGTTTCAGTCTTGACCCCAACAGTGCCAAATGTATTTGTATAGAAAGAGTCAGGGAAGAGGTTTTGTATCTCCTCAGGTATGGCAGATGTTGTAATATCCCAATCTTTAGGCTGAATATCTCTTAGAAGATCTCGAATACAACCACCTACAAGATAACTCTCAAATCCAGCTGAATTGAGGGTGGTTAAAAGATCTAATAACTCTTTTGGGAGTTTGTTTTTTTGGTTAATTAGTGATATCATTTCGAATGTATTACTTGAAATATAATACGTTTTGACAAAAAAACAAAGCACCTATGGTGAAATGGATATCACACCGGTCTTCGGAACCGTGGTTCTGGGTTCGAGTCCTGGTAGGTGCACAAAGAAAAGACGTTGCTACGTAACGCGGATATGGTTTAGTGGTAGAATACGTCCTTGCCAAGGATGAGACGGGAGTTCGATTCTCCCTATCCGCACATTCCGTCAAAAGGTCATGGTTTGGGATAAAGGACGAAATTGTGGATAACTATGGGGATATGTGTATAAAAGACATATTTCAACATGACTTATATATTTGATATATAACCCCTCAATTCTACGTATGAATTATAAAGGTTATTTTCTTTAGGAAAAATTTAGCTTTTACTAATAATATTTTTATGTTCGGATGTGTAGAATATCGGACATATGAATACGACACAACAAGAGAATAAGTATAGATTTGGCCTCCAAGGGCAGGATTGGCTGGAAGGTAAGTTAGTTGATTTTGGCTATACGCTATATAAGAAAAACTTGAAACAGATTGGTTTAGAACTTGATCTGGTTATGTATAAACATATTAAAGACAAAAATCTAGTCTTGATTCATATTATTGAAGTTAAGACGAGAAGGGTTTTGGGTCATAGTGTTGATCTTGAGGGTTTTAATTTAAAACGAAAGTGGCATAAGGTACGTCAAATCATGTTTGATATTCCAGATGCTGTAAAAGAAATACTTCGGAAGTCCGAAGTTAAGACGACAATAACCTTTGATTTGGCTGTTGTTTTGGATAGAGGAGGGAGGTTTAGTCTTCATAAATATATACAAAACGTTAATTTGTTATTGTAATGTAGGTGTGATATATTCTAAATACAAACGGGACATAGTGTAACGGCTAACATGCATCACTTGGGCTGATGTGACTCTGGGTTCGAATCCCAGTGTCCCGACCATATGTCTTTTATAAGACAAAAAGAAGATTTCATATGTGATTTTTGTGGTGTATCAAATCTCGGAGATGGATACACCAATCATTGTCATTCATGTTTATATAGTAAGCATGTTGATGTAGAACCCGGTGATAGATTGTCTACTTGTGGTGGTTTGATGAAACCAATATTCGTATCATATACATCAAAAGATCCTTATATTCTGCATAAGTGTGTAAAATGCAGCTTTGAAAAGAAAAATAAGGTTCAAATGCAAGATTCCATTGAGACAATGGCCCGAATTCAGGCTACTTTGAAATAATACCTAGGTTATATAGAGTTATTCTAGTTTGTTGCTCTAATGTTGCTGTTAGTTTTTGATTCTTCAGCATACTAATCAGGCTAGTATCGTTCAGGTTGTTAGCTTGTGCTTCACGTAGAGTTCTTACGAAAACATCTACATTAATAGCCTTACTTAAGTTTAATTCTTTCTCAATAACAGAAAAGATATGTTTGAGAGTAATAACACGTACTATTTGAGGGTTATTTGCCTGAATAAGGACACTTGATAGACCAATTAGATTATTGGTCACACCCTGCATCACTACCATGCCTCCAGAAGAACCGTGATCAATATTGGTAGATCCGATCGTATCAATGAGACTATCTTCTTCTCTAAGTGTTGGGCTACTATATACCTGCTTAATCTGTACCGAATCATGCTTAAGATAGAGAGGGTTGTAAATGTTCTTTGAAAGAGTTTTATCTGCAGGGTAAGATAAAATTAAACCTTTGGAGAAGCCTGAGGTATTTAGAGTCGTATCAGTATACTGCTTGAGTTGTAGTTTAAGCGTAGGTTTAAATATTTCGTATAATGTAGCTGTTTTCTTTTTAGGTTGAATTCTGTTTGTTTCAACTATGGCAAAGTCGAACTCTCCTGTTGAGTTTTTGTTTGGGTCACCTATGATGTATGCGCCATTTTCTTGCAGCCAAAAACTAGGTATATATCTAAGTACGAGAGAGTGGGTTGTAGCTGCTGGGTTTCCTGTGCGACCTACGCATTTCTTATTTTTATCTAGTAAATGTCGGGCAACGTGTGCATTTGTTAAAATTATGTTTTTTTGATCATCTGGATTAGAGAGAAAAACCCCACTTCCTGTGACTGCCTTTATATATTTTTTATTAAGTATTTCTGTACAAAAAATATTGATTGCATAATTTTCGATTCCTGTATTCTGTTTGTTTATCTCAGGATATAAAGCTACTGATGCAGCAAAAGTTTTATAAGAATAACCAGAAGACAGTGCAACAATAAAATATGCAAAAATGAATCGATGTTTGTTGGTGTTGAATAATTTCATATTCTTTGCTACTATCATATCAGATAAAGCGGGATTGGTTTAGTGGTAGAATGACTGCCTTCCAAGCAGTAGACAAGAGTTCGATTCTCTTATCCCGCACCATATATATCTAAACAAACAAAAAACGCTTACAGTGTAAGCGTTTTTTGTATTTGCAGAATATAATTATAAATTATTTAACTGCATCTTTAAGAGCTTTTGCTGCTCTAAACTTAGGAACATTTGTTGCAGGAACTTTAACTGCTTCTCCTGTTTTTGGATTTCGTGCAGTTCGTGCTGCTCGTTTCTTTACTGAGAAAATTCCTAGACCTGCAATAGAAACTTCATCTCCTTTTTTAAGCGTAGTGATGATTGAATCGATGATAGTGTCAACAACTGATTCTGCCTGAACTTTAGTTGATCCGAGTAAGTCGTGAATTTTTTCAACGAGTGTTGCTTTGTTCATAGGGTTGTATTTTGAATTATATAAATAAATGAATAATCTATATTACCGGAGTAATACCCTAATTGTAGTATAAAGCCTATATTTTGCAATACATTTTCAGGGTGTCAATATTACAATACAAACTAGATCACCTTGTCAATTAGACCATATTTCTTTGCTGCGTCTGCACCCATGAAGTAATCTCGGTCCATATCTTTCTCTACTTTCGACATAGGCTGACCTGAGTTTTTAGAGATCATTTTAGCCAATGTTTCTTTTGCTTCAAGAATTCGCTTTGCTCTAATCTCAATATCAGATGCCTGACCCTCATATCCCCCAAGTGGCTGATGAATCATAACCTCAGAGTTAGGAAGAGCAAATCTCTTGCCTTTAGCTCCTGATGATAGGATCATGGCTCCCATAGAAGCAGCCATTCCTACACATATAGTAGAAACATCGTTCTTTATATGGTTCATGGTGTCGATAATGGCTAAACCATCCACAACCGATCCTCCGGGAGAGTTTACGTAGAGTTTGATATCTTTTTTAGAGTCTTCAGATGCAAGGAAAAGAAGCTGGGCTATCACAATACTGGCCGAGTCGTGGTTAACCTCGCCGTTTAGGAAGATAATATTGTCCTTAAGGAGTCGAGAGTAGATATCATACGCTCGTTCTCCTTGAGGTGTTTTTTCGATTACTGTTGGTATTAACATGGCTTACAGTATAGCAGGCGAGTCAAGGGGTGCATAATATGGTATATATTGAGTATGAAAATACATAGATTCTATCTATCGGCTGAATGTGTCCAAGAGCTCAAAGATAATGGGACAGTTGAGATAGGTGAATATGATGCTGACTTTATTCACCAGCTGTCTCATGTTCTTCGGTTTAAGTCTGGAGACTTTTTAAACGTCTTTAATGAAGAAGTTGGGGAAGTAATGGTGTCTATTGTCTCATTTAACAAAAGGGCAATGACTTTGAAGTTAGAGAAAGTGATAGAACATAAGGAGGAATCTAGTATTAAGATGACTCTAGCTATGTCTCTTATTAAAAAAGACAAATTTGAACTTATAACTGAGAAGGCGACAGAGCTTGGAGTATCTGTGATTATTCCAATTATGACGGAACGAGTTGTTCAGAAAAATGTCCCAAACGATAGACTGCTACGGATTATAAAAGAGGCAACTGAACAGTCTGGACGATTGTCTGTCCCAGAACTTAAAGACAGTGAAGATCTGGAAAATATTGTTGGTGACTTAAAAAAGTATGACACATGTCTTTTTGGAAATATGGAAGGTGAACTTTCGTTCAAAGACATTGTAGAGAAATTTGAAAAGGACAGTGTGAAAAATTTGATACTGTTTATTGGTCCGGAGGGTGGATGGACGGAGAAGGAGGTGGAGATATTTAAGGACAGCGGTGTTCAGAGCATCTCAATACATTCTAATACATTAAGAGCTGAGACGGCGGCGATAGGGGTGTTAGGGTTTTTGAGTGGGATAACAAAATAAAACCCCGGTCTCCCAGGGTTTTATTTATAAACTACTTAACCTCCTCCAAATGTTTCCAAACCAACTGATTCATCTCAAATCTCTCTACAAACGCTTTTACATTCTCTCGAAGCGCAGAAGGATGTAGTTTCAAAATCTCCTGGACCTGATCCTCAACCAACTTCTCATCTGGCTTCATGTCCTCAAGAACAGAAATCTTACTCAAGATAAGTTGAGTCTTAACTCTCTTATCCGCAATTTCTTTTCGCTCTTCTTTAAGTTGCTCCTCAGTTTTTTTGATCTCACTTAGATACATATCAAATGGAATATTCATTCGAGCTAAATCATTCTTAAGTTCTTCAATCATGATATTTAACTCTGTTGTCAAAAAGAATGGGGGATACACAACTTGTGTGTCATTAATAATTTCATCAATCATTCCAACTCGGAATCTCTCAAGACTTTTTTGCTGCTTTGTCTCATTAATATTTTTAATTGCAGCATCTCGAACTTCTGCAACAGTTGTAAATGGACCAACTTTCTTTGCAAAATCATCGTTTAGTTCAACCGGTTCTAGATCTCCGTGTGAGTGATTATGATCATCGTGAGTTGCGTGGTGATCATTGTGAGCAACTGTTTTTCGTAGATCAAGAAGCATTGCATCGATTTCTTCTTCTGTTGCAGTCTCTACAGACTCAACTTTTTCTTTATTATGTTTCTTTGCAATCTTTTTATAATCTCCCATATCAATTACTGGTGGTGTTGCAAATGTGATTTTCAATTCTGCATCTTCACCAACTGCTAGTTTTGTAATAACAATTTGAGGTTGATCTACAGGAATCTGTTTACTTTCAACAATAATATCTGAAAAGGCTGAGTCAATATATGTTCGAACAGCTTCCTCTGTAATCGCATAATCTCCAACTTTTTCCAAAAGAACTTTTTCAGGAACGTGTCCAGGACGAAATCCGTCGATCTTTACTTGTTCCCCTAGTGTTTTAAGTGCCTTTGCTTTAGATTGTTCAATAGCTTCCTTTGTAACAGTAACTTCAATATGTGCTTCACACGGAACTGTTTTAGTATCTGTATTTGTAATTTTGTGTAGTTTTTTTTCGAACATGAATTTTATTTAGTTTAGTGATGGTAATTTTAACATTGGAATAATTTGTTTCTTTCTTGAGACAATCCCTGGAAGAATTTCTGTATCACCCTCAGCTGCAACTTCAAACGAAGTTGAGATAATGTCTTTTACAAATTGATTGTATGTAAGAACTGTAGCGTGTTCCTTAAAGATATCGATTATAAAGAATAATACTTCGTCTACATCTTCTTCGTCTTGTACAAGTTGTTTGATTGCATCAACGATTCCATCTTTTCTTTTTAATATTGAATCTGTATCTGTTGTTTCAACAACTGAGATTCGTATATTTTTATCTCCAAGCGCTGATTTTTTACTATCGATATGGAGAAGTCCAACATCTGTAAAATCTGATACATCACTTTTCGCCGCGAACATTTCATTTGCATATGTTGTGATATCGAGACCAAGTTTCGCTGCTAACTTTTCTGCAACTGCTTTATCGTGAGGAGTTGTTGTTGGAGATCGGAAAGCGAGTGTATCAGAGAGAATTGAAGAGAGCATAAGACCTGTCATCTGTTCTGGCATACTTTCTGCGTGTGAACCTAGTAAATCATGAATAACTGTTGCGGTTGATGCTAAGGGCTTAATCGTTACATCAATTGGTTTTCGAGTACTTATTCCTCCTGTTAACATATGGTGATCTATAATCTGTACAACTTCTGCTTCGCCTATATTTGTAAATAATTCCTGAGGATTATTTGTATCAACAATGGTGACCAAATCTCCCGTAGTAATTGATTCTAGAAGAGCAGGCTCTTCAGTTTTCCATTTTGCAAGAACAAATTGAGTTTCTTTGTTCAGGCTTCCAAGAACAAATGGAGTCGCTTCATGAGTTGTGTGATGGTTTAGGTACCAAGCCCATAGAATAGCGCTCACAGTTGCGTCAGTATCTGGGGAAATGTGTCCGAATACTTTAATCATATATGTATTTTTTGAAATTACTTTATAAATTACTCAGCTGAATCCTCATCTTCGCTTGCGATCTGATCTGCAGGAACTGATTTGATATCAATTCTCCAACCTGTAAGTTTTGCAGCAAGACGTACGTTCTGGCCTCCTTTTCCAATAGCGAGTGATTGTTGATCTTCAACTACCACAGCGTGCGCTGTCTTATTTGTCTCATCTATATCTACTCCAAGAACTTGTGCAGGTGAGAGTGATCGTTCGATAAACTCAGCAAGATCTTCAACATACTCTATAATATCGATTCTTTCTCCGTGTAGCTCTGACATTACAACGTTTACTCGTGATCCTCTTTGTCCTACCATTGCTCCTACTGGGTCAATATTTGAATCTTTACTCCATACTGCGATCTTTGAACGCATACCTGCTTCTCGAGCAATTGATTTGATCTCAAGAATACCAGATTGGATCTCAGGAACTTCAAGTTCAAACAGTTTACCTAGGAATTTTGGATGAGATCGTGAAAGTCGTAGAAATACACCTCTTCCAGCATCATCTACTTCTACAAGATAGGCTCGAACTCGCTCTCCTTGCTTAAATTTCTCACTTTTTATCTGTTCATCGTATGGAATAACACCAACTGCCTTTCCTACATCTACGAAAACTGATCCTCTTTCTACTCGTTCTACTGTTCCTGTAACAATATCCCCTACTTTTCCTCCAAATTCTGCTACAAGGTTAACTTTTTCAGCCTCTCGGATCTTCTGCATAATAATTTGCTTAGCTGTTTGTGCTGCAATTCGTCCAAAATCATCCTTATGTTCCAAAGGGAATACAAGTTCGTTTCCTGCAACAACATCTCTTTTGATCTTCTGTGCGTCAGCCAATAGGATATGTTGATCATCGTTAAATCGTAGTTTTTCAGCTAGTCTTGCTTGCATTTCGAAAGAAAGCTCTTTTCCTGCGTCTCTAATAGCCTTAACTTCTTCAATTTCTTCATCAGATAGTAACTCTTCAGGGGTTACTGCAATTTTTACCTGATAAAATTCTACTTTTCCTGATTGAATATCAAAAGTAGCTGTAATGAATTGAGATTTTCGTCCGTATTCTTTTTTGTATGCAGTAGCAAGTGATGCTTCGATAGCTTCAATAACTTTAGCTCGAGGAATATTTCGCTCTTGCTCTAATTGGTCTAATACTGCGTGTATTGCTTTAAGATCAAACATAGTGTTTTTTAAAATTTAACGATTAATTCATACATGTCTTATCCCTATTAAAAGAAAATATCGCCTCTTCCGGAAAAGTGCGACACGAATCTTTTTAGAATTGCTGTATATTTGCTATACTATAGTAAATAAATAAAAAGTCAACTATGTACATTGATCAAGAAAAACTATACAAATTTATAATCGATAGTGGGCTCATAACTCAAGTTGAGTATGCGGTTCTAAAAGCTCAAGCTGAGAAGTCGGGTCAGCGAATTCAAGATCTTCTTGTGTCAACAGGAAAGATGACTGAAGATGATTTTTTAAGTATGCAATCGTATCTTGTAGGTATTCCATTTGTTGATTTGGACGATGCAAAAATTCCTGTAGAAATTCTTTCACTCATTCCAGAACCTGTAGCACGTAAACATAATATTGTTGCGATTGCACGAAAGGGAGATGCTCTTGAAGTGGCACTTTTGGATGGAGATGATTTGCCTGCAATTGAATTTGTAAAAAAGAAAACAGGACTTAAAATTATTCCACGATTGACAAATGCTTCGTCAATGAAAAATATTTTGATTCAGTATCAAAAAAGTTTGACGGCAGATTTCGGCGATATTTTACAAGAGGAGGTTGGAAATTTAAATGTTATTGCAGGAGAGGAAGGTAATGAATCAGTGGAGGATCTTAAAAAGAAGGCGGATGATTTACCAGTTGTTCGAATCGTAGAAACTCTTTTGAAACACGCTGCTATTCAAGGGGCATCTGATATTCATATTGAACATACAGAAAAAGAAACTCTGGTACGTTATCGAATTGACGGAATGCTTCATGATGCCATGGTGCTTCCTAAAGATGCAGGACCAAGTGTGACTGCTCGTATTAAGGTATTGTCTAGTTTGAAGCTTGATGAAAAAAGACTTCCACAAGATGGGCGATTTAAAGTAGAGTTGAACGGAGAAAAGGTTTCTTTCCGTGTATCTATTCTTCCAACATATTATGGAGAGAAAGTTGTAATGCGACTTTTGCGAGAGTCTGCATCCGGATTTACATTGGAAGGACTTGGATTTCATGGGCAAGCACTTGAGGATATTCATAATGCAATGAATTATTCAGAAGGAATGATTTTAACAACAGGTCCTACTGGATCAGGAAAAACTACAACACTGTATACAACGCTCGATATTTTAAATACACCAGACGTAAACATTTCTACAGTTGAAGATCCTGTTGAATACCAAATGAAAAGAATTAATCAAACTCAGATTCGATCTGATATTGGATTTACATTTGCTTCAGGACTACGATCACTTCTTCGACAAGATCCGGATATTATCATGGTAGGAGAGATTCGAGATAATGAAACTGCTGCGCTTGCGATCAATGCAGCGCTTACAGGTCACTTAGTGCTTTCAACACTCCACACCAACTCTGCAGCCGGAGCAATTCCTCGACTTATGGATATGAAGTGTGAACCGTTTCTGCTTGTTTCAACTTTGAAAATTGTTGTTGCTCAAAGATTGATTCGAAAGTTGTCTGATACAAAAGAAAAGTATTTTTTAAATGAAGCAGAAATTGCACAGCTTGCAAAGAAGATAGATCTTGATCGAGTGCTAGGGTTTTTGGTGAATGAGAAAATTGTTGAAGAAAAAACAAAGTGGGAAAAAATTCCGTTTTATAAACCAAAGCCAGTCGATGATAAAGATGACGGATATAAAGGGCGAGTGGGAATTCATGAAGCAATGAAGATGTCACCTACAATTAAAGAACTTGTGATTAAGGGAGCAAGTTCTGATGCGATTGAAGCTCAGGCTAAAACTGAAGGAATGATGACAATGTTGGAGGACGGGATTTTCCTTGCGGTCCAGGGACTGACGAGTATTGAGGAGGTGCTCCGAGTGGTGAATGAGTAAAAGGTGTGATATTGTGATTGAGGTTCGTAACTTTTTATTTATGAAAATTATTCGTCAAAGAGAACGTCAGGAAGACTACTGGCGGAAAGTCGCTTTAATAAAACTCCGGTGGGAATTATCTCGGAAACCACATCAGCAATGATGTGGTTTTTTCTTGTGTTTACAAAAAAGAAAATGGCAGAACGACACTAAATATATGCGAAGCAGCCGGAAAGATGCTCGATACTAAAGTAAGTCATTCTGCCATAATGCTAGGAGTGATTTGCCCCGTTCGTTGGAGTTAGTGTATTCAGAAAAAGGTTAATGTCAATTAAATACTTTTATGCTATAAATCCCATATGAAAATCGCACAGGACAAACCTCTCGATCCGTCATATACGGTTATTCTTTTCTACAAATACGCTCCAATCACAAACTTGGAAGAATGTATGGCTTGGCAAAGAGAACTTGGAAATACGTTCAGGCTTACTGGGCGTGTTCGTCTTGCCTCAGAGGGTATTAATGCAACTCTTGAAGGAAAGAACGAAAATATTGCTCTATATATAGAGGAGCTCCGGAAGTTTCCTGGATTTGAAAATATCGAAATCAAGACAAGTGTTGGAACGGGTTTTGCCTTTATGAAATTGTCAGTAAAAATTGTTCCAGAGATTGTAAAACTTGGACTGGGAAAAGAATATGATATTGACCCCAATCAAATCACAGGTACACATCTAAAACCTGAAGAACTAAAACATTGGTATGACAACAATGAAGATTTCGTTGTAGTTGATATGAGAAATGATTATGAGTTTAGAGTAGGACATTTCAAAAATTCAATAAATCCACCAATCACAAACTTTCGGGAAATTGCAGATGTGCTTCCAGATATCATAAAAGAAAATCCTGGAATACAAAATAAAAAAGTTATTACAGTATGTACTGGAGGAGTTCGATGTGAAAAAGCTTCAGGGTACCTTAAAACAAAAGGATTTACAGACGTATATCAACTTGATGGTGGAATGCATATGTATATGGAAAAATTTCCAGGACAGGATTTTAAAGGTGGGTTGTTTACGTTTGATAACAGAGTGGTGATGGATTTTACAAAAGATAGAGAGGTGATTGGGAAATGTGATTTATGTTCTAAGGCGACTGAGAGATTTGATAACTGTATAAATGATGAATGTCATATTCATATGGTGGTTTGTCAGGAGTGTCGAGACGAGAGAGAGTTTGTATGGTGTTCTGATGAATGTAGAGAGACAGGAAGATTGGGGAAGGTTCGGTTTCGAGATATGGATTTAAAAGTTGTGAACTAAATGTTCGCATGGTAAAAGGAATGTAGAAATTCACAGCTCTTTGTGGATATGGGTTTTAACTTAATACCATTATGAAAGAATTCATCTTGCGATACTTGTGGTTAATGGTTGCCGTACTAAGTGTTTTGGTTACTATTTGGCTTGACCCAACTATGATCCGGTATCACAGAAACACAATAAAACTTTTACGTACTCGCGCGCCTAATTTCCTAAGAAAAGTTTGGGGTCTTAAAGAGATTTTGGACTATACAGGAGAAATCACAGAAGGAAGGGTTCAAGAAATGAAACTGAAGATCAAGCAGCACGTAGAAGAACTTGCTGTAGTTCAAGGAAAGGTGGAGGGGAGGGTTTGTGGGGAAGCTATTACTGCAAAACTGCTTTACCCAAACAGATTGTCTATTCAGGTTCGGAACCCAAAAACAAAAAAAGCCGTTGAGGATGCATATCGAGCGATGATGAAGAGGCAGGCTCGAGCTAGAGTAAAACTCTATCCGCTTGTACTTGATATCCAGGTTGTGTAATCATTTCAAAAACCCACCCCTCAGCCGAGGCGGTGGGTTTTTTCATTCCTAAACCAATTAGCACAATCCCTCAATCCATGCTATAATACATCCACAAGGGTAATCCCACAGATTTTGAGATTATGTTGTATCACAAAGCGCGTATGACTCTGTACGCTTTAAATACATCATATATAGATCCCAAAGTAGTGTTCGAGTCGGGCGACAAGCTCTATATAAAATAAAACAAAGAAAAAATAAGTAACATGGAAGCAGTAAACAACAAAAAATTATACGTAGGAAACCTATCATGGGGAGTAAACGATGAGTCACTTCGAGCAGCATTCTCAGAATGCGGAGAAGTAACATCAGCACAAGTTTCAATCGACAGAATGACTGGTCGATCACGAGGGTTTGCTTTCGTAGAATTTGCAAATGAAGCCGATGCAGCAGCAGCTGTACAGCGATGGAATGAGCAAGAGCTTGACGGACGAGCACTACGAGTTAACATCGCAATGCCTAGAGAAGAAGGTGCACCAAGACGATCATTCGGTGGAAACGCTGGAGGATCACGAGGTGGATTCGGAGCTCCTAGACGAGATGATAACCGAGGAGGATACGGACGAGACAATGGAGGAAGTAACCGATCTTGGTAATCTACTCCTAAAGTTTTAGTAAAATAAAATTTTCAAAAAAATCACAACGCATAGTTGTGGTTTTTTTGTTATGATATATGTATGCGTTTTTCGTACACTGCAAAAAAACCTGATGGTTCTACATACAAAGATACATTTGAAGCAGTAAACAAATCAGAATTGTTTACTGCAATTCATGCGAAGGGGGATATTCTCATTGATCACAAAGAAGCTCCGAAAAGTACGGTGAATGAACGCGTTGATAAATTTATGTCAGTGTTCAATCAAATTAAAATGATTGATAAGATTACGTTTGCTCGAAGTCTTGGAAATATGTTGGAAGCAGGACTTTCACTGACTCGTGCAATCGCGGTGATGGAAAAACAGACAAAAAAAGTAAAGCTCAAATCTGTATTTGAAACCTTAAACACTGATATTTCATCAGGAAAAACATTTCATGAAGCACTTGAGCGTTTCAATACAGTCTTTCCGGCGATCTTTATCTCTATGGTTAGAGCGGGTGAAGAGAGTGGAAACTTGGCAGAAGCTCTAAAGACGATTGCAATGCAAATGGAAAAAACATATCAGTTGCAGAAGAAAATTAAGGGAGCAATGGTGTATCCTGCGGTTATTTTGAGCGTGATGATTTTGATCGCAATCATTTTGATGACAACAGTTGTTCCAAAACTAACTCAAACATTTAAAGATGTAGGAACAGAACTACCAACGTCAACCAAGCTTATTATTTGGGTGAGTGACACAATGAAAAATAATTTCCTCTTATTTGCTCTAGGAATTGGATTGTGTATTTTTGGAATGATTGCATTTCTAAAAACTAAGATAGGAAAGAGGCTTATAGATCAAGTTTCAACTCGTATTCCAGTAATTGGTTTAATTGTAATGGAATCTAATTCAGCAAAAACAACACGAACTCTTTCGTCGCTTGTTGGATCTGGAGTAGACCTTTTGCAATCTGTTCATATTACGCAAGAGGTCTTGCAGAACGGTAGATATAAAGCAGTACTACAGGAAACAGAAGAAGCGGTGGAAAAAGGAAAACCACTTGCACTTGTATTTGCTGCACATGAAGATATTTATCCTCCATTTGTTGGAGAGATGATCAGTGTAGGAGAAGAAACAGGAAAACTCTCAAGCATGCTTCTTGGAGTTGCTGCGTTTTATGAAAATGAAGTAGAGCAGAAAACAAAAGATCTTTCAACAATTATTGAACCTGTACTTATGGTTGTAATTGGTGCGGCCGTTGCATTTTTTGCAGTAGCTATGATCACACCTATGTACAGTGTGATGAATAACATATAATAATACGTATGAGTACATCTAAAAAAGGATTTACATTATTGGAATTAGTAATTTGTATTGCATTGCTTGTTCTTGTGAGTGGTCTGGTGTACGGCTCATTTGCATCTTTAAATAATAGACAGATTCTAGATACGGAAATTGGACAAGTAAAATCATATATCCAAAAAGCACGCATGGATTCTTTGAACTCAAAAAACGGAGATTCTCATGGGGTAATTTTTGCTACATCAACACTGACTGTGATTGAGGTGCTGGCAACATCGACCTCATACGTTTTTACACTAAACAACAGAGTTCGTTTAGTTAGCTCAACTCTTGGAACTTCAACACTTACATTTGCACGAATATCAGGATTACCAAATGCAACAGGTACACTTACATATACATATTCTGCAGGAAACACTGTTGTGGGAACATCTACAATTACCATTAATGGTGCAGGGATAGTACAATAAACATATGAATAGAAAACGAGGAGTATCAGTGGTTGAAATTTTAATAGCAGCAACAATCATCTCTCTTTCTGTTATTTCTATTGCAGTTGCGTATGGAAACTTTGTTTCTCTCTCAACACAAAATACTGCAAAAGTTCAAGCAGCATTTTTACTTGATGAAGGTGTGGAAGCCATAAAAACAATGAGAGGGGAAAGTTGGTCAAATCTTGCGAGCACTACCGCGAGTACAACATATTATTTTATCTGGAACACAGACAGATGGCGAGCAACCACAACTCCTGTAGTTGTAGATACTAAATTCCATCGAACGTTCGTTGTTTCTCCTGTGTACAGAGATGTTGCTACATTTAACATCTTACCTGATACATCAGGAACACTTGATGCTGGAACAAAATTAGTTGACATAACAGTTGCCTGGGACGAAAAAGGGTCTACTACGACGCGTTCAACATCAATGTATATATTTAATCTATTTGAATAATATGCCACGCACTCAACATACATTTAAAAAAGGACTGACAATTCTAGAAATAGTTATATATTTGAGCATGCTCTCTGTGCTCTGTGTTGTGGTTATCTCAAGCCTCATGTCGTTGTTTAAATCCTATAGTGTGATTAAGTTGCATCAAAACATAGAGACATCTGCAATTCAGGTACTAGATAAAATGACTCGTGATATTCGAGATTCTGGAGAAGTAGTACTAGGACAAAGTTCATTCGGTGTACCTCAGGGTTCGGTTGCTGTAAATGTTGTGACAAACTCTGTAACAGATACATATAGATACTATAGTGAAAACAATATTATTAAACTTTCTAAAAACGATGTGTACTTGGGGAACCTGACTCAAAATGGGGTGTATGTAAATAGTTTTCTTGCATATTATATAAATGGAACATCAACACAAGCTATTAAAATAGAACTGAATTTGCAAGCAACACCTCGATACGGCACATCAACGATCAATAAATATTTCTATACTACAGTGCAACTGCGTAACTAATGTCATATAATTAAGAGTATGAAAAACTCTTCTCAAAACAAAGGAGCAGCTGTAATGATTGTTGTTCTGTTCTTTGTTATTTTATCTACAACACTCCTAGTTGGAGTGAGTACACCTATCGTTCAACAAATAGAAAACTCAACAGATTTTCTTGCTTCAAAAAAGGGATACAATGTTGCTGATATACAGGCAGAAAATGCTCTATATAGATTTAACAAAGGAAAAAACGATGCTCCTGCAGATCTTTCTATTCTCGGATCGGAAGCAATAGGGATACTTACTGATGTAAATGGAGAAAAACAAATTTCAGTTCAGGGAGTATTGGGTGAATTTCAAAGATTCGTAACTGCTCGATTTAGACAAGATACAGGTGTGGCATTTAACTATGGTTTGCAAGTGGGAACAGGAGGTCTTCAAATGTCAGGTTCATCATATATCGTCGGGAACGTATACAGTAACGGAGACATTATTGGAAATGGAGGATCAGGTTGGTATACAACGTACGTTACAGGAAGTGCTGTTGCAGCGACTATATCAAATCCTGTTGCTCATGTTCAAAATGTTGGTTCTGTACCGCCTTCTGACTCATTTACCTTTGGATTATCAAATTCGAATCAAGATTTTGCACAATCTTTTGTTATGAGTACAACAACACCTATTACAGAAATTGAGTTATTCCTTAAAAAAACAGGATCACCAGCAAATGCAACAGTAAAAATTGTAAACAACTCAGGTGGGGTACCTGGAAGCACTGTGCTAACGTCAGGAACACTCAGTTCGGGGCTGGTTACAACTTTATACTCTCAAGTTCCAGCAACAATGACTACAAGTGTTGCACTTGTATCAGGGACTACGTACTGGCTAGTGGTGGATGTTGCTTCAAATAACTCATCTAACTACTATACAGTTGGTATGAATAATAATGTGTTCTCTGGAAATACAAAAATGGGTCGTCAAGGGAATTCATGGGCAAACTTAGCAACAACAACACTAGACGCTGACTTTAAAATCCTTGTAGGGGGAGATGCTGGAACGATCACTGATATGGGGGTTGGAACAAGTGGCTCAGGGGATGCATGGGCAAATACAGTGAACAATGTAACTGTTACAGGGGCATTATTCTGTCAGTCAGGAACAGGTAATAATAAAGTATGTGACACATCAAAAACAGATCCTGCCCCAGTACCTCTACCTATTACACAGGGAAATATTGATGAATGGAAAGATGAGGCTTTAGCGGGAGGTTCTACAAGTACGGTGTCTATTAATGGTACAGACGTTATAACCATAGGTCCTAAAAAAATTAATGGAGATTTGACAATAAGTGCCTCAGGCAAGTTATATGTTACTGGTACATTGCATGTGACTGGAGATATTAATGTAAATGGATCAGGTAAAATATACGTTGATAGTAGTATGGGTGCAGATAGTGTTGTGATTGTAACTGATGGAAAGATTGACCTAGGTGGATCTGGAGGTGTGTACGGTTCAGGTGTTGCAGGGAGTTATGTTGTGATGTCTACTTCAAGTGCTTGTCCAGATGCTGTTGGATGTGGAGGGACTCCTGCTATATCTGTAAATGGAGCTGCAGGATCAGTTATATTAAGTGCACCAAATGGAACAGTTTCTTTTACAGGTTCAGCTGGAGTTAAGTCTGTTGTGGCAAAAAAGATGATTATGACTGGAACAACATATATTACATATGACACAGGATTAACTGGACTCGATTTTACTTCAGGACCATCTGGAGCGTGGGCAGTCAGTTCATGGAAAGAAGTGCTTGGTTTGTAGTATACTAGTACGCATGTCGAGTAAACCATCAAAACCAATACTTATTGCCAACTGGAAAGCAAGTACACTGTCATACAAAGAGGCACAAGATAAGATAAAAAATATTTATGCTGAGCTACAAAAAGATGTAACTAAAGTTGAGTTGCATATTGCACCTACAATATCTCAAACAGGAATGTTGTCACAGTATTTTGGTGGTAAAATCGAATTTGTAAAGAAAACTAAAAAGAAAAAAACTAAAACAAAAAACAAAAAAGAGGTTTTACCAAAGGTGACATTTGCGGCACAAGATATATCTATCTTTGAAGGTGGATCAAAAACAGGGGAGGTGCCTGTCACAGCGGTAAAAGATGCCGGAGTAGTAGAAGTAATTATTGGACATTCAGAATGTCGAGAACGAGGTGATACATCTGAGATGATTGTGACAAAAGTTAAACTTGCTCTTGCTGCAAAGTTGAATGTGGTGTTATGTATTGGAGAAAAACAAAGAGATTCTGGTGTGGCATATTTGAAAATAATTGATGAGCAGATTACGTCTGTATTTAATGCTGTAGATAAAAAAGATCACGGGTACATCACACTTGCGTACGAACCTGTGTGGGCAATCAATAACAAAGATAATATTTCTCTTGATGCGCACGGATTGCACAGTATGGTTGTATATATTCAAAAAATGCTTCTTGAAAAATATGGTGAAGCGACCGCTAAACAAACTAAAATTTTATACGGAGGATCGGTAACTGCTCAAAATGCACAAGACATCTATTGGAATGGAGAGGTACAAGGGTTACTTATTGGACGAGCAAGTTTCGAGGCAAAAACTCTTGTAGCTATAGCAAAAGAAATACTTATTAATCCTAAAAAAAATATTCTAAAAACCTATGGAACAAAAAAAGAGCTTAACTAGTATACATGGATTGGAATTCTTGAAAGGAAAATTAGAAGGCAAAAAGGTTTTTTTAAGGGCGGACTTTAATGTCCCTATTCAAAATGGAAAGGTAATGGATGCATATCGAATAGATACAACAATGAAAACGTTTGCGTTTCTAAAACGAGAAGGTGCTATTACCGTTGTTGCATCTCACATAGAAACTAAAGATGTAGAATCTCCTACTCTACAACCAGTTTTTGAATATATTACAGAAAAATATCCAGAATATGTAGTTACGTTTTGCTCAGATTTTTTGGATTCAACAAAGGTTACTGAGACTGTAGAAAACGCACAGTCTGGAGATTTTATATTATTTGAAAATATTCGAAACGCAAAAGAAAAAGAAAACGATGTAGATTTTGCAGAATATCTAAAAAGTTTTGTTGAGTATTATGTAAATGATGCGTTTGCTGTTTCGCATAGGGCTCATACAACAGTTTCAAAATTACCAAGTCTATTTGATGCTGATCATAAAGTTGCAGGATTACAGCTTCATACAGAAATTACATCTCTTGGAAACGCTCTGCATCCAGCAAAACCTTTTGTTGCAATATTAAGTGGTGCAAAGTTTGGAACAAAATTGCCGCTTATAGAAAAATATATTGAAACAGCAGATCTTGTACTGGTAGGAGGAGCGCTTTATAACAATGTTCTAAAATCTTTAGGATACGAAGTTGGTGTGTCACTTGTAGACAAAGAGGCAAACACTGTAGACACTCTTGTTACATCTGATTCATTTATAAAAAAAGTATGCACTCCTCAGTATGTTGTTGTAAAAAATATAGAGACAGGAGTGATTAGAGAAAGTGAAATTAAAGATGTACAAATAACTGACACGATACAAGATATTGCAGGAAGAGGGGTGGAGGAATTTGTTGGAAAAATTAAGGAAATACAAGCAAAGACTATTCTATGGAATGGACCTGTTGGGAATTTTGAAGTAGCAGATTTTTCTAAGGGAACTATTAAATTGGGTCAAGAGTTAGTGGCATACAGTCAGTCTTCATCTGATGTATATATGATTCTGGGTGGAGGAGATACTGTTTCAGCTATACGAGATGTAGAAGGAATAAAGGATGCATCAAATATCTTTGTTTCAACTGGAGGAGGAGCGATGCTTGAGTTCTTGGAAAAAGATGGAAATATTCCAGGTGTAGTTAGTTTGTTGTAAGAAATTAAAAAACCTCACGAGCTGTGAGGTTTTTTGTTACTGTTAATAATTATAGTGTAGGATTGTTTGTTGGTGCTGTAGGTTGCACAGGTGGAGGAGTCACACTTGGTGCAGCTTGTGCTACTGGAGCAGGTGTTGATGAGGTAAGATCTTTGACTGAGCATTCACAAGGCTTAATAGCGTATTTTCCACTTCCTGTATACACAAGGATAAGTGAACCAGCAAGAAGTACTGAAGTTGAAATAACTTCAGTTGATCCTGCATATTTTGAAGTATAGTATACCGCTCCGGCCATGATGATAGCTGCGCCTGCAGCTGCGATCTGAGTGTATACTCCGAAAAGTATTCCTAGTCCTGCAAGAAGTTCACCTACAGATACTGCCCATACTACTGCTGCAGAAGTGATTCCCATAGCGGTAAAGTACTCAGTAACCATTGGCATGTCCATAAGCTTCATTACACCAGAAAAGGCAAGCATACCCCCAACGATGATTCGAAGTGCTAATAATATTATATGTTTTATTTTCATGGCTTTATTATAGCTCTGCTTTCACTTTTTCCGCAATCTCCTGCATTTCATTTCCAATATAAACTTCCTTCTTTTTATCAATATATCCTCCATCGTCGTTATATCGAGGAATAATATGGATATGACCATGCCAAATTATCTGTCCGGCTGCTGATTCATTGTTCATCACTATATTTACACCATCTGCATCCATGCTGTTCTTTACTGCTACGGCTAGTTTTTGAACAGTAATCATAACTCGAGCAGCTGTCTCTGCAGGAAAACTATAAATATTTTCATAATGCTCTTTAGGAACTACAAGAACGTGACCTTTGGCAGTTGGAAAACTATCCAAGAAGGCAAATGTATCATCATCCTCATAGACTTTTCCAGATGGAATATCTCCTCGAACTAGCTTACAAAAGATACAATCTTTCTTAATTGCGTCATAATCATGTACTTCTTTGTTGTCATTTTGTGTCATATTGCGAGTATACCATATGTGCTATCATTACCCACATGCATGATATCCATCTCAAGATTCTGAAAGATCGTGGTTTGACTCAAGGGGAAATTGAGGAGTTTTTACATCCAGAATATAGAGAAGATAAAGGAGGAATGTACGACGTGTCTAAGATGAAGGATATTGATAAAGCTACTGGTAGGATTTGGAAAGCGATTGAAAATGGTGAGAAAATCTGTGTGTATGCGGATTATGACGCAGACGGAGTTCCTGGGGCTACTGTGTTATATGAGTTTTTTAGGAAACTGAAGTATGAGGAAAATGTAGTGGTTAAAATCCCTCATCGACATAGGGATGGGTTTGGATTGCATTCACATATTATAGATGAGGCAAAAGAGGAGGGGGTTACTTTACTCATCACTATAGACTTAGGTATTTCAAATGTTAAAGAAGTAGTGCATGCAAACAAGCTGGGTATTGATGTGATTATCACTGACCACCATTTACCACATGAAGAAATTCCTGCAGCATACGCGATCTTAAATCCAAAACAAGCAGACTGTAAATATGTAGAAAAAATGCTTTGTGGTAGTGGTGTGATTTTTAAGCTCGTTCATAGACTGGCGGAGCAGGCTCGAACTCGCGGATACAAGATTCATGTTGGTTGGGAAAAGTGGTTACTTGATCTTGTTGGTCTTGCGACGATTTCTGACATGGTTCCACTAACCGGTGAAAATAGAGTCTTTGCACATTTTGGTTTAAAGGTGCTTCAGAAAAATACCAGACTCGGTTTCGCAACTCTTTTATCGGAACTCAAGATCGATCCTAAAAATCTTCAAGAAGATGATATTGGATTTTCTATCAGTCCGTGTATTAATGCAGCTTCACGAATGTCACATGCATATGATGCGTTCATGTTACTGACAAGTATTAACGGATCTGATGCTGGAACTCGTGGTAAACAACTTGTTTCATTGAATGTTGCTAGAAAGAGTAAAGCAAAGACATTAGTGAAAGATGCAGAGAAAAAAATCTCGAAGGAAGATGTAGAGAGTGGTATTTTGATTTTTGGTGACGAAACATGGTCCCCTACTTTACTGGGTCCTGTGTGTAGTAACATGGTCCGACAGTTTCAGCTTCCAGCATTTGCATATGCGTGTGAGGACGGAGATGTGTTTCGCGGATCATGTCGATCACTTCCTGGAGTGAGTGTTGTTGAAATCCTCACACTCATGCCAGAAGGTTTTTTTATAGAGTTTGGAGGTCATGCTGCATCAGGAGGTTTTGCGTTTGTGAAGGAGAATGAAACTATTTTCAAGGAGGAATTGCAAAAAGCATACATAGCATGGAAGGTGTCTGATGATTTAAAAAATGCTGATGTTGTAAAGCAACATGAAATACCGGCCTACACTATTACTCACGATACGGTTGATGAAACACTTGTGCATAGTCTTTCTCAACTTAAACCGTTTGGTATGGGAAATGAAAAACCATACTTCTGTGTAACTGGAGTAAAACTAAAAAATGTAAAACTGTTTGGTAAAGAAAAAGAACATGCTGAGTTTATTGTTGAGAGTTATGTGAATACTTTGGGTGAAGCAAAAGATGCTACCCCTGACTTTTTACATGATGTATATAAGTACTCAACTTCACATAGAAAAGTTTCACCACTTAGATACATCTCATTT
Source organism: Patescibacteria group bacterium (assembly GCA_040384445.1). Classification (GTDB taxonomy): domain Bacteria; phylum Patescibacteriota; class Minisyncoccia; order Phycocordibacterales; family CAIZLB01; genus CAIZLB01. The sequence continues at coordinate 103,061 of JAZKJG010000002.1, forward strand.
TTTACAGATAAACGGCTTATGGAGATTGATACAAGTAAGACAGTGAGTTTATTTGGGTATGTTGAAGAGAGTTACTTCCTAGGTAAGCGAGAGATACGATTTCGAGTTGAAGATATTACTGTGAATTAATGTATAATAGCTTTCATGTTTCATACAGATACCATAACTATATATACAGACGGATCATCACGAGGTAATCCTGGACGAGGTGGCTGGGCATCAATAATTGTCTTTGGTGATTTACATCAGATTGAACTTGGAGGAAAAGAGTCACATACAACAAATAACAAAATGGAGCTCGAAGGTGTTACACAGGGTTTGAAGGCTGTACTCACGCATAAGATTGGAGCGTTTAAAAAAGTACATGTTAACTCAGATTCAAAATATGTCCTACAGGGTATCCAAACTTGGATTCACGGATGGAAGAAAAATAATTGGAAGACTGCATCGAAGTCTCCTGTGTTGAATCAAGAGTTGTGGCAAGAGTTGGATTCCGTTCGAGAACAAGTTTCACAATCTGGCTACGAGATTGAGTGGTCATATGTTAAAGGACATAGTGATAATGTATGGAATGAACATGCTGATGTGATTGCGACGACGTGTGCGGATAGTGAGGAGATGTTGGATAAGGCGGTGAAAGTTTTTTATGAGGGAGTTGTTACACGGAAATAGTTTATACTTTCTTTATGAAAGTACGAGTGCTTTCTTTAACAGAAATTGAACATCGTCTTGCTACCCTAATCCGATGTACAGACGATTTTTATTTTGCATATGTTTCATCGGTGCCGTGTACTTTGTAATTGTGGCTCAAGCGGAATATGTGAAAAAAATAGAAGGGTTGATAGAGGTTAAAAATGCTACTGCCACTTTGACAATTGATAGTGATGTTACACGAAGTGAGATTAAGTTTGTGTTCATGGCACATGATGTTAAAAACGATGAACGGTATAAAGTTACTTCTCCTTCAAACCTTGATCTGAAGTTTGGTGATTGTATACAGGTTGTTGGAAATGTTTCAATTCCAAAAAAGAAAGTTTCTGGAGATGATGGACCTCTGTATAATTTTCCGTATCGAGAATACTTGGCTAAAGATAATGTGTATCTTTTGATGACCGTAAAAAAGATGGAGCATGTTTCATTGTGTAACCCTTTATCTTGGTATGATGAATTGAAATTATATTTTATTTTACAAAAAGATAAACTGACACAAATATTTTTGAATGAGTATGAACAACCATATGCTGGGCTTGTTGCAGGAGTGTTGGTTGCAGGAAAAGGATTGCTTGATAAAGAATCTTTGGAGTTATTTAAAATGACGAGCTTGAGTCATGTGGTGGTTTTGTCTGGATCAAACGTTTCACTTATTTTAGTCTGCATAAAGATGCTTGTTGATAAATTATTTTTCTGGAGAAAAGAAAAAGGTGTTGTGATTAAGGTAGTGCAAAAAATAATTGTTCTAATTGTAGTGTGGGCATTTGTATTACTGACTGGTGGGGGTGCTCCAATTTATCGAGCTGTAGTAAGTGCATATTGTGGACTTATATTGTTTCAAGAAAAAACTTCTCAAGTGTATGCGTTGTTTGTTGTGATTTTTATCATGACGATAATAAGTCCATTTCAAACGTTGCATGATCCTTCTTTTCATCTGACATGTGCGGCAACGTTTGGACTTATACTTTGTACAAAACCAATTGATGAGTGGATGAGATTATCTCGGTTACGATTTATACCTAGTTGGTTGCGTGAGATTGCTTCTGCAACCTTGGCGACACAGGTTTTTGTATTTCCATATATTGTGTACATGACCGCATCTTTTTCGTCAGTGTTTCTTTTGAGTAATGTGTTGGTGTTGCCTGTAATCCCTATAATTATGCTTTTGGGATTTTTAACTCTTTGCAGTGATTTGTTTGGTGTGGAGTGGTTGTTGAAGTTGGTGGTGTTTGTAAATAATCTTTTACTTCACTTTGTGTTTTGGATTGTTGGGGTGTTGGCAGATGTTCCTCATGCCTATGTAGAACTTTCGAAAAGTGAAAGTATATGGATTTTGGTAGGGTATTGTATTGTTGCTTTTTTAATATACATGTGGCATCTTAGGGATTAAGTGTTCTTTGAAATCACTTCCTCACAAACAAACAACAGGCCCGCTTTTGGTATCGATGAGTGTCGACGCCTTAGGTGAGCTGCAACTAAAAAAAATTATGAGCAATATGCCCGTAACAGAAAAACTCGCAACTGACAGTCAAGGAAGGTGCTTTATCAAAATAGTAAGGGAAAAAAAGATCTCTCGTGCAGTTCTACAGAAAGCATTGAATAATGGATCTATAGCACGTTATCTAGATTCGCTTATTGCTGATGAAAAGAGTAGTTATAATCCGTTGAGTGATAAGCATATCCGAAGACTTACAACCTTGGCAAAACAAGAAGGTGCGCGCATACTTGTTCTTCGTCGAGTTCCTGTTACACAAGATCTTGATTGGCAGGATGCAATTAATCTTGTAGGATCAGATACTCCGCACGACAGTCCAATCCGAATGGTTAAGGTTAGTGCACTATTTCCCCCTGCTTCTCATTGTGAAGATTTAATTGACATTGTCCTTTTGAACTATCCGAATGGTGATGGTGATTGGGATAAAGCATTGGCATGGGCAGACAAAGCCTCGATGAATATTACTAACCCTCGGGAAGTTTTTGCTATCGGGACACACCGTCCAAGTCTACATGTATTCCTTGGTCAGGATCAGATTCATGTGGTTGCTTCGACGGAAGCAACTTGCTTTGATCAACGGTTCATTCCAAGTATTTGGAGTGATGACTTAAGGAGCGGAGCTTCTGTGATCTACCCCTGCGATTGCAAATCACCTAGCATTTGGCATGCCTTCCGTCAGTAACTCATCAGCCCGGTCCCATGAAAGTGGAGACTGGGCTTTTTTCTTATTGAAATCTCTCCTCAACAACCTCAAAATTAACATTCCCAAAAAATGCCTCAACGTAACTCTTCTTCTCAGAAGGTGGAACGTCGAGCATGTATGAGTGTTCCCACATATCTAGTGCAAGAATAGGGTTAAGTCCTGTCAGGTGTCCATCATGCTGCTCTCCAACCCATGCATTCAGTAGATTGCCTGTAACTGTATCTTGGTACAAAAACGCCCATCCAATTCCACGTGTCATGGCAAGAGTTTTAAACTCTGCTTCCCATGCTTCATGAGATCCCCACTGATCTTGGATTTTTTTACATAGACCAGAATCCGGGTTCATCTCTTTCGCTCCACCTTCAAACTGTTCAAAGTAATACTCATGGTTTCGAATTCCTCCAAACTCAAATCCAAATCGTCGTCGGAGTTCTCCGATAACATATATATCTGTTGTAGCAGCAATAGTATCTAAGATAAGGTTTGCATGCTTCACATACCCAGCATATAGTTTTAAATGCTCAGAAACTGTTTGTTCTGATATTCCTGTAAGAGCAGGTAATGTAAATGTTTTTTCTGTAAATTTGTTATAATTCATTTCTTTATATTTTGTTAGGTTTTATTTTATCCGATATATGCTTATATTATATATGTGATCTCACGTATATTCTATAGATATAATTTTTTATATATTGCCCTGTGTTTTGTATTTCTCATACAGCTCCAGATCATATATATGCTTCAGCAGTCTAAGGGTTGTAGAAACCCAGAAGCGCTTGTTGCCTTTTTAAATGTAGGACAAGGTGATGCTACGTATATTCAAGATACCACAGGTAAGAGCATTCTTATTGATACTGGACCAAAGGATAGCCAAGTTGTGACAAGAATACAAGAGGTGACGGGGTGTAACAAAGTGAGTATTGATTCACTTGTCCTAACTCATCCTGATTCAGATCATATTGGTGAAGCTGAAAAGATGATTACAAAAGGGCTCGTTAAACAGGTTGTTCATAATGGGTTTATGGATATGGATCAGCCAGATGAATCGCCTACAGAAAATAGACTAGAAACTACAACAATCCCACGAAGAACAGTTTTGGCAGGAGACATATTATCTTTAGAAAACATTCAGTTACAAGTTATATATCCCATGGAAGAACCATATCTAACTAAGCCAAAGAAAGGGGAAGTGGATGATAATATATATTCATTATCTATGAAAATTACCAGTGGAGAGCATTCATTTATTGTAACTGGTGATGCATATGTGCTTGAGGAAAAGAAAATGATTGCTCGATATAAAGAAATGTTAGATGTAGATGTGTTAAAGCTCGGACATCACGGTTCAAAGACTTCCACATCACAAGAATTTTTGACTGTGACATCTCCTGATGAGGTTGTGATCTCTGCAGGGAAGGATAATTCGTATAAACATCCGAGTGAAGTTGTGTTGAGCAGAGTATATACCCAGCAACGTAAAAAGCCTCTCCAGATAAGAGAGACTTTTACAGAGGGGAATGTGGTTTATTTGTTAGAGTAAAAAATTTTCCTAATCCAAACTCCAGCAAGTACTGTTAACGCTCCGAGAGTGTCTGAAAGTATATCTTTCTGAGCATCCCAAATATCTCCTTGACTTCCAAGTACTGAGTTACCTGCAGCAGGGTCTGACATAACTGCGAATTGCCATTCAAATAGTTCATAAATTCCTGCAATAGAAATAATTACGCAGAGTGCAAATATTCCTGCAGCTAGTGCAGATGATGTAATATTTCTACTTCTTAGATACTGATATATTGGTAGTGCATAAAATCCGACAGAAAAGTGTGCGACCCTGTCATACATATTTCTTTCAAATCCAAACAAGTCATTAAACCAAGCAAATGGAACTCGTTCAAATGTATAATGTGCACCTATTGTATGCATAAAAATGAACACACTCATGAGTATATATGCAGTGTTAGAAAACCGAATCCCTTTAACATACATAATAATTATAGGAATTAAAACAACCCATACGGTTGCGCTTTCGACAAACCATACTGCTCTGTCATATGGATTAAACGAACCTATAACAAATAGTACTGTCCAGAGTGAGAGTAATATGTGGGGGATATATTTTTTCATATAGTAAGTATACGATAGATATAAAATAAAAACTCCCTTAATTCTAATTGTGATATGATTAACCTATCATGAAAAATACACAAAATGGTTCTGCTGTAGTTATTGCATTACTAATTGTACTTTTACTTTCAGCAGCAGGAGGAGGTTATGTATATATGGAAAATAAAAAGCTTCAACCATCTTATGAGGCTCAGCAAAGTGTTAATCAATCTGCTGAAAAGAAAACTGTTGTTGCTAATGATTTTAATTCTTGTATGTCTCAAGCAAAAGATGCTTCATTTAGTTTTACAATTTCATTTATGCATGGTTCAGACTTTAGTCAAGTACAGGAGTTTGCAAAAGATTTTAAAACTAAGTTTTCTAGAGCTGAACTTGAAATTGAGTCAGAACAACAGTATGTAGCCTCTGCATTAGCAAGATATCAAGGTGAATTGCAGACAGTTCAGGATATGGGAGAATATAAGAAGAATCTTACAGAAAATGCTCGAGCAAAAATAGATATTAATGTTCCAGCGAAAGATCTTGGAACTCTCACTGCTTACAATAACTTTGTAGAAGCAACACTTGCAAAATATCCAAATGCAAAGTTTGAGCAATACTCTGGGTCTGTGCCAAATAACTTCTTAGAAAAAGGGTATATTGATAAATATATTTCAATGATGGAACAAAGTTGTGATTATAGATTTAATAAAATGACAGCTAAAGAAAAAGATGAAGAAGAAATGGTTAAGCTAGAGATTGCACTTAGAAGTTCTGAAATTTCAGTACGAGAATATTATCAAAATAATGGGTTTTACGGTAAGGGAGGCTTGTCTAGAAACAATGGGTTTTGTTCAGATACAGGTACACACGGTTTAAAAACATTTCTTGAAGATATGAAAAAGTTTACAGGAGATTTGTATTGTTATGCATCAGAAACTGAGTATGCAATTTCAGTTCCCATCAAGCTTGGCTCTCAAATCGGTTACTGCGTTGATAGTACAGGGTTTAATGGAACAACATCTTCACCGCAAGCAGCAAGTAAAGGTTATTGCGTAGCTAAGCAAGTGGCAAATCAAAACATTAGCAAATGTCAAAACGCAGATGGAAATACTCCAAGAGATAGATGGATTTGTGTAGGTAATTTGATTGATCCATTTCCTTCAAAAATATATACAATTGTCTCTCCTTTTGCGACACCTGTAAGTCAAAAGGTATCTTTCTGTAAAAAATTCTCTGGAGTTGAAAAAGATTATTGTTTATCCTCTATTACATTCTCACAAAATACTGGTGATGGAGGGCCAACAGAAAAAGAAATATGTGCCATGGTGTCTAATACAAACAAATGGTTTAAAGATGATTGCGGAAAAGATCCTTACTAAAAATATAAAAAACCTCTCAGGAAATTGAGAGGTTTTTTATATGTATTTAAACTTTATCCGATAATACCAGCTTTCTTCAAAGTTGCGAATGCACCATTCTTTTGAATAGTCTTAATAGCCTTAGCTGAGATGTTCAATGTAATTGATTGACCTAGCTCTGGAACGAAGATTTTTTTCTTCTGGATATTTACATATCGACGTCGTTTTCCTCCAGGGTTAAATTGAGTGGCACGAGTTCTGTTAGAATATGTACCCCCGTTTATTGAACTTTTTTGTGTGATTGCGCAAACTTTTGACATAGCATGGATATTAGCATGAAGGGAGGAATTAGGCAAATAAAAAAAGACCCCCCAAGCACACTGTGTGCAATGGGGGTATGAAGTTGTTGTTGTGAGAATACTGTACTTCATCGATAGTAGTCTCTAAAGCAAGGGTATCTAATATTTCGCGCTACATGGTTTGCTTTGTTTTCCATGGGCTAATCAGAGCTTACTTGTGTCGTTGCGCTTGGCTCTAAAGCGCTTGAATACTGGTCATAATGGCAAGGACGATCCTTGAATCTGGCAGTTTTCGTTTTAAAAGGGCTTCAGGTGTCTTGGACCGGCAATCGCACCGCAGCGCGAACTGGCCGGATAGATATTAGTAAGAACTGCCTGAAGCATTCGGTGGGCTAGGTGTTACCCGAGGGTTTCACTTTTACCGAACATAAATAATATACCCATAGTGCTATTACTTGTCAAGCACCACCCAACAAAATAAAAAGCCGCCCCACCCGTAGGTGGTTTGGCAATGTGATTCACACTTTTCGCACAAAGGACTCTCCTTTATATACGGCAAGCATAAATCTGAGTCTTCGTTGTAATCCAGCTTTCTCTGGACGATCTTCCTCATAATAGAGAGGCATGACATTCACGACACTTGAGTAGTTTCCGGAATTCAATCTTCCGGGACCATTCACAAGCTTTTTCAAGTTGTTCTTACCGGTATTTTGAGCGAAGAACACAAGCGCAGCCTCTTGTTCAGGACTAAGAGGAACCTTGACCGTTTTTCTAACAATCGAACGGTAGGTAAGCAGAGTAACGTTTTCATACCAGTTATCTGCCTGTTCTTTGGTCATCCTCCGAGGGAATTTAGAGCCAGGTGGCAATATTCCTTCAGCAACGGCATCTTCGATTTCGTCCGGAGTTACTCCGTACCCGATATCGTTGCTGGACGTAACAGTGACGATGTACTTTTTGCCGGTGGCAAGAGGATAGTTCTCGTGTTTAGCGAGTTCTTGAACTGCCGCAGTAGGCAGTGGTGGCAGGCTCCGAATGAATTCAGGAGTCACGGCAGAGTGGACGCTCTCCACAAGGGAGAAGAGGTAGATTAGGATGGCTATAGGGATCAGAATTCTCATCAATAACTAATGTTCGGGTTGAATCTAAATTGCCTTTTTGTGCAAAATTTGTACAAAGGGGTAATCTTCTTGGGGTCCCAAGACAGTCTTCCAGAATGGAAGGTGAGATATATTTACCATAATCTATATTACATCACTTGTCAAGGCCCTTGCGTGGTATAATATTTTCCATGTCTATAATCACATTAGCTATCCTTATTGTTTCAATTATTGCTCATGAAGTAGCGCACGGTATTGCTGCACTTTGGCAAGGTGATCCCACTGCAAAACATGCAGGCAGATTAACATTGAACCCTGTTCCTCATATTGATCCTGTTGGTTCAATAATGGTCCCACTTGTGTGTGCTGTGTTGTCTCCAGGGTTTATGTTTGGATGGGCAAAACCTGTTCCTATAAATCCATATAACTTTAGAAATCAGAGATGGGGAGAGGCTCTTGTTGCATTTGCTGGTCCACTTATAAATATTATTATCGCTCTTGTGTTTACGGCATTCATTCGCTCTGGAGAATTTGGATATGCGTTTACGCAGTTTGCAATTTCTGCAATTGTAATCAACGTAGTACTTGCATTCTTTAACTTGATTCCAATTCCACCACTAGATGGATCAAAGATTTTATTTTCAGTGTTACCTGATCGATATTATCGATTTAAAACCTGGGTTGAGCAAAAGGGGTTTTTGATTAGTATTGTGATTGTGTTACTGGCGTGGCAGTTTTTGGCACCGGCTGCATTGTATTTGGTTGGAGTGTTGATTGGGTCATAAAAAACACCCGGCTCGGTTGAGCCGGGGTTGGGGTGGATTTTTTAAAAATTTCTGTCATATGAATCTGGGTGACCGAGTCCTGGTGGTTTTAGTTTTCGTTCGCAATCATGAACATATTCTTCCATTGGAGGAATGATAAGTCCTGTCTTTGAAACAAGCATTGTTGCGAGCTCGTCATATCCATGAATTCGCCAGCTCCTAATATTTTCATTGAAATCTGTTGGAAGCTCGAACATTGTTGCTAATCTTTGCAAGATGCGAGGAGATATAGTAGGGCTCATGCACTCGGGGTGTAAAATATCCGTTGCAAGATCAAAGGTGATTCCTAACCTGGTTAAAACTTTTTCTAGGCTTTTATCAGCCAAGAATCCAAGAGGAAAAAATTTTCCTTTGGTTGCAACAGAAATCAGGGCCCAGGCACCAATTTGTTTCATCTGGAGAGGAAAGTTGCACATTACACTATCAAAGAAATATCTGGCCCACATATCGTTGAAAACAGAATTGAATGTAACGACTGGAACCGGTTGCCTTTGAATGTAGTCTCTAGCGAAAATGGTGAGTGGTTCATTACATGCTTCTAGATTATCCCAACATTTTTTTACTTGCTGGGCGACAAGCTTCTCAATTGCTCCTTGGGATGCTTTTTTATGTTGAGTATCGAGGTCCTGAAGTTCACCGGGGCGTAAAGGTCTCATTTCAACAACTGGTGTTTCTTGTCCGGGTGTGGTTGTTACTGTCATAATGGAAGTGGTTAAAGTTACATGTGATCCATCTCATAAACTACACCCAGACCTCTACCACGTCAAATACCACATATCTCTTGCAAAAGCCTTAAAAATATAGTACATTAACCCGCATGCCGACATTAAATCAATTAGTTAAGAGAAATCGTTCAAAGGTAGGACGGAAGAGTAAAGCTATTGCCCTTACACGAGGATTCAATACTCTACAAAACCGACCAATTTTCTACAACTCACCTTTTAAAAGAGGTGTGTGTACAAAGGTAACTACAAAAACTCCAAAGAAGCCTAACTCAGCCGTTCGAAAGATCTGCAGAGTTCGACTTACAAACGGATTTGAAGTTACTGCCTACATCGGAGGAGAAGGACATAACCTACAAGAGCACTCAGTAGTTCTACTACGAGGTGGTCGAGTAAAGGACGTTGGAATTCGATACACTGTTGTTCGAGGAAAGCTCGACTGTGCAGGAGTAGAGAAACGACGAAAAGTTCGATCTATGTACGGTACAAAAAAGCCAAAAGCTGCAGTTAAGAAATAAAAGATCTTTGAACGAGATTTTGAAACAAAAAATCCACAATCCGGAGTACTGTTGAAAAACAGGAACAAAATTCTACAACGGGTGGTACTTATACAAATTAAATAAATTATAAATATATGCGAAGAAAAGTAAAAAATCGAAATGTTGCTGGAGTTGATCCAAAGTTCAATTCAGAAACTCTAGGTAAATTCATAAACTACACTATGTGGGACGGTAAAAAAGTTACTGCACGAGGAGTTGTATATGACATGCTAGAAGTTCTTAAAGCAAAAGCTAATACAGAGAATCCTCTTGAAGTTTTTGATACAGCTATTAAAAATGTATCACCTCAAGTTGAGGTTCGATCAAGACGAGTTGGAGGAGCGAACTATCAGGTTCCTTACGAGATCCGTCCTGAGAGAAAAACATTCCTAGCTATGAATTGGATCATTGGAGCTGCTCGAAGTAAAAAAGGAAAGCCAATGCACCTAAAACTTGCTGATGAAATAATGGCAGCAACAAAAGGAGAAGGAGAAGCTATGAAGAAGAAAGAGAACACTCACAAAATGGCGGAAGCGAACAAAGCGTTTGCTCACATGGCGTGGTAGTTTACTTATAAACAAAAACACCTTGGGTAATACTGGGGTGTTTTTGTTTTGTTGGTGTTATACTCACATCATGACATTTCCACTCCCAATCGAATTTCATTTCCTCACAGACGTACTCTCAATTTTTATTGCATACAGATATTATCTGTATTTAAAAAGTAAAACAGGAGATTTTCTACCTGAAGACACTCGCTTTGTAACAATAGTTGGAGCTGCAACCGGAGCACTTATAGGTTCAAGATTACTTGCATTTATAGAACACTTTGAAACCGCATCTCAATTATCTTGGATGTATATATTTTCAAGTAAAACAATAGTGGGAGGGGTAATAGGTGGAATTATTGGAGTTGAGATTGCAAAAAAGTTTTTAAAAATTAAAACTGCAACTGGAGACCTATTAACATTTCCATTAATTCTTGGAATTATTATTGGACGAATTGGATGTTTCTTTACAGGAGTATTTGATGGGACTGTTGGAAATGTAACCACAATGCCATGGGGAATGAATCTTGGAGATGGATTGATTCGCCATCCGACATCGTTATATGAAATTATTTTCTTAGTGATTATGTTTTATGTATTAAAGAAAATTTCGAAAGGTGTGCCAATGAAGCCAGGGTTACTATTTAGATTATTTGTTGCATCATATTTAGTGTTCAGATTCTGTATTGAATATATTAAACCAATTACTCCTTTGTTTATAGGTTTATCTGCAATACAGCTAGCTAGTCTCGTATTTGCTTTGTACTATATATATTCAATTGTATTCGTATATGGTTATAGACCGTTTAATGTAAAAGAGGTATAGTTACCGTATGATTAATCCTCAAATAATAGAGTATATTAGAGCTGAAACAGCTAAAGGTACTCCAAGAGATACGATAATTAAGAATTTAACCACAAGTGGAGGATGGGCTTTCTCAGATGTTGAAAGTCATTTAATAGCTTTTGATAAGGGAGAGTTTCCAGTAAGTCCTATTTCAAATCCTGCATCAAGTATTAATACAGAGATTTCTAAACCGAATGTTCGTAAAAACTCAATCATCAAGATTAACATTTTAATTTTTTTGGCGATGGCTGTAGTTATTATTGTACTGCAAGAGGAAGGTGCTGTTTTGATGTCACTTATGTTCTTTCATGCGGCAATAATGTTTCTAGGAGCAATTCTTGATGGGATCAGAGGTTTAGTTACTAAAAAAAAGACAAATGCATTTGAATTCTTAGCAACGTTCGCTCTTATGGGAATAACAGGACTTGGTACCTGTTTTCTATGTCTTGCAGTGCAAGGGATGTAGCAATGTGTTAGTATCACTGTGGATCTAAAACATTTACAGAAAGGTTACACATGAGCGCTATACAAGAACTTTTAATCGAAGGCTTTGTTAAAAAAACTATAAGCAAGTGCTTAGTCTGCGAGACACGATGTCCTGCAGAAGTCATAAGTCAAAAATCACAAGACGGAAAGGAATTGATCGTGATGAGACGTACTTGCCCACAACATGGAACAACAGATGTTGTGATCGGTGATGCTAAATTCTATTGGCATGCCGAAGGGCCTGTTAATAAAGAAGGTTGCGGATGTGGACCAGGAAAAGCTTGTTGCGTGTCACCAGAAGGAAAAGATGGGACACTGGGGAAAAATGCTACAGCTCCTGACGAAATACTTTCTTTGCCTGAACAGCTTTCGACTTGCCTTGCGCTTATCGAAATTGTTGATTCTTGCAATCTTAAGTGTCCAACTTGCTTTGCTGCATCTCCCCATGGAATTGGTGTGAATACTAAGTTCCACTCGTTTGATTTTCTTACTGGAAATATTGATAGTGTGATCGGTCGAAAACATAAGATCGAAATACTTCAGTTTTCGGGTGGGGAACCTACGATTCACCCTGAATTCTTCCGTTTAGTACAGTGGGTTATTGCTCATCCGCACATTGAAGTGTTGCTGATTAACACCAATGGTGTTCGCCTTGCTTCTGATCCTGAATTTATGAAAGAGTTCGGTAAAATCATGATGCTTGAAAATGCGGCACAAAAAATTCAACTTTATCTCCAATACGATGGTCCGCAACTTGCGGGACAAAAAGAATTGAGAGGGGCTGATTTGCGTGCGATGCGCACAAAGGCAATTCGAGGTTGCGAAGAGATTGGTTTACCTATCACGCTCGCGATGACCGTCACGCGACTAAATCTTGATCATCTCTGGGAGGCAACTGAATTCGCGATTCCGTTTGAAAATATTCGCGGAATCAGTTTCCAACCAGAATTCCTTGCTGGGAGAAATCCTGGGAAGGAAGATGCATCACATGTGCCAATCAACGTTGCTGATGTCATTAACGGGCTTGTCACCCAATCACATGGAAAAATAATGACAGATGATTTCACTACTTTACCTTGTGGTGACCCTAACTGTGCAATTATTGGTTGGGGATTCAGGATGATGGGTCGTATTTTCTCACCGAAGAAATTCGGAGTGGAAATCTCAAAAATCCAAGCTAGTCTTCGAGATAGAATTCATTATAATCTGGAAGACTTGAAGCAGTGTGGTTGTGAGAATTCCAGACTTGGTGACATTATGAAGAGATTGGAAAACCCGATCGCTCGAGCGTTCCGTTTCTTCATAAAACCATTTATGGATAAATACTCATGGGATGACCACCGGCTCGCAAGATGCTGTACTCATGTTATTACTCCAGACAGGAGACTTGTGTCCTTCTGTGAGTACTACTCAAGCTAAATATTGTTTCAATCGGCCTACCCGGGTTTTCTCGGGTAGGTTTTTATTTTGGATGGTATACTTTACGCATGTACATCCTCCTACAAATACTCAAACTCTTCGCCAAACTACTTGTATATATTGTGCTCATTCTCATCATTGTATTTACAACTTCAAACATCATCACCACCCCCTCAAACACTCGAGACTGGAACACTGATCAAACAACTCTCCCATATGCAGATATAAAAGGAAATGAAATAACAATCTACAACGTCCGAAATTTTACATACGCATCAACAACAAGCTTTACAGAAAACTATTACGACAAAACATTTGATGTACAAAAACTAAAAAGAGTTTGGTACATCGTAGAACCATTTTCAGGAATTCCAGGTTCTGCACATACTTTCTTAAGTTTTGAATTTGAAGATAATCAATTTGTGGCAGTATCAGTAGAGATACGAAAAGAGAAAGGGGAATCATTTCACCCTGTAAAAGGTTTATTTAATCAGTACGAACTTATGTACGTATGGGGAGATGAAAAAGATTTAGTTAAGCTTCGATCAAACTATAGAAAAGATGAGGTGTATGTGTATCCAATTAAAACAACTGAAGAAAAAGCCCGAGCTTTGTTTACAGATATGATCGCTCGAACAAATGAGTTGTATATTCATCCAGAGTTTTACAACACAGTTACAAACACATGTACGACAAACATAGTGAAGCATGTAAATGAAGTGACACCAAAGAAAATAAAGATGATCAACAAGAGCGTGATGTTTCCTGAAAGTTCAGATGAGTTGGCATATAACTTAGGTATGATTGACACAGCGCTTACATTCCCTGAAGCTCGTACACGATTTCATATAAATGAAAAAGCCTTGAAGTACGCTGACGACAAGGATTTCTCAACTAAGATTAGAGAGTAATTACTTCACCTTCATAAACATCCACTTCGTAAACTCAATCACTCCAAGGTTGAAGATATTCCACACAATAATAACCCACACAAACCCAAGTGGAATGTACGTCATATCAAACACTCGATGTGCAAATGGAACAGTTACTGTAAGTGTGATGAGCGAGAGAGCAATACTATTCGCAATATTTAATCGTACATTTGAAAATGGATTATAATGAATGATCAGTTTATCTAGATTTCTAAATGAGTACGAAATAGTAAGAATGTATGTAGAGAAACACACAAAGAATATAGATCGTGCCACAGTTACATCGGCAATACTTTTTGTGAGAGCATAGTATAAGAAGAATAGAAGCAGAGAAGAGAATACTCCAAGACCTATTGCCATAAACTTCACTTTGAATCCAAAAATATGTTTACCTTTTCTATTCTTGTGCACCGTATGGTTACTGTCATACGCAAAGGCAATTGCAGGAAGGGTTCCAGTAATAATATTTACCCAAATAATCTGCAGTGCATTAAGGGGCAATGCAAGACCAGTGATAAGTGCACCCGTAATCACAAATACCTCATCTAGAGAACTCGACATTAAGTATACGAACACCTTTTGAATATTCGCCCGAATTTTATGACCCTCAGTAATCGTATCTGTAATTGTCTTAAAGTTGTTATCTAGCAGAATCATATCTGCTGCGCTTTTAGCCACATCACTTCCAGAAGCAAGGGAAATACCAATATCCATTGCTTTAAGTGCTGGTGAGTCATTTACACCGTCCCCAGTCATTGCGACAACTTCACCGAGAGATCGATATAGATTTCCAATTCGAAGTTTATCTTCAGGAGTCACTCGCACGAAGATTTTAATTTTAGGTAGTACAACAGTGAGCTCATCATCAGTAAATTTTCGAATCTGCTCACCACTTAGAATCTCTTCATCTGTCGCTTCAATTCCTACTTTATGTGCGATATATTTTGCGGTCCCTGGAAGGTCACCTGTGATAATTTTTACATCAACTCCTTTAGCTTGAATCTCTTTGATACTATGCCCAATGTTTTCCCGAAGAGGATCAGAGAAGGTAAATAGACCTAGAAATTCTAATCCTTCAATTGAGTTATCTTCTACATGTATCTTTTTCTTTTTACCAATAGCAATAAGACGTTTTCCTTGTTCACTGAGTTTAATAAAGTTCTGTTCAATAACACTTTTCTTTTCATTAGATAAAGTTGAATTCTTCAAAAGAATTTCTGGCGCACCAAGAATAGTTAATTCATGCTCATCAGATGAGATAGAGAATTTGTTCGTCGAGTTAAATGGGGAAGTGAGCGTGTGCTTTTTTGAACTTGTACTTTCTATATTATGTTCATGAATACTTTTTAAAATAATAATATCAAACGGACTTCCACTATACATCCAATTTTTTCTATCGTCAGTAACTTTCTCAACTGTTGCTTCAGAGTTATAAAATGCAATTGAAAGCAACTCTTTATGAGTAGAAGATATTGA
Source organism: Patescibacteria group bacterium (assembly GCA_040384445.1). GTDB lineage: Bacteria > Patescibacteriota > Minisyncoccia > Phycocordibacterales > CAIZLB01 > CAIZLB01. The sequence goes on from JAZKJG010000002.1 coordinate 118,626, forward strand.
ATTATTTTCTTGAAGATCTCCTGTGATGTCGCTTGTTGTAAAAATATTTCCCAGAGTTAACTCTGCTTTAGTAAGTGTTCCAGTCTTGTCAGTTAAAATTAACGTTGTTGATCCAAGTGTTTCTGCTGCAGAAAGTTTTCTGATAAGTCCTCCTTTTTTTGAAATGTTTAGTACCCCAATTGCGAGAATTACAGTGAGAGTAATAGGTAACGCTTCAGGTACAGCACCAACAGCTACCGCAGAAGAAAGCACAAGCATAGAGGCGATATCATTTCCTCTATGTATTCCTAGGAAAAATATAAATATAACAATCGCGGATGCAATTAAAAAGATATACCAAGAGATTTGCTTCACTGCATTTTGAACTGGAGTAAGAGCTTTCTGTGTTTCAGAAACTGAAGATGCGATTTTTCCAATCTCAGTATTATTTCCTGTATTTACAACAACTGCTGTTGCATTTCCATTTACTACATACGTTCCACAAAAGAGAGAGTTCTTTCGTTCTGTAATCATGTCATTTTCTATAACTCCTTCAGCTTTCTCAACTGGCATAGATTCACCTGTGAGAATCGCTTCATCAACAGTGAGGTTAATTGATTCTAAAATTCGTACATCTGCTGGAACTCTGCTTCCGTATGAAATATGAATAATATCTCCTGGTACTAAATCAATAGCCTCGATCTCAATAATATTTCCATCCCTAAGAACCTTGGCTTTGTTCTTAATATAGTTCTTAAGTTTATCAATAGTATTTTCTGCTTTAAACTCTTGATATGAGGCGAAGCCGATATTTATAAGTACAGCTCCGAAGATTACAATTGTTTCAACTACTTCTTGTAGATACCATGTTAAGACTCCTGCAAAGATAAGAATACAGATCAGAGGATTAAAGATCTGAGACATGATGATTCGGAAAGGGGTGTGGGTGTTCTTTGCTTCGAAGGTGTTTGGTCCGTAGATTGAGAGACGTTTTTTTGCTTCGTCTCCAGTTAGGCCATCGGGAGTAGTTTCCAAAACTTCAGTGAGGGTATTTTCTGGAACTGACCAGTAGATAGTGTTTCGGTGTTCTTTTGATGAGGTACGCATGTGTTTGATTATACCTGTCATGGTGGGTGGGGTAAATGAAAAACCCCTGGACTACACTTTATGGTGCGGTCCAGGGAAATTGAATGTGGGTCAGGCTAGTTTCCAAAATGGATTGTTAATCATTTTGGGATACGCACTTTGAATGAGTAATATACATATAAGTAACATTACAATAAATACAGAAGTATCTATCCAATCACCTATAACATAGTCAATCTTAGTCTTTTGAGGATTGGTAAGCATTGCTGTAAACTCAAACCCAAGGGCGAAAATAGCTGAGATGAATGCTCCTTTGAGTGCTAAGCTTTTAAAGCAAGTAACCCGATACTTCTTACCTCCTTTTTTGCTAAAAAGACCAATACCCGAAAGAAGGGTCCAAAAGGGTATAAACCCTATGTCAGCTAGATGCCATCGAAGCCAACTTGGGAAAAAGAAGTGAAATTGGATAAATTTGCCAAATGGATAGAGTACTCCGAGGAAAAGAAGAGTCAAAATTTCTTTCTCAATAGGTTTAGTGAGTGCTTTGCAGAAGATCATAAAGTAGAACGCTGAAGCAATGAACATGAGGAATGAATGTATTTGGTCCATATAAAAGTGTTAGAAGGGTGAAAGTTACATGAAAATTAGCCTTTCTTTAAAATACATCATATAAATGATAATGTCAATGAATAATTAAAGACAAGTTCAACTAATTCCCCCTAGAAATCCTCCTAAATCTATGCTACACTCCACAGATAACGTTTGATTTTGGCATTCAACTGTCGCGGTCCTACATTTACCCAGGCGTTATGCCTGGACAAGTAAAATTAATAAAAAATAAAAAACACAATAAAAAGAATTTTATGCAACGAGACTATCCATTAGACAGAACACGTAACTTCGGAATCATCGCCCACATCGACGCGGGAAAGACAACTACATCAGAACGTATCTTGTATTACACAGGTATGTCACACAAAATTGGTGAGGTACACGACGGAGAAGCTGTAACTGACTGGATGGAACAGGAAAAAGAGCGAGGTATTACTATTACTGCCGCAGCGATTACTTGTTTCTGGAACCCAACATACATGGGAACTGATAAATCAATGATGCACCGATTTAACATCATCGATACACCAGGTCACGTGGACTTTACAGTGGAAGTGGAACGATCTCTAAAAGTTCTTGATGGTGCTGTTACTGTGTTTGATGGAGTAGCCGGAGTAGAGCCACAGTCAGAAACTGTATGGCGACAAGCTGACAAGTACCAGGTTCCAAGAATCTGTTTTATTAACAAGCTTGACCGAACAGGAGGATCATTTGAACGATCATATGCTTCTATTCTTAACCGACTTACAAAACAAGCGGTTCGAATGCAAATCCCTATGGGAGAAGAAGAGAAGATGGCAGGAGTTATCGACCTTTTGAAAATGAAGGCGTATACATTTGAAGGAGAGATGGGAAATAAAATCATCGAGTCAGAAATTCCTGCTGAATTTCTAGCAGATGCAACTAAATACCGAGCAGAGCTTGTTGAAAAAGCATGTGAGCAAGATGACGATATGATGAATGCGTATCTTGATGGAAAAGTTGATTTTACACTTCCAGAACTTAAGGCTGCTATTCGAAAGGGAACATTGGCTAACAAGCTTTTCCCGGTGTTCACAGGAACAGCTTTGAAAAACAAAGGTGTACAACTTATTCTTGATGCAGTGGTTGAATATCTTCCATCGCCTCTTGATGTACCACCTATTAAAGGAGTTAATCCAGATACAGGAGAAGAAATGGTACGAATTGCATCTGATACAGAGCCGTTTGCTGCGCTTGCATTTAAACTACAGCAAGACCCATTCGTAGGACAGCTTACATTCTTCCGAGTGTATTCAGGAACTATTGAATCAGGTTCATATATTTACAACGCAACAACTGGAAATAAAGAGAGACTAGGACGAATTGTGCGTCTACAGGCAAACAAGCGAGAAGAAGTTAAGAAAGTATACGCTGGAGAAATTGCTGCAGCTGTAGGACTTAAGGAGGCTCTTACATCGCATACATTCTGTGATGAAGCTAATCCAATTATCCTTGAAGTTATTAAATTTGCTGAGCCTGTGGTTTCACTTTCAATTGAACCAAAGACAAAAGCGGATCAAGAGAAAATGGGTATCGCTCTTAAAAAACTTGGAGATGAAGATCCAACATTCCGAATTACTTCAAACCCAGAAACTGGACAGACTCTTATTGCAGGTATGGGAGAACTACACCTTGAGATTATGATTGACCGAATGAAGCGAGAGTTTAACGTTGAAGCAAACGTTGGACAGCCTCAAGTAGCATACCGAGAAACTATCACAGCAGAAGCTGAAGCAGAGCATAAGTATGCTAAGCAGTCTGGAGGTAAAGGACAATACGGACACGTTCGAATTACACTTAAACCTCTTACTGATCCAGTAGAAGGAGCTAAAGTTCCTAAGAACGTTCACCGAGAACCTGGATACGAATTTATCGATTCTATTAAAGGAGGTGTTATTCCAGGAGAATTTATTCCAGCTGTACAGAAAGGAGTTAAAGAAGCTATGGATAGAGGTATTGTTGCAGGATTCCCGCTTACTGGAGTATCTTGTGAACTTACATTCGGTTCATACCACGATGTTGACTCATCAGAAATCGCCTACAAGATTGCTGCATCACAAGCATTCCAAGAGGGAGCTAAACGAGCTCGACCAGTTATCATGGAACCTATTATGCGAGTAGAGGTTGTTGTTCCAGAGAAATTTATGGGAGACGTTACAGGATCACTATCAGCTAAACGAGGACAGATCGAAGGAATGGAAGATCGAGGACTTAACAAGGCTATTAAAGCTCTTGTTCCACTATCAGAAATGTTTGGATACACAACACAACTCCGATCTATGACAGAAGGACGAGGATCTAACACTATGGAGTTTGCTCGATACGAAGCAGTACCACCAAACGTAGAGAAAACTATAGTTGACTCACGGAAATAATTAATATATAGTACACACACATATGCCAATCACAAAATCAGCTAAAAAGGCTTTACGAGCCGGAGAAAAGAAAAAAGTTTTCAACCTACGACGAAAGAAGAGTGTTGAGGATACAGTTAAAGCCGTAAAGAAACTTGTTAAAGAAGGGAAGACAAAAGAAGCAAATGCTCTTCTTCCAAAAGCTTTCCAAGCTCTTGATAAAGCAGCTAAGGGAAACACTATCAAAGATGGTGCCGCAGCTCGAAAGAAAAGTAGATTGAATAAGCTTGTTAAAAAGGCTGTTTCAAAATAAAGAAATACAAAATAAAAAAACTGTTACCGTAAACTGAGTAACAGTTTTTTTATTTTGTATCTCATCAAGTATCTTGCTCTAGAGTTTGGTGATAAGTGCGGGGGTGTAATAAAAAATGAACCCCTTTATTTATAACTCGTGGGGTTCGAACGAGTGTGTTAGTTAGCTTATCCGACCAACTGTTCCATCAGGATGAAGTGGGTTGCCGCAATCATTGAGATCGATCACGGTTCCAACTGCCGATTCAAGACCGGCAAGCCATGTGACTGCCTGGTCATGTGCGGCGTCTTCCTGATTCCTTCTTTTGACTTCTGTGAAGCGTTGGAAATTTCTGACAATAGGGAGGATGAGGCGACGTGCCTTTTCATAATCCGCCAACTTATTGTAGTTTCCAATCGTGGACTCGATGTATGAGACATCACAGTCGGGGAACTTAATCCCCCAGACGGCATTCAACGCATGGTAGGCTCCCTCATATTCAGCGGTTGTATCTGCTGGAATAATGTAGTGGTCCCCTGCATCCCTCCACGAATGGAAGAATGTACTTCCTTTGTTTGAGGACAAGCACAGCATTTTGACTCCGTGCTTTTCGCAAATGCCTACGGAATCACCAAGGATGTCGTGACATGTATCACCTTCAGCGTGTGGAAGATTGGTTGGAATTGTGAAAGAATCTAGATAATTAAGTTTAGCTTTCATGTTAATTTAAGTTTAAAGGTTTGAAACAAATCTGCCTTTCGGCTGTGAAATGTCCGTTTCGAACATAGCTCGATGTATACCTTTTGATATATATGGAGCTATGTTCGAGATAATCTGTAAACTAATCAACTGTTTATATTATACCACAAATAGAGTCCGTGTCAAGACTACCAATTAAAACCCTTGCTTAGTATCATGTTCCTTACTTTTTGCAGCATCCATAATAGCATCTTTAATATCAAGAGGATTTGGAACTTTATCAAACATAAATCGTTGTGCAGTGGCCCCAGTTTGAATTTCAATATTTCCAAAGTTAAGATATGACTCGATAAGACCTTTTGTATTTACTGAAATATCCTGAATAGATTCAAGGTGTAGCTCTGAAATTTTTCTATTAAACAATCCAATCTGTACGATATCAAGGATTCGTTCATTAGTTACAATCCATGTATCAAGTGAGTGAAGAGTGAGTCGATATGCAAGAATAAACCAAAGTATCATTATGTAAATAAGCCAACAAAACATAAACAAGATTTCATGTCCGATGATAATAGGAGCAAGTAGTACGATGAGAATAATAGGAAGAAACGAAGCAAACAGTGTACCCATTACGATTCCAAAAAGTACAAACCAGTGTCTTCTTGTGAACACTAACAGAGTTTCGTTATCATTTTTTCCTTCAAATGTGATGTCTTCGAGCATATTATAGTTTTAAATAAACTAGAGAAGTAATAATAGTAAGCATAATCGAGCCTGCTAAAACGATATACAAGATACGTTTCGTATGTCTCCCTAATCCAAATCTGTGTAGGTGATATAGAAGTATTGCTATAGCAGTCCAGTATCCGAGTAAGAATAAGCCATAGGCCAAACCGATATAGGGTATAATTGTGTCCATCTAGTAAGTATATCCTGCCGTGCTATGATAATCCATATGCCAATGCTGTATATTTTGTCAGGACTACCATTTGCCGGAAAGTCTTCATTTGCAAAGAAAGCTGAAGAATGTACAACACTAAAGAGAGTGAGTTTTGATGAATTATGGACTTCGCTTGTAACTGTGGATCCAGGGATTACATATGAGCTTGCAAATGCAGAGATAGAAAAACTGTTACAACACAACCTAGAACAGGGTATTTCTACTATATACGACAGTACAAATTTGAAAGAGAATCATCGAGATGCACTTATTTCCATTGCCCATAACACAGGAAGTGAGTATAAGATTGTCTATTTCTATATATCAGTTGAGGAAATGAAACGCCGACAAGCTGAGAGTTTGATTCATAAAACTCATCCAATAGTATGTGAAGAAAATATTAGAGCGGCGTTAGAACACAACTGTGTCCCTGACGGATGTATTGTAATTGAAACTGAGGCAGATAAAGGAAGGTTGTTACGAGAAATGCAAAACTAAAATCCAAAATACTCTAGAATCTTTTGAAAGAATGATTCAGTAAGGTGTCTCTCGGGTAGAATCTGTACTAGCTCTGAGTGTAAATCATGTAAATCTTGCTGGTTAGTCTCGATAGGGAGAGGTAGACTGATAACTGGTGAAGTAATCATTTCAGTCTCAAAGAGTATTCTTGAAGGTATATGATATTCTTTATTGTCTTCAATCCAGAATGCTTTTAGATTTGAAAATGACCAACTTTCCTGATCAATTCGAATACCTGTTGTGTTAATCTCAAATCGTAATCGTTTTGGTCTTTCTAGGGCATGCATAAGTAACGCTCCAGTTCCGACAAGAACAAGGACACCAAATGTAATGTTTGCAAACATAAAAGAAATAAGTGCCACAGTTACTGAAACGATTCCTACAGACCATTTCCAATCAGAATTTTTTTCGTAGTGCATATAATGATACTCTTCCCATATGATTGGCAATTTACTCATGGTATGATTATACTACAATAATGTTTGCTCGTATATTTTTTTTACTCATTTGTATCTCTGTAACTCATTCTGCTCATGCAGAATGGTATGTAAGTCCACTACCTGCACCGGTAATTGGGGAGAGTGTATACATTGCAAATAGTGAAAACGAGGAAATTCCGCATATTATTTTAAAACAAAAGTTAGCTACAACATCTCAAGCAGTGAACTATCCTGCGCTGCGAGTGGTTGAATCAGTTGGAACAATCAACAAAACACTCGTACTCGACACATCAAAAGAAGGTCAGACCTACACTGGGATATATCTTACAGTGCAACCAGATTTTAAAAACTTTAGAAAAATTGCACGAGTATTTATTTCTGATTCATTACTAGGTGCAAGTAGTCCTACGTGGAGAGAAATGGAAAAAAGAACCATAATATATCGATATACAGATGTGGACGGATTTCAATTGCAAAATTTAAAAATTACATTTCCAGATATATCTTCTCGATACATTAAGATTCAACTTGACGAAGATACTCCTATAGAAACCCCTATAAGTATTAAAGAGGTAAACATAGAATATGATGTGGAGGAAGATACATTGGAAAAAACAATAAAACAATATCTTGCTGGTAATTTTGATACACCAGGTTTAGCGGCAACAAGAGAGATTCCAATTGAGCAGGGGGTGTTTACGAACTCAGGAGATATTACGCATATTACAGTACATGTAGATGATAAACTTTTGGCATTTAGAGAATCAGTGCAGATCGAAACATCTGAAGATGGAACAATCTGGAACCAGTTGCATAAAGGAGAAGTGTATCGAGTAAAGTCTTCTGTATTTGAAGGGCAACAGCTAACGCTTACAATTCCTCCGACATCGTCTCCATTTATACGTGTTGTGACAAATCTTCCTATTGAAGATACTGTGACTGTTCGATTACAGAAACAGGCTCTACTCTTTAAACTAGACGGTTCATCGCCAGAAGGGATTCAGGTTCATGTAGATAGAGCAGGAACTGCTACATCGTCATACATTTTACAGAAAGAACTGACTAATCTTGGGTTAGTGGTACCAAAAATGGTTACATTAGAATTAAGTGAAGATGCGGTCGCAAAAAGGCAGCTAAGTAACAGATATGTCATATATAGTGCTATTTTCCTAATTGCTGGTATACTGGGCTATCTACGGTACAGAAGAACCCGAAAGATATAAATTATGGCTACACAAGACTTTATTATAATAGGAGGAGGTCCAGCAGGAATGATGGCTGCTATTTCTGCTGCAGAGGATGGGAAGAAAGTGCTTCTCTTGGAAAAGAATTCACATCTCGGAAAAAAGCTTTTGATCACAGGGGGAGGGAGATGTAATGTGACAAACTCAGAATTTGATATTCGGAAATTTTTGGCCCACTATAAAGAAAGTGATAAGTTTTTGTTTTCTGCGTTTTCTCAATATAACGTTTCCCATACGTTAGATTTTTTTCATAAAAATGGAATGGACACGAAAGTTGAAAATGAAGGAAGAACATTTCCAATATCTGACAGTGCACGGACTGTATATAATGTTCTTGTAAAAGAAATGGAAAGATTAGGGGTTGAGATTTTAATGGAAGTTGAAGTGTTGGGATTTGATATTTCTGGTGAAGATACAAAACATATTGATGGAGTGAATGTTAAAGTGAAAGGGAAAGAACAAAAATTAACAGCTAAAAATTACATTCTTGCGACAGGTGGAACATCGCATCCTGAGACAGGTTCGACTGGAGATGCATATCCATGGCTTACACAAATGGGCCATACAGTTGTTATACCGAAACCTGTGCTTGTGCCTGTAACTATTAAGGAGAAATGGGTAAAGGAATTGCAAGGTGTTTCATTTTCAAATATTAAACTCACACTCTATGCAGATGAGGAAAAAGTATTAACTAAAAAGGGCAGGGTGCTATGTACACACTTTGGTATAACTGGTCCGACTGTTTTGAATATGAGTAAAAAAATTTCTGATCTCATAGAAATGAAAAAGAAAGTTATCGTGCTCCTAGATCTTCTCCCTGAATTTGATCATGGAACTTTGAATGAAAAGTTGCAGGATACATTTAGCAAAAATAAATCTAAGAAAATTAAAAATACACTTGGGGAATTAATTCCAAATGCAATTGTTGAAACCGTTTTAACTTTGGGAGAGTTGAATATTGATACTGTGTGTTCTCAGATTACTCGAGATGGGAGAATGAAATTGATTCAAATACTGAAAGGTTTGCAGATGACGGTAACAGGTCTACTTGGGGAAGATAAGGCGATTATTGCAAGTGGAGGCGTGCCACTTAAGGAAATTGATTTTAAAAATTGTAGTTCTCGGGTTTGTGATAACGTGCGGGTGATTGGGGACTTGCTTGATATAGATAGACCGTCTGGTGGGTATAGTCTTCAGCTATGTTGGACGACAGGATATGTAGCAGGGAAATAGATGAAAGCCCCAGTGTGTACTGGGGCTTTTGAGTGGGGGGTTAGACAGTAAGAGCTACGGGTATGGCAATTTTTCGTCTCCGGAGTTGTTTGTGTATTACTGTAAAATTGATCGGACCCTTCCTGCTCCATTTGTTGATTTGCACCCAAGGTCCTTTCTGAACCCAAGGTTCGTCAGGGATTTTAATGAGTGAATAGCCGAAACCGGAAGTAGGTAAGGTGTAATTTTTGTCTCTAAACTTAAATCTGATTTTGTACATGATGGGACTGGGTTAGAATTTTGCCTACTGTGGCAGTACAGGAAAGTCTACACGATTCTAGATTGTTTGTAAAACTCCCACAAAAGCTTCATGTCTTTCCGTGTTAGTTTTGCAAATACCTCTTGCTCCGGAACCCATACAAACTCAGCAATAGCTTTTTCTTCTTCATCTATTTCATCTTGTTCAAGATCCGCTAGTTGTGCAAATACTAAACGATAGTGAGCGAGTCTATTTACATGCTTAATGACATGAAAAAATAATCCATGTGATACAAAGTCCATTGGTGTAATTACAGAAATATTTTTATATCCTGTCTCTTCTAAAATCTCTTTTTGAGCAGTTTGCTCGAGTGTTTCTCCTTCTTCAATTCCTCCGGTTAAAAATCCACTCCAGTTTGATTTTTTCCATTCTGCTAATAAATATAAATTATCTGTAGGGTGTTTGATAATAACGCCAATGTTATTTCGTTCAACGATCTGTACGCCTTCTTGAAATGAATCTGTGCCGCCATCTAGGTTGATGTCTATATCTGGGTAGAGGTCTTTCATGTGAACAGTGTATCACATTACTTTGTCTGACAACTTTGCTCTGTATTTCTTTAAAAATGGATACTCTATGTATTTATATGTAAATCCTGATAGAACTACAATGAGTAATGCTGACACAAACATAATTGACCAAAAGGAGAATGTTGAAAGGTTGGCGATCGGATGGAATACGTTTACAGCCTTAAGTACTAGGTACAGAACGATTCCGTGCAACAAGTAAATACTGTAACTAATAGTTCCTAAGAATTTTGCAGCTCTTGTTTTAAGCAATCCCCAGATTGTATTTCCATATAAGAAGAAAAGGAATATAAAAAATGTAATACAGTACTGCAGAATTCCATACGGTTTATAATCAATCATATAAACTAAGATCAATCCAAGAATGGGAAGTAGACTTACCCAAGGTTTCTTAACCCAATCTTGTTTAGGGTATTTTGCAAGAATATGAGCCGAAGCTATTCCAAATAAGAAAATCATCCAATATCCTTTGTCAGGTGAAAGAGCAAGAATTGCCAAGATAGGAATTGCTAAGAGATTCATTTTTCTATCTCGAAGAACTATTGCAACAAATGGAAGAACGATATATAGCACCCATTCAAAGTGTAGGGTCCAGTGAATTCCTGCATTTATAGGAATAATACTTAAACCGTTTACAGAAGTCGTGGTGATAATACCAAGTGATAACCATGAGAACATATCTCGTATCAGTTGGATCGGATCTCCAATTCTGAATCCTGTTTCGAACAAAGCAAATATAACAATGAGGGCAGCAGAGAAGAGGTACATTGGAGCAAGTCGATAAATTCTGTTCTTATACAATGAATACGCGTCAAGATCTCCTTTCTTTGCGATTGCCTTATACCAGTAGAGGAAACTTGTAATCATGAAAAACAAAATAACTGCCTCTCCTCCTAGGAATCGGTAGAGTTTAAACTCTGTGATTTGCCATGTTCCTGTTGTGTAGTAGGTAAGATTAGTGACTGCGTGTTGAAAGAATACTCCGAATGCTAGTATTCCTCGGAGTCCATCGAGTGATTCGAATCGTCCATCTTCGTCTTTTGATGGTGTGTTATAAAATGCCCAGTACTTTGAGAGTAGGGTTGCGAATGCCAGTATACCGGCCATGATGAGGAAAAATGGGAGAAGGGTGAACATGCGTGGGGTATGGGTTAAGTATACCGTACTGGACTTTATTAGGTAAATGATTATAGTGAAAGTAGGATCAATATTTAAACCTAAATGAAGGAGATATTATGAACATTCCGTATATCGGTATTACCGATTTTATGAATTATGAGCAGGTTGAGCGTATGCTTGCTGTTTTTGAAGCCAATAAAAAACCAGGTCAAAATCGTCGGCTACATGTTGGAGTCATGATGAGTTACAAAACTCTAAACAAGACTGAAACCAAGTGGTCGAAAGCTTTTCCTGCAAATGATGATATCAGGCACATATTTCAGTCATCAGAGACAATGAATTGTCTCCACTATGCAGATTATGAAGGAGTTGATGTCTGGAGAAACCTTGCGAAAGCAATTGAATTTGGAGGGTATCTCATTGATGCACTTCAGCTTGATATGGTTTGGCCAGATCCTGTTGCAATATCAACAGCTGTACATACTTCTCGCAAGTTCCCTGAGGTAATTCTCCAGATTGGGAAGAATGCGATGGAGGAAGCGGGAAATGATCCTGCTCAAGTTGTTGAAAGACTTCAGGATTATAACGGCATCATTCATCATGTGCTTCTTGATAAAAGCATGGGTAGAGGTCTAGGGATGGATGCTGTAGGACTTCTACCGTACGCTCGTGCAATTCGTGATGCATACCCTGATCTTGGATTGGCGGTTGCTGGTGGATTGGGGCCGAACACGATGGGTCTCGTTAAGCCATTGCTTGAAGAGTTTCCTCATATCTCTATCGATGCACAAGGTCAGCTGCGTCCAAGTGGTAATGCGCTTGATCCGATTGATTGGGATATGGCGGAGAAGTACATTGTGAATGCTCTTGCTCTGTTGGAGTGAAATCAAAAACCCTGTCTCACGATTTGTTTCGTGTGGCAGGGTGTTTTTTATCCTCGCACGTACAGATTTTTTTGGGTATCAACTCTATAAATATTCTTTATATGACTTGAGTCAACAGTGTCTAGATTTTCTCCGGTTTCTGGATCGATCATTCTATATGCCCAATGTCTTCCTTTTATAGGTTGATTTGTTACAGGATTAATATCTCCTCGAGCAAACAACTGTACATCAGTTTCAAAGATATAATTTTCCTCACCCTCTTTTATGTATGTTAAATTAGGTGTTCCTTTGTCAAATGATGGGAAAGAAGTGGGTCTATTTCCTAAATTAATTTGTCCGACCATATTTGACTCTGTTCCAGTAGGTGAACTTCGAAGTGTTCCTGCTTCGATATAGTCTTTGTATCCCTGTTCATTTACTATACGGTAAAAGTTATTCTTATTGAATTCATGATTTTCTAGGAGTTTCCATTCAGGGTTTGTTTCGTATTGGGGTGCGTGTTCCATGGGGTAGATTATATCCTATTTTCGCGCCACAGCTACTCCTTGATACATAAACGCCAAAGGTTTTGACTTTTGTGCAAACTTCTCAATTTGTTGTATCTCAAAACCAGCATCTAGAATAAGTTTTTCTATATCTCTATTCATATGACATCCTCCAGCAACCCTTTTAGAAATCGGAGTAAGAAAATTTTGAATTTTAGTAATGAAAGATCTAGGTGATTTACCGTGCTCTATGAATAAAAATTTACCACTAGGCTTTAGTACTCGGAATATTTCTTTGAGTGCAATTTCAGGATAGGGAATACTACAGAGGGTCCAAGTAGAAATAACTGAATCTATCGAATTAGTATCAAGAGGGATATTTTCAGCTGATGCTTGAAGTTGTTCAATGGTAAATGAAACTTTATAAATCCTTTCTTGTGCTAGGGTATATAGTTCGTCTGAAGGGTCGAGTGCGTATAGTTTACTTACATTTGTAAAATAGGGAAGATTAAGTCCTGAGCCGAATCCTATTTCGAGCACTATACCATTTGCTTTGCTTGCTGTATCTTTTCGATATGTATCGAAATCTTTACTGCCCATGGCAAGGTTGAGGTATTTTGGGAGGATGTATTTTGTGTAGAGGTTCATTAATTTTAGTATTTACTTACAACTTGTGGCGCCTTTGTGTAAGAAATATGTTTCGGATGAACTATCAACGTCAACACATAACGTTCTTTTGTGAGAGAGTTTTACTTGCAAGGTAAAATTATCTTTTTCTGCAAAACAGAATGGTTGTAAATTACTTGTCAGAGTACCAAAATATGCTTTTGTAGTAGTAGAAGTACATACATTAGAAAAATCCATCACTTCTTTATTTTGTTTCAGGAGTTTATCACGAACTTCTCTTAAATGCATTTTTACAGTATCACTCGGTTTAAAACATGCGCAAGATTCACTTGGAACAAGATAGATACCTACAAAGACAATAAAACACCCACAAGCAGCAGCTATTATTTTTTTCATATAGTAATCATAGCGTGGAAAGGGTAAAAGCAAAAACCCCAAGAAGCTATCTTGAGGTTTCGATTTTATCAACCCACTGTTTCGTCTCTGATTTGGATCATTGGAACTGTTATTTGGTGGTTAACTGTAAAATCAACAGTAAAGGTATATCCACCATACGTCTTTCGCATGAGTTTGTGTAAGCCAATCATGATATTCCCAAGAGCAGTGAGCCACTCGTCGATCCCTAGCAGGACATTGTTTCGAATGGATATGAAGTAGGTATAAAATCTGTATAGATCTTTACCATATAAAATTGTGATACAGAAATATGGGTCGGGATCGTTTGTTAACCAACTGTGAGTAAGTTTCAGCCCACTCCAGTCAGGTTCGTATTTTATAGCGACATGGATTATCTCCTTGGGGATGTGTATTCCAAGAGGAACCGCGTTTACTGTTAAGTATTCGTGTATGGTCGTGATGACTGCTAAACACAGAGTTTTATTGTCTGTTTCCATTGTAAGAACATGTTGAAGGTTAAAGTGCAGATGTGACTAGGAGGTACTTTGGCATATTGTTTGCTATAAGGCAAGTTGAGATTTTTAATCTTCTCTCCTCAATACAGAAAAACACCCTCTCGGGTGTTTTCGTATTTTGCAGAGATGATATATAGTCGCTTACGCTCCTTATATCACATGCGCAAAAGCATATTCGCTACGCTCATTGTTTTGCGGAGGAGGTGAGATTCGAACTCACGGGACCATTACAGCCCTCCTGTTTTCAAGACAGGTGCAATCGACCTCTCTGCCACTCCTCCTTTGTGTCGACTAACGTATATGATACTATCATAGTATATATGAAATATCTAGGGATCGATTACGGCAAAAAAAAGATAGGCATTGCAAAGAGTAATGATGAAGGAACCATTGCCTTTCCTGACCAGATCATTGCTCCAAACGCAGATAACTCCCATGTACAAGTCATCCTGGATCTCTGTGAAAAGGAGAATATTGGACATGTTGTTATTGGGTACTCTTCAGACCTCGATGGTAAGAAAAATGCTATTGAAAAGGATATCGAGGAATTCATCCTGCACCTAGGGGGTAATCTTACTATTCATCGAGTTGATGAGCGAATGTCTACTTCAGGAGTTCAAGCACATCTTCGTCATACATTTCAAAAGAAAACACAAGATAAACATAAAGCAAAAAATGCAAAGCAGGTCCGAGAACATACAAAAGACGATGATGCCAAAGTTGCTGCGTATATTCTACAAAGTTTTCTCGATATGCAAGAAAGAGTATAGTATACTAGATGCATGATAACCTTCGATGATTTTAAAAAAGTAGAACTTCGTGTTGGAGAAATTATTTCAGCTACTCCTGTAGAAGGATCAGAAAAATTATTATTACTTACAGTGGATTTTGGAGAAGAGGTGCCTCGAACTGTTGTCTCAGGTATTGCAGCATTTGTTGACGATGCATTTGTGGGTTCAAAAAAAATATTTGTGACAAATCTAGAACCAAGAGCGATTATGGGTATAGAAAGTCAGGCCATGATTTTGGCAGGGAAGGATGACGAAACACTCGGTCTCGCAACACTTGATCGGTCTATTAAAAATGGAACTGTATTATCATAACTATGTCTTTTCTATCTAACATCACAAAACATGTCCCTGTACCTAAGAGAATGTCTTTTGAGCACGCTGGGGTTGATATTGGAATAAACCATATTCGACATATTTTCTTTCAGAAAAAAGGAGAATATCTTCATGTGAAGAATTTTGGAGTATACGATATTCCGACTGTTGCTCGTGATCAGATGCTTTCAGATCAGGCAGAGGTTTTGATGGCACTTAAAAAAATGCAAAAAGAATTCGGGTACAAATACATAGAAGTATCCTTACCTGAAGACCTTGTATACATTTATACTGCAGAAGTTGATGGGGCAGATTCAGAATCTATACGTTCACAGGTAGAGTTTCGAATTGAGGAAAATGTTCCATTAAAAGTTGATGAAGCTGTGTTTGATATTACGCCTGTGATTTTTATAAAGGAGTTAAACAAAAGCCTTGTATCTGTTGCTGTGGTTTCAAAAAGAATTATTCAGGATTATGTTGAGGTGTTTAGAAATGCAAACATGGAAGTTGTGTCTTTCATGGTACAAAATCAAGCATTATCAAAAGCACTTATCTTAAAAGACGACAGAGATCCGTATTGTATTGTTGCTGTAGAAAAAAGAAATATCGTTGTGTCTATTGTAAGTTCAAGTATTGTATTATATACGTCAACCATAGGCCAATCTGTATTTAAGGAGGATTTAAAACTTGAAAAAAGTGAAGTACTACAGGATCTGGTAAAAGAAATTTATAAAATCATTGTGTTCTGGCTTTCATATATTGAAAAGAATCCTCTGTATGGATTTAAACCCCTTAAGGCTATATTACTTACCTCAACACATAAAGATATTCTTGAGTCTGATTTTGCAAATATGCTTACTAGAGAGCTTTCTTTGCAAGTAACACTCTCTGATGTATGGACAAATATAGCGATTCCAAAAAATAGTGTACCGGAAATTCATAAAAAAGATTCATATCAATATGCTACAGCTATCGGATTAGCAATGCCTAAGATATAATACAATCGTAATGCTCTATCTTATCAACGAAGAACAACGGAAAAAAATAATTGCTGATTACTACATACGAGTAGGGCAGGTTGTTTCTTGGTTTTTGGTTGGCATATTTTTAACTATTGGAGTGTTGGCTGTACCTACGATACTTCTGCTTCAAACAGAAGTTCGTACATCTGAACAAAAAATACTAAATCTAGAAAGAGAAATCGAAACGGCAAAAGATATGAGTACGGAGAAAGAGGCGACTGTAATCACAAACAAGCTAGAGATTTTCAAAACAGCAACAGTGAGTGATATTCAAAAGAGATATTTAGAAGTGGAGAACACTGTTGAAAGTGTGCCTGGGGTATTAATTACAGGACTCAATGTAAATGTCTTAAATAAGACAGTGCAAATTGTGACCGAAGTTAAAGACAAAGAAGTCGCGAAAGACCTTGTGGATGTTTTAAATAAGACAACATATAAAGGTGCTGTCCTTCCGTACTCTGTACTAAGCGAAAAAGGCTCATTTATATTTGCACAAAATTTAACGTATGAATAATTTAAAATCTTACATTCCAATAGTTTTCTTTATCTTGATTATAGGAGCAGGATCTTTTGGAGTATATAAAATTCATACATATGCATCTACGTTTTCTGTACGGGTTGTTGAGATCAACAGTAAACTACAGTCACTTGAAGCCACACGGAGTAATTTAGAATTATTTAAAAAGATTCTTCTTAAAGGATCTGCAGAGCAAGAACAGATGGACGCGTATGTGTTAAGTGGAGATACAGTATTTAAAGCTATTACTGATCTTGAGAAAGATGGAAAGAAAACAGGAGTTTTTACGGGAGATAATCTAGGAATCTCTTCAGTTTCAAAAAGAGAAAATTCAGAGTTAAAGAAGTTGAATGCAGGAGAGGTAGTTGTGACAATCTCTGCTGAAGGTAAAAGAGATAGAATAGATTCATACGTTGAAGCTCTAACAAACCTGCCGTTCGTTTCTCATATTGAACAAATCCAACAGACTTTTTCAAAAGAAACAGGAAAGACAAGAGCAACAATTACATTAGTTATTACTGAAATACTATGAAATTAAACTTCGCCTCAAAAAAGAATATTGGAGGATTTCAACCGGCATTGCACTGGGAAATGATTCTCGTTTCTTCATTTGTAATGTTGCTCTTGAGTGTGGCGTACGGAGTGTATTTATACACATTTGCAAAAAAACAGGTAGAAACAATTGCCTCGACTGATACATCCGTTGCGTCAGCAAAGTTAACTGCGTATGCGTCGCCTGAGAAAATTCAGGAATATTTTCAAATATATAAAGATCGACAGGGGAGATATACAGAAGTTATAAACGGGCTTATTGTAGGGAATGTTGTTGAGGTTAAGACTTCAACTTCAAGTGTCTCTGTCGTTGCAACAACGACGAATCAATGATATAAAAGCTCTATCGCTCTTGTAGTTCAATGGATAGAACTGCGGACTTCTAAGCCGTTAATCTAGGTTCGATTCCTAGCGAGAGCACCAACATGAAAAACACATCTTTGATGTGTTTTTTCTATTACCTGATATACTTGTTTATATGAATACAGCAACTTGTACGGTCAATGGACAATTAGTGCAATGTCCAGAATTCCTTTCTAATCCGCTAATATGGATTGGTTTACTTATAATCCCCTTAATAATAGTAATATTGACTTTTGTATCATTATGGAAAATTTTTGAAAAAGCCAATAAACCAGGTTGGGCATCACTAATTCCAATTTACAATATCGTCGTGTTGTGTGAAATTGTTAAAAAGCCTACATGGTACGTTGTGTTATTTTTTATTCCTTTTGTAAATGTAATTTTAGCTTTTATTCTTTTGCTGGAATTAAGTAAGGCATTTGGAAAGGGTGTTGGATTTACCTTAGGATTAATATTTCTTCCCATGATTTTTTATCCAGTACTAGCTTTTGATAGTTCGACATATAAATATGGGAACAGTACAGCTGAACCTGAAGTCCCTACAATTTCCCCAGCAACAGTTTAGTTACATTAAAAACCGTAGATCACCTCTACGGTTTTTCTATGGTAAAATTTAACCATGCAAAACAAATCATTGAAAATAGGATTATCAGTAGTCTGGTTAATCCCTTTTATATATTCATTGTATGGTTTTATTTATACGATAAATGATAAAAGCAGATATGCATGTGATTCTGGAAACTCGTGTCTTTACTTTATAATCACGCCTTTTATTTTACCCTCTGTTTTGTACTTAATATGGAAACCTGAAGGGAAGAGTTGGGGGAAGCAAATTTTTCACGCAATATTGTTGTTTCCAATACTGCTAATTGTTGCATGGGGCATATTGGCTTTACTTAGCTTAATTAAATAAACAGAAAACCGTAGATCATCTCTACGGTTTTTCTATAGTTTGTGCGCGATGAGGGACTTGAACCCCCGACCTTCTCAGTGTAAATGAGTTGCTCTACCAACTGAGCTAATCGCGCTCTTTACGAATTCCACTATATCATATGTATAATTGATATACAAATAGAAATATAGTACAGTACCTCTATGCGCAGGTGGCGAAACGGTAGACGCACTACCTTGAGGTGGTAGCGCCCGCAAGGGTGTGGAGGTTCAAATCCTCTCTTGCGCACAAATTAATGTATAATCTTATACATGCTCGAACTGAATAAAAAGTACACCCTCGGGAAAAGAACCTTCTGGTTTCTCTTTTTTAAGAACGGAAAAATCGCAACCTCTATAGTCTTTCTATTATTTATTGCAATCATTGCAATGTACATTGGTCCAACAGGCGAATGGACAACAAACTTTTTAAGTACTAACTTTGACGGTGTAATCACAAAAGGTCTTTTAACACTTTGGTTTACCCTTGGAATTATTTCAATGGCTATTATTATTTTCATAAGTCTCTTTGAACACTTTGCACAGCATAAGTTTATGCTGGATGATCATTCTTTCCATATACGACGAGGAATTTTCATGATTAAAGAAAAAGTAATACCATATCGACATATTCAGAACGTAGATTTAGAGCAGCCATATCATTATAGAATTTTTGGAGTAGCTCGTTTAAATATCACCACTGCTCGTATTGATATATTCGAAGATGGACAAAAGGAGGAGTCTCGTGGTAAGAATAATCTCATACCAATTATTGATAAAAAACTCGCTAAAGAACTGGCTCACTATCTTGTAAGCCAAGGCGATCGAAGAATTTAGAATGAAGCACAACAAACCTAAGACAAAAAAGAAAGAAGAAGTACGACAACTTAAAAGAGAAAAATCATGGGATGAAAAATTAACAGGCTCTATTGGGTCTGTTCCTTCACTTATTATTCATACTCTTTTGTTTGCTGGGGTATTTGCTGCGATTGCAGTAGGTGTTCCTCAAGAGCAGGCATTACTCATGCTTACTACTATTGTATCTCTTGAAGCTATTTATCTTTCTATTCTTATTCAGATGTCTGTAAATAGAAACAGTATTTCACTTGAGGAGGTTGAGGAGGATTTGGAGGAAATCCAAGAGGATATAGAGGATATTGAAGAAGGGATTGAGGATATTCAAGAAGATATTGAAGATATCCAAGAAGGGGTTGAAGATATCGAAGAGGAAATTGAGGAAATCCAGGAGGATATTGAAGATATTGAAGTAGCGACGAAGAAGCTATAGTGATATTATGTAGGGTATGAACGAAACACAATCAAACACATTTATTGCTTGGGTACAGGCAACACCTTTGAGAAAAGGTATTTTGAGTACAATTTTTATTTTTATTGCACTCGCATTAGTTGCAACAACGGTACTGTTGTTTAAACAAGCTTCACGAGTTGGAGTGTCTGAGAACTATCCTCAGACATTGAACGTAACAGGTAAGGCAGAAGAATATGTTAAACCTGACACTCTACAGTTCAACATTTCTATAAACGAAGAAGGAAAAGATGTTGGTGAGGCAACTAAGAAGGCAGGTGATAAAGTTGCACAAGCAATAACAATCCTAAAAGCAAACGGAGTTGAGGAGAAAAACATTAAGACATCAAACTACTCAGTACAAGATAAATATGATTCAGTATCTGAGCCATGTGCGTATTCTTCTTCAGCAGTCTCATCTGATATGCGAGTAATGGCAGTTGCACCGTGTACAAATACAACTTCAAAAATCGTAGGTTCAACAGTATATCAATCCCTTGAAGTAAAGATTCAGGATATTGAGAAAAATGCGACAGCAGAACAGAGAAGTAAAATTGTAGGAGAGCTGGCTGCTGCAAACATTAAGACAGACGGGTTTACATTTACCGTGTTTGACCTAGACGCAGTTAAGGCACGAGTACGAGAAGAGGCAATCAAAGAAGCAAGAGCTGACGCGAAAGTACTTGCTCGAAATCTTGGAGTAAAACTACGAGGGCTTTCAAGCTTTAGTGAGGGTGGAGATTATATGCCATATGCATATGGATCAGCTCGAGCTGAAATGATGTCAGCAAAAGATGTGGCTGCACCTATGGTTCCAACAGTACAGCTTCCAACAGGTGAACAGAAGGTTACAAGTACAGTTACATTGACATACTTGATTAAATAGAAAGTTTCCTGTATAATAGCTATTAACGTTAAAACACTCGAAAAACCGGGTGTTTTAAAATTTAAAAATTAATTTACATACACTATGTCTATATTTTCCCACATACAAGAATCACGAGCAGAGATGAAGCATGTGAAATGGCCCTCAAAGAAGCAGGTTATAAGTTACACATCAATTGTGATCATACTTTCTATCCTTATTGCCGGATATATTGGAGCTCTTGATGTTATCTTTACAAAAATTCTTGCTTTTATTATTTCTAAATAAGCGTAACGCATACTAAAACCTATGGCTAAACAAATTGAAAAAGATCGAAACTGGTATACGATTCAAACATATTCTGGATATGAGAACGCAGTGGTTCGAAATTTGAAACAGCGAATCGAATCTCTTGGTCTTGAGGAAAAAATTTTTAATGTGCTTGTTCCAACAGAGCGAATCATTAAAATCAAGAACGGAAAGCGAGTAGAGGAAGATGTTCGAATCTACCCTGGATACGTACTTGTAGATATGATTGTAACTGAAGACACATGGTTTGCAGTTCGAAACACTCCTCGAGTAACAGGGTTCGTAGGTTCAGGAACTATTCCAGTACCTGTAACAGAATCTGAGCTTGCTGAGATTTTCTCACGAATGAAAGGGGGACATATTGTACATAATCTTGATGTCGCAATTGATGACTACGTAAACATTGTTGATGGTCCATTTAAGGATCTGGATGGTAAAGTTTCAGAGATTGATCAGGAAAGAGGTAAGCTACGAGTGCTTGTTTCTATGTTCGGCCGGGAAACTCCTGTAGAGCTCGACTTCTTGCAAGTTAAGAAGAAATAGGCTATTATACACAAACACAAATACATCATATGGCTAAAAAAGTAACTAAAATAATCAAGCTGCAAATCGCAGCTGCAAAAGCAACTCCGGCACCCCCAATCGGTACAGCCCTAGGGCCTGCAGGTGTAAACATTGGAGATTTCGTTAAGAAATTCAACGATGCTACACAAGCTATGGCAGGAAGTACAATCCCTGTTGTAATTAACGTATACGATGACCGATCTTTTGATTTCATCATGAAAACTCCGCCAGCTGCAGAGTTTGTTAAGAAGGCTATTGGTCTTGAAACAGGATCAGGTACACCTAACTCTAAAAAAGTAGGAAAGATCACTCGAGCACAGATAGAAGAGATTGCATCAAAGAAGATGGTTGATATGAATGCGATTGATCTAGCTGGAGCAGTAAAAATGATTGAAGGTACATGTCGATCTCTTGGAGTAGAAGTAGTTGGATAAATTTTAAAACACATTATCTGAGAAAACGCTGTCGAATATTTATTGACAGCGTTTTCTCTTGTTATATAATGGATGCATGAACGACAATCAAACTAAACCAAACAGAAAATTTTTAAAATTTATACTCCTACTTATTTCATACGCACTTGTTGCGTTGTTGGTATGGAAAGTTACAACAAAACGACTTGTTGATCCTGTAGTTCTTCAAGAACAAGCAGCAAAAGAACTTACGACGCTCGTAGAAAAAGTAGGGAAGATTATGGTCCTACCAGCAGAAGCTCCACAAGCTGCAATTATTCAAGACGTTGATTCACTTAAGAAAACACAATCATTCTTTATTGATGCACAAAATGGAGATAAGATTCTTGTATTCGTACAAGCTCGAAAAGCTGTTATCTACCGAGAAGAAACAAATCAAATCGTAAACGTCGCACTTAATATTGGACCAGTTACTGATCAGTCAAATTCAAGACCTCTAGAGCAACCAACGAATAGTACAACAACAGCAACAACTACTACTCCAGCTAGATAAACGATAGGTGTTGGTATATACGAAATAGTATGAAAAAATTATATATTCTCATTTTCATAGTTTTGATTTCGTTACAGAGTAGTGCTGAAACTATGACAGGTGGTGGATATACGTTGAATGGTGGTGTCGATACAACTATCGGCCAAGGGCAAGGTGGAACATATACATTGAGTTCGAACGGAGATCCTCTTTCAACACAAAACTCAAGTGGCGGAACATACACACTGTATCCTACTCCATATTCAACGGCGATTGTTCCTGTGACTCCTGGTTCAGGCACTGCTGTGCAGGAAGTGATTCGTGCTGTTGTGTTTGGAACTCGTGTGCCTAACTATCAGGAGTATTATCCAGGTGCAATACTAGGTACAGCAAGACCTACAAATCCTTCAAGACCTGGGATTGCTCCATCTAAACCTGGAATTGGTTCAGGTAGTGGAAACCAAGGAGGATCTGCTACTACGACGTATAGTGGTTCTACTACAACTACAAATTACGGAGGAACTGAAGGAAGTACGGTAAATGAATTCGGAGAACTTGTGACTTCAGATTTAAATTATGAGTATCCTAATACTGCAGATTTTGAAAAAGGTACATCTACGTTTGAAGGGAAGATTGAGACAGTTCGAAAAAATATGGATTGGTGGTGGTTACTGTGGATCCTTTTTGTACTCATAGTATTGAGGTGGTTAAATCGACGTTCTAGCTAAATCCTTAAAAATACTATATATTTCATATATGATTCCTGTAGCTACACACATAAAAGAAGCATGTCTTTCGTTTTCTCAAGAGGTAACGAGAGATATGTTTGTTGTGGATATTGCTAAGGATATTACGAAAGGAGATTTGTATACGAACTTTGCTTTAGTAGTAGCGGGGAAAATGGGTAAAAATCCTGTGGCAGTTGCGGTTGATCTTGGGGTCTATCTTGACGCTCATCTTGACAAAAACCTTGTTGAAAAAGTTGAAGTAGTAGGAGGGTATGTGAACTTCTGGGTAAAGGTAGGTACTGATGTTAGTATTCCAGAACATATTCAGCATTCATCATTTACAGGAAAAAAAGTAGCATACGAATACACAGACCCAAATCCGATGAAAGAATTTCATATTGGACACTTGATGGCAAACACGATTGGAGAATCAATGTCGCGTCTTGGAGAACTTGCAGGGGCTGAAGTAAAGCGATACTCATATCAAGGAGATGTTGGACGACACATTGCCACAACTCTTTGGGGTGTGCGATTTTTGGACGCGCTTTGGCCAGAGGAAGAGGTGAGTGTAACTGAGAAAGTAAAATTTCTTGGAAGTGCGTATGTTGCTGGAAATACAAAGTTAGCTGAACTTAAAGAAGCTGGAGAGGAAAGCGAGGAATATCTGAAAGCTGTAAAAGAGATTGAGGTGATGAATCAGAAAGTGTATGACAGAACAGATGAAGAAGTGAATGTTATGTATGATCAAGGGAAAGAATGGAGCTTATTGAAATTTGAAGAATTGTACGACATTCTTGGGACAAAATTTGATTACTACTTTTTCGAAAGTGTAACCGGTCCGATCGGAATAGACTTAGTGAAGACACATATGAATCATTTTGCGAATGGTGAAAACGGTGCAATTATTTTCGAAGGTGATCATACTCGAGTTTTCATAAATGGAAAAGGACTTCCGACATATGAAGGAAAAGAGCTTGGGCTGGCAAAGTTTAAATATGACACATGGCCATATGATAAAAGTTTTGTAATTACTGCAAATGAACAAAAACAAGCACTCGATGTAACTCTTGCTGCTATTAAACTTGTTCTTCCTGAGATAGGAGATAAGAATGAATATATTTTTAATGGAATGATGAAGTTTGCTAACATGAAAATGAGTTCACGAACTGGAAAGATTATTGCAGGAGATGAGCTTGTGTATTCAATGATGGAAGCATCACTTGAAAAAATGAAAGATAGAGAGATGACAGATGATGAAAAGAAAAAGATTGCACAAGATGTTGCGGTAGCTGCAATTAAATTTACGATTTTGAAACAGAACTTTAGAAAAGATATTATTTTTGATCAGGAAAAATCTCTTGCTCTAGAAGGGGATAGTGGTCCGTATATTCAGTATACTGCAGTTCGAATTCAGTCTGTGCTTAAGAAGGTTAAAGACATTGCTTCCACTGTTGGTTCTGAACCTCTATCTAAAGAAGCTGAATTATTACTTCGAACAATATATCGATTTGAACATACATGTTTTAATGCTATTGAAGAATCTGCCCCTCAGCATGTTGCGCAATACTTAATAGATCTTGCATCTAAGTTTAATGGGTTCTATGCAAATAATAAAATCATGGGGGAGACCGTGGATAGTAGACTAGTGGAGTTGTGTGAAAAGACGTTGAAAGTGCTTGAAAAAGGACTTTGGATTCTCGGGATCAGAACGGTGGAGAAGATGTAGGGAATCATGTATACTACCCCTTATGAAGACTCCAAATGAGCGAGAATTAGCAATACTGAAATTTTGGGATGAGAACAACATTTTTCAAAAAAGTTTAGATAAGAATCCTATAGAAGGGAAGACTTTTCGATATTATGACGGACCGCCATATGCGACTGGGTTGCCTCATATTGGTAATATGCTTCCAACAGCAGTAAAAGATGCATTTCCACGATACAAGACTATGCAAGGATTTCACGTACCTCGAACATGGGGATGGGATTGTCATGGGCTACCGATCGAAAGTTTAGTTGAAAAGAAGCTTGGATTTAAAGGAAAAAAAGATATTGAAGAATTTGGAATTGATAAATTTAACGAAACAGCCAGAGCGAGTGTGTTTGAGTTTCGGGAAAACTGGAAGAGTATTATTCCTCGACTTGGACGATGGGTCGATATGGATCATGACTACCGAACACTTGATGCCACTTTTATGGAGTCAGGTCTGTGGGCGTTTAAGCAGTTGTGGGATAAAGGATTAGTATACGAAGGATATAAAGTAATGCCATGGTGTCCTCACTGTGGAACAGTGCTTTCAAACTTTGAAGTAACAGAAGGATATAAAGAGATTACAGATCTTTCTGCATACGTACGGTTTACGACTGAAGGTGCTTCATTTATTGCATGGACAACAACTCCTTGGACTTTACCTGGTAATGTTGCGCTTGCAGTTGGTAATGAAATCGCATACGTGTATGTAGAAATAAAATCAGCAGATAAAACTGAGACTGTTATCATTTCAAAAAATTCTCTTGAAAAAGTGAAAACACTTATAACAGCAGAGGGAACTACGTTTACGATTTTAAAAGAGGTAACAGGAAAAGATCTTGTTGGACTTACATATACACCGCCATTTACATATTTTACAAATGACGCAACTCTAGAGAAAAAAGAAAATGCATGGAAAGTATTTGCGGGAGATTTTGTGACAGACACAGATGGAACAGGAATTGTACATATTGCACCCGCGTTTGGAGCAGACGATATGAAGCTTGCACAGGAGCATAATCTTCCTGTTATTAAACACGTACTCCCGAACGGTACTTTCGCGCCTGAAGTAACAGATGTAAATGGACAGGCAAAACCAATCGAAGATCATCAGAAGGCTGATATTGATGTAATCAAATATCTTGCTCCTGCTGGAAAACTATTTGCAAAAGAAAAATTCATCCATACATATCCTCACTGTTGGCGATGTAAAACACCTCTACTTAACTATGCTACGACAAGTTGGTTTATTAAAACGACAGCACTCAAAGATCGAATGATTGAAGAGAACAATAATATAACGTGGCATCCAGAAGAAATTGGAACGAAGCGTCTTGGTGCATGGCTTGAAAATGTGCGAGACTGGGCAGTGTCACGAAGTCGATTTTGGGGAACACCACTTCCGATCTGGAAAGGTGAGAAGACAGGAAAAACTATATGTCTTGGAAGTCTAGATGAGATAAAAGAAAAGACACGACGAAATACGTACATGTCGATGAGACATGGTGAAGCTACTCACCTTGTAGAAAAGGTGATGAGTTCTCATCTTGAGTTTGCGGAAAAGCACGGACTAACTGATCTGGGTAAGTCTCAGGTTATTGCGAGTGCAGAAAAGATGGTTGCTGAAAATACGCTTCCTTCTGTTATCTATCATTCACCACTTCGAAGAACTCGAGAGACGGCAGAACTTGTGCGTGACACAATTGAGCAAAAAACTGGAAAGAGAATTGAACTCATCTCTGAGCCAATGCTTCACGAAGAAGATTTCGGAGATCTTGATGGGCATTCTCATACAGAGCATGACGAGTATAGAAAAACTCCAGAGGAATATATTAATAAGAAATTTCCAAATGGTGAATCATATGCAGACATGCGACTTCGAATGGGGGAAGCACTATACAGGATTGACGTTGCTCACCAAGGGGAGAATATACTCTTAATCATGCATGAAGGATGTGTATATAGTGCAGAGGATGTTGCTCTTGGAATGTCGCTTGAAAATATTATTGCAACTCACGCAGGAATTACTCAGATCAAGCCAGGACAGTATCGAACACTCAATTTTGCACATATTCCACACAACACTTCATACGAAGCAGATTTTCATCGACCATATGTAGATGAAGTCGTGTTTGAATTAGATGGAGAAAAGTTTACACGATTACCTGAAGTTCTCGATGTATGGTATGACGCAGGATCAATGCCATTTGCATCTGTTCATTATCCATTTAATCAAACTGCAGATATTGCAAATACAATCACTGCTGACTTTGTTGCGGAAGGATTGGATCAAACTCGTGGATGGTTCTACCATATGCTTATCATGTCGGTTGCCTTGTTTGATAAAAAGCCATTTCATAATGTTATGGTAAATGGACTTCTTCTGGCAGAAGATGGACGAAAGATGAGTAAGAGTTTAAAGAACTATCCTGACCTTATGCCTATTGTGGAACAATATGGTGCAGATACGCTCAGGTATTTTCTTCTTGCTTCGCCGATTGTACATGCAGATGAGGTAGCATTTTCAGAAAAAGCCCTAACAGAAATTCAAAACAAACTTTTCAATAAGCTGACAAACGTGATGTCTTTTCTCGATATGTACGGTGTGAAAGATGTAGAGATAGAACACACAAAACAAAGTGATCATATTCTTGATATGTGGATTCAAGTTGAGCTTGATACATTGGTTCAGGATATGACAGAGGCTATGGATACATATCAAATCGACAGATCATTACGACCACTTCTGCAATTCGTAGATGAACTTTCAACTTGGTATTTGAGACGTTCTCGAGATCGGTTTAAAGATGCAGACGACGCTCTTATTGTTACAAGTAAGCTTGTCCAAATTCTGACAACTGTTTCAAAACTGATGGCACCTGCAACACCGTTCATGGCTGAAGAAATATACCAATTTGTAAAAAACTTTGACACAACATTTACACTTAGATTGTACAAAGAAAGTGTACATCTTGAATCTTGGCCAACTGTGACATCAAAAATTACAAAAACTGAGATCGACGAGATTACGTTGAAGATGCAGAAAACAAGAGAAGTGGTTGAATCTGTATTAGCGCTTCGAAATAAGGCAAACATCAAAGTGCGACAACCTCTTGCGTCACTTACACTTCCACTAGATACATTTGGAAGTGTGCATGTACATATTCTACAAGACGAGCTTAATATTAAGCACATCATAGCAGGTGAGGACGATCAGATGGTTCTTGATATTGTTGTGACAGAAGAATTACGAGTAGAAGGTTTTGCTCGAGATATGGTACGAGAAATACAGTCTAAGCGAAAAGATCTTGATTTAATTCCACAAGATAAGATTTCGGTTGTATTCAATACTCCTGACAATGTTGATGCACTTAATGCATATGGTGCGCATACAAACTTATTTACAGAAGTGGCAAATGTAGTAACTCTTACTGTTGCATCTGCTGACACACAAAGTATTGAGGTTGCAAAAGTAGTATAGTATCTCTATGGCGTATTCGATATATCAAACAGATTGTGTTGTCCTTGGTATACGAGATGTGCAAGAGCATGATTTAATACTGCGAGTGTTTTCTCCCATATTTGGATACATCAGAATTATTTCTAAGGGTGCACGAAAGGGAACATCAAAACTCAGGCTCAACATACAAGAATATTCTCTGGTGCAAATAGCTGCAGTAAAAGGTAAAGAGTTTTTCATTCTTACTGATGCGCATAGGGTGTTTTCATTTATACAATCAAAGCGAGTGGTGAACTTTCTACGTGCTGCTGAGGGATTATTTTTTGATGATGAAAATGATCATGGTACAAAAATAAACACTGATATATATACTATGTTGGTTAGAATGTGTAAGTTAATTGTATGGACTGCATCCGAAAAGAAAAATGTTTCTAGTATACAAGATTTTTTTACCGTATACGTAAAAGGACTTCAAGGATTTACAGGAAAAATTGATGTTGAAAATATGTTGAATCTGAATGATGTTGATATGTATACATGGATTGAAGAACATACGTTGTTGGTAGAAGATTTGCAAAATAGAATGCAGAAAGAGTAAGGTTCATGTACAATATGTGTATATGTTTCCTTCAGATTATAAAAAAAATGTGAATAGCCAAGAAGAGGCTGCACGGATAGAGGAGTTGAAAAAGAAATTGTATTCAGCATCTTCAAAAGATTCTGCAGTACGAGAAAGAGGTTTGCGACAACACAATGTAGACGTCGGAAAAAATTGGGGAGAAACTGATGCAAAGCAGGCTCGGATTGAAGAAATAAGAGAAAAAACAAGAGAAGAGGCAAAACTTGGATTAGCGTCTGAGAACTCTTTTCACCACGGATCAACACTGTACGGACATTTCAGTCCTGCTGAAGATGTAACAAAAAAACAGCAACAGATTAATACTTCTTTTAAACCTACTCAGCACGAAGCACCTACTCCTGATGGAGAAGAGACGATTGGAAGTTTTTTGTCTGATAAATTTGCAGTAAAGCGAGCTCACAATACTGAAAAGAAACTTGCAGCAACAGATGTAACATTACGATATGCATCAGCTCAAATTGAAAGAGAAATGTATCCTGGAATTGCCAAGAAAAAACCCGGTGAGCCAGCTGTGGTTGTTACAGGTACAGCGCCAGAAAAGCCTATTGTAGAAGAGAATCGGTATCATCCAGATTATAATGTGCTCACAGTTGGAAATACCCACCTCGATAAAATGACTCGAGAAGTGAGACATACAGGAGAAAAAACTGTAGAGCTTAGCAAGAGAGATAAGAAAGAAAAAACTCTCACAGAGGAAATCACGGTTGAGCAAAAGAAACGATGGGGTTTTGGAATTATGTTTTTTGTGACTGTAATTATATTTTTCTTAAGTGCCTTAGGGTATGCATATTATTCACTTGTAACAGGTAAAAATACAATCTCTCCAGATAAGGTTGAGATTGTTGTGACAGGACCGTTGTCAGTTCGCTCAGGTGAGGTGAATGATTTCTCAATAGATATTACAAATAACAATCCAACAGATCTTACGCTTTCTGATCTCGTGATTCAGTATCCACAAGGAACAATGTCTTCTATTGATCCATCGCTCTCTCGTATGTATGAGCGTATAGAAGTGGGAACAATCAAACCAGGAGAGACGGTGCGTCGTAAAGCAAGTGCTATATTCTTTGGTGAAGAAAATGTAAAGAAAAATATAACATATGCACTCGAGTTTAGTATTCCAGACTCGGCAAGTATTTTTAATGTAACTAAAGATGTAGGTATTGTGATTGCAGGATCTCCAGTAACTGCAAAGATTACAAATATTAAAGAGGTAACAAACAACCAAGAGCTTTCATTTGATATTGAAATTCAATCAAACACTCAGGAAGTTGTAAAAAATATTCAGCTGCAAGTAGAGTATCCATTCGGATACAAACTTGAGCAATCAAACATCAAGCCTGTATTTGATAACAATACATGGAATATTGGAGACCTTGCCGCCCTCGACTCAAAGACAATTTCACTGAAAGGAAAGTTGATCGGAACAAGTAATCTTGAAAAGAATTTTAGATTTATACTTGGTGTGTATGATAGCAAGACTGGAGAAATGTCTACAGTTCTCTCAACTCAAGATCAAAAGGTAACAATTGAAAAACCGTTTGTATCAACGAAGCTATCTCTTGATGGTTTGGTTCAGGAGTTTAAACCTGTGCAATACGAAGATTCAATCCAGGGAGATATTGTATTTACAAACAATCTAAACGTCCCAATCACAGACGCAGTGGTTGAAATGTCTATTGGTGGAGTGCTTATAGATAGAATGAGTGTTAAGGCTAATAATGGATTCTATAGATCAAGTGACGATTTGGTCTTTTGGGATAAGGCTCAAGAGGCAAAATTAGCAAGTATAGATCCAGGTGAATCAAGAGAGCTTAACTTTAACATGATGGTTATCAAATCAAGACAGAGTCTTATTGATACACTTCGACGAGCAGGGTCTACTCTTACTGTAACCATAAAAGCTAAGCGATTGAACGAAAACAGGGTGCCAGAGGAGGTTACGTCAGTTATTAAACAAGAACTAAGACTTGAGACTGATCCGACTTTTGAGGCAGGTATTGCGCATAAGTATGGTCCATTTACAAACACAGGAGCATTCCCTCCAAAGGTAAATGCAGAAACTACATATACATTTCTGGCGAGAATTACAAATACTGCAAATACACTCAGACAAACAACATTTTCAGCAAAACTTCCTCCAAACGCAGTATGGAAAAATGTATACTCAAAAGATATTCCAGCATCTACTGTAAGTTATAGTCAAAGCAAAAGAGAAATTACAATACAACTAGGTGATATTAACGCAGGTACAGGCATTGATTCAGCTCCACGAGATTTTTTCTTTCAACTAGGATTCACGCCAACGTTGCCTGAGCTCGGTAAAGCGCCTACTATCATATTATCTCCACGAATTAGTGGTGTAGATGTATTTACAAACAGAAGAATCGATAGGGGAATTGATGGATTAAATATTATCCCTACGGCAGATATTGGAAATGTAGGTAAAGGAAGTGTTGTAGAATAAATCTAAATGGTATACTTGTTGCATGAAAACCAAAACAACATATAGTATTTTATTTATTAGTTTATTAATTCCAGTAATTTCAGTTCATGCAGTAGAGGTTCAGGCTTCAACAACTGTGAATGTAAAAGGTCCAAGAATGGAGATGAAGCAAGAATTGAAAGCAGAAAGAGCAGAGACAAGAGCTGATATTAAAGAGTTGCGAACAGAAGCAAAAGCTGAGATTAAGGAAAAAATGGTGGAAATGAAGGCTACATTAAAAGAAGCAAAAGCAAAAAAGTTAGATGAGCGAGCGAAGGTGAGAGTTGAGGCAAGACTAAATCGAATTTATACTCATTTAGCAAAAAGAATAACTCACTTAGTGAAGGTTGATGCAGAAATTACAAAACGATTATCGACTCGAGTAGCATCATCTTCTGTAACTACGTTACATATGGCTGCTAAGACTGCGCTTGTACAGGCAAAACTAGATGTAGAAGCTACAAAAGCATCATCAACAGTTGCGTTAAATGCTACAACAAGTAATGCAATATTTCGAAGTCTAGTAGAGACTGCAGAAGCAAGTATTAAGACTACAGCAGAAGCATACCGAAAAATTGTTCCAGCACTTGCGAAATTACCAAAAATCCAAGTAACTGCCACTACAACAGCAAGTACTACTATTACTAACTAATACTCATATATAATTTTATGGAAAATACACCAATACCAAACCAAGCTCCATTTGCACAAGCGCCTGTAGTAAAGGATAACTCAACAAAGAAGATGGTTATCTACACAATTCTACTTGCACTTGCCACAATATTCTGGATTTGGTCACTTAAGTATAACGATACTACACCAATGATGGAAAATGATCAGGCAATTGCTACTACGACTATATCAGGAACATCTGAGGAATCTGATCTAGAAGATGAGATTGATGCGAGTCTTGATTCACAAGCAGAGCTTGAATTGAAGGGGATTGATGAGGAGTTTTAATGCCTAAAAAGTCTAGCCCTGTGCATTCGCACGGGGCTTTTCTTATGCTATAGTAACCACATCATGAATACAGACAAAAAGGTAAGTATGGAAGATATTATCTCTCTATGTAAGCGACGAGGGTTCATTTATCAAGGTTCTGAGATCTATGGAGGGTTGGCTGGTACTTGGGATTACGGCCCTCTTGGAGTAATGCTTAAAGATTCTATCAAGAGACTCTGGTGGAAGCGTTTTGTTGATGACAGACTTGATATGTATGGGGTTGATGCGGCACTACTTATGAATCCTAAGGTGTGGGTGTCTTCAGGACACGTTGGAGGGTTTGCTGATCCACTTATTGAGGATTTGAAAACTAAAAAACGATATCGAGCAGATCATTTGCTTGAAGAAGCTGGTCTTGTGTGTGCAGGTAAAACTCCAACAGAGATGACAGAGATGTTTGTTGCAAATGCTATTAAAAGTCCAGAAGGAAATCCTCTTGGAGAAGTTCGACAATTTAACATGATGTTCAAAACAAACATTGGTGCTATTGAGTCAGATGAAAATATTTCATACTTGAGACCTGAAACTGCACAGGGAATGTTTGTGAACTTTAAAAATATTCAAGATACTTTTCACCCAAAACTTCCTTTTGGTATGGCACAGATTGGGAAAGCTTTTAGAAATGAGATTGCTCCAAGAGATTTTGTGTTTCGAGTTCGAGAGTTTGAGCAGATGGAGATTGAGTATTTTGTAAAACCAGAAAACTGGACTACTTCATTTGAAGAACTACGAAAAGAAGTTTGGAATTTTACACAGGATGTTGGTCTTGATCAATCTAAGGTTCATGAGTTAGAAATAGGGGATGGAGATAGAGCTCACTATAGCGCGCGAACAATAGACTTTGAATATGATTTTCCATTTGGAAAAAAAGAGTTGTATGGATTAGCATACCGAACTGATTTTGATTTGAAAGCACATACTGAAGGATCAAAGGTTGATTTGTCATATTTTGATGAAGAAGCTAAAGAGAGATATATCCCACATTGTATTGAGCCATCATTTGGGCTTGATAGAACCATTCTTGCTGTTCTTGCAACAGCATACGAGACAGATAACCTAGGAGGAGAGGAAAGAGTATATTTGAAATTATCTCCAGCAGTAGCACCATACCGAGTTGCTGTATTTCCATTACTAAAAAATAAAGAAGAGTTAACAGATAAGGCAAAGGAGGTTTGGAAAAAACTAAGAGAAGTAGCGACTTCAAAAGGTTTGTCAGCCGCAAAGATTTTGTATGACGAAGCGGGAAGTATTGGAAAGCGATACCGACGACAGGATGAGATAGGAACACCTCTATGTGTGACAGTTGATTTTGATACGCTGGAGAAAGGGACGGTGACTGTGAGAGATCGAGATAGTGGGGAGCAGAAAACTGTATTAATAGATGACTTGGGTGATATAATTTAATTATATGAAACCTTCAAATACTGCGTATAGATTAAGTGTAATTTTTGTTACAGGAGTTATATCTACAATAGTGTTATTCCTAGTAAACTTTTTGCATCAGTCTTTATCTCCTATGGAAAATTTGCTTGCAAATTCAGCTTATGTATTTATTGCCCTAGGGGTTATTCGAGTAGTAATAGGGAATAATGATATGGAATCTCAAGTATATAAGACTAATAACATGCTTTATTGGGTATGCTTAAGTGTTATTGTTATTAGCTTTATACTAGCTAGTTTTGGATTGTAATCCATAGTACACTCACTCCATGAATGTACCCAAACCAAAGAAGCTCACGAACGGTCTACGATATTTAATCGTACCCACTGACAGTCAAACTGTGTCTGTCTCGGTCCTTGTAAAAACAGGATCAGCTTACGAAACAAAGAAGGAAAATGGTATCGCTCACTTCCTTGAGCATATGATGTTCAAGGGGACTAAGAAGAGACTCAGCTCAAAAGACATTGCAATCGACTTTGAAAAGATCGGTGCATTTAACAACGCCTTTACATCACATACGATGACAGGGTATTGGGCAAAATCTCAAAAGGATCATGCACATACTATTCTTGAGATTCTTTCTGACATTTACAATAATGCGCAGTTTAGAAATGTAGAGATTGAAAAAGAGAAAGGTGTAGTGCTTCAGGAGATGGCGATGTATGAAGATATGCCACAAGATAAGGTTTCTACAATGTTTGATGCGTTGATATATCCAGATCAACCCCATGGTCGAAGTGTGTTAGGTACAAAAGAGACCGTAAGTTCTCTTACTGAACAACAACTCAGAAAATTTTACGATACTCATTATGGAAGAGAGCGAACCTGGATTATTATTTCAGGAGGAGTTGATGGGGCTGCAATAGAAAAAGATATTAAAAAATATTTCCAAAGTAAAAATGATGTTGCGATGCAATCTGCAACAGATGTTCCTGAACCAAAGATTTCAAAAAAGGGAAGTAAATATTCCTTGTTCGAAAAGAAAACAGATCAAGTCCACTTAATTATCGGAATGGAAGCAGAAGGATTGGAACATACTGATAAATTTACATATAATCTTCTTGCAACAATTTTAGGTAGAGGTATGAGTTCTAGACTATTTATGAAAATGCGTGAAGAACTTGGTATTTGTTATTATGCAAATGCAGGGTACTCTGCCTCTACTCTCAAGGCAGGGCAATTTGCACTTAATGCTGGAGTGGATGTCAAAAGAGTTGATCTCGCTATAAAAACCTTATTGGAAGAATGTGAGCTCCTAACCACAGAATTGGTATCTGATGATGAGTTAGCTAAAGCAAAACAAATGATTAAGGCTGCAACTGCTATGAGTCTTGAGTTGTCCGAAGATGTTGCAAACTTCTATGCATTTCAATATATAAGCCAAGTTGAAGTTCTTACGCCAGAACAGATTTACAAAAAGGTAGATAAGATCACAAAAGAAGATGTATTACGTGTTGCAAAGAAGACATTCGTAGTTAAAAACATGTATGTAGCTGCAATCGGACCAAATATTTCTAGTCTAAAATTGACCATATAAACTTCCTTCAGTAAACATGGTATAATCCTGATATGAATATTACAGGAGGATCAATAGCTAAAGTTATATGCGGAATCTTTGCATTCTATGCAATTGTCCACTTGCAATCACTTATTGTTTCGGTCCTTGTTGCTGTAGTTGTTGCCTCATTTATAGAGCCTATGATCTTGTTCTTCTCAAAAAGAGGCGCAAGTAGAGGGGCGTCTGTGTTCTTAAGTTACGGATTAATTCTTGGAGTTGTATTGTCATTTATTTTCTTAGCCTTACCTCCACTTGTGCGAGAAACATTTTCTGCAATTAACTCTCTTCCAACATCAATCAAAACTGCTGATGTATTAAATCCAATCCAAAAAAGTCTCTACACTGTTGCAAAAAACATTTTTCCAGATATTCCACAACGAATTTCAATTGAAGATCTTGTAAGTCTTATCACATCATCATTCTCAAACTTCGTGGGTGGGGTATTTGATACAGTAAGTCGATTCTTCGGTGGGGTGGTAACATTTGTCCTTGTAGCAGTACTATCAGTATATCTATCAATGGAACATAAAGGAGTTGCTCGATTCCTAGGAATGGTTACACCGCGCCAGTATGAAAAGTATGTTATTGAAATTTGGAATAGGGTACAGTACAAGATCGGAAGATGGATCCAAGGTCAATTTCTACTTATGGGAATTATCTTTGTTCTGGTGTTTGTGACGTTGTCTATTTGTAAACTGTTCCTTGGAGATCAAATTCAACATGTATTCTTGCTTTCACTTATTGCTGGATTGCTAGAGTTTATTCCAGTAGTTGGAGTAATTATCTCTACTATCATTGCTTTTCTTTTTACATTGTTAAATGGAGGAATGCCGGTCGCAGTCCTTGTAGTGATTCTATTTACTCTTATTCATCAAATCGAATCTCATATTATTTACCCAATAGTTATGAAAAGGATTACAGGAGTTCCGCCACTTCTAGTTATTATTTCACTTGTTGCAGGAATCGAACTTGCTGGATTTGTCGGGGTTCTACTATCAATTCCTGTTGCTGTACTTATTGTTGAGTATCTTGATGACCACAACAGACGACGACAAATCATAGAAAATGCTGCACGAGAAGCTGAAGTGAATTAAGCTAGAGAGCAGGAGGAGGGTGTGCTACTATAGGGTATATGACGGATCCATTCTATATAACTACCCCTATATTTTATCCAAACGGTAAGCTCCATATTGGTCAGGCATATACATCTACTGTTGCAGATGTGTTTGCTCGTATGGCTCGAATGCTTGGAAAACCTACGTACTTCTTAACTGGAGTTGATGAAAACAGTTTGAAGATTGAAAAGACTGCTGCCGCTGAAGGTAAGGAGATTATGGCTTTTTTAAATGAACAAACTTCAAACATTCAGTCATTGTTTGGTGATTTACATATTTCGTACGATCAATATATTCGTACAACAGATCCTTCTCACCATGTTGGTGTTGCAGAGATGTGGACTCGACTACAGAAGAAGGGGGATATATACGAAGGTGAGTACAAAGGATTTTATTGTGTTGGATGTGAAAGTTTTAAAACTGAAAAAGATTTAGTTGATGGTAAATGTCCTGACCATGGTACAGTGCCGGAACTTATTTCTGAGAAAAACTATTTCTTTAAACTATCTGCATATACAGAAGTTATTAAAGCAAAAATTCAATCTGGTGAACTTGAAATTATTCCAGCTACCCGAAAGAATGAGATACTTTCAGCTCTCGAGGGAGGGCTTGATGACATTCCGTTTTCTCGACCTTATAAGGGTCAACCAAATGCGATCCTGGTTCCTGGTGATCCGGATCAAAGTGTCTATGTATGGTGTGATGCTCTCACAAACTATATTTCTGCTCTCGGGTTTGGGACGTCAGAAGAATCACTTATGGAAACGTTTTGGCCTGCAGCTGTACAAATCATGGGTAAAGATATTCTGAGATTTCACGCGGTGATCTGGCCAGCAATGCTTTTATCTGCTGAAGTAGAACTCCCTAAGCGACTTCTTGTACACGGTCTTATGCTTTCAGAAGGTAAGAAGATGTCAAAGACTATGGGAAATAGTATTGATCCACTTGAGATGATTGGGCTGGTTGGACCAGAAGGATTGCGATTTTATTTTACACATGATGTACCACTCACTAGTGATGGAGAAATTACGAAAGATTTGATCGTTGCTTCATATAATGCTCATCTTGCAAATGGTATTGGTAACCTTACAAATCGTCTTTTAAAAATGATGATCACATATGATTCGAAATTTGATCCTGAATCTGTCCAAAACTCAACATTGTGGGAGACTCATCGAACTGCAATAGAGGGATATTTAAAAGATCTCGATCTAACTGGATATGCATCATATGTATGGAAGGGATTTGCGTTGATTGATAAGGAAATTCAAGAAACAGAGCCGTTTAAACTGTTTAAGACAGATCCAGAGAAAGCTCGAGAGCTTGTAAGCTCAATGATGAAGAAGTTCTACACACTAGCTTGTTTTGCAGAGCCTATTCTTCCTCACGCTGTTCCTGAAATACAAAAGTGTGTCCAAAATCGAGAAATGCCTGAAAAACCTTTATTCCTAAAGATATAATTGTATGTCAAAGTACGTAGATTTACATAGTCATTTACAATTTGAAGATTTCAATGAAGACCGTGAGAAGGTGATTGCCCATATGAGAGATGAAGGTGTGGTGACAATTAATGTTGGAACTACTATAGAAACTTCTGTTGCAGGGTTAGAGTTAGCAAAACAGTATCCAGAAGTATGTTATGCAACCGTAGGACTTCATCCTGTATATGTAGACGAGGCAGACGAGGAAAGTGGTCTCGAAGCATTGATCTCAGGAAATTCATCCTCACAGCTCGTTGGCATAGGCGAATGCGGTATGGATTTTTTTCGAACTAAACATGTCGAGGAAGAAAAGTATGCTGAAGATGTAGACAATGTTGCTCAAGAAAAAGTTTTTGAAAATCAGATCGAGCTTGCGCAAAAATATAATCTCCCACTCATGCTCCATGTTCGAGATTCGTATCAAAAAACTTTATCGATTCTTTCAAAGTATTTTAAGAAAGGAGAGATAGAGTATAGAGGGAATGCTCACTTCTTTGTTGGAACAACGGAGGAGGCGCAAGCATTCTTAGATCTTGGTTTCAGTATTTCTTTCACTGGGGTAATTACGTTTGTTAAAGCATATGAAGATCTGGTGCGTTTTGTGCCTCTAGATCGTATGTTTGCGGAGACCGACAGTCCATATGTATCTCCGGTCCCTCATAGAGGGAAGAGGAATACTCCGGTCCATGTGATTGATATTTATAAAAAAATTGCTGAAATCAAGCAAATTCCACTTGAAGTTGTAAAAGAGACCCTATACAGAAACGCTTGTAAATACTGGCTAAAAGACCGTCCAGTCGACAATAATGGACTAGCTTTTCAGTAAGATACGTGCTAAAGTAACCGTCATGACCGAAATTACAACAATAAGCACAAAGGAAGGCTTCAAGGTATATGAATTAGGAATTCATCTCCTCCCGACCCTCTCTGAGGCTGATGTTCAAGTAGAATTTTCAAAAATTAAGTCACAGATCGAAAAACTAGAAGGAGAATTTATCTCTGAATCTACACCTCGACTTGTAACTCTTGCATATGAAATTCCAAAGACTATCAAAGCTCAAAAGAGATGGTATGAAACCGCGTACTTTGGCTGGGTTAAGTTCGAATTAGAAGCAAAGAATCTCGCAGTGTTTGAAAAGTTCGTAAAAGGACTTGATGATACACTACGATATCTTATCGTAAAAACTGTACGAGAAGATACTATTGTTTCTGAAGATCTCCTTGCCAATGACAGCGTTTCTACGGAAGAGGTAATTCCTGTGAAAGATGCAACAACAGAACCTGTAGGGGTGGCTGCTGATGCTGAAATTCTATAATTTGTATCTTTTAGTGTTCAACGTGTGTGAAAAACATACATTATTAACTAAAAACAAAAAAACGTACTATGTACATCAACAAAGTAACTTTATATGGAAATCTTGTTAAAGATCCAGAATTAAAATCATTACCTAATGGAACTCACGTATCATCATTTAGTGTTGCTACAAACAGAACTATTAAAGATCAATCTGGTTCTAAAAAAGATATTCCTGAATATCACAATGTAGTGGCATTCGGAAAACAAGCTGAGCTTATTCACCAATACATCAAGAAGGGAAACCCTATTTTTGTAGAAGGACGAATTCAAACTCGTTCTTGGGACGGACAAGATGGAAAGAAACAATACAGAACTGAAATAGTTCTTGAGAACTTCCAGTTTGGACCAAAAGGTACAGGTAGTGGGGCAGGAAGTCAGAGTAATTTCTCTTCTGCAGACAACGACGCACCATCTCAAGATACAGGAAATTCTGACATAGGTACTGTAAAGTATCCTGATGAAGAGATAAACCCAGAAGACATTCCATTCTAATTTATAAAATATTAAAAACAATTACATTTATTCATGTCAAAAAAGTGCTACTTTACTGAAAACAACATTCAACACATTGATTACAAAAATGTGCATGTTCTAGGTAAATTCCTAAACAAATATGGACGAATCACAGGACGAAAGCGATCTGGAGTAACTGCTAAGCATCAGAGAAATCTAGCTCTTGCCGTTAAACGAGCTCGATTTATGGCTTTGATTCCATATATCAACAACGCCTAACTCGAAAGAGGGAAGTTGGATAACAAAAAAGACTGAAGCAATTAACTTCAGTCTTTTTTGTTTGCATATGTTATTTTTGAGATTGTTACGCCTCTTTTAGCTTTGATCGGATAAGATCAAGAATCTCTTTTCGAATATCAACATTTTCTTTTAGGAATTGTCGAGTAGCATCATATCCTCGCCCGAGTTTTATTTCACCGTATGCATATGAAGATCCGCTTTTTGAAATAATTTTCATATTTTCTCCAAGTGCGATGATTTCACCTTCAAGTGAAATACCTTCGTTGTACATAAGATCAAACTCAGTTTGCTTAAATGGGGCAGCAACTTTGTTCTTTACAACTTTAACTCGTACTCGTCCTCCCATAACATCTTCACCTTTTTTGATCTGAGCAATACGTCTAATATCAAGTCGTATTGATGTGTAAAACTTAAGTGCTTTTCCTCCAGGAGTAGTTTCTGGGTTACCAAACATAACTCCAATCTGCATTCGAATCTGGTTTATGAAAATGACAATAGTCTTACTTTTAGCAACGATGGCAGTAAGCTTTCGTAGTGCTTGTGACATAAGTCGAGCCTGTTTTCCAACATGTTGTGCACCCATATCTCCCTCGATCTCATCTTTCGGTGTTAGGGCTGCTACAGAGTCGATTACAATAACATCAATCTTTCCACTTCGTACAAGACTCTCTGTGATTTCAAGGGCTTGTTCTCCGGCATCAGGTTGAGAGATAAGAAGGTTATTGATATTTACTCCGAGTCTTGCTGCATAGTCTGGATCCATGGCATGTTCAGCATCAATAAATGCACACACACCATTTTTCTTTTGAGCTTCAGCAATCACATGGAGGGCGAGGGTAGTTTTACCTGAAGATTCAGGGCCAAATATTTCTATAATTCTTCCTCGTGGTAGTCCGCCTACTCCAAGAGCAGCATCAAGACCAATAGATCCAGT
The DNA here is from genome assembly GCA_040384445.1 of Patescibacteria group bacterium. GTDB lineage: Bacteria > Patescibacteriota > Minisyncoccia > Phycocordibacterales > CAIZLB01 > CAIZLB01. Next base: position 160,076 of record JAZKJG010000002.1, read on the forward strand.
TGGCACTACATCTAAATCCACCTTAGGCTTCTCTCCAAGCTTCATAATTGATTCGTCTCCAAATCTACTTTTAATCTCTGCAATAGTGTCAGCAATAGTATCTTGCATAGAATCTTTCGAAGAAACCTTTTTCTTTGAGGCTTTGGCATTCTCGATCTCAAGATCTTCAAGCGCCATCTCTTCTTCCTCTGTCAGTTTTTTTGTAGTTTTCTTTTTTTGCATAGTGGGTATATAGGGTATTAATTAGGTCTATAATTTTGTATCCGTCTCAGTACTTGTATAGTATACACTGATATCTTTCTTGACTTCTTTACCGAATCTGTCTTTGGCTGAAATAGTTAGGTTGTTTGAGCCTGGATATAAGGTGATATATTCATTGAATTTTCCATCTGTATCTGTATATATCTTTCTGTTACCAATATGAATCTCGGAAATGTTTGATGTTGTTCCTGTAAGAGGGTATAGGCTACTGTCTGTGACAATGTGCTCACAATGTGTAGTTGTACATGAAAGATCTACTTGAGGACCTCTTATAACCTTACGTAACTCAAAGCCTGTCAAAGCAACTAAACTTAGGATACCTAAGCTAAAAAAACCTATTTTAATTTTTGTTTTTCCATCCGTGTATCCTAGTGTCATACTATATAGTGTAAGTTTAAGCTATTATAAATAAATATTCAATATTTGCGTAATATTAGACAACCCGATCTGTAGGCTCTCGATCGTACTCTTGCTGGAGAAGGGTATCAGCATCTGTTTCTAAAGCATCAGATTGTGAATTGTTTTGTTGTGAACTAGACTCTTTTCCTACCAAAACTTCTCGGGGTCTTGCTCCATCTGATGGACCGATTACACCTTTAGACTCAAGAATATCCATAAGTCGAGCTGCTCGAGAGTATCCAATACGGAATTTTCTCTGCAAGTACGAAGTGGAAGCCTTTTTAGCGTCGATAACTGCCTGCTTAGCTTCTTCATATAGATCATCATCAGAATCTTCACTATCTCCACCTTCAAATGAAGATGAGAAGATTGCGTTAGAGCCGGCATTTTCTTGTTCCTGAACACCAAGTTGTATTGTCTCAGGTATATATTCCATTGTATCAATAAGATGCTTTACAATCTTCTTTGTCTCACCCTCAACTATGTTTGGAGATTGCACTCGTTGTGGACTAGACATTGCACCTGTTTTAAAGAGCATATCTCCTTTACCAAGAAGTTCTTCAGCTCCTCTATCATCAAGAATTGTTCTTGAGTCAATCTGTGAAGCAACCTGTAGTGCGAGTCGAGAAGGGATGTTTGCTTTAATGGTACCTGTAATGACGTTTACAGATGGTCGTTGTGTTGAAAGTACTAGGTGAATTCCAACAGCTCGAGACATTTGAGCAAGTCGAACAATTGCAGACTCGAGTTCTTTTGGATATGTCTGCATGATGTCAGCAAGCTCGTCGATCACAACAACAATGTAGGGCATTGTCTCAGGTAGTCCTTCTCCAAGATTTTCTGCCTGCTCTGGTTTCTTGTCCGCAACCTTTTTGGCTTCTTCAAGTGCCGGAGTAAGAATGTTCTTGTGATACGAATCAATATCTCGTACCTGATGTTTCTCTAGTAAGTCGTATCGTCGAGTCATTTCTTTTCCTGCCCATTTAAGCGCCTGGATGGCTTTTTTAGGGTCAGTAATCACGGGTGTGAGTAGGTGAGGGATTCTATTATATAGAGTAAGCTCAACTCGCTTAGGGTCAATAAAGATAAATCTTAGATTCTCAGGTGAGTTCTTGTACAAGAGAGATGTTACAAGGTTGTGAATCATCACAGATTTTCCAGATCCAGTTGTACCGGCAATAAGTACGTGTGGCATCTTTGCAAGGTTCTCATAATACATTTTTCCAGACACTCCTTTACCAAGTGCAATAAGGAGTGGTTCTGGTGCTTTCTGGAACTCGTCACTTGCAAGTAATGTTCCTAAACCAACAACTGTTTTGATAGTGTTAGGTACCTCGATTCCAACTAGGGATTTACCTGGGATTGGGGCCTCAATTCGAATAGGGTGAGCAGCAAGTGCAAGAGAAAGGTTTTGCTGTAGATTAAGGATTCGTGACAGCTTTACTCCTTCTGCAGGCTTCATTGTATATCGTGTCACTGAGGGTCCTACTGAGATCTCATCCATCTCTACTTGTACACCAAAGTTCTGGAGAGTTCTTTTGATGATATTTGCTTTCACTTTAATATCACCAACCTCAGGTTTTCCTTTATCTTTCTCTAGAAGAGAAAGAGGAGGGGGAACATACACTCTTCCAAGAAGTAATGACTTTCGACTCATTTGCATCAATTCGTCCATTTGACCTTTATCTTCAGAAACCTTTGCCTGCAAAGGTTTTATGGCGTCCTTTAGATTGTCTTTTACATTTTCTATAGATAATCTGTCTTTTATAAACACATCCTCAGGTTCTCCTTGGATTTCAATACGTAGTTTTTTGTCTTTTTTATCTACAAATGATGCGTCATCTTCAAGTTCTTCTTCCTGTATATCTTTCTTTAATCTAAACGAATATTCAAACAATACAACAAGAGATATAAGTAGCATCCCTGTAAGTACTATATACCCAAGTGTTTTATCAAATAGATTTAGTAAAGGTTCTGCTATAAATTGACCAAAAATTCCTCCTGCTCCTAGAATAGATATCTCTAATATACCTAGTACTGATATAAGGAATATTCCGGCAAAGAAGATTTTAGTTTTTGTATAAGCAGTGTTTTCTTTGTGTACACTATAAAAATAGGTCTGAACCCCAAATAAGAAGGGTAGAACATAATACCCGTACCCTAGGAGTCCGTGGAACCATGTATAACTAGTTGATCCGATTGCTCCCCCTAGGTTGAAAGGAGCAAGCATGAAGAACAGGAATAGGACAAAAAAGACAAGTGCAAGGACAGTGTTCTTCACGTAGGGATTTTCCGGCAACACACTTGGGTTCATTCCTTTAAAAAAGTCTGATACGCCAACACTTTCTTTGCTTTCAGAGACAGATGATCGAGAGTCTCTCTTTTTTCTCGTTTTTGAAATCTTTTTGGACATGTGTCCTATTTTACCATGAGGAGAGTTTAAGCCTTGCTTTTTTACTTGTCTTATATATACTGTTTGCTAATGGACAATCAATTTACACCTATTGAGCCAAAAAAAGACACAGCCATTACTACTAAAAGACAGATTGAGAGAGCTGCTGTTTCAAAGGCAATATACATGGTAACTGACCTTTTCGAGGAAGGGGAACCTTTAAAATCAACCCTACGGAAAGCTGCCTTGGATATACTTACAAGCAAGGAGGTTCGGCACACAGATGCCTTATCAACCCTGGTAGGTTTGGCAAGGGAGATAGACCTTATTACAGAAGTGAATGCTACTATTCTCCTAAGAGCAATTAGAAGCATTGGAGAGGAAGTTAGAGGAGGACAAAGAGAGGTTCAAATTGAAGAAACTCTTAAGTTCAAAGACCAACAAAATGCACTCTCAAGGACTGTTGATTCTGCTCCTTCTAAGGAAATAGTAGCCGAGGTTGGAAGGGTTGATTCAGTGGTTGAAAAACCTAAAGAAGCAGTAGAACCAAAAAGGACAGAAAGACCTACGATAGCAAGTTCAGTCACTACAACCTTGGACATTGGAACCCGACGGAAAAAGATCCTAGAGGTTGTAAAATCTAAAGGACAAGCTACTATCCACGAGTTCATACAGTCTATTCAAGGATGTAGCTCTAAAACGATACAGAGAGAGCTTACGAGCTTGGTTCTGTCAGGGACATTGAAAAAGACAGGGGAAAGACGGTGGAGTAAGTACTCCCTTAGGTAATAAACTATAGGACATATGGGTTTTTTGCTAAAAACCCTTTAAAAGTTGTAATATAACCCCTATGTACCCGTTTTCACTGGTACAGGTTAGCTTTCGGGTCCGTTTTGAGTATTGGTTCAATCGATATTCAAGACGGGTTCGCAAAGATTTAGCCCGAGTAGTGCGTGTCTAGATTTATCAATTATTATTAATAATAGACATTTAAAACGCACTACTTATATTTAAATCAAACATTATGAAAAATACATTCAAAGCAGCAATCTTCGCTCTTGCCCTTACAGTTACTGTAGGAGCATCAGCGCAAGGTTACATGTTCAATACAAACCTAAAGCTAGGAGCACGAGGAGCTGATGTTACAGCACTTCAATCTGCACTAGTTGCTGGTGGTTACCTTTCAGTAACTCCAACAGGTTATTTCGGACAACTTACAAAGCGAGCAGTTCAGGACTTCCAAAGAGCTAACGGAATTACTCCAGTTTCTGGATTTTTCGGACCTCTTACACGAGCAGTTATGAACGCAGGAGCACCAACAACTCCTACAACTCCAGCAGCATGTCCAATTGGATACGTTTGCCAGCCTACATCAACTGGTGGTTCAACATCAGGAAGTGAAGGATTTGCAGAAGTTCGAGTAGCAGTAACTCCAACAAACAATCCAAATGTACAATTCAGTACAGATGTTCCTGTTTATGGAATTGAGTTCCGAGCAAAGCAGTCTGATATTACAGTTGAAAGAGTTAACCTACAGGTATCTGTAACTAACGCAGGTTCAGAAGAGAACCCTTCAACACTTATCAACACTGTTATTGTTAAGGACGGATCAACTGTTCTACAAACAATCCCAGTTTCTTCAGCTACTTTCTCAAAGGTCACAACTAACGGTGTAACAACTTACTACCTACAAGTTGCTGGTCTAGGATTCAGAGTTGCTAAAGATACTGCTAAGGACCTTACATTCTCATTTAACACTAACTCAATCGATACAGATCGAACAGTTGCTGTTACAGTTTATGGAGGAGCTACAGGACAGGGAATTCGAGTTGTGGACGGACGAGGTATCAGTAACTACAATGGTCTAGGAGATGTGCGAACACACACTTTCAAGAAACCAGGTACATCTACTCTTACAGCTAAGGCAGACGCAACAACACTTTACGCTAACAACTACCGAGTTAACGTTAACGGAAATGGAGCAGAAAAAGTTCTTTCTTCAACATTCGCTGTTAAATCAGAAACAGGTTCTTCAAAGCTTAACAGTGTAACAGTAGCAGTTACTGCTTCTGGAACATTGCCTTCAAACGTTTACCTATACGATGGATCAACTATCGTTGATGCTCGATCAGGATCAACTTCAGTTACATTTGATCTAAGTAACTCAAACATTGTTGTTTCAGCAGATACTACTAAGACTTTCTCAGTTAAAGTAGATATGCCTTCAAACACAGCAACTGGAACAGTTATCTTAACTCAAGTTACTGCAGTTTCTTATGAGAAACCAAATGGTTCATCAGCAACTATTTCAGGTCTATCAATCGCAGGTCCTTATAACTACTTTGCTCCAATTGTTGCAAAGTTCAGTAAAGTTTCATCATCAGTAAGTACAGTAACTAACGACGGTATCGATACTGCAGTTGTTGCTAACTTCCGACTTGGAATTATGGCTGACGGTGGAGATCTATCAACATCTACATTCGCAGTTATCGGAATCAAGAACATCTCTACAGGAGTAGTTATCGCTACTTCATCAGTGGTTGGAGTTCCTTCAGAAAGTGGTCTTTCATTGTTTGCAGACGGAGCAACAAAATATGTTGACTTCTCTAAGACATTCGCATCATCATCATTCTCAATCGGAACTACAAACACAGTTCGAGCATTCATCGAGTCTGTAGCATGGAAAGCAGCCACAAACGGTACTTTCGCTACATCAACACGAGGATTCGAAGCTCTTGATAGTGAAGGAACAGCTTCATTCAGTAGATAGTCGACCGTTTGTAACTTCTTCGGAATTTACATAACAGTTAGCTAAAAATTGAAAAGCTTCCGCAAAAGCCACCCGCAAGGGTGGCTTTTGTTATGTCTATATTTCAAAGTAAAAAGATGTTATAGTGTATAAATGTTAGACAGTACGTCATTCAAATTCATCCTAAGCTTCCTTGGGGTTATAGTTGCGACTCTGCTTATTCTTAAAGGTATAACAAACGCATAAATACCTTATTTTTCCTTGTAAAAATTGTAATATTACTCGTCGTAAAACGTTATCTAACATGAAAGAAGATCATACACATATCTCACATATGAACGACTCCTACAAAGATATATGGTCTATTTCAGAAACAGATTTTAAAAAGCTCTTTGAACAGATATATTACAAATACATCGATTCACTGTATAGATTTGCTTACTTTAGACTTAGTGATGCAGAAAAGGCTACAGACCTGGTCCAGGATGTTTTCATCAAATACTTTGCATACTTACAGAAGTTAAGAAACAATCCAAAGGAGGAGAATAGAGTTGATCTGAATCACAGAGCAATCCTGTTTCAATCTCTTCGAAATGCTGTTGTAGACCAATACAGACTAAAAAAGAACTACTCACTAGATGCGCTTATAGATGAAGAGGGTGCTGACGACCTACTTGCTTCAGATGAAGATATTACATCATCAACTGAAACAGATATTAACTTTAAAGAATTAACTAAACATATAGTTAAGCTAAAGCCAGGTCAGCAGGAACTTATCTATATGAGATATTTTGAAGGTTTGTCAGTCACGGAAATTTCTCTTGCTCTAAACGAGAGGGAAAACACTGTCTCGGTAAAACTGCACAGAATTGCAGAAGTGTTAAAAAAAGCTATGAATTCGTAATATATCCGTTTAAAAATTTATCCACCAAATGTTACAAGACACTAACAACATCATTCATACACTGCAGAAGATGAGACTAAAAAAGTCTGTGTCTTTGGATGTTGGTAAAAAGGCTTCAATCCTTAACTCTGTATTTGAACAACCTGCAAGCTTAGTGTCTTCACCTCTTAGACCAAAATATACAACAAACATCCCATCACCATATTTTGTGATGTTCTCACGATACGTACTACCGGTATTTGTCCTATTTTTTGTTGGACGAGTATTTGGAGACGGTTTGGTTGAAAGAGCTCAGTTGGCTATTGGAGATTTTAATCAAGTAAAATCAGAGATTGCACTACAGAACTCACTTACAGAAACTAAGAAAGATATTGTTGCACTAAAGACTTTTGCTCTTGCAGACGTATCTTCAGATAAAAAAGACTTAACTGACAAGGTGACAAGTGGTTCTCGACAAATTAGAAACCAAGTTGCTTCTCTTGTAAAAGAAAATAAGATTACAGAGGCAAAAGAGATTGTGCTTACACTAGAGACTGCTCTTAAGGCTGATGAGCTGTATAAAGTTGCTACTTCAGTAAGTGATGAGGTGATGGAGACTACGGACCTAAGACTTGAACTTGAACGAAAAGAGACTGAGGTATCAGTTCTAGAGGCTTCATCTTCAGCTACAACAACAGTTAAAGGTATTCAAGATCGATTAACAGAAGACAAGAAGGAATTGTCTGATATCGAATCTACAGCTTCAACAACTGAAATGCTTGCAGAGGCACAAAAATTCCTTTTGAAATCAGAAGAATATGTACAGGCAGGGAATGTTGAAAACGCTATTATATCACTCCAAGCGCATGATCGTATAGTTGCAGAAATAAAGCTAATACTGTTACCATAGGGTAATGGCATTCTTTAAAGATTTCATCACAAAACAATTAGTCAAGAAACAACTCAAGGGTGTACCTGAGGATCAGCAACAAAAAATTATGGGCCTTATAGAAAAGGATCCAGAGTTTTTTAAAGTGATTGGTGAAAAAATACAAGAGGAAATTAAAAAAGGGAAAGGGCAAATGGAAGCAACTATGATTGTTATGAAAGAACATCGAGAAAAGTTATCAAAGCTTTTAGGTGAGTCTGGATTTACAAAATAGTATTTTTGACACAGTGTGTTGTTATATAAAAGTTCTTTTTGACATAACTACAGTTATGATATACTTATCCCTATATGCTTAAGTTCACTAACGTTACGAAGCTGTATCACACAGGTGATACTGCTTTAAAAGATATTAATATTCACATCAGACCAAAAGAATTTGTTTCTATTGTTGGTCAGTCTGGTGCTGGAAAGACAACACTACTAAAACTTGTGTTAGGAGAAGAATCTCCAACAGAAGGTGAGGTTATTTTTGAGGAGATGAATATTCATCAACTTAAAAGAAAACACATGAACATGTATCGACGTCGAGTGGGTACGGTGTTTCAAGATTTTCGACTATTACCTGACAAGACAGCATATGAAAATGTGGCCTTCGCAATGGAGGCAGCGGGGCGAGCAGATTTTGAAATTGAATCTGATGTGCCACATGCACTCGATCTCGTTGGGCTGCGACATAAGGCGCACAGTTTTCCAGATCAATTGTCTGGAGGAGAGAAACAAAGAGTTGCAATTGCACGAGCAATTGTGAATCAGCCAGAGATGATTATTGCGGATGAGCCAACTGGAAACCTCGATCCTGTAAACACATACGAGATTATTCAACTTCTTAAGAAGATCAACGATTTAGGAACAACAATTATTTTAACAACGCATAACGTTGGGGTGATTGATAACCTTGGCCGAAGAGTTATTACAATTAAAGATGGAAAAGTTGCTCTCGATAGTATCGAAGGTAAATATATTTTATAATCTAATCTACTACATATAATGATCATTACGAAACTTAGACGAACAATAAAATCGGGAGCAATTAGTTTTTGGCGAAACAGTTCAGTTTCGCTTGCCTCTGTACTTATCATGACAGTGACGCTTACAGTTATTTCCATGATACTTTTTTTTGGTGTAGTGATGTCTTCTACGCTTGAAACAATTAAGAGTAAAGTAGATATTAACGTATATTTTGTAAAAGGAGCAGAGGAAGAAGAAATGATTGCACTGTCTGAGAGTTTGAAACAAATGCCAGAGATTGCGTCTGTTGAATATGTTTCTAGAGAGCAAGCATATGCAACTTTTAGAGAGAGACATAAAGACGAAGAGGCAACACTGCAGGCATTGGATGAGATTGGAGAAAATCCACTCCCTGCAAGTTTAAATATTAAAGCTAAAGATCCTTCACAATATGATGCGATTGTAGAAGTTTTGAAAAATAAAGAAATCACAACAAATGATAATGGAATTGTTGAAAAGATTAACTATACAAAAAACAAGCAAGCAATTGACGCGATTACACGAATCATTAACGCTTCAAACAAGTTAGGATTCTTGATTGCAATATTCTTCGCCGCAGTTTCAATTCTTATTACATTTAACACAGTTCGACTCGCAATCTATATTTTCCGAGAAGAAATTTCAGTAATGAGATTGGTGGGAGCAAGTGAGACATATATTCGAGGACCATTTGTTACTGTTGGAATTTTGTACGGTATTGTATCAGCTATTGTCACGGTGCTGCTCATGATACCACTTACGAATTCACTTGGTGAATGGACTGATAAGTTGGGAACAGGCATGAACTTGTTTGCATACTATCAAGATCATCTTGTTATAATTATAGTAAGTTTACTGGTCGCAGGATCAACACTTGGAGCAATATCAAGTTTCTTGGCAATCAGAAGGTATCTAAAAGTATAAATAAAAAGAGACCCTCCGCGATGAAGCGAGAGGGTCTTTTGTTTTGATTCTTGTGGGCAATGTTAGTTGCCCCAGCGTTGGCGCCATTGGTCGTAGCCAATGGAATTGCGGCCGGGAGGGACGACTCCTTGACTGTAGGACTGATTAAAGTCCCGGTAGTTAGGATTCCGCATCCGAGGGTCCTGTTGAGGAGGGCCACCGTAGTAGCCACCTCCGTACTGAGGGTAACCAGGGTTACCGCCGTACATTGGAGGACGTGGCATCGGCCGAGGTTGCATTTGGGGAGGATAACCTCCACCGTATTGCGGTCCTTGAGGACGCATTTGGGGAGGGTAACCACCACCATACTGAGGTCCTTGTGGATGGCGCATCTGAGGAGGAGGATAACCTCCGCCGCCGCCATAATTGCCACCAGCGTGGGGTTGGTAGGTGATTCCACAGGAGGTGAGGGACACGGCAGCGAGTGCCAGAACCAACATTGTAAGGAGCTTTTTCATGATTTCAGAATGGGTTGAAACGAGGGATTGTTACGCAGGAACTCTTCCTTTGTATGTGTATATTATACCATATCCAGTATAAAAAAGCAAGTACCAATAAAAGCCAAGTAATATAAGCCTAAATGTTCTATTGGAGTAGGAAAACTCATATTCTACATGATATACTTGTATATTATGACTCAACAAACACTGCACGATACAATACAAAAGATTTTCACTGAAAAGCGAGGAATACTTGCCGCTGATGAAAGCGTGGCTTCTATTCATAAGCGTTTTGAGGCTTTGCAGGTTCCTCAAAATGAGTCTAACCGACTGGCCTACAGAACCCTCCTTATTGGTACTCCTAACCTAAGCGAAAAGATTAGTGGTGTGATTTTCCACGATGAGACATTTCGGCAAAAGATCGATGGTAAGACATTTGCAGAATACTGTACTGAAAACAACATAGTTCCAGGTATAAAAGTGGATAAAGGACTTATGGATTTGCCTAACTTTCCAGGAGAAAAACTAACTCTAGGAATCGACGGTTTGAAAGAAAGAATGGAGGAGTACTACGCTCTCGGTGCACGTTTTTGTAAATGGAGAGCGGTTGTTGATGTACACGGATCAACAGAAGAAGGTATTGCAGCAAACATGAGAAATCTTGCCTTGTATGCATCTATTGCACAGCAAGCAGGAATTGTACCTATGGTAGAGCCTGAAGTGTTATATGACGGTACACACCTTATTCATGAGACTCGAGATGTGATGACAAAAACACTTACTCATTTGTTCGGAGAGTTGGCGTTGTATAGAGTAGATATGACTGGTCTTATCTTGAAAACCTCAATGGTACTTCCAGGACTTAAGAGTGGTGAAGAAGTTGAAAATTCAGAAGTTGCAAAAGAAACAGCATTAGTACTTCGAACATGTGTGCCAAAAAATATTGGAGGTATTGTATTTTTATCTGGTGGACAAACTCCAATCCAGGCTACAGAAAATCTTTCTAAAATAATGCAGCAAGGCCCATATGATTTTCCGATGACATATTCATATTCACGAGCTATCCAGGATCCTGTACTTCATTATTTTGCAAAACATTTACAAGAAGATTATGCGCGTGAAGCACGAGTGATACTTCTTGATCGTCTTGCAATGAATACTCTTGCACTGAACGGGGAATATGTAGCTGCAAATGAAACTGGAATTTCTGCACATGCTGATACAGTGACGCACAGTCAGGATCTATAAAATTAAATTTACATTAAAACAATTATGGAGAAAAAACATAAAACAATCTTAACACTACTCGTACTGTTCTTGCTCGGATCAGCGATTTACTTTTTGACATATGGTGGAAATAGAAAAGAGCAGACACCAATAACCGCAACATCTACTGCAACAACGACAGTAACTACATTTGAAATTAAAACAGAATATTTTTCTGACTCATCATCTGAATATGATGCTCTTGTGGAATATCCGCAATTTGTGGGAGCAAAATCTGGAACTGTAGAAGAAAGAATGAACGCGCAATTTAAAAAAGAATCTAAAGCTGTGTATGAGCAAACAGCAACTGAACTAGCAGATGCTGCGTCAGCTATAGCTGGAAGAGATATTATTTTCCAAAGAAAATTACAATCTGATAAAACATATATCAACAATGAGACCAGTGTGATGTCGTTAGTGTATTCACAATATATTGATACTGGAGGAGCGCACGGAACATTCCTGTATGTGTCTCAGTCAGTTGATTTGAAAACTGGTAAAAAGCTTATGCTCTCAGATTTATTCAAAGGAGATTATGAAAGTGTGTTACGTAAAGAAATAGATAAACAAATTCGATCTGCTGCAACTACATGTCTACGATGTGATTCACTTGCTGATGAACTTTCAAATTTGAATGTTCAACTTCCAGATCATTTCTTGTTAAGTGATCAAGGGATTACATTCTTGTTTGGTGCGTATGAATTAGGTTCTTATGCAGCAACTGCAAGTGGGCAAGAGGTGTTTGTACATAAGGATTTGTTGAATGAGTACATCCTTAGAGCTTGGTAGACGGATATGCTAGAATGAATATATGAAATTACGAGGTATATATGTTCTTATAGCTATTTTTGTCATTGGTATTTTTTCACATGCCAGTGCAGCAACAAGTTCTGTCTACAAGGACTTTAAGTTAAAAGTTCCTTATTATAAGCAACAATATCCAAACAGTTGTGAGGCATCTGCACTTCGAATGGCTTTGGCATATCGAGGGATTAAAAAGAATGATATTCAAGTTCTCACTCAATTTGGCTACAACCCAAGAGTAAAGGATTGGACTAATAATCGTTGGGATGATCCTCAAAAGCAGTATGTAGGTTTTGTTGATGTGTCTGGACGACCAAACGGCGGGTATGGAGTGTATGGAAAACCAGTACTTCGAGCGGTTGAGAGTTTTGGTAGGACTGGTGAATATGCAACTGGAACTGCTATTACGGCACAATTTTTGACTCGTGAACTTGATCTGGGCAATCCTATTGTGATTTGGGGGTATACATCAATAACAGAACCTATGTACACATGGACAACTCCAGAAGGTGTTCTTGTAAAAGCGATTCGTGGAGAACACGCAAGAACAGTCGTAGGGTACAAGGGAACTGCGGAAAATCCTGTAGGATTTTATGTGCATGATCCATTTACAGGCAAAGCAAATGTGTACTGGACAACAAAGTCCCTTATGGATCATATGCAAAAGGTACCAGGGGTGACGAATCAAGCGGTTGTGGTAAGATAAGGCTATGGAAATATTACTCATTGTTCAGACAATACTTATAGTTGTTTTACTGGCCTTATTTTTTATACATACAAAGAAGAAAAGTGTTGTAAATGAAGATCCTAAAATTGCGGAGATGATAAAAGATCTTGGGCGTCTTGAAGCTGTATTTAAGGATGAAATGTCACGAAATCGTCTTGAGACAAGTAGTGGACAAAAAGATATTCGAACTGAGATTAGTCAGAATTTGAATTCAACTTTGAATTCGCTTACATTAACTGTAGAAACTAAGCTTACAACGCTACAGCAAGATAACTCAAAGAAATTAGATATGATGCGAGAAACAGTAGATGAAAAATTACACGCAACACTCGAGAAAAGATTCGGTGAGTCATTTAAACTTGTATCAGATAGACTTGATCAGGTACATAAAGGGCTTGGAGAAATGCAAACAATTGCTGTTGGGGTAGGAGACCTTAAAAAAGTTTTAAGTAATATTAAAACCCGAGGTTCTTGGGGTGAGGCACAACTTGGAAATCTTATCGAAGAAATTATGACCACTGAACAATATGGAGTTCAAGTGAAGACAAAGAAAAATAGTGCAGATGTGGTTGATTATGCTATCAAGCTTCCAGGTCAGGGAGAGAAGGATCATATTTGGCTTCCTATTGATGCAAAGTTCCCAATAGAAGATTATCAAAGGCTTATTGAGGCAGAAGAAGTTGGCGACTTGGCGGCTATTGCACTTAATAGAAAACAACTTGATACTCGTATTAGAGAAGAGTCAAAAAAGATTCACACAAAATATATTGATACACCACACACAACTGACTTTGGTATTTTGTTTGTGCCTATTGAAAGTTTGTATGGAGAAATTCTTCGAATTCCAGGATTGTTTGAATTCGTGCGAAGAGAGTATAAAGTTATTATTACAGGTCCAACAACCATTCAGGCAATTCTCAACAGTTTGAATATGGGATTTCGAACGCTTGCTATTCAGAAGAGATCAAGTGAGGTGTGGGATATTTTAAATGGAGTGAAGACAGAGTTTGGAAAGTTCGGGGATATTCTTGAAAAGACACATAAGAAGTTGCAGGAGGCAGGGAATACGATTGAGAATGCAATGGTCCGGAGTAGAGCGATTGAGAAGAAGCTTGGGAAGGCTGGGGATGCGCCTGGGATTGGTGAGGCGGAGATTGATGTGAAGGAGATTGTGGAGATTGAGTAAAAGCTATATGTGTGATATTGTTTCATTATAATGAAGAAAATTGTAAATAGTATTGCTTTTATTTTTATCCTGTTACTAATTTTGGTTTTCTTTGTAGGATTAAGTGGTGGAAATGTAGAACCTGGCATCGTGTGGGTGTTTGGTATTTTGACTATTTTATTTTTATTTGCAGCTTATGGATCTTTTGCGAAAAAAACAGAAACGAATCCGGAGCCTATAAAAGCTACTCAAGGTTATAAATTGGCAAAATCATTCTATTACGGAATTCTTATTTTTGGACTGTTGTTTTCATTAACTGTACTGGTTACTTATTTTTTAATGAGACAGTAGTTATGAAGAGTAAGGAGGATGTTGACTAGAGGAGTAATATCCGTAGTATGGAGGATGGAAATAAGTCAAACAACGTTAGAACTTTTACTATGGAAACTACTACTTTGCCTGCATTTGGAAGCCCAGAATTCTGGGAATTTTATGATGAATTTTGCAAACCTGAAAATTTGGAAAAATTTATCAGTGATCTTGAGGTGTCTGATGATGCATCAGGCAAAATGCACCTCATTATGCATGCAGCTCATCTGACTCGAGAAATTCACAAACTCAAACGTCCTGAAAAAGGGTGGAAGAATCACCATGCATGGTTGGCACTTAAGCACGCCCCAATCCAAAGGCATGATGGAAATATCTTCACTTCCATGAGTAGAGGTGATGTTATTACAGTTGCTCATCAATGGGATCGAGACATAATGATTACGCACAATCCGATTTCTGAGCATGTGTGTGGTTATCTCTTGGGTGGCAAATGGGAGCCTATGATAGGACTATTCATGCCTCTGTTTGATAAGAAAACAATCATGACCTGTATTGAATTGAGGTGCAAAAAGAATCTCGCTGAAGCCTTAGAAAAGGCTAAAGAGGAGTCTGCGACTTGGTATTGGTATGAATAAGATACCCCTCCGCCACCAACCCTCCTGGGATGGTGGCGGTTTCTTCATTCACAAGCTATACTAAACCCATGGAACAAACCACCCTCGAACATGCAAATACATTCTTCTACATCACCTCAATCGCGGTATTTATCCTCATAATCATCCTTTTAGTGGTCCTATATGGAGTCTACCGAGCCTCAAAGTTCGTTAAGCACACTATGGACCGAGTTGAAACACTGATAGACAAGGCAGGGGATTCGGCCGAGGAAAATGGGGCAGCCAAGAAGGTTATCCCATATGTACTCCCAATCCTTGGCTTTTTCTTCAACAAGAAGAAAAGCTCGACAAGAAAGAAAATGTGATATAATTCAGATATGACTAAAAACACACCACAAACAAAAACAACAACCGGAGAGAAAGTTATGATCGGAGCAGGAATCACAGGATTATTAGTTGCAGCAACGTTAGGTGCTAAGTTCTTATTTAATACTAAAAAAGGAAAGCAAAGTCTTAAGCACATTAAGAGTTGGGCATTTAAAATGAAAGGAGAAGTTCTTGAAAGATTAGAAAAAGCTAAAGAAATTAACGAAGAAACATATAACAAAGTTGTAGAAGAATTAGGTGAAAAATATAAAAAAATTAAAGGAATGACACTTGATGAAGTTGCAGAAGTTGTATCTGAATTAAAAGGACAATGGAAATCAGTTCATGCAGAAGTGAAGAAAACTCTAAAGACTCCAAATGCAAAACCGAAAGCTAAACCAAAAACAGCCAAGACAAAATAATCAAACTACCTCATGGGGAGGAGTTTCAGAGTGGTATGATGAATATCTTCAAGATGAAGATACGTACCAAGCTAAAGTTATAGCGCCAAATCTAATCCGTCTACTTAATGTAGGCGGATTTGAGAATGGGAATGTTGTGCTTGAGCTAGGGTGTGGACAAGGGTATTTTATGCATCATGTTCTAGATAATCTCCCAAAGGGAATTAAGATTGATTTTCACGGTGTAGATATTTCAGGTGAACTATTAGAAATCGCCAAAAAAGATTTAGGGAGTGTTGCTACATTTACAAAATCAGATGCATCAAAGTTATCAACTGTAAAAGACAAAAGTATTGATGTTATGTATTCAGTTCTGGCTCTGCAGAATATGAGTGATCTCAGTGCGGTGATGGGGGAAGTGAAAAGGGTGTTGAAAAAAGAAGGTGCGTTTGTAGCTGTGATCAATCATCCTACGTTTCGAATTCCAAAACAAAGTGATTGGTATTTTGATAAAGATAGAAATGCCCAAGGTAGAGTGGTGTATACATATATGTCAGATAAGAAATTTGCCATTGATATGCATCCAGGTAAAACTGCAGTAGGGGAAAAGAAAGAAGAAACATTTTCTTTTCATCATCCTCTCCAGTATTATACAAAAATATTTGCCAAACACGGGCTGGTGATTACGAGACTAGAGGAGTGGATTTCACACAAGAAAAGTGAAGAGGGTCCTAAAAAACCTATTGAAGACAATGCTCGGAAGGAAATCCCATTATTTATGTGCATTGAACTTAATTCAAAATAAGTATATATT
Source organism: Patescibacteria group bacterium (assembly GCA_040384445.1). Lineage (GTDB taxonomy): Bacteria > Patescibacteriota > Minisyncoccia > Phycocordibacterales > CAIZLB01 > CAIZLB01. The sequence continues at coordinate 176,586 of JAZKJG010000002.1, forward strand.
ATAAGCATGTTCAGACTCATCCGTTACACTATATATCTCGTTGTGCTTTTACTATGCATGTTTTTGCTGCAAGAGTGGGGTGTGGATGTGAAGGGGGGTTTTAAGAAAGGTGCTGATCGAGTGCAGAATTTTATACAGGGAGCAGAGAAGGAGATTACTGCTTCAAGTACGGGTCCAACAACTGGAGTTGTCGCATCTACGACAGTAAAGTCATATACAAGTACGAGTACAAGTAAAAATAAACAGCCAACACAAACTGGAATGAGTATTGCAGGTGTGTTGAAATACACAAACATAGAACGAGTAAAAGCTGGATTGAAACCTTTGGTGCTAAATAAAAAACTTTCAAATTCAGCAGTAGCTAAAGTTGAAGATATGTTTGCATTACAGTATTTTGAACATGATTCACCCGCAGGAAAAACTGCAGCAGACTTGGTGCGTGAGCAAGGGTATGTGTATCAAAGTGTCGGAGAAAACCTGGCACTTGGAGATTTTGGAACTGACCAAAAGTTGGTAGAAGCTTGGATGAATAGTCCGCTACATAGAAAAAATATTTTGAACCCAAAATTTTCAGAGTTAGGTCTTGCAGTTGCACGAGGTACTTTTAAAGGTGATATGCAATGGTTAGCTGTACAACATTTTGGTAAACCAGCGCCTGTTTGTGTTGCTGTTCCTACGACACTCAAAGAAGATGTAGATGCTGAAAAAGTTGCACTTGAAGCAGAAGAACAACAATTGCAAAGTATAGCAAATGAAATTGAATCAGATCCTGAGCAGAATAAATCAAAAGAATTTATTGAAGAATATAATGCACGAGTTGCGTCATATAATGCACGACTTGGAAACCTTAGAGATCTTATTAAAGAGTATAATGCAAAAGTGGAAGCGTATAATCAATGTGCTTCTGCATAGTTTTGATTACTACAGAACAAGATAAGCTACAATTCCTAGAATATACGGTACAAGTCTTCCTGCTCTAAACATCATAAGGGCAAATGCATCACGTTCATTTACATGCTTATAAAACAATCCTTCCATAGCAATCTCGATTAGACTGCATCCAATTCTACTGATGAATAAAAAGAGTGTAAGAAGAAGAAAGTTGTATGGTGTTGCTGGTTTAATAAGTAAACTAATAGCGGTGAAAACTGCGGTAATAATAACACCCCAGGTAAACACATTTTTCTCATTATGAACTCTATCTTCCATTGAACCAAAAGGAATTTGAAACAAAATAAAAGGTATGAGTGTAATTGCGAGTAATATACCAATCTTATCCCATTCATATCCAAAATATGAGTGTAAATAAATCGGAAGAAGCACTCCTGTTATTCCATAATATAAATGCAAAATAGACTGTGTAATAAATGAGTTTCGGTCTAGTTTATCTTTCCAAAAATTTTCAAGTTTTTGCTCAAGTGTAAGCTTGTGAATTTCTTTTGTTAGTGGAGTCAGATCGGGTTCTTGTAAGTATGTATATACAAAGAATAGGAAGGGAAATAGAAGTAAGAAAGATACAATATACACTACAGGTAAACTTTGCTCACTTAATGTACTTAAAATGAATGGTACAGTAACAAAGGGGATGTTCCACATTGTAAGATAAATCCCTCTACCTTTTCCTCTGTCTTCGATATGTGTATAGCTCTCAAATAGAATATCTAGGTTGTATAAGATGTAAGGAGTGATAAGGTGATGTAAACAAAATGCTGTTATATACACCGCTTGATTTCCTTGAATACTTCCAAAATACATTGCACCTAGGCAGATCATTTCTGCAAAGGTGAAAAGATACATAACTGTCTTTGTACCTTTAAGCTTAATTGAGGCAAGTGTAAGATACACAGCAATACCAAAAAGAGAGGCGATACCATATACCAAAAGCACTTCAGTTACTGAAAGATCAAAAAAATATTTTAAAATAGAAGAGTTCGCAAAGTACACAAATACATGATGGAGTGCGAGAAAGAAGATAGATAAATAGAGTGCTGTGTGAACTCGAATCGCGATGTACTTTTGCATATCTCCAAATTATATCATAGGAATTTTTGATTAGCTTTAAGAACAATCCGTCACTAATGTTCCTAAAGCTAATCAAAAATTCTCAATACTAGAGTTTCAAAATTTGAACATACAAAATAAAAATCTCGTGCCTGTCTGAGACGTACGAGATTTTTATTTTTATATGTGGTTATTATTTCGCAGCTAACATTTGATCTACGATCTTTTTCATTACATCGTATGGTAATGCTCCAAGACCTTGCCCTTGTTCATTTACAAGAGGAATATCTTCACCGTTAAACTGTATTACAGTATAAGGAGTTCCTGCTGCACCTGCTTTAAGACCTGCTTCGTATGACTCCTTAACCTTTGTTGCATACTTTCCACTGTCAATACATGCTTTAAGTTTTGCTTTATCAACTCCTAGCTTTGATCCAATCTCAGGTAGAAGTGAAAGATCTAAACCATCATTAGATTTTGTTGTTGAATATAATTCATCAACAAAACTCCAAAATTTATCTTGACCACCAAGTTCAGCTACACATTCTGTTGCCTCAGCTTCTTTTGCTGCATTTTTATGAAGCGCTTGCTCTCCATATGAAAGAGGGAAATGTCGATACACCCACGCTACTTCGTCTGCCTTATACTCACTGTGAATTTTTTTCATAGTATCGTGATACACCTTACAGAAAGGACATTCGATATCTGAATATTCGATAATTACAATCTTTGCATCTTTGTTTCCTCTGATATGATCTGCATCAGTTACTTTGGCGATCTCAAACTCTGGGGCTGCAAGAGCACCTTTTACAAGATCTTGGCCATTACCATCTTTTTTATTTCCACTTACATAAAGTCCGAAGGCAATAAGTGCACCAGCCACAATAATTGCAATTGGTGTGATTAATTGTTTTTTATCAAAAGTTGATTTTGTTGAAGTTGCAGGAGTTGAATTTGCTACTTCTGTTTTATTGTATGTTGGTTCCATTTCGAAATTATACCAAACAATTGGAAATATGTGCCACTTTTAAAATGGCAAACTGTATGTCATACGTACATCTTGCTCAAGACTTTGCTCCCAAACTCGAGTATCTAAGGGTACAACTCGCTTGTCCTTATTGTCCATATAGAATAGTTTCTGCTCTTTAAGAGCATATTCATACACATCTTTTGTCACTTCAACATCCACCATACAGTAATCTATAATTTTCTGAATTTCACCCTTTTTCCACCACGTAATAGCTTCAAGACCATTTCCAGATTTTCCTTTGTTAAGCGTTGCTTGTGCAACTGAATCAAGGCCCACCCGTCGCCCAATCACTTTCTGGATTTCTTTCAAAAGATCTACGTGTCTAAATTTTGTTAAATCACCGTTATAATATTTATTTAGAATAGGAAGGTCAAAGTGATCACCGTTATATGTTACGAGTAAATCAGCTTTCTCAAGAATTGGCCAAAGGGTAGGGAGTGTTTCGATTGTGTAGCTTGAATATTTTCCTGTATCAGATTCATAAATACACATAATAGACATATCAAGTGCTGTAGGATCATTACTTCCTGCCATAGCAAATGTGTTTTGTGTTTCAATATCGAGGATAACTTTCTTCATGATTAAATTGTTTTAATTGAGTATGTTTTATTTTTCACTTCATCTTCACCTATAAGTACTACTTCTTGTACTGCAAGTTTTTTTGCAAATGAAATAATATCGCCAGATTTTTTACTTGTATATTGCACTGCAACATTTTTCCCAGATTCTCGAAGTTCACTTGCAACAGTGTCAGCATAGGATAGTGTATCTTCGCTATCATCAAGAACTGCAACAAGAATATTAGTTTGAGCTGCATATGCAGGAATCAAGTTTCTAGACTCAAGAAAGTTTAACATAGGGACATCTCCAATTCCAAAACCGATTCCTGAAATTGTTGCTTCATCCGTTGCTCCTTCGAAGATGTCCACTAAACTATCGTATCGTCCACCACCAAAGAGGGCACGGTTATTATTTGTATCCGTATCAAATACTTCAAATACAATACCTGTATAGTAATCTAGACCTCGCACCGTATTTTCATCAAAGATAATATTTGAGATTCCGGCATCGTTACATAGTTTAATAGTTTCAAGCACTTCATTAAGTGCAGGTTTAATTGAAGGAATACTTTGCAATAGCTGTAGATCATCAATGTCTCGAATATCAACAAGTGTTTTTACATTTTCAATTCCTGCTTCATCGCAGATATTGTAATACTCTGCAATAAATTCATCCTCATTCATTTTGCTTCTTTTGTCTGTCAGTTTTTGAAATGAAAGAGCATATTGATCTGTCAGTCCATAATAATCTTTGTATAACACTTCAAGAAATGCTCGTGAGTTTACATGAATTGTATAATCAACTTCTGTTGCTCCAAAACCTTTCATGATTGTTGCAATCAATTGAAAAATTTCAGCATCATATCTGACACTTGGTTTTTTTGTAAGAAGATCAACGTTGAGTTGCCAAAATTCTCGCATTCGTCCTCGTTGCGGTCGTTCATATCTGAAGCAATTTGGAATTGAGTAGAGTCGAAGAGGGAAAGGGAGCTCTCTCTTTTTTCCTGCGACCATTCGGGCAAGTGTCGGTGTCATTTCAGGTCGCAGAGTAACCTGTCTGTCACCTCGATCTGTAAATGTATATGTCTGCTCGTTCACAAGCTCTTGACCTGATTTTGCATGATAGATCTCAGTGTTCTCTAGTATTGAGGCGTTGTACTCTTCATATCCAAAAGAATGCACCGCTTTTCGCCATGTTGAGAAAATGTAGTTCTGGACAGATTGGTCTTCAGGGTAAAAGTCTCGAACCCCCTTGTAGCTCTCTGTTGATAGTTTCTTTATAGAGTCTTTCATGAATTATATATACCATATTTAAAGGGGTTTGTGGAAAATTTAGGGATTAGTTTATATTTTCTTTTGCTATTAATAATGACTGAAATGGTTTACTTTTCTTGTGGCTAAAACACCATTTCAAAAAGATATACATATATTTCTAACAACACTGATCGAGAAGGCGATCGCCATGAATGCTTCAGATATTCATATTGATCCTAAGGATAGTTTTGTTCAAATTCGTTTTAGAATTTCTGGAATACTTCATGAAAGTGGAAGATTGGAATTAGAATATTTGGATTTGTGTATTGGGAAGATAAAAGTTCTGGCTGAACTTCGCTCAGATGTTCATGATAAATCTCAAGATGGAAGATTTTACTATATTTCAAATGTAACAGGTGAGCGTATTGATATACGTGTTTCTATAGCACCAACTTTTTATGGTGAAAATTGTGTGATGCGGCTGCTTCGACCTGAATTGTTGCGGTATCGAACATTTGCGGAACTTGGTATGACAATCGATCAAGTACACAGGTACACTACCTCACTTAAAAAAAGTTCAGGACTAATTATTGTGGCGGGGCCAACCGGATCTGGGAAAACAAGTACGCTATATACAACGCTGAGGTATCTCGCAAAAGGAGTTGATTCAAGTCATGCATTTTCAGACGAAATAGATACTGAGCGAAATATTGTCACGATAGAAGATCCTGTTGAATCTGCAATTCCACGAATTAGACAAATTCAAATACATCCCGATAAAGGCTTTGGATTTAAGGAGGCGCTCAAAGGAATTTTAAGACAAGATCCAGATGTAATTATGATTGGTGAGATTCGCGATAAAGAAACTGCTCTCGCTGCGATTCAAACTGCACTTACTGGTCATCTAGTTCTTGCTTCTATTCATGCTCCAAATGCAGCGTCAATTATTCCAAGACTTATCGACATGGGTATAGAACCATACATGCTTTCATCTTCAATTTCTATGATATTGAGTCAGCGACTGATTCGTATGTTTGATTACTCACTTGGATTATATGGAGAACGAAAGGGGGTATTTGAAATAGTTCCGGTAGATACTGAAATGCGTGAGATGATTCATACAAAAAAGACTCCATATGAGATTGAACAATATTTATCGAAAACAGGTCACACCCTTCTTCGTGATGCATGTGCAGATATGTATATTCGACATGTAACAACTGAAGAAGAAATTAATCGCATAACACTTGATATATACTCATGAAATTAAAAAACAAAGAAGCCAGATCATTATGGTACAAGAAAATATTTTTCTATTTGAAATCAGGACAGTCACTTCCTGAGTCGGTACGAACTGCAGCGTTAGATGCTGACAGCTTGTATATCTATGAAGAATTGATTGATGGTTCGAGGTTTTCAGATGTATGTGAGTTGCCAGAATTAAAAAATACATTCTCCCAAACAGAAGTGTCTTTGCTCCGAGTTGCAGAACAAACAGGATCAATGCAATTCGTATGTGGAATTCTGTCTCAAATGTTGAAAGAACAATATGCGCAAGTGCAAAAACTTATTGCTGCACTTATATATCCTGTACTGGTGCTTATCATGGCGTGTGGATTGCTGCTCATGATTCTTGTAGGAATTGTTCCAAAAATTGGTCCATTATTTTCTTCAATGAGTACCGTTCCATTTGCTACACGAATTCTTATTGCAGCAAGTAATCATGTTATATCTTTCTGGTATATCGATATTTGTGTTGGAATAGTTTTGTTGTGTGTGCTGATATATATGAAAAGAAAAACAACTTATTTTTCATATATTAGTCGGTGGATACAATATATTGCAATCAGAGCACCATATGTACGAGAAGTGTATTTATATTGGTATATCGAACGATGGGTGCAAGTTGTTCATATCTCGTTACAGAGTCATGTGTCCTTACTTCAGTCACTTCAGTTTGCACATGAATCTGTTGAAAATCCATATATCCAAAAAGAGTTTTCAAAAGTAACAGAAGGGGTTCGGGTAGGTCAAACATGTGCCGATTCGCTTGGGCTCGTTGCTCCATTTCTAAAGCAAAAATTAAAAGACTGGATATCAGTTATTGCATCAGGAGAAAAAACTGGAACACTTCAAGAAGTTTTTGGTGTGAGCAGGGAACATATTGCAGAAAATCTTAAAGATGCATTTGATAGGGCACAAAAAATAATTGAACCTATGCTTATTGTATTGGTTGGAATTATGGTTTTGTGTATTTGCTTGGCAATCATTTTGCCTATGTATCAATTAACTCAATCAGTACAATAATATGCATACACAAAAAGGATTTAGTTTAATAGAAGTAATGCTTGCACTCGCGATCTCCGTGATAGTTTTTGTTGCAGTCTTTCATTTTGCTGCAAGTATACATACATATGCAAAAAAACATACTGCAACACCTGAGAAATATGTCTCATATCAATACGGTGAACCGTATTGTGGCATGCATAAAACGTTGCAAGATATTCATTTCGATACATCAAATCAAATACACTTCCAAGCCTATCTATCTACTTCAACTAGAATTTCAAGTATTCATCAGTTGAACGGAAACAGATTTCTTCTGACAACTGATTCTGCATCTACTTCAGAAAGTGATATTTTTCTGTTTGATGTTGATACTCAAAATACGACAGTCACACTCATATCTTCACTTGACGTAGGTCCAGGTATTCAAGATGCAAAACTACTAGATCAATATTTATATGTTGCAAATACGAGTGTGAATAGTCACCTTAAAACATTGTATGTTACAGAAAATTTAATTTCAGAATTATTTAATGTAAAATTACCATCATTATCATCGAGTGCATCATTACCAAAAAAGTTGGCAATATATGGAAACACATTAATCCTTGGATCTGAGAAAAGTAACTCTGGTCCAGAATTGTTTGTGTTTCCTATAGAAGGGGATGGAGTGGTGAGAACTCCTATATATAGTATGGAGATTGACGGACAGGCAAATCAGCTACTTTCTAGCTATGGAAATATACTGGTTGCAAATGCTGCAGATCCAGAATTACGAGTGTATAACTCACTATTTAATATCGAGTTCACATACGATGCGCCTCTAACTCTTGGAAATGGTAAAAGTGTCTTATATAAAGATCCATATATAATCCTAGGGCGTACAGTTGGATCAGGGGAGTTAAGTCTGTTACTTCAAAAGGGTACCACAACAGAAGTGCTAAAAACGAAACGAACTTATGGAACTGTTGATCATATTCAAATGCTGGATTCAGAAACCATACTCGCAATGACAGCTAATGAAGATGCTGAGCTACAATTTTGGAATATTCCTAGTTTAGATCACGAAAAAGATATTAATATTCCAGGTAGAGTATCAGCGTACGAATGTACATCAGAAAATTTGCTATTTATTTCCACAACAATTAATACGGAACCGGTCCTCTTATGGCTAGAAATATAACTTATAAAAAAGGATTTACTCTTATAGAACTTGTGCTGTACATGGGTGTATTTACCATTCTGGTGGTTGGAATTCTATATACATCAATGTATATACAGAAAGTATTACAAGATTCTGCTGTTCGATATGAAATTGACGAGATTATATACAGGCAGTTAGCATTACTTCAAAATCACATAACTCTTGCCACTCATATTGAAGTAAGCACAAGTAGTATTCGTATGTATTCTCAAAACAGCATTGTCACACAAGAATTAAGAAGTGGTATTTTGTTTATGATATATGAATATGGCAACGGGCAAAAGAAAGAGTTTGCAATATACCCAACTATGAAATTTTCGGAGTTTTCGTTTAGAGATAATGAGACAGGGGAGACTTTTGAGACCAAAAATCAACTGAGAGTACAGGTGGATAGAATAGGTGTGAAAGGAAAATTAATGTCCTTAGAAGAGTATTTCTACACCTATTAAAATCCCAGATACTATGATATAGTATGCAATATTAACGTATGGCTTCATTTCGAGACATTGTCTTTTTTATCATCACTTTTTTCTCTGTATATGTTCAGGTTTTTTACTTGGTAACGTTTTTTCGGTATCAACATAAGATCTTGCGACGTACAGGAAAGGTTTACTTGAAAGAGTATCCTGCGGTAACTATTATAGTGCCTTGTTATGCAGAGGAAAGAACTGTGGAGAAAACAGTACATTCACTCCAGGAACTCAGATATCCAGAGGATAAGTTACATATTATTTTGGTTGATGACGGAAGTCCTGATAACACATGGCAAAAATTACAAGAGCTAGAAAGTAAGTATTCAAATGTTCGTTCATTCACTAAAACAAATGGTGGTAAGCATACATGTTTAAATTTCGGATTAGAGAAGACAGAAACCCTATATGTTGGATGTCTTGATGCTGACTCACTTGTTCATCCAGAGGCGCTTGTGCGTATTATGTCTTACTTTGAGGGTAATATAAAACTTATGGCAGTGACTCCAACTCTTGTTGTTCATAATCCTAAATCACTCGTACAAAGAGCACAGCGGGCAGAGTACAATGTGGGAACATACAATAAAAAAATGATGGGATTTTTAGGGGGTATTCATGTGACTCCTGGACCATTCTCTATCTTTAAAAAGGAAGTGTTTGATACAATCGGTCCGTACAAAAAAGCTCACAATACAGAAGATATGGAGATTACGTTTAGAATGCATAGACAAGGATATTTGATTGATAACTGTAGTGATGCGTATGTATATACTCTAGGTCCTAAAACAATCTATGATTTATATCGTCAACGAGTGCGATGGATTTATGGATTCATGAAAAATATTATTGACTACAAAGAATTATTTTTTAAGAAAAAGTATGGGACATTAGGTTTCTTTACTCTTCCTTCTGGAATTATTTCTATTATTGCCGTGATCTTTATGATACTTTTTATTGTCCAAGGCCTTATAGGACCAGCGATTGTATTTTTTGAAAAATTATCTACACTAGGCTTTAATGTGAGTTTTTCAAATATATTTAGTGCGCCATCATTTGATTGGTTTTATATTAATACAGAAACAGTTGCGCTTGTTGCATTAGCACTCTACACGCTAGTCCTATTCTCATTTATTCTTGGAAAATGGGTATCAAGTAATTCGGAAACAAATTTGCTTGATGCAGTAATATTTTTTGGACTGTACTCTGTCATTGCTCCAATATGGTTATGTAAAGCATTATGGAATGTTTTGATAAATAGGGAGGACAGCTGGACAGTGGAGATAGACAAACGAGTACGTGAAAATTTATAAATAACATGATATGCTAACCAGTAATAAAAATATATGAGTTCTACAACAGAATTTGAAAAAGAATTTTCTAAAAAAGAAATTGAGCGTATAGAGAAAGTACACTCTGCACCAGGCTTTTCACCAATGCAATATTTGGTTGTGTTTGTTGTAACAGTGGGATTATTCCTAAGTGCATTTGGACTGAGTAATTATTTGAGTGATAGAAAATTGGATAAAGTAAAATATATTCAAGATGATATTGCTATAGATATACTTTCTTCAGAAACTCAATTTGAACTCCTACAGGATATTTCATGTAAAGATGCAGGAGCTTCAGTACTTTCTTCTGAGCTCAATGACCTTGCACGACGAATTGAATATTCAGAACAATCTATTCAAAACATTGAAGAAGTTACTCGACTTAAAAAGTATTATTCAGTACTCCAGGTTAAAGATTATATTTTGATGAAAAAGGCTACAGAGCGATGTGGATTGAAAAGTGTGTTCGTATTATATTTCTATACAACCGAAAAGAATTGTGTAGAATGTGCACGACAAGGATACGTACTTACAGAACTACGAGACAAATATCCAGACCTACGAGTGTACTCTTTTGATTATGGGTTAGATCTTGGAATCATTCAGACACTGATTCGAACGTATAAGCTTTCAGATACAGAGCTACCAACACTTATAGTGGAAGGAGATGTGCTTACTGGATATCATGATTTAGAAGCAACAGAGGCTTTGTTGCCTGAGAAGTTTAGAAAAGAGCAGGCTGAGTTAATGAATGCAAAAGTAGCAACCTCTACCGCCTCTACTTCAAAGAAGAACTAAATATGCCTCCAACAAACAAACCATATTTTGTTGGTTTAGATAATCTCAGAGCTTACGCATTTGCACTCGTTTTTTTGTCGCACATGTATTTCAATTTTTTTCCTGCAAATGAAGTATATAGAAAAACATTTGCACACGGAGAAATAGGGGTTCAAATCTTTTTTGTATTGAGTGCGTTTCTTATTATGTATCTGTCACTTCGAGAATTTTCGAAAACAGGAACTTTTTCAGTTCTGCATTTTTTTAAAAAAAGAATTCTTAGAATTTGGCCAGTTTACTTTTTGGTAGTTGCAGTAAGTTATCTCATCTACATTCTTTCCGGCACAACCGCGCAAATGAGTTGTACATACATGTTCTTATATTTTATGGGAAATACATGTATGATTCAAGATTTTGCACATGTGGGAGGGGCACTCACAATATCGCCACTGTGGTCAGTTTCTGTTGAACAACAATTTTATACAATTTTTCCACTTTTGTTTTTGTTGGCTATTGTTGTTTCAAAAAAGTATGCAGCCAAGTATAAACTATTGTTTTGTATAATAGCTTGTATCATTCCGTTAGTGGCCATTATCTACGCACTATATATTAGATATCTACACGTAGGAAATTGGAGATACACTGATTACTCACTCGCGTCATCTATTCCATCGCTTGTTTCTGGAATATGTCTTGGGTATATTATGTACGCACGGTTTAAGATTATAGATCATATAAGATCTTACTCTAAAACATACGCGACTGTTGGAGCACTTATTTTTGCATGTGGAATAATATTAAAAACAACATATCCATGGGGAGCATTACTATATGTAGTGCCAATTATTGGTTCAGTGTTGATTTATATTATTCTGGCAACAAAAGAGAGGGTGGTGTCGGAAGTTGTACAGAAAACTTCTGTTATAGAATACATGGGACGTATTTCATACGGACTATATGCCTACCATATGTTTGCTGTTGTAATTGTGCAAAAGTTTTTGTTTCCAACATACTCAAATATGCCACTTTTGGCGAGTTTGATGACGCTTGCGATCACGATTGTCATAGCTCATATTTCGTACAAGTACATGGAGTCTTGGTTTTTAAAATTTAAATAAATACGTATACTATACATATGCATCCTATTACCCAAGCAATCGAACAGTTGACTGATATCTGTGCAAAATACGGATTCGTCCAGTTTTCTGGTCCTGAAATAGAAACAGAGTGGCATAATTTTGATGCACTTCGAGTTTCAAAAGATCACCCAGCCAGAGATGCGCAGGATACTTTTTGGTTAGGTGAACAGTATAAAGAAGAACTAGCAAGTGTTGGACCACAACGAATGCTTCCGCGAACTCACACATCAGGTGCGCAAATTCGTAAAATGATGGAAAGTAAGCCTCCATTTAAAATTATTTCAGCAGGAAAAGTTTTTAGAAATGAAGCAACAGATGCAACTCACGAAGCAGAGTTTTACCAACTCGAGGGATTATCTGTGGGAAAAAATATTTCAATCTCTGATTTAAAAAATACTATCACTGATATTTACAAAGAATTTTTTGGTCCAGATATTCAGGTGCGATTTCGAGAAAGTTTTTTTCCGTTCGTAAAACCAGGTATGGAGATAGATATTTTTTGGAAAGACAGATGGCTCGAAGTGTGTGGAGGGGGAATGGTTCATCCCGAAGTTCTAGAACATGGATTTAAAGATCATATGACAAAAGAAGAAATTTCTGAGTTAAGTGGATTTGCTTTTGGAATGGGGATTGACCGTCTTGTAATGCTTAAGTACGGAATTGACGACATTCGAGATATGTACTCAGGAGACCTTCGATTCTCACGATGGTTCTAAAGTTTAAATACTAAGACTTTTATGCTATATATAGCCTATGTATATATCTTACAACTGGCTTAAGTCATATATGAAAAATGCAGATACAGCAATGCCGACACCCGAGACTGTGTCTGATCTTTTTACAATGAGAGCTTTTGAAGTTGAAAGTATGGAAGAACAAGATGGAGATGTTGTATATGATATTAAACTCACCGCAGATCGATCTCCGTATGCAAGAGGGATTCGATATATTGCACTTGAATTATCGCTCTTAGTACCTGAGCTTATTTTTGATCCAAAGTTTACTCCATTTACAAAAACAAACATAGATACAACGACAGTTAAAACAGAAGTACACAGTGCACTTGTTGATAAACATGCTACAGCTCTTTGTCCAATGTACTCACTTACAAAAATTGAGAATGTTCACAATGGCGTATCACCAAGTTCTGTAATCGAAAAATTAAAAGCGCTTGGACAGCAGAGTAGGGGAACGATAGTGGATCTTACAAATCTAGTAATGTATGACACAGGACAACCGTTACATGCATTTGATGCAGATAAAGTAGAGGGAGATGTACTGGTGGCAGTTCTTGATGTGGATACAGAAGTAAGTATTCTCGGAGGAAAAAAAGTATCTCTTAAAAAGGGAATGCTTGTGATACGAGATGATAAAGATATTTTAGCTATTGCAGGGGTGAAAGGGTGTGTAAAAGCAGAAGTGGCAGCTGATACAAAAAATATATTTCTTGAGTCTGCAACATTTGAAAGGGTAGGGGTTCGAAAAACTTCTCGAGCGCTTGATATTATAAATGATTCATCTAAATGTTTTGAGCAGGGCGTGTCAGGGGAAAGATTTTTACTCGGAGTGGAAACATATATTGAGCATATTAAAAATGTATTTCCAGATGCAAAAGTTCAGACTACGCAAGTTTCAACAGATGTTGATGCTGCTATTTCTTCTGTAAAATTGAACACTATTCTGGTGAGTGTTGAAAAAATGGCTAAGCTTGTAAATCCAGAAGATAAAGCTTTGGAGCAAGAGTTTAAAAACTTCTTAGAACAAACATTACCAAAAACTGGAGCGGTTGTAGAGAAAAAAAGTATGGATGAGTATGTTATTACAGCACCACTATATAGAACAGATCTCCAAACTGAAGCAGATGTTGTGGATGAATTTATACGAAATGTTGGGTATGAGATTATTACGTATAAAAAAACAGAAGAAGGTGGAGAAACAGAGCAAGGGAGAAAATATGTAGTCCTAAAAGCCATCCGAAAGTTTTTAACAGAAAAAGGCTTTACAGAAGTATTGCTTCACACACTTGTAGATAACAACAAGAACCCAGATGCTGTACTTCTTGAAAATGCGTTAACATCAGAGAGAAATGCACTCCGAGCTTTTCTTGCTCCAGAGATGGAACATGCAATTGTAAAAAATTTTCCATATTTAGATATTGTTGAAAAAACTTCAGTAAATCTTTTTGAGATTGGATATGTGTATGAGGTTGTTAAAAACTCAATCAAACAAAAATTACATCTCGCACTAGGGATAGGGATGCCTAAGCAGCTAAAGAAAAAAGGCAATACTGAATCTCTCACAGAAATCACTCATGAATTATTTCTAGGACTAAACTCTGTAAAAAATAGAGATACAGAAACGGTATATATTACTGAAGTTGATATTACAGACTTTGTTGAAACTTCAGATTTGAAAGTAAATGAAACAAAAAAAGAGTATCTTTCACCGAACGCGCGAATCAAATCATTTCCATATAAAAAAGCATCTGTATATCCAAGTATGAGCAGAGATATAGCTTTCTTTGTTGAAGGAGGGGATAAGGCTGATGTTGATCAAAGTATTCGGACATTTGCTAAACAAGATGGTCTTATTGAAACTATTACGTTGTTCGATGAATTTACAAAAGAAGATAAAACATCATATGGATATCGGTTCGTATTCCAGTCGTATGAGAAGACGTTAACGGAGGAAGAGGTCTCAAAAAGCATGCAACAAATAGCAGAATCTGTGACAGAAAAAGGCTGGATAGTTCGGTAGAAAATAAGACAAATCACCCCACAAAACCACTTAAAATCCATAGCATGAGCTGTGGGTTTTCTGCTATACTATAGTCCATTATGGCAGAAAAAAAACCAGCTAAATCAACCTATGACGCAAGTGCTATTCAAGTATTAGAGGGGTTAGAGCCAGTACGAAAACGACCAGGAATGTACATTGGTACAACAGGACCAGACGGTCTACATCATCTTATAAATGAGATTTTTGATAACTCACGAGATGAGGCCATGGGTGGATTTGCTGATCGAGTGGAAGTGGCTCTTCTTCCTGGAGGATATGTTCGAGTGGTGGATAACGGAAGAGGTATTCCTACAGGTATTCATCCTAAAACAAAAGTGTCTGCGCTTGAGACAACGATGACAGTTCTGCATGCTGGAGGAAAGTTTGGAGGAGAAGGGTATAAAGTGTCTGGAGGTTTGCATGGAGTAGGGGCATCTGTTGTAAACGCACTCTCAGTACACACCATGGTTACTGTACATCAAGATGGAGGAAAGTTTTTCCAAGAATATGAGATCGGTAAACCAAAAGCGCTCGTAAAAAAAGTTGGTACGTCAAAACTGCATGGAACGATTACAATGTGGAAAGCGGATGACACTATCTTCAAAGATGGTATCAACTATGACTGGACAAAGATTATGTCGCATCTACGACAGCAGGCATACCTTGTAAAAGGACTAAAGATTCATGTGATAGACCTACGAGGACTTGAGATGACTGATAAGGAGGTTTTAAAAATGACAACAGATGCAGTGTATTTGTATGATGAAAATTTAGTTGCACCGTCAATGAGTTTTTATTTTGAAGGAGGACTTCGATCTCTTGTTGCATTTTACAATCAGACTCAGAAAGCAGTACATAAGAATATTTTTTATGTTGAAAAAGATTATGTATCAAGTGACAAGGGGGCAGAAGGTGTTTCTGTGGCTGTTGAGGTTGCTCTGCAGTATGTTGATGACATCAGTAGTCGACTTGTTCCATTCGCGAACAATATCTATAACCCAGAAGGAGGAACACATATCACAGGTTTTAAAACTGCTCTTACCCGAACTCTTAACACATACGCAAAGAAAAATAATATCGTTAAGGATGATGAGTCGTTTACAGGAGACGATGTTCTTGAAGGTTTGTGTGGTGTTGTTTCTGTAAAACTCCAGGAGATTCAGTTTGAAGGACAGACAAAAGCAAAGCTAGGATCAACAGAAGCTCAGTCAGCAGTGAGTTCAGTGTTCGGTGAGGCGTTCTCTTCATTCCTAGAAGAAAATCCTGATGATGCAAAAGCTATTATAAATAAAGCGATACTTGCTGTGCGAGCTCGAAAGGCTGCTAAGGCTGCCAAGGATTCAATCATGCGAAAGGGTGCACTCGAAGGTATGACACTTCCTGGAAAGCTTGCAGATTGTCAGAGTAGAAAAGCAGAGGAGTCAGAACTCTTTATTGTGGAGGGAGACTCAGCGGGAGGTACTGCTGTTATGGGACGAGACCGAAAGACTCAAGCTGTTCTACCACTTCGAGGAAAGATTTTGAACATCGAGCGAGCACGACTGGATAAAATCCTTGCTTCAGAACAAGTACGAAATCTCGTAGTGGCACTAGGAACTGCTATTGGAGATATTTTTGATATTACAAAACTTCGATATCATAAAGTGATTATTGCAACTGATGCCGACGTTGACGGGGCCCATATTCGAACACTTATCTTAACTCTTTTGTATCGATACTTCAGACCGCTTATTGAAGGTGGATTTATTTATATTGCACAACCGCCGCTCTATAAGATTACACACAACAAAAAGATTGTATACGTGTATTCTGATGATGAAAAAGCTATCCATATGAAAGCACTTGGGTTTGGTGAAGAGGAAGAAGAGGTTATAAACGAAGATGGAGAAGGTGAGGAGGTGGCACCTGTAGAAGAAACAGAAGAAGAGGATACAAAAGCTGCATCTAAAAAGCGACCAAGTATTCAGCGATATAAAGGTCTTGGAGAAATGAACGCAGAAGAACTTGGAGAAACTACTATGGATGTTACAAAGCGAGTTCTCAAGCAAGTGAATATTCTAGATGCTGTAGAAGCAGATAGGGTGATCGATGTTTTGATGGGAACTGATGTAGCTTCTCGAAAGAGTTTCATTCAGACAAATGCTCGCACTGCTCGGTTGGATGTGTAAGATTCTAAATGGTATACTTTTGTATATGAAAAAAAATATATTTGGTTTTCTTGCATTAGTGTTTTGCTTAAATCTAATCCCAAGTACAGTTATTGCAAGCCCTTTAATTTTTTTACCTGAACAGGTGCTGTTTGGAACAAGTGCAACATATAGTGCTGGTCAAGTTGAGAATATGACCTTTGTCGATAGTACGCAATCATCAGGCAAAAGACAAAATATCGAATACGGAATCGCACAGACTTTTACAGAAGGGTTGATTACGTCTTATGAGATTATTACAACAAAGGAAGCTGATATTTCCGGATTTGATGCTATTCCAGGACTAACTGTTGAAATTCCAAATGTGATTGCTTCACAAGGAACAAGTAGCCCTAAGACATATGTTGCGTACATAAAGTTTTTAGAGAAAAATAACCAAGATAACGCAAGTTTCTATGCCTCTAAGGAGTTTTCAATTACTCCAAACAACACTCCGTATACAACTGTTAAAAATGTGAACCTTCTGATGTCAAACGGGGATCGTTTTTTTACAATCCACGGCCCTTCTATTTACATCCCAGAAGAAGCTGCTGCAGATCAAAATATCTCTTCATCAACATCGCTAGAGATTACATTTGAGTCAAATGTGGAAACTGTTTTAAATCCTAAGATTATATTTACAAAATTAAGATCAAACAGTTTTAAAGAAGAATTTGTTCCTGCACCAATCACGATTAAAAAGGGTTTAAACTATATTGTAATACCATTGCCTGTATTTGGATATGAACCAGGGGTGTACACAGGTCAAATGGTCATTGATTCGAAAACTCTGAAAAATACAGTTGATCTGCAGTATATTGTTTCAGGAGAATCAGTAACAGTTGGTTCTCCAGTATTGGTTACAAAAGACTCTAAAGAGCATATTAGTTTTGACATATTTAGTACACCAATTGATCTTGATCGAGAAGCTGACCTGGTTAATACTTCGGCTCTTCCTACTGCTTCTTCTACATCTACTCCTGTATTGTATTCAACAACAATTGAACTCCTTGATAAAGATAAAAATGTTTTAAGTACAATTACTCAAGACGTAGATTTCATGCAGGAAAGGTTTTCAGTAGAAATCCCGGTTGCTAAATTTAAAAAACTAGACATAGAATATACTCACATCAAAGTTACTTCACCAAGGACAGGGAAGGTGGTATACGAAGGAACAAAAGATTTTACATACTCGTCACTACCTGAAATAAATCTATATGAAATAGGATTCGTTGTACTGTATATATTGTTTTTGATTGCTGTTCTGTTTTTTGCTTTCAAAAGAGATCTAAAAAAAGCAATAGCATTTGGTGTTCTTATTGGTATATTATTTATATCTAAATCAGCCTTCGGAGTAGTGACTCAGGGGTTGTACCCATTAGATAGTACGGTAGTTAATAAACAAGCTACTGCATCTCAGCTGTTGAATGTGACAAAAAATCCAGACGAGCACTATCCCAAATTCTATTTCCAAGATGATGTTGTAAATAAGACATATACATGTGGTATGCCTAAAACTATAACTTTTACTGTTCGGTACATCATGTGTTCAAACGCTACTCCGATACTTAAGGTCGGGGCATCAATGAGTGACTTGAATGCAGCCGAAGCTGCTAAAAGTGATATTGGATTAGCCTCTGCGCAAGAAGGTGTCGGTTCGGTTGGGGTACACTCGTACTATAGAAGACTTTCTGAATTTCGTACCGCAACAGTACCTGCATCTCAGTCAGGAACACAGTATCTATACCTCTATGTGTATCATAAGGCTAGTGCGGCGACAAATGAAATCTACCGTGGATATAGTTACAATGCAGTACCTGTAACAACAGGATCTTGTTCTGCTTGTACAAACGCACCAGAAACTTCAAATGTACCCAACTTTAAAGTACATGGAAGAAATTATTATTACTCTTCAATAGATCAAAAACTATACTATAGAGAAGCACCAGCAGGTGCAAACATGTCTACTCCTGACGCGTGCGGAATAGATTTATGTGCAGACACTTCAGATATTGAAACAGATTTCCCAGCTGGAAAAGTTTGGAGTCCACAACCCCCTACAAACTCAACTGACCCAAACAGATATGCTTGCGTTGGAATGAGCATTACATGTGCATGCCAAGGGAGAAATAGAGTATGTACAAATTCAACGATGGGTACAACATCAACTGATATAAACCATTCATCATGTCTACTTAGAGCATACTGCAGTGTTTCTTACTTTGGCACAAACTCGGGAACTGTAACATTTGATGCCTATAACAAATTAGGTTCACTTGCATTTGATCCAGATGAAAATCCTGTAATTCGAGAGTCTATTGCAATAGGTAATGAATTAATTACGCGAAATGTAATTGACACATTTGATGGTAGAGACGCTGAAGCTTCATGTTTACTTGAGTACGGTGGGGGAATATTACATGGAAACACTGGTTCTTCAACTATTATAAAATTCTATGCGGACCCAAAAGTAGTGGACTCAGGAAGAATGTGTCACTTTGGGTGGCAAACCAACAACATGGAATCATGTTCAATTAATAGTGTTAATTACGCTACAAACACATTTCCTGGAGACCCAGAATCATACTCAGTAGGAACATTGGGAGAAAGGAATCGTACAGTAACACTCAGTTGTTACGGTGTTGTGGATCCTGATATTGGAGGACCTGCTCCATTGATAGCAACAACAACAACTTGTTTCGTAAATCCTAAGATTCAAGAGAACTAGCCTCCTGTTGATGGGGTGTGGATAAGTTGACAAAACTACATATTGTATAGTATGATATCTGTATCAGAAGCACAAGATCTTTAACACTTGTTTCTACACTCTGTAGAGCTCTGTTAAATGGTCCCATGTTTTGAACCCTCACCACGATGAAAACTCTTCGATTCTTGGCAGTGGTCTTAACAGCCATTGCTTTGCTGTCTTTTTTCTCTAACACATCCGAGGCTTCAGGTCTTGTGGATGTAAACTACGCCACTCTTAATATTGTCACTGCGTCAGACTCTACAGAACAACAAACAGGATTAGGGAAAACGGTCTTTGTACCGATTGAAACCTTTCTTGTTGATACTGCCCGAGTGAAAATCAGTTTTGAATTGTACCGCTCGGACAGTGTCCAGACATACAACATGGATCGCCTGAATATTCTGAACTTCAACCCTACTTGTAGGGTTGTGCAAAACAATGATCCTGATCAGTGGATTTCAAGTATCAGCGGGTTTGTAAATTTTGCAACTGCCGGTGCTATGTATACTGACCTCAGTACGTCACCTGAAGTAAATCAAGGGATGTTCATTTGCCCCTTGGATTCCAGTGGTCATATAGTTGCATCCTTAGTTGGAACTCGTATCAATGATCCTAACCCTCATCTGATGAATAGTGGTGCGTACAAAGTTCACTCGAATGCCAGTATGACTGTGCATAAAGTGAAAGTTGTAAACATGCCGCTTATTTTCAGGGATGGGGTTGGGGCACAAATCATGCGCGATCTAAAAACTTCGTATCCTAATCGCCCCCTCAGTCTGTTGTTGGATGTCAACATTATAGTCAACCTTGCACTCAATCCATACGAAGGTTGTATGTACTCACCAAGCCTTAGGCGAACATCAAGCCTTTGTTGGCTTCACTTCGACGGGAGGCTTATACCAGAAGGAGACTTCCAGCTGGCGATCACATCGCCCAACTCCGTTATTGTCCCAGCCGGCTGCTTCAGTTGGCTGGACCTCTACCACTCTCCATCGCCCGGAGAGATCGGTACCAAGGTGAACTTGCATTCCTGCAACATCATGTCCTACGGTCCGCAGACCATCAGTCCGCCGACCATGGGAACCAACATGGTTTCAGGAATCCAAACACCTCATGCGAAGGGTTTCTACACCCTTCGCACTCGGATCGAATAATATCCGAGAATAAAAAAACCTCTCACTGCTCACGCAGGGGAGGTTTTCTTATTTATATTTATATATTAGTTAACTTGAACTGTTGCGTACTGAGTGTTATCACCTTCATTTGACTCACTTACAGCATTTGATGTATCTGCCATAAATGTAATTCGGTTTGTTCCTCGTGTGAGACTATCGATCTCATAGAGGATAGTTGATTCACTTCCTGATGCTAAACCATTATCAGATCCTGGGATAAAATCTCGAGTGTATCCATTACTATCAACAAGAGAAATTTTACTTGACCAAGAGTTACTAAAGTAACCACCGTTGTTTCGAACTCGTGCTCGAACCGCAAGCTTTTCTCCGTAATTCACATAACTTTGTGAATAGAATGATCCATTAATAACTCGTCCAACTTCAAGAGATACGATAGAAAGGTTAGGGGAATATGAGTTGTTGTTATTATATCCAGTACTGTAATTGTTATTACAGTTGTAGTTGTAACTATAGTTTCCATTATAATCACAATTATTGTAGTTATAGTTGTAATTAGTATTGTTATAGTATGTGTTAGAAATGTTTTTAATTTCTACTGCTACTGTGTTGTCACTTTCGTTTGATTCAGCAACTTGATTTTCTGTATCAAGATAAATTCGAACGATTGGAGTTCCTTGTGAAAGATCAACGCCGCTAAATCGTGCTTCGACACTATATGAACTTCCTCCAGGAATACTGTTTAGGTTGTTGAGAATTTTTACTTTATCATCGTATTCTCGAGCAGGCATTTCAACTCGCATTGAGTATGATCCAGTTGGAGAATCTTGCTCGTTGAGTACTAGGAATCGTACTGAAATTGTATCTTCAGTAGTAAATGTGTTTCTTGCAACAAACTGACCATTTAAAATAACACCCATTGTTGAGTAACTTACTCGTAAGTTTTTTCGTCCACTCAAAACCGGAGTGGGATTGTAATATGTATATGTTGGAGTTTTTACAACTGGCTTAGCAACAGTTTTTACTGGAGCTTTAGCAGGTGCATTTTCAAGAATCACAATGTCTCCTTGAGTTGTATATATGCCGTTTAGGCCATTATCTGTAACTGGAGCGGGTTGCGCCACAGGCTGAGTTGGGGTTGTCGTCGCAATAGTCTCTGTCTTGCCTAGGGAAACAGTGGCTGATGCCAGCTGGTTTATGCCTCGAGGGATAAGTTTAAAGAGGGTAATACTTAAAAAGACCAAAATAGCGATTGCTATAATGATAACTAGAAAGCGGATGATTGTTCGTAATATTTCCATAATGTTTGTATTATATACATAATATCTATATATGTCAAGGGTTAAGAGATGTTCTAAGTATGGCAATATAGAGTATATAAAACGATTATATGGCACAAGAAATATTCACAAAAGAAGAAATTGCGATAGGTTGGAAGGTGCTAAAAATAGCGATTGGAATACTTGTGGTTACTGGATTACTTTCAAGCATATTAAGGCTCACGATTGTATATATGACAGAGGGTAAGACTGGGCTAACTAACTTTATAGAAGATAAAACTGATGGAAATGGAGCATTGAGTACGCAAGCGAATCTTAAGCAATCGCTAGAAGAAGAAAAAAAAGAAACTATACCTGTTGCGCCTTTGCCAACAGAAGCACCACAGTATTTGGAAGTACCATCACTTGGTATTAAAACAAAAATCGAATCACCAGAAACTACGAGTGTTGCAGTACTTGATGCTGCACTTCAAAGATCTGCAGTGTACTACCAAGGTTCAGGAACTCCTGGAAATAGAAACATGTTAATCTTCGGACACAGTACTGGATTTTCAGTTGTTCGAAATCAAGCGTATAAAGTTTTTAATACAATAAAAACAGCGAAAGCTGGAGAAGTGATTTATGTCCGAACAGCAAGTGGAGTGCATACTTATAAAGTACGAGAGGTAAAGAGGGTGAGTAAATATAATACATGGATTGATTTTGATAGTACGAAGCCGATGTTAACTCTTGCGACATGTGATAGTTTTGGGAAAGCTTCTGACAGATGGGTTTTACAGGCGGATTATGTAGGGTTTACTGCGAAGGGTATATAAATAAAAACACCCCCGACGCTGGTGCGTCGGGGGTGGTGGTGTTCAGGTTCCGATCTCTCTGGTTTCCATGATCAGATCGTATAACTTGTCGAAGAAAATTCCAAATAAAAAATCTGCAGGTTCAATTCTCTCATTGATTGCTGGATGAATGAAAGATTGCTTTGCATCACCCTGAGAAGGTGCGATGTAGAATACAGTTATATTGTCTCCTAAACACTGATCGATATGTTGTACGAATGTAAACTCATGAGCCGACCGATCGTCAATATGCCTAACCGTGAGTGTAATACTTTTTTTATTGGGTAATCCTTGAAGTCCTTCAGGATTGCTCTGTTTTGCAATAGCCTGAAATTCTCCCGCCAATTCTGAACTCATAAGAGCATTGATCAAGTCTTTGATCGGCAAAGAAATCGAAGCGGTAATTCTATATCCGTGAATAGTTTTCATTTTCAATATCAGGTTGAGTTGACCACCTAAAACGTAAGGTGCTGCAATACAGGCTATCACAGCTCTTCTGTATGTCAACTCACATTGATTGTGATAATATTAGTGATATGAATAATGAAATACCTCAAGCTCCTCGTATCGTCAATTTTACAGACGAGACATTGAATCAAACATCTACACCAATAGTCACTCATCAGAAAACCTCGACATACTCGTCAGGTTTTCTTTTTGCGTTCACTGCATTTGCTGCTGCATTAGTTGCATATATCTTCTATGGACCATTAATATACTTATTGATAACAGAAACCCGGCTGTATTTTTTGCAGAACATTGATTTGACTCCATATATTGGCCTGATAGCAATTGTGGTTTCAGTATTTGGAGTAATTGTGCTTATCAAAAATATCGGGAAAGGATATGGGTACGTAAGAAATTTATTACCTCTAACTTTTTTAATTCATACAGCATTAATTTTTGTTCCACTTATCCCTGCTCTAAATGATCCTGCAAATTATCTGATGGCCGAAAAGTATATTCTTTATGGTGTTATAGGATCAGCAATAATGACTCTTTTGGCTTTAATCTTTTCAATTATTATTTTGTATAGAAACTCGAAGGTTTTAGGTATTGTTTTAATGCTCGGATTAATTGGAGTTACCGGTTGGGCAGTTCTTAATAATGCTCAATTTAAAACTGATTTAGAGGTTAAAGCAGGCATGGGTTCAGAATTAGATTCACATTCAAACTCAGGTCCTCAAAGAATTCAAACAATGAATGGAATTCTTACTTTTACTCTCGGTGATAATGTTGATTATGAGAATTGGGGACATGCAACTTCAGAGGCTGCGTTGATATTTACTGAAAACAATAAAGGAAGTGGAACTTTATTTGGTGGTTGTGGTGCAGGATCTTCATTTATAGAAGTGATTGAAGATTTGGACAAGACTATTTATCATACAAATGATCGGTTAAATGTAAGAAAGGAAACATATGGAAATAATATATATGTTGTTTATGATTGGGCATTTGAACCATCAATCTCTTACTATGAGTTGTATTATAAAAATACTAGAGTACATATTGTGTATCGTCCGAATGAACCATGTGCAGTTGGAAAAAACTACAGACCAGATCTAGAACTCTTATTAAAAACATTTAATTATGAAGGATACGAAAAAGGAGAACCTGAGGTGGCTAAACCTGCACCAGTAATTGTAAAGACTGCAGTTGTTGCAAAGGAAAAAACACCTCCAAAATCAAATATTACAAAACAAGGAGAAGGTAAGTTTGAAAGTACTATATATTCTGATTTATCTTTTACACCTCAAATAGATAAAACATATGTGTCTGATGCACAGGTAAATTATTGGTATGATTTAATGTGGGTAAAAGGAGTATCAGTAAGTAATTATGAGTGTGAAGATAAATCAGCATCTATGATAAAAAGTACCGATGCGAATACTAGAGCTACAGGAATTGCGCAGGTAAATGCATGCCTGTATGTGATGCTGTACATGATGCCGTAGCACCTTCAAAACCCCTTAAAATATGGTAGTATACCCTCATGGCGTTACCAGAAAAATACAAATCTCCTTATGAATCAACCAAAGTTGAAGGACCTGTCTATGACAAGGAATTAAACTCTGGTTTTTTTACACCTGAAAATTTGGTAAAAGCATTTCCTGAAAGATACAATGCTGATGCATGGACAACAATTACACCCCCACCAAATGCAAACGGAAGACTTCATGCAGGTCATGCACTTGATGTAACTCTCAAAGATATCATTGGGCGATTTAAGCGTATGAATAACAAGAGGGTGTTAATGCTTCCTGGATCTGATCATGCAGGATTTGAAACACAAGTGGTATATGAAAAGAAATTAGAGAAAGAGGGAAGAAGTAGATTTGGTATGGATAGGGATATTTTGTACAAAGAGATTTATGATTTTACGATTCAAAATAAAGACACTGTAGCCGGAGAGGTAAAACGAATCGGAGCATCATATGACTGGAGCAGAGATACATTTACACTTGATGAAAAAGTTGTAAGTGGAGTTCAAGATACATTTATAAAAATGTATAACGATGGATTGGTATACAGAAGTAAGCGAGATGTAAACTGGTGTTCAAAACATCAAACATCGCTTTCAGATGTGGAGACAACAAACAAAGAATTAGTTGACACATTCTATACATTTAAGATTGGAGAATTTTTAATTGGAACATCACGACCAGAAACAAAGTTTGGCGACAAATATATTGTGGTTCATCCAACTGATCCACGTTACTCTAAATATTCTCACGGAGATACATTTACTGCAGAATGGATATTGGGAGAAACAACATTTACAATCATCAAAGATGAAAGTATTGATATGGAATTTGGAACTGGTGCAATGACAATTACTCCATGGCACTCAAGTATAGACTTTGATATTGCAAAGAAACATAATCTTGAAATGGTGCAGGTGATTGATGAAAACGGTAAGCTTATGGAAATAGCGGGAGAACTCAAAGGACTTCGAGCTATAACAGAAGGACGAAAACGAACTGTTGAATTATTAGAACAAAAAGGATTACTTGTTGAGAAAAATGAAAAATACACTCACGTAGTTCCAGTGTGTTACAAATGTGAGACTCCAATCGAACCGCAACTTAAAGATCAATGGTTTGTGAAAATGGCACCACTTGCAGAGAAGGCTCTAGAAGCCTCAAAAAAAGGAGAGATTAATTTCGTTACGGATCAATTTAGAAAAACATATGAGTATTGGATGAGTAATCCTATTGACTGGAATATTTCTCGGCAAATTGTATGGGGAATTAGAATTCCTGCATGGTTTAAAAACAAGGGAACAGAAAACGAAGAATACTATATCGGTCACGAAAATCCGGGGGCAGAATGGGTGCAGGATATTGATACATTCGATACATGGTTTTCTTCAGGGCAATGGCCTGTCGCAACACTTGGATTTGTTGGGGGAAAAGATATGGAATATTATCCAACTCAACTTATGGAAACGGGACGAGATCTTGTTTTTAAATGGGTTCCTCGAATGGTTATTTTCGGATTGTATTTAACAGGTGAAGTTCCGTTCAAGGATATTTATCTGCATGGTATGGCACTAGATGAGAAAGGGCAAAAGATGAGTAAGAGTAAAGGAAATGTAATGAGTCCAATTGATCTTGCAGACGAGTTTGGAATGGATGCACTTCGAATGTCACTTATTGTTGGAAGTACTCCAGGAAATGATGTATCAATGTCTAAAGATAAAATCCGAGCGTATAAAAAATTCGTAAACAAACTGTGGAACATTACACGCTTTGTTCTTGAGAATACTGAAGGAGTCAATCTTGACGTCAATCTTGACAACGATAAAGCGAAAAGAATTCAAGAAGTAAAAGATGCTATTGCTAAGCATATAAATGAATATCAGTTACATCTTGGAGCTGAAGAATTGTACCACTATGTATGGCATGAGTTTGCAGATGTTGTGATTGAAGATGTGAAGAAAGATTTAACAGATGAAAATAAAGCATTGTTAAAATACATGTTGAAAGAAATTGTGACAATGGCACATCCGTTTATGCCATTTGTAACAGAGGAGATTTGGGGTGATATTCGAAGTGAGGGTGATGTTGAGTTGTTGCTTGTAAAAGAATGGAAATAAAGAAAACCCCTCAGCCGTAGCTGGGGGTTTTTTTGAATCTTTTTTCACTGAGCGAGGGTGATTGTTTTGATCACACCGTCTCCTCCTTTGATGGAAGTGAGGTAACTCGCCTCGTACGTAGGGTTCATGATTTGCATCGCTGCCTGAAATTCCGTGATGGTATTGTCGAGCATTGAATCATGAATAGGATGGCCGTATACACTATCGGTTTCTTTTCCGGTGGTCATCCTTTCCATGAAAGCAGAGAGATCGGGCAGTCCTGCGTCGGGAATGGTGGCGAGTACGGCTTGCATTGCGCATAGGGTACGCAATGCAGTCTCAAACTCCTCGTCCAAAGTGTTTCCTTGAAGGAATGTCTTTGAGTCAAAGAAATCTGGAGGATGCACAGTGAATCTCATGGCGGTAATGTACTCTTCCTTGTACTTTTTTACTTCCACAAATTTGGCAGCGTATACATCGAACACTTTTTTCTTCGCTGCAGGATCAGCTTTGAATACTGCTACAGCGGTTTCGTTCTTTGAACTCTTCGTGGGCTTGTTTAGTTTCCACCAAACAAATGATGCGATCAATGCGACAGCAAGAAACATGCTGGTGAACGTGAGTCGATTAGCTTGGTCAATACTTATTTTCATAAAGGTCAGGTGTTAAGGGTGAAGTAATGCTGTAAAATACCATACCATATATCTCAGAAAAATCAAACACCCGCACATGATATCATCTACATATGAAGAAAATCATTGCTTTTGACCTCGACGGAACCCTTGCTGAAAGTAAGCATCCTATATCGCAAGATATGGCAATTCTTATTTCAAAACTAACTGAAAAAGCAAAAGTGATTGTTATTTCAGGTGGATCATATTCTCAATATGAGAAACAATTTATTCCGCAAATGGGAACTGAACATCTTGAGAATATTATTCTTATGCCTACAAACGGAAGTGTACGATATGAATACAAAAATAATGAACCGAGGGTAACAAAATCATTTCCATTTAATGATGAAGTGAAAGAGAAAGTGTTAGCAGAGTTGAATACGATTATTGGAAATGAAGAATTCGAAGTTCCTACAGAACATTTTGGGGAATATATCGAAGATCGAGGGACACAAATTACATTTTCAGGATATGGACAGCTAGCGCCAATTGAAAAGAAAATGATCTGGGATTTATCACGGTCAAAGAGATTGAAAATTAAAGAATATTTAGAATCAAAAATTCCTGAGATTGATGCACATGTTGGAGGTATGACGTCAGTTGATATTCTTCCAAAGAATTTTAATAAAGCATCAGGGTTAATGGCTTATCTTGAGGAAAATGATTTAACGACAGACGATATTGTATTTATTGGTGACGCGGTATTTCCAGGCGGTAATGATTATTCGCCATCACAAGTTGGAATCGAGACTATTTCCACAAATGGACCAGAGCATACGAAAGAGATCATAGAAACGTTGCTTTAGCCTCTCGAATAAAGGTAAAATAGGTAAATGAATGAAGACATCAGAAAAGACATTTATGAAGAGAAGCGACCGTGGGGGAGCTTTAGGAAATTTACACAAAACGTCTCAACAACAGTAAAAATTATTGAGATCTTACCAGGAGAAAGTTTAAGTCTACAAACACATCGACACAGGGGCGAATTTTGGCGAATCATTGGAGGGAATGGAATAGTGGAAATAAACGGAAAACGAACAGAAGCTGTAAAAGGTGGAGAGTTTTTTATACCTACACAAGCAACACATCGAGCGATTGGTGGAAATGAAACTCTTGAAATTCTAGAGATTGCGACTGGAGATTTTGATGAAGCAGATATTGAAAGATTAGAAGATAAATACGGTCGTATCGCGTAATATGTTTAAGCTTAAAAGAGTACAGGATAAACCAATATTTCAACCTGATAAAAATCTTTTTTGGGAAAAGGAAGGAGTGTTTAATGCTGGTGTAATAGAAAAAGATGGTGAAATATATATGTTGTATAGAGCAGTGGGTGAGAAAGGTGCATACATTTCACACATCGGTTTAGCTAAAAGTAAAAATGGTATAAAATTTGACAGAGTCAGTGATCAGCCTGTATTTGGTCCATCAAAAGAATATGACAAATGGGGAACAGAAGATCCAAGGATTACGAAAATTGGTGATGAATATTTTGTGACGTATGTTGCTATTCCAGAGCGAATTATGGACCACGGTCAAAGTATTCAAAGAGAAGTTCCTCTAACGACATCTATGGCGCTTTTGAAAACAAAAGATTTTTTAACATTTGAACACTTAGGTGTTATTACTCCATTTGGGTCAGACAACAAAGACGTGGTTTTATTTCCAAAAAAAATTCCACATATTGATGAGCATGGAGTATCAACACTTCGATATGCAATGTTGCACAGACCTAATCGATGGTCAAAAGATTGGTTGCATGGACCATATGCTTCTAAGGTTCCAATACATCTTCCTTTCCATGAAGAAGATATGCCTCAAAAACCAAGTGTGTGGATTGCATGGTCAGATGATTTAATTACATGGGATTCTCATAAACCACTTATGGTTCCTTCAAAAGTACATTCCGCAAAAAATGGTCCTGGACTTCCGCCGATTGAAACTCCAGATGGATGGCTTGTGATTTATCACCATGTAAATGAAAATCAAACTACAAAAAAGCTGACATATACAGTTCGAGCGGCACTTTTTGATCTAAAAGATCCTACAAAATATATAGGGAAAATTCCATACGATATCTTGATTCCTGAAGTTTCTTTTGAAACTGAAAATGGGTCTGCCATAGTATTTCCGACAGGGGGATTTGTGAAGGATGATGTGCTATACATATACTATGGCTGTAGTGATATGTATGTAGGACTTGCCACAGGCTCATTGAGCGAATTAATTACAGAACTCAAACATGTTGGCCCGCCAATCAATTAACCTTTATGCCTACATCTCAAAACAACAGCGCCGCAATGTGGATTGTCTTTCTCTCAACGTTCCCACCTCGAGAGTGTGGTTTGGCGACATTTACTTCTGATCTTGTAAATAGTTTTGATACACTGTTTTCTCCACAAGAAGAAACCAAAGTTATTGCAATGGAGACAGAGGGTTCAATCGCTACTACTATAGGGACACCTGTTGATGAGGGTAAGGTTATTTTTAGAATTTCTGAAAATAAAAAAGACGATTATATAAAAGCTGCGGAATATTTGAACTCATTAGATCATGTGAAGATTGTTTCTATACAACACGAGTTTGGAATTTTTGGAGAAAACGACGGAGAGAATGTTTTGATTTTTCTGGAGCATATTCAAAAACCAGTAGTTGTAACATTTCACACGGTACTCCCTAGACCTGATGAACAGAAGTTGAAAATTATTCAAAAGATTGGTGAGAAGGCGGCGCAACTTGTTGTGATGACACATGCATCCCAGGCTATTCTTGAAAGCGTGTACGCTATCCCATCGTCAAAAATTAAAATGATTCATCATGGAATTCACGAATTACCTTATTTAGATAGTTCAGTTGCAAAGCGAATACTTGATAAGAGATCACTCACAAAATTAATTGAGCTTTCTGGTAAAAGAATTATTTCTACATTTGGATTGTTAAATAGAGGAAAGGGAATTGAATATGCAATTGAAGCATTACCTGCGATCGTAAAAGAATTTCCAGATGTACGATACTTGATCTTGGGTGCAACCCACCCAGTTGTGTTTAGAAGAGAAGGACCTGTGTATATAAATGAATTACGAGCTAAAGCAGAAAAACTCGGAGTACTCGAATATATTTGTTTTTTTGATTCATATATTGCCACAAAAGATTTGCTGACATTTTTGCAGGCAACAGATGTGTATGTGTCTCTCTCTCAAAACCCAGATCAAGCGGTCTCAGGAACGCTTACGTATGCTCTCGGAGCAGGGCGAGCTGTTGTGTCCACACCATTCATGCAAGCTCGAGAAATAGTTACTCCTGAAGTAGGGCATCTTGTTGATTTTGGAAATGCAGAATCTATTGCACATGCAGTTGTTTCTCTGTTTACTCACCAGCAAGATTTACAGAATAAAAATAAAGCAGCATATTTCAGAACACGAGGAATGATCTGGCCAAATATTGCGCTTTCGTATATGCAGGGATTTATTTCACTTTCTCCAGAGTTGGCACTCAAAGAAAAAGCATTGCCACCGCTTAATCTTTCGCATGTTCGAAATATGACAGATGAGTTTGCCATGTTTCAGTTTGCGACATTTACAACACCAGATCCAGTTTCAGGATATACACTTGACGATAATGCTCGTGCACTTATATGTATGACGTGGGTGAAGAATAAAGAATCTGTGCTGGATTTAATACGGGTCTACTTGTCGTTCCTAGAAAAAGCATCACTAGCAGGGGGATTTGAAAATTATTATGATGCAGATAAGATAGAGAATCATATTAGGAATACTCAAGAAAATCTTGAAGATTCGAACGCGCGAGCGTTGTGGGCGGTTGCAGAAACCTATGCGGGAGAATCTGATGAAGAAATAGAAAAGCGCGCAGAAAAATTATTTATGTATCAGCTTGCACACCATACTCGAGTGTCTTCACCGCGTGCTGCTGCTTTTTATGTTAAAGCTTTTTCTGTGTGGCTCGCATCTGGAAAAACATCTGAAGATGTAACTCACTTGTTAATTGGACACATTACTTTTTATGCAGATTTCTTAATGTCTATTTTGAAAGATAACGAAACTCCTGATTGGATTTGGTTTGAAGGTGCAATGACCTATTCGAATGCACTTCTACCAGAAGCACTTTTCTTAGCTCATCAAAGTACAGGATATGAACACTATCTTGATGCTGCAAAAAGAACGCTTGATTTCTTACTACAAAATTCTTTTGAAGGAAACATGTGTGTACCAATTGGACAAGCAGGTTGGTTTAGAAGGGGGGAGGTAAAAGAAATGTACGACCAACAACCTGAAGAGGTATCTGCGCTGGTGTTATGTCTACATACAGCATTGTCTGTTACAAAAAACGAGATATATCAAGTGCGTATGAAGAGTGCATTTGAATGGTTCCTCGGAAAAAACATCTTAGGACAAGTGATTTATTCATATGGTAGTGGTGGGTGCTACGATGGACTAGGAAATCAATACATTAATCTTAACCAAGGAGCTGAATCTACTGTGTCGTACTTGTTGGCACGCCTTGTCTTAGAAAGAGATAACTAATATTTGAAATGGGATTTGTAAGGTTTGACTTAATCTAAATACAATGGTATATTGTAAAAGGAAATTAATTCAAACTAGTTAATAAAATGCAAAAAAATCAATGTACTTTAGGGGATTCTCAAGAAGATGTCTCGCTCATGTTGGCTAGACAATATACTGCACAATCCGAAACTCAACCTGTCATGTACGGTGAGGTTAAGGATTGGCAAGAGAATAATGCTCGTAAATTATACGAGGCTCAAAAAATAGTCAATCAACTCGATTCAAATGCGCTTAATGTATACCGTCTCTTTCGCTCAGTTGGACTTCCTGTTTCTTGGCCTAATTTCTTTCAACGCCTTCAGATTCGGAGAGAGCAAAGGAAAGTAATGAAGGTTGCACAGGCTGATATTGCTCTTCGTAAAAAAATTATTACTTTGTTCGAAGAAATTCAGAGTCTTCGTAAAAGAGACTTGATACAAGAGAGGTTTGAGTTGAGGAATAGTATAATAAAATTTAACTCTCTCATCACTCAACATGGAGATCGACTCGGTTTAAACTATCGTCGCGAGCAAAACATATGATCCAAAACTACACCACAAGGTTCAAGCCCCTGGGTGTTTTTTTAATGATATAATCCAAATTATGCTCCAATCAACTGCCCTCAATATTCTTAAAACTGGTGCATCCGTTTTTCTTACCGGAGAACCAGGATCTGGAAAAAGCTACACTATTAAACAGTATGTAGATTATTTGGCACAGAATGGTGTATATGCTTCTGTTACTGCTAGTACTGGTATTGCCGCGACACACATTGGAGGAATGACCATACACTCATGGGCAGGTATTGGTATTAAAGAGAGTTTGAGTATTTATGACATAGAAGCACTTCATGAAAAAGAATATATTGTAAAAAGATTATTGAAGGCAAAAGTTCTTATTATAGATGAGATTTCTATGCTCTCTGGAAATACATTTGATATGGTAAATGCAGTATGTAAAAGCATAAGACAAGTTGAAGATAGACCGTTTGGTGGACTGCAAGTTATATGTGTTGGGGATTTTTTTCAGCTCCCTCCGATTATTAAAAAAAGTACAAATAGTCTAGAACTCTTTGAAGATAACGGGTTTGTGTTTTCGTCTTCTGCATGGAAAGAACTAAAACCACTAACATGCTATCTTTCGGAACAACATAGACAGAGTGATGCAAAATTTACAAAAACACTTGCACAGATACGAAGTAATACTGTGGACGAAGAAGTGCACGACGTTCTTCGAAGTAGAGTGGTAAAAGAATTAACAGTACTACCTGACGCAACAAAACTGTATTCACATAATGCACACGTTGATACGGTAAACAATCGTGAGATTGGAAAGCTAGAAGGGAAGGTAAAAATTTATGGTATGACTATGAAAGGAAAAGAGACCATGACTGCAAGTTTGATAAAAAGTTGTTTGTCTCCAGAAAAGCTTGAACTCAAAATTGGTGCAAAAGTTATGTTTACAAAAAATAATCCTGATAAGGGTTTTGTAAATGGAACAACTGGAACTCTTGTTGAATTTCATTATGATGTACCTCGTGTGAAAGTTGCAAATGGTATGACAATTGATGTTGAGCCAATGGATTGGAGTATTCAAGATCAAGGAAAAATTCTTGCTTCAATTACACAGATTCCACTTCGACTTGCGTGGGCAATAACAATTCATAAGAGTCAGGGAATGAGTCTAGATGCTGCAATCATGGACCTTTCTCAGGTTTTTGAATATGGACAAGGGTATGTTGCGCTCTCTCGTGTACGGACCCTGGATGGTCTACATGTGATTGGATATAACGACAGAGCACTGCAGGTTCATCCACGAGTACAAGAAGAAGATGAATTATTTAAGGAGCAATCAAAAGAAGCAGAAGTGCAGATTTTTCAAATGGATAAAGGTGAGTTATCTAGAATTCAAGATAAATATATCTCTTCTATTGCAGGGGTGAAAAAAGGTGAGGAAAAAGAGAAGGAGAAAAAAACTACCGGTAAGAAAAATTGGGGATGGAAGACTAAGACGAAGAAAAAAGTGAGTGGGGATGATACGTATAAAGTTGAGTATGAAGGGGATGGGGATGTGTATTAAATCGAGTTTTCACACTGCATCGTTTTTCTGTTCATACCATACTTTCCACTTACACCAGTTGAGTCCATGCAATAATAATCACTGTTATCGAGTGCTGTAAACAATACCCAGTGATGAGCATCTGATAAACAGGTGATACCTGCTTCGTCTTGATTTTTCACATCAGTCCTTGTTGAAATAATGTCACTCGCAACTTTTTTAAGTTCAGTTCTTGTGGTGTTTATAAATCCTCCTTGACACAATGTTTCTGCTGCAACGGTCGGTTTTTTATTTGCAAATTTTTTAAAGTCTTCGAACGCTGCAAATATTTTTTCATTTGGATTTTCTTCGACCACCGTAACTTTTTCATCATTTCTATTTATGAAAAGTATTGCTCCAGTTAATAATATTGCAAGAATTAGAATTTGTTTAATCATGTATACATCATACAGTAATTAAAAATGCTGCGCACATTTTGATGTGCGCAGCTCAAGATTAAAATCCGAAGTATTCCTCCCAGTTCATTCGGTCAACCGTTTCTTGATCGAAGAGGATAGTGAGTCGGATGTGTGGAACAGGTCTCCTGTAGTAATCCTTATCTTCCTCGGTGCTTCGTTCCTGGTTTTCGTTTGGAGGTTCGGGAATGTCTGACATGGTTTTGTGGGTTGGGGAAAGTTGAATCACTCCATCGACGTTTTTCATATCGAGTTGGAATGTCAAAGAAAAAGTCGTAGTTAGGGTTGGGTACGTAAGGTGCAACGAGTGCAAAGGTTGAGGTAAACTCTACGTGTTTTTTCTCAACCTTATCAGGAATGAATTCTTCAGCAATTGGTTTAGGTTTTACAGGCTGTGGGAAGAACTCTCTGCTACATGCAAAGACTGCACAGGCAAATAAGTGTAAGGGAAAAGGTGCTCTCATGACTTCCTACTGTATACCAGAACTAGACCCTCTTTTGCAACAGGGTTGAGATACCTAAGAAAAATACATACACAAAAATAACCCAACTGAGTGCGTACAATATGCTTGCAATCAACTCTGCTTTCATAAGTAAATTAAAATTACCTAAAATAAAATTCCAATCATGAATCACATTATCACCACCCAAAAGTGGTAACTCCATTTTTAATGCATCACTTGCATATCTTGAAACATTTGCAATATTTTCTGCTACCCACATCATGAGTATGGCAAATGAAAATATATCCTTTCGTCTTAAAAAATATACCGCACATATAAGTGGAATAAAAATTTGGAATATACTTCCACCTAATGCAGTAGCGATTTCTCCAAAAATAAAAGTTGGAACTAATGTGTGACCTGCCTCATGAAAAATCAGATCAACAGTATTTATAAAATGCCACTCAGATGAATAGATACAAAAGAAGAAATATAGTGAAGCAAGTATAAATCCGAATATTTTCATATTACTCTCCACACTGTACTCCAGCGTTTATCCAAAATACTTTTCCACCCTTAAGAGTTCCTTGTAATGAATCGTCAATAGAAAATCGCTCATATTGCGCATAGTTTTCAGTCCAAGGTGTAATTTTAATAGCAGGGTATAGTCTTTGTAGTTCAGCCTTTGTTGTATTAAGTGTTACTCCTTTTGCTGTCGTGATGAGGGGAATAGCTTTTGCTGCATCTCGATCTGTATATTCATACTGGAAGAATTTCTTCATTCCAAACTTCGTATCTCCGAAAAATACTCGAAGTCTATTCCATTCAACCACTCGAATTTGTGTTCCAGGACATGTTCCATACATTGAGAAACTATTTGTCCATCCAGTATCTTTTGTGGATGATCCGAGGGCTCTGTTAAATGTTGATAACACATCTTCTTCGGTTGCTCCAAATTTGAGTCCTCCAAGTCCATCTGATTCGAGTTGGAGAGAGATTTTTCCGCCAGGAGTTGGTGTTTGTACTGTAGTAGTTGCAGTAGGTTCTTCAACTATAATTGGTGGAACTCTATTTTCCATATACACATACACACCAATTGCAATAATGATCGTTAAAATTAATGTTAAAAATGTATTGTTTTTCATACTATAAATGTACCATGTATATAACCCTATAGTAAGATGAAGTCTAGCAGGGTATAATTAAGGGATGCATTTTTAGAATGCTACATTATTCACCTAATCATTATTAATCATTAATAAAATAAATAAATACATAAAATAAAAATTATGATACATAAAACAAAAACATTACAACTAGGGATTCTACTGACAGTCGCATGTTTTTTGGTGACAGTGATACATGCAGCTACTACAATTGTAGTAACACCAACGGATGTGCAAGGATGGTCAACATCTGATACTCGCCCAGGAGGTGCTGTAAACTACGTTGCAGATGTGTCTTCTCCTTTAGGAGATGCAGCTCTTCAATTAACAACAAACGCTTCAACAACTGCAAAAGCTCAATATCTTCATGCAGCATCAACATCAATTGATGATGTAACTGATCTAGGGTATTGGACAAAGCAGGTTTCAGGACCTGCTCACGCTGATGCATCATATCAATTACTTGTATTGCTAAATGGGACAACATCTTCATTTACAACATTCGTATATGAACCATATCAACAAACAAACCCAATCGTGCCTGGAACATGGCAAGAGTGGGATGTAGAAGCAGGTCAGTTCTGGTCAAGCCGTTCTGTAACAGCAGGAGGGGCATGTACAGTGGTTGCGGGAGGTGGAGGAGCTCCGTTCTATACACTAGCTGAAATTAAGGCAAATTGTCCTAATGCAGTAGTTGTAGGATTTGGCGTAAATATCGGTTCAAATAACCCAGAGTTTGACGTCTATACAGACGGAGTTGTATTCAACGATACAACATATGACTTTGAGTTAGTTGCTCCAGATACAACAGCACCAGCTGCTCCAACACCTATTTCTCCAGCAAACGGTACAACAACTACAACAGTTGCTCAGCAATTGATTGATTGGTCAGATGTTACAGACCCATCAGCGCCTGTGACATATATCTACCAATCTTCAAACTCATCATCTACTAATCCAGATGGATCATTTGAGTTTCCTATTTACACATCAGGTCCTCTAGCAGTATCTGAGATTGCTACACCAGGAACTCCAGAAGGTGTGTATTATTGGCATGTAAATGCTACTGATGCCGCTGGAAATACAAGCCCTTGGAGTGTTGCTTGGAAAATTACAGTAGATAATACTGTAGTTGTACCTCCAACAACACCTACAAACAAGGATCAATGTAAAAATGATGGATGGAAATCATTTACAAATCCAAGTTTCAAAAATCAAGGACAATGTGTGAGTTCTGTTGCTAAAAATCAATAGATACTGACTACAGTTAATAAAAACACCTGGGAAACTGGGTGTTTTTATTATAAGATAAGAACAATGAGTAAATTTGTTATTACGCTGATCATATTATTGTTTGCCGGAGTGTGTGTTTTCTTTGTTGCTAAAGATGCAAAGCCAGAAATTCAACAATCATATAAAATAGTGGCGTTCGGAGATTCACTTACTGCTGGATACGGTGTTGATGATGTAGATAATTACCCTTCAGTACTACAGGAAAGATTGAGAATGGTAAATCCTAATATTACTGTTGTAAATATGGGGGTATCAGGGGAGACAACGGCAGGAGGATTAAAAAGAGTAGATTCAGTTGTGGCTGAAAAACCAGATGCTGTATTACTTGGGTTTGGTGCGAATGATATTTTACGATCGTTGAGTCCATCTGATGCGAAAGCTAATCTTGAAGAAATGATTGAAAAATTTCAACAGAATAATATTAGGGTGATTTTGATGGGTATGAGAACTTCATTAAATAGTGCTGCCGTGTATAGAAAAGAATTTAATGATATATACCCACAACTCGCAGAGAAATATGATGCAGTGCTAATTCCATTTTTCTTGGAAGGGGTAGTGTTGAAAGAGGATTTGAATATTGCGGACAGGTTGCATCCAAACACTGCAGGGTATGTCAAAATTGTGGATGAAAACATTATGCCTGTGGTGAAGGGGTTGTTTCGGTAATTTTATTTTGATATTCTGTTGACAATCAGCATTTCATATTGTAAATTTAAAGTATGATGTCGACCCAGATTCAAAAGGTCATAGAACATCTAGGCTTCTCAGAAAAAGAGGCTAAGGTCTATCTTGTTGCCTTGGGTCTTGGCGAATGTCACGTGTCAGATATAGCGACGTATATGAAATTACCTCGAACGAGTGTACAGATAATTTTGGATAGGCTGCATAAAAAAGGGTTAATGAATTTTTATATAATTTGTCGCTATAAATATTGGGTTGCAGAAGATCCTAAACGCCTTCTATTTAATGTACAAAGCTTTGAAGAAGAAATAAAAAAAGCGTTACCCAAACTTCTTGCGCTTAAGAAACAAAAACAGAAAAAAAAGAATCGTCAGCAGTATGAGTTGAGTCTTAATCTTTTTCATACCTTGGCAGATACGTTGATACAGCCTGTTTTGATAGCAAACGGAGATGTTGAAATAGAATATGTAAACACTGCCTGGGAAAAACAGTTTGGGTATGTGCTCGATGAGGTGAAGGGGTTTAATCCACGAATACTACAAAGTGGTAAGACACATCCTGATGTATATAAAAGTATGTGGAAAAATCTGAATGCGGAAAAAATGTTTCAATCAAATGAGCTTATAGACATGCGAAAAGATGGTACATGTTTTAATCTTCTTACAACCATTTTCCCTACAAGACATAATGGTAATATTTTTTTCATTCAAATTTTTGATAGTATAGATGAGTCTCAAAGAGTAGGGGTCTTAAAAGAAAAATTTACCGGATTTGATATGAATATATAATAACGACACTATTTGTGTTGTCGTTAGAATTTTGTGCAACCTTTATTTTATTTACTTTTTTGTATATATATGTATATTTTCCAAAATCTTGTAGACAATATATATTGAGCGATTTACACTCTCCATGTGGGGACTTAAAACTTGATCTCCAAATTAGAAATTCTGATATCGTACAATATTATGAATAATAAAATTGGATATATAGAATCCTGAGACTTATGCAGAGAGTACTTGTGATCTGATAAAATTCTAGTCAAACTTTTTTCAGTTGTTAATTGAATATCCGTGTTTTCATCCTTTTTGTTATTTTATAAATTGTTCACATTATTACTATTAATAAATAATATATATATATGAAATTTACTTATGATTAAATTATTAGAAAAAGGTACCTACCGTCTTGGGTTAAACAAGGCTAAGCAAAGACTTTTGTTTCTGGGAGAGCATAGATATGTATGGTCTCACACCAACAAAGCGGGAGACATATTGAGTGTGTATAAGGAGCCCTATAAACTAGGGTCAGTTCTTGAGCAAGGTGTATATAGAGTATACAAGGTGAAAAACGAACCAAAATATGTGGATCTGCATCATTTGGAATTATTACCTCAACCTGGAATACGACAGGGATACTTGGTGTTAACGGAACTACCAACAGATCAGACGATTGAAAGTAGGATTTTACCAACAAGTGAAATTATTACACCGTAGTATCTCTATGATATATGCGATGAAAGATCGTTCCCTTAAAAAACACTCCAATATTATTGTTGGAGTGTTTTTTTGTTGGTGACCCCACGGAGAGTCGAACTCCGGTTAACAGATTGAAAACCTGCTGTCCTAACCATTAGACGATGGGGCCTTGTTGAATACAAATATACCAGATTTAACTATAAAATCAAGGGTTACAGACAAGCTCGATTAGTACTTTCTGTAGCAATAGTGTTAAAATTAGACCATTACAAATTCACATTTACAATAAAATGAAAAAAATATTAACCCTATTATTGATAGTTGTTTATTCTCTAGGTTTAGGTACTCTGACTTTTGCAGCCGATGAGGATGGGGAAGGGGCACAATTTTTGACTATGTCTACTTCAGGAATTACTTCTAACTCAGCAACGTTGATATATACAACAACAGCGCCAACTGTAAGTTCATCTGTGTACGGTCTGACCGGTAGTTACGGAACAACTGGACCTAGTACAGTAATGGGAACAAGTCACTCTGCTACATTTACAAACCTTTCTCCAAGTACGAAATATTACTATAGAGTTGCGTTAACAAGTGGTGAAATTTCTACAGGATCGTTTACTACGATAGCCTCTGCTGTTGAAGAGGATAAAGATAATAATCCACAGTTCTTAAGTGTAAATACTTCTGGAATCACATCAAGTTCAGTGACGTTGTTATTTACAACAACAGCATCAACAGTTAGTTCATCTGTATATGGATTGACAACTAGTTATGGTTCAACAGGTCCAACAACAGCAATGGGAACAAGTCATTCTTCAGTATTTACAAACTTGTCTCCGGGCACAATATATTACTATAAAATCACATTGACTGGAGGAGAGATATCGACTGGATCATTTACAACAGCAGTAGTGGCTGGTGATTCAAATGCTCCCTACATCACTTCTGTGGTGGCAAATCCAAATACAACATCAGCAGTAGTTTCTCTTACTGCGAATGAACCAGCAACTATGAAAATCTCATCAGGATTAACAAATGCATATGGTACAGTTTCTGCAACGAATCCTCTTAGCTCAACAGGAACATTTACACTAAATGGATTAGCCGTTGATACAGTATATTATTATAAAATTACAATGACAGATGCTGCAGGAAATGTAAGTGAATCAGCAAGTTCATTTAAAACTCTTGGGGCTCCGGTTGTTGGATCTGTAACAATACCAAGTGTATATTCATTAAATCCAACTTCACTTACAACTACAGGAGTTACTCTAAATGCAACTCTCGTATCAGCTAATAATGGAGCAATCATTAACCGAGGTTTTGAATGGGGATTAACCACAGCGTACGGAGGTATTATAACAGTTGATGGATCAATTGCTGCAGGTACAACGTTCTCTCAGACTATTTCGGGATTATCACCAAATACTACATATCGATATAGGGCATTTGCTACTAACTCTGCAGGAAAGGGGGCTTCAGTTAGTGGAACATTTACAACACCTCTGGCACCAGTTACATCAACTCCTTCTACATCTGTGACTAATGTCACCACAACTTCATCAGGAAGTGGGTATACATCATCGACAAATAG
Organism: Patescibacteria group bacterium; assembly: GCA_040384445.1. Classification (GTDB taxonomy): domain Bacteria; phylum Patescibacteriota; class Minisyncoccia; order Phycocordibacterales; family CAIZLB01; genus CAIZLB01. The sequence continues at coordinate 218,079 of JAZKJG010000002.1, forward strand.
TGGTAGTTCAGCAACAAAGAACACGGGAACAGTACAATTTACTCGAGATCTGAGTATGGGAATGAAAAATGATACAGTGAAAGCTTTGCAGGTGTATTTAAATAATAATGGTTTCAAAATTGCAGCATCAGGTGCAGGATCTCCAGGACTGGAAACAACATACTTTGGTCCAGCTACGAGAATTGCACTTATGAATTTTCAGAGAGCAAATGGTATTTCACCAGCGTCTGGATTTTTTGGACCTCTGACTCGAAGTAAAATATCTGGCGGAGTTTCTACGAATACTTCTTCTGTTACTACTGCACCATTAGTACTAGGAAATAATAACTTGGGAGTGAAAGCATTGAGAACAATTTTACGAACAAAAGGATACTTCGCAGCATATGGATCTGCCGGAGTACCAGCATCAGCTGCTGCAGAGACAACATACTTCGGAATTGAAACGCAAAATGCATTGAAGAAATTCCAATGTGATAAAAATGTTGTATGTACGGGAACTCCTGATACTACAGGATGGGGAAAAGTTGGTCCAAAAACAAGAGCAGCTCTCGGTTGGTAATAATAAAAAAACCTTCTCCTAAAAAGAGAAGGTTTTTTACATTTGTACTTATGCGAAATATTGTAACACCGCTTTTTCAACTACTCCGACAACTTCTGCATCAAACATAGAAGGAAGAATTGCTTCAGCGGTTACAAACTGTTCATGGTGCTTTACAATTGCTTCAGCAATGGTCATAAACAAACCACGGTCAAATTGTGCTCCAGGAATTTGAAGCATCCCTTTAAATGCCCCTGGGAATACAAGAGAGTTGTTTATCTGATTTGGATAATCTCCACGCCCTGTGGCAACTATGAATGCTCCAGTCTCACGTGCAAGCTCTGGCATTATCTCAGGTGTAGGGTTCGAAAGGGTAAAGAGAATAGGTCTTTCACTCATAGACCGAACCATATCTTGTGTGACAGTGTTTGCTTTTGAAAGTCCTATAAATACATGTGCATCTTTTAATGCGTCAACTAAATCTCCATTAATCACATTAGCTGTAGAACCATTTAACAACTCCTGCTTCTCAAAAGTTAAATCATTTCTATCGTGAGTAATAATTCCTTTACTATCAATAAAAGTAATATTCGTAAATCCGTATGAGATAAGTAATCGTCCTGTTGCAACTCCTGCAGCACCTACTCCAGCCAATACTATTTTAGTTTCTTCTTTTGAAATACCTCTAAGCTTTGTTGCATTGATAAGTCCAACAAGTGTCACGGTTGCTGCGCCCCATTGATCATCATGCATAACAGGAATGTCTAGTTCTTTTCTTAGTCTGCCTTCGATTTCAAAACATCGGGGTGCCGAAATGTCTTCAAGATTAATTCCTCCAAACACTGGAGAGATGTTTTTTATTATGGAAATGATTTCTTCTGTATCTTGTGTGTTGAGACAAATAGGGAAGGCATCAACTCCTGCAAATTCTTTAAAGATTGCAGCTTTACCTTCCATGACAGGAATGGCGGCGTAAGGTCCAAGATTTCCAAGTCCTAGTATTGCTGAGCCGTCAGATATAACCGCAACAGTATTATTTTTTAATGTGTACTCTCGAGCAAGAGTTTTATCATTTCCAATTGCTACTGATACTGCACCAACTCCAGGACTGTATGCGAGAGAAAGAATTTCTCGACTATCAAGTTTTACTTTGCTTTTTGTTTCAAGTTTCCCATGATGTTCTTTGTGTAATGCGAGTGCTTTCTCGTTCAGATCGTGATTCATAAGGGATTAGTATATCACACATTAAAATGCACCCGTCTCCTCGGAAGGATAGGGTGCTTTGATTAGTTTGGAACGTAACAACGTTCGTGGCCACGGGGATAAATATATACCAATTGGTTTATACAGCTTGTATAGAAAAGGAGGGAGTTGTCAATTCTGGGTTGTAATTGTTCAGTTGTTCCAACATGTAAAACGTGTTCCTCGATTTCTAATGGTTCAATTTTCATGCTTCCAGTTTTTCTGGTGACTGCCCAGACTATGGAGAAAATGAAATCCCCATCATTTTCTGCCACGTTTTTAATCTCAAAGCATGTGTTTGTTGAATTAGACTCAAGGACGATTTGCCCTCCAATAAATGTTGAAAGTAATGCAAGAGTAATTTTCATAATAGAGCAGGTAAAGACTGTAGATCCATTTCTGAGAATATATAAATAGTCCCTCGTTGTCAAATAAAATAAAAAACCTCCCGAAGGAGGTCTTTTATAAAGCTGAGTTTAGAACCACAAGTCTAGAATAACTGATCCTACGAAAAGGATAGCTACGATGATAGTTCCAAGGAAGATAACCTTCTCACCACCTCGTCGTGTGTGCCATGTAGATACAGCTCCACCACCGAAACTTCCTCCTGCGTCAGCATCTGTTGGCTGTAGAAGGATAAGGATAGTTAGAAGTACCGCTAGGGCAATTTGTATATAAGGTAGGATTGATAGGATTAACATAGGGTGAGTATACACCAAAAGGTTTATTTTGTGTAGGGGGGTCTATTTATTGAAATATTCTGTAAATATCTCTGAAAGATCCTCTAAAGTTTTGTACTTTTTAATAAGTACATATTCATTTCCAGCAACCATGGCAGATAAACGTTTACCTTCAGTTTCTCTATATAGACAGAGAATAGGTTTACCCATAGCTTCAGCCTGTCCTAGTTCGTATCCAACTCCAAGACTTGGTGTAGAGACTTCGGCAACAATTACATCAGCTTCTTTAACCCATTCCATATCCCTTTCGAATATCTCTTTGTCAGTTCTCTGGACCTCACCTAAATTCCCAAGTTCTTTATTTCCAATATGTTCAGTTAATACTGTTCCATGATTTTGTAAATCAGTAATCATATCAAGGTATAATTCTTGATCGTCTCTTCCTCCACGTATTGAACCGGCAAAATATATTTTCATAAAGGGAAGTATACCATAATAAAAACCGCAGTTTTCACCGCGATTTTTAAAGTAAATTATTTACCTTTTTTCATCAAATCCCGAGCAGTCTTCGTAAGCCCTTGTTTTCGTAGTCGAACGTTTAGCGGCGTAACCTCTAGGTACTCATCATCCTGCATAACTTCAAGTCCTCGTTCAATTGTAATCTCATACGGTGGTACAAGCATGATCATCTCGTCTGTTCCAGAAGCTCGCATGTTTGTAAGCTGTTTAGCTTTAGTAGGGTTAACTTCCATTTCTTCTCCTTTAGAAGTGTTTCCAACAACCATACCTGCGTATACGTCTGTAGATGGGGCAATATATAGAACACCTCGAGTCTGTAGGTTTCCAAGGGCGAATGTAAGTGCTTTTCCAGATTCCATAGAAACCATTGATCCAACTTCTCGTTTTTCAATAACTCCAACATGTGGTCGGAACTCTACGAATCGTGAAGAAAGAATTCCTTCTCCTTTTGTATCAATAGTAAACTGTCCTCGGTATCCTAGAAGTCCTCGTGTTGGCATTTCAAATACGAGTCGAGTAATTCCTTCTCGTTCACTCATTTGGGTCATAAGAGCTTTTCGTTTTCCAAGTTTCTCGATAACTGCTCCAGAGAATTCTGAAGGTACATCAACAACAACTTCTTCAAACGGTTCTGATTTAACTCCACCAACTTCTTTCATAATAACTTCTGGGTTTGAAACCTGAACCTCAAATCCTTCTCGACGCATCTGTTCTAGAAGAACTGCAATGTGAAGTTCTCCACGTCCGTATACTTTAAATGTATCTCCAGTAGCTGTATCAAAATCAACTTTCAACCCTACGTTTACTTCAAGTTCTTTTTCTAGTCTATCTCGAATCTGTCGTGATGTAACATATTTACCTTCTCGTCCTGCAAAAGGAGAGTTGTTAACTAAAAAGTTAAGAGCAATTGTTGGTTCATCAACACCAATAGAAGTTAGAAGTTCTACAGTAGGATCTGATGTAATAGTTTCTCCGATGAAAATATCAGTAAGACCTGCAAGCATTACAATGTCTCCAACTTCAGCAGCTTCAGATTCTAGTCGACTCTGACCCTCGAATGAGAACAATTTAATAATTTTTCCAGTTCGAGGAGCTTTGTCTTTGTTCAAAATATGAACTGTCTGTCCAACTTTTACTGATCCGTTCCAAACTCGACATAGTGCAAGTCGTCCTACGAAGTTGTCATATGCAAGGTTGAATGGTTGTGCAACGAATACATCATCTGATCGCATTGGTTTAGCCTCATCAACATGAGAGAGTATCATATCAAATAGTGGATCAAGGTTTACAAACTCTTCTGTAAGAGTTGTTTTTGCAACAGCACTTCGTCCGATTGCGTATACAACAGGGAAATCAAGCTGAGCATCTTCTGCTCCAAGTTCAATAAACAATTCAAGAATTTCATCATGAACTCGCTTTGGATCAGCAGCTGGTTTATCCAATTTATTCATAATAATAATAGGCTTAAGTCCTAGCTCTAGAGATTTCTTCAATACGAATCGAGTCTGAGGCATAGGTCCTTCCTGAGCATCCACGAGCAAAAGAACAGTATCAATTGAACGAAGTACTCGCTCTACTTCAGATCCGAAGTCGGCGTGACCTGGTGTGTCTACGATATTGATCTTATGTCCCTTATATATAAGAGAGGCATTCTTTGCGTAAATTGTAATTCCTCGCTCCTGTTCGATTGAGTTAGAGTCCATACTTCCAGCGTCTGCTTTGATGGCTCCTGTGTACTTAAGCATGGCATCAACGAGAGTTGTTTTACCGTGGTCCACGTGGGCAATAATAGCTATGTTTCTTATGTCTGTTTTCATCGTATGATGATGACATAAAATTAGGATTGGTGCAAGGTTAGGGGTTAAAATAGCGTGGTATAATGCGGGTATGAGAGAATCATTACATCATTTAGAACCTGTTAATCCTGCTAATGTTGAAAATTCTTTAGGATCTGAAATTTGGAAGTTTAGAAATGAAGATATTGATATAAAAATAGAAGATGAAATTTTACCATACCTAGATCATTCAGTTTCCGTACCAGAAGACCTGGAACTTCTAGATATTGCATTTGCAATTGATGCCTTACTTATTAGTGATGATGATACTCTTATCTCACTACTTAAGAAGGAGGATCTTCTCCCTGCATCAATGTTTATTGAGACAACTTATGATGTAATCAAAGATGCCTTTGAAAGGGGTTTAATTTTAAAAGATGCACCTTGGTTTAAGTTGTTAAATAATAAGATGATTTCTTTAAGTCTATATGTGGCTGGACTTACAGATGAAAAAACATTGAAGAATACTAGGGAAGAGTATTACTCTGACCTGGCTAAAAAATACCCAAACTCTACCCATAACGAAGAAGATGAGTACTAGAGATGGTCCATTTGCCTTTATTCCACCCATATGCTATATTTTGCCCTATGTTAAACATACGACTACAACGCGTTGGACGAAAGAACGATGCCTCATATAGACTAGTTGCTATCAACTCAAAGTACGCTGCCCGAAGTGGTAAGGCTATTGAGATTCTTGGAGCAGTAGACTTCCGAAAAACAAAGATTGAAAAAGAATCTTTCAAGGCAGATAAAATTGCTGCATACATGAAAACTGGCGCACAGCTTTCACCAACAGTTCATAACCTACTTATCTCTGTAGGACTTATCGAAGGAAAGAAAATAAACGTTCTTCCAAAGAAAACTCCACAAAAGAAAAAAGAAGAGGCTAAATAAAAATAAAAAACTCTGCACTGAATGCAGAGTTTTTTATTTGCAAATGTTTTACCAATCTATGATATAATTATCATATTAAAAACATAAAGCAGTAATCAACAAAAACCATGACATCATCACAAGAAGCAGACGTACAATTTCTCACATTTATAATTCAATCTCTTGCAGAAAATCAGGAGGCAATTAAGATTTCACGAACAGTAGACGAGATGGGTGTATTGCTCAGTCTTGAGGTTGATCGAGCAGATATGGGAAAAGTGATTGGGCGAGATGGGTCAACTGCGAAAGCAATCAGAACACTACTGCGAGTTTTTGGAATGAAAAATAATTCACGAGTAAATCTTAAGATTAATGAACCAGCAGCAACTGAATAGTTATCCACAAAATATCTTGCACAGATAAGGATTAAATCATATACTAATACATGTTCTTTGCGAACCTGAAGCCCCCGCCACAAGCGGGTGTTTTTGTTTGTATTTATATGCTATATTCAAGACTAATGTTTACATCATTCTTCCGCGCGCTCAAAAAGAAAACTATTAAAGGCAGTGAACTAGGTATTGGTATAGATTTAGGAACTGCAAACACTCTTGTATATATAGAAGGTAAAGGGATTGTGTTAGATGAGCCTTCGGTTGTTGCAGTAAATCAAAAGACAAATCAGGTTGTGGCAGTAGGGAATCAAGCAAAAATTATGCTTGGTAAAACACCAGGACACATTACTGCTATTCGACCTCTTGTTGAAGGTGTAATTTCAGATTTTGAAGTAACAGAAGAAATGCTTGCGTATGTGATTAGAAAAACTGCAGAATATTTGAAAGTATCTTCAATTCCAACTGTAGTAATAGGTGTACCGTTTGGAGTAACAAACGTAGAGCGTCGAGCTGTACGAGATGCTGCACGAAATGCAGGAGCACGAACTGTATATATTATAGAAGAACCTATGGCAGCAGCAATTGGAATTGGTTTACCAATTCACGAAGCTAAGGGAAGTATGATTATTGATATTGGTGGAGGAACAACTGATATTGCCATCATATCACTTGGGGGTATTGTAAAAGGAAAAAATTTAAAAGTTGCAGGAGATAGATTTAACAACGATATCATTGCATATATTAGAAATGAATATAAACTACTTGTTGGTGAGAAAAGTGCAGAGCAAATCAAAATCGAACTCTCAACAGTGTCACCTGCACAAGTGCCATTGACACATCCGATTCGAGGAAGAGATTTAGTTTCTGGATTACCAAAAGAAATTGTAATGACTGATAGTGATATTCATGATGCAATCCATCTTTCTGCGGATTCACTTTTCGAAGCTGTTAAAGAGGTGCTCGAATCTTGTCCTCCAGAAATTGTTTCAGATATTATGGTTCACGGAATATGGCTTACAGGTGGTGGTGCGCTCATAAAACATTTGGCAGAAGCACTTACTGAATACACAGGAATTACAGTCCGAGTAGCAGAAGATCCTCTTACTGCGGTTGCACGCGGAGCTGGTATTATTGCTCAAAATACAGAATTTTACCAAGATTTAATTATTGAAAATGAAGATGAGTTACCTATCAGGAGATAAAAAAAACATATTAGGAAATAGACTTTCAAACCGTTATCTTTCAAGTGATGCGTTCACGAGTTCGGCTGGAAAAATGAGTGGAAGAAGTATTTCACGACTCGGTTCAATATTCAAAGGCCATAAGTCTGGAAGAAGATATTCTGGAACTGGACAAAAAGTTGGATTGTTTGAATTGAAAAACATTGTCCTCAAGCTCGTGTTTTTGTGTACATGTATTATCGTGGTGAGTTACACGCTTCCAATGACCCGGTATATGGTACACGCTTTTTTCTCAAGAACATCAATGGTGTATAGTGATTACACAAATCCAGAAAATGCAGATGATGAATTATTGATTGGAGAGTATTACGTTTCGCCACTTATTTTACAGACAGATAGATTTAGCATTAATATAAATGAAACCTCAGGAACAGAAGATGGTTCATACGTATACGCATCACCAATGAATACACTGGTTGGGATGATTGAAGCAACAGCATCAAACACCCCAAGAGTGGTTTTATTTTCTCAAGTAGGACTTAAAAATAATTTCTTCTTTAAAAATTCAACGTTAGGAGAAAGTGTTATTCAAGATCAGGTTATTGACGCTCCTATCATTGATGAAAATGGAACAACAAGCACATCAACTCCAGTCATGTTGGCCAAAACACAAAGTGTGCCGTCGTACACTTCTATTGTGTTTGAAGGACTTGGGTATGGGCAAATGCTTGCAAAGGTACCACCACAGGTTACTATAGAGGTAGGAACGATGGTATACAGTAGAACACTCAGTGGATTACAACCGGTTGGACGAGTAAGTTATGTAGAAACAGACAGCGGTTCTACATTTACAAATGTATACGCGCAGATTCTTACACCTCCATATGCGATATATAAGGTGAATATTGCTGATCCAATAAATTAATGAACAGAAAAAGATATACAGAGATTGCTCCTGAAGATGTGCTTCTTGATCAGGCAAACTTGCCTGCATATGATAAGACACAACTTGAGGGGCGCATAGTTCAGTCCGTAGGAGGTGGGGTTTTATACACCATGTCTTTTTTGATATTCTTTGTAACGGTGGTTTTTTTATATTCAACATATAAAACACAAGTGGTTGAGGGAAGTATTTATGCTGAGAAAGCTGAAAATAATAGATTTGAATCTGTACCAATTTTTGCCCCACGAGGAGCTATTCATGATAGGAATAATGTACCACTTGCATGGAACACAACAGATGAAGCAGGGGATGTGGGAAATAGATTTTATACTGAAGATGGGGGATTTGGAAATCTTTTGGGATATGTAAAATATCCTCGAAAAGATAAAGCTGGTTTTTACATTACACGAGATACACAGCCAATTGGAGGTGTGGAAGAATATTACAATGATGTACTTTCTGGTAAACCTGGATCATTATATGTTGAGACAAATGCGAGAGGGAAACTTGTCTCAGAAACAAAAGCAGATTTTCCTGTAAAAGGGAAAGATCTACGTATTACTATTGATAGTGATATTCAAAAAATAATTTATGCATCTATTAAACGAGCGTCACTTGAAAGTGGGTATGCAGGTGGTGTCGGATTAATAGTTGATGTACGAGACGGATCTATTTTATCTGCTGTGACATATCCAGATTTTGATGCCAACGTAATGACAACGGCAACCAACACTGAGATGATCAAAAATTACTTATCAGATTCGCGAAGTGTATTTCTTCATAGATATACAAGTGGATTATATGCACCAGGGTCTATTGTAAAACCAGTGTTTGCATTGGCAGCACTCAAAGAAGGTGTTGTTACTCCTGAGGAAAAGATTTTGAGTACAGGAAAATTAACAGTACCAAATCCGTACAACAAAGGTGCGTTCACTGTATTTAAAGACTGGAAAGCTCATGGGTATACAAACGTTCGTGAAGCAATTGCAGTATCATCCGATGTGTACTTCTATACGGTAGGAGGAGGGGTTCCTGGAAAGACAGGTCTTGGAATTAGTAAACTTCGAGATTATGCAAAAGCATTTGGAATGGGTGAAGTTTTTGAAAATAGTTTTTTTGCATCTAAAAAATCTGTCATTCCAGATCCAGAATGGAAAGCGAAAGTGTTTGATGGAGATGTGTGGCGACTTGGAGATACATACAACTCTTCTATTGGTCAGTATGGTTTTCAGATTAGTCCTATACAAGCACTTGCGATGACTACAATACTTGCAAATGAAGGAAAGCGTCTCCCTGTGTTTAAGGTGACTGAAGAAGAACCGACACGATTTGCAGAATTAGATAAAAATAGAGTTGATGCAGGTTCTGCTATATACACAGAAATTCATGAAGGTATGCGACTCACTGTAACTGCAGGTACTGCCCAACTTCTAAATATTGGAAATACAAAAGTAGCAGGTAAAACAGGAACTGCACAGACGGGTGTAAACAACTCACACTTCAACTCATGGTTTATGGGATTTTGGCCGTATACTAATCCGAAGTATGCTGTAGTATATCTACTCGAAAAAGCACCAAAATCAACAACGCGAGGCGCTGCTTTCTATCTCAGAGACATGTTTGCATCATGTAAAGAATACGATTGTGATCTGACTCTTCCTAAAGAAAAAAGAATTAATATTGCTCCAGTAGTAAATACAAACACTGCAACAGAAACAACAAGTACAACAGTGTCTGAAGAATTACCGGCAGAAACATATGAAGCTCGATGATTTTAAAAAAATAAAATTACCTGATAATCCAGGAGTATACTTTTTCAAAAAAGGTAAGGATATTTTGTATATAGGTAAAGCAACTTCTTTGACAGATAGAGTGAAGAGTTATTTTTCAAATGATTTAATTCGAACACGTGGAATGCTTCTGGTTGATATGGTGGCGAAAGCAGAAGTAATCACATTTCAAGAAACAGGATCTGTGCTTGAAGCCTTGTTGCTTGAAACTGAGCTTATTAAGGAACACAAACCGTATTACAATACCAAAGAAAAAGATGATAAAAGTTATTCGTATGCAGTCATTACAAATGAAGAATACCCGACGATTTTTATTATTCGAGGGAAAGATTTAGATCGTAAAGATCAAAAACACTATAGTCATGTGTTCGGTCCGTTTACTTCAGCAATGCAACTTCGGAATGCACTACATATTGTTCGAAAAATATTTCCGTTCAAAGATGAAAAATGTATCGCAAACTCAGGTAAGATGTGTTTCAACGCAAGTATTGGATTATGTCCTGGAGTGTGTGTAGGGAAAATATCTGCAAAAGAATATAAGAAAGAAGTGCAGAAGATTGCGTTGTTTTTAGGAGGGAAGACAAAACAAGTAAAGCAAACACTTAATAAAGAAATGATTGCATATGCTAAAGCAATGCAGTTTGAAAAAGCAGAAGTAGTGAAGCGAAAAATATATGCACTTGAACATATTCATGATGTCTCACTTATTAATCGTGAAAATATAAAGTTGCCATCAAACAGAGCGGAAGGAGAGATGAGAATTGAGGCATATGATATTGCGCACATGCAAGGACAACACATGGTTGGTGTCATGGTTGTAATGATCGATGGAGAGCTTGTGCCAAGCGAGTATAAAAAATTTATTATTAAAACAGTAAAAAGTTCAAACGATCCTGCTGCACTTAGGGAAGTTCTTGAGCGAAGAAGTACGCATTCAGAATGGGGAACTGCCAATGTTATCGTTGTAGATGGAAATGATGTACAGAAAAATGTTGCACGAGATATTATTAAAAATACAGCAATTAGAATTTTGTCTGTTGTAAAAGATGATCGCCACAAAGCAAAAGATATTCTTGGAGAAATTCCAAAAGGTGTTGCGCCTGAAGATATCTATAAGATAAATGCAGAGGCACACAGATTTGCGATTGCGTACTACAGAAGGAAACAGAGAAAGAACGCGTTGTTATAGGGGTTGACAAGATAGTTGACAAAAGCTGTTTCTATATGTATTGTTTCAAATGGTTCACAAACATTTGATCTTTTATTTATGGATACCATTTTTTTGATTCCTGTACCCCCAGCAGCACCTAAAGAGCCTCAGGTGTTACTCTCAAATTTTGAAGTGCATCAAATTCCAAAACAATGCATGGATCATACGGAACGTTCTCTCAAGGCAACTTTTCCGATGACAGAGTACTGTGAGGAAAATTTAACTTGTGAAAAATATGGCCCCCTCCCATCTATGGGAAAATATGCAATGGGATTTTATTTTACTAAAGAACCCTCCGGGGTGAAAACAATTTTAGAGGAGCTTGCAGAACTTTCGAAACAAACTGGAAGAAAATTTAGGGCAGGGTCACCATTTGAACTCCTGTTCTACATAATTCAAGGATTTAAACTCCCAAAATTTTTCATCACAATTGGACATATCTGGAATAATAAAGTTCTGTTCTGGTATCCATTTTTCGGTAATCCTCCACGGTTCCATCTGTATCACTGGGAAGGTAAATGGAGAATCGACGGTGGAATTTTCATCGTCGAAGAACTCTCCTAAAATTCTTCAAACTCGATTCCTCTCACTGTTCATTCAGTGCGAGGGATTTTTCATGATATACTTCTACACATGAGTATGAGATTTTTGCACATCAAACGCGCATATGTTGTTGATCCAACATATACATTTGAAGTTGAGCGAGATGTTGCATCTAATATTTCATTACTAAACAATGTATACTCAGGCGAACATGTGCATGATGTATGTGCGATTAGTGAAGAAGGTGAATGGTTAATGCACGGAAGAAAAATAGAACCAGCTGTGCTCCTACAATTATATTCTACAGTATTTGTATATATTCATAGTCCAAATGAATCGTATGATAGAGCATTTCATATGTGTGAGGCACACGCTCAAAAATATGTGTTGATATACAAAGCAACGGATATTGTGTTGCATCACGCTGCACGGCTTGAAGCACTCATAAAAACACATGCTCTTAAAGTTAAGTTCGCACATCAGATCCATTTAAATATGAATGAGCATAATGAGGATAGTATTCCATCTGAAGTTATTGCAGGAAAACATATTCGAAGTGTGTTTTTGCCTGTGCATGTTATCTCATCATCGTATAGAACTCAGGTACCTGGAATGCATACACCTAAACTCGCGCATGATTATGATCAGCTTGTATCTCATTTGGACAATATGAGACATTCGAATTCTGACCTTGCTCTCAGATCTCATATTGAAGGTGATTCTGTTTTTGTTGCATCGCTTCCGAATACAAGAGGTGAAAAAATATACGCATCAGTTCCTTTGAGTGCAAAAGTAATACACGGCTCAGCTCATTTCCAAACATCTCATCTTCCTTATGCAATTAAGAAAGAAATTACAACTGTAGTGCAAGATGTGTCAAAAGTATTATTTCCTAAAACTCTAGTTGTATACAATCTGCAAGTGCATCCAAAGCGAGGGGTGTTTATACAGTCAACTTCACCGTTTTATTACTTCATATTACACAACCCAGATTTTTTATTTGAGCTTGCAAATACTCACGGAATTGAGGTGGCTCAGTTGTTTGAATCTGTGCTATAATGGGCGCATGAGTTACAATTTTACAGCATTCAACACACAAGTTAAAACGATAGAAACCTGGTTACATAACGAATTTGGTAACATCCGTACTGGCCGAGCGAGTATTTCTTTTCTTGATCAAGTTCGAGTAGAAGCATATGGAGAAATGTCTCCACTTGCAAACGTTGCATCAGTTGGAATTGAAGATGCAAAGACTATTAAAATATCACCTTGGGACACATCACTTATTCGAGCTATTGAGAAAGGTATTACTGCGGCAGATCTTGGAGTTTCAACGGCTGTAGATTCAGCTGGAATACGAGTGATTTTTCCAGACTTAACAGGAGAGCGCCGACAACAACTTGCAAAATTAGCTAAAACAAAACTCGAAGAAGCAAAGGTACAGTTACGGCAGGCAAGAGCAGAAGTAAACGACGATATGAAAGATATGACAGAGGACGATATTGCTCGAACTAAAAAAGAGCTCGAAGCACTTATGATCACCGCAACAAGTTCTCTAGATAGTATTTACGCAAAAAAAGAAACAGAAATAACTACACAATAATATGCTTACAACAATTCTATTTTTATTAGTACTCTCTGTCCTAGTCTTCGTACACGAGCTTGGACACTTTCTTGTTGCAAAACTTTTTAAAATACGAGTTGACGAATTTGCAGTAGGGTTCCCACCAAAAATTTTTTCTAAAACACATGGAGAGACAACATATTCTTTGAATGCGTTACCGCTCGGAGGGTATGTAAAAATTCATGGAGAAAATCCAGAGGATGAAACTGATACAAAGGATGTTCGAAATTTTCAAAATGTATCATGGTGGAAGCAGGTACTTGTTCTTGTAGCAGGAGTTACATTTAATATAATCTTCGCATGGTTGATTTTGTCTCTATCACTTATGATTGGGACTTCAAAAGCATCTACAGAAGGAGTTCCGTCTGAATACATTTCAGGTGCGCAATCTGTGATCATTCAAAGTATTTTACCAGAAAGTCCTGCAGCTAAGGCAGGTGTTGTTCCGGGTGAAATAATTCAAACAATTCAAGGAGTTTCTGTAAAAAATGCTGCAGATGTGCAAGCTTTGATTAAAGCTGCAACATCAACTGTATTGTTGAAAACAGAAAAAGAGTATGTACTTAATCCTAAAGATGGCATGATTGGTGTTTCTTTAGCTGAAGTTGCGACAATTCGAATGCCATTAATCCCAGCTCTTACATATGGAGCAAAGGGAACATATAATTTAACGCAACAACTCGGTAGTGGAGTGATGCAATTCTTTGGTAAGTTATTTATTGGGAATGCATCATGGGAAGAAGTGTCGGGTCCAGTAGGAATTGCGAAGGTGGTAGGTGGAGCGGGACGAGAGGGTGTTACGTCACTGTTGTTTGTAGCTGCGCTTATCTCAATCTCACTTGCGGTCATGAATATTCTACCGTTTCCAGCGCTTGATGGAGGACGAATCGTAATTGCGGTTATTGAAGGTATTATGCGAAAGCGATTAAACTCAAAATTTGTAAATAGTATTAACACTGTTGGATTTATATTATTAATCGGACTTATGATTGTGGTAACATTTAAAGATATATTCTAATTATGAATTTGTATGCACAAGATCTAAAAGAAAAACTTGAACGCATCGATCAGTATGTTCTTCATGCTGAAACTCCTAGTCATACAAATATTTTTCCTGAACAACAAGCTCCTGCAAAAAACACCATGCTCACGTTCAAAGGTTTTGTGTGGTTTCTCGGTATTTTAGTAATAGGCGTATCCGTCGTAGCTTTCTTTACTCAAGCTGTACTTCTTGTATTTGATAAACAGATTAACAAAACAGAGACAATTGCAGCTGTGCAAGGTATTTCTTCTTCTGTGCCTGATATGTATGTTCGAGCTGATCTCCAAACTCCTGTATTTGGGGAGATTGAAACTATTGCGACAACAACTTCTACATCAACTGCCACAACATCAACGTCAACTGAAAATTTTACAGAAGTATCAGTTCCTATTCGGTCTGTAGATTTGGGTATTCCTGGAGTTTCAAGAATTGGATATAACGATGATGTAGGTGAAAAAGCTCTAACAGATAATATAAATAAATACAGCGAAAGTACACTAGTGCTTGGAGGTGAAAGAAACACAGAAGGAAAAACTATTGGTGGGGGTGACGATATTATTGATGCAGATAGTTATAGTGTGATTGAAAAAAGTATTCCACCTGTGTTGAATTCAAAAGCATATCTTGTTGCAGATCTGGAGACTGGGGAAATTATTGTTGAGAAAAATTCAGAAACTATTTATCCAATCGCATCTGTAAGCAAGCTCATGACTGCTCTTGTTGCACGAGAAAAAATGGATATGCAAACTGTTGCAATTGTGTCACGTGATGCATCGCGTGCATATGGAGCTCAGGGAGGACTTGCTCTTGGAGAAAAAATTAGACTTCGAGATTTACTCTTTCCACTTCTGATGGAATCAAGTAATGACGCAGCCGAAGTTTTTGCTGATCAGTATGGGCATGTAAAATTTATAGAAGAGATGAATAAGAAAGCTATATCTCTTGAAATGTATAACACATACTACGGAGATCCAAGTGGACTTGATCCAAAGAATACATCAACACCTAAAGACTTGCTGGCTCTCGCACGATACATTCATATGAATGATCCTGAAATTTATGATATGACTCGTGTTAAACAATTTTCTATAAAAGGACACATATGGTACAACGGAAACAGATTGCTGCCGATGGCTGGTTTTGCTGGAGGTAAGAACGGGTATATAGATCAGGCAAGACAAACAACAGTTTCACTTTTTGATGTAAATTTGGCGAAAGGAGGGTATAGAACAGTGGTTGTGGTGATACTTCGAAGTGACGCCAAGGATAATGACGTGGTACGGCTGATCAATTATTTGAAGAAATCAGTTATATATCAGGTAGAGTAAGTATGTTATAGTATAGCCATGAACGACGAAAAAAGAGTCACATATTTCGGTATTGCGGATGCTCGTAATCAGGAGCGAAAGTTCGGTATGTATGATGAGGACAGACTTCGTCATGTGTATGCTATCGGTAAAACAGGTATGGGAAAGTCTACTCTACTTGAAAACATGGCCATTCAAGATATTCAAAATGGTAATGGACTAGCCTTTCTTGATCCTCACGGTAAGACTGTAGATTTGCTTATGGAGCATGTTCCAGAACATCGAATCAAAGATGTTATTTATATTGCTCCGTTTGATCTAGAGCATCCTGTGGCTTTTAATGTGCTTGAGGATGTTGATGGAGATGCGGGTGGAGAACCAGATCCTGTTCGACGACAACTTATCGTTTCAGGACTCATGAGTACGTTTAAAAAGCTCTGGCAAGATCAGTGGTCAGCTCGAATGGAGTACATTCTAAACTATACACTTCTTGCACTCCTTGAGATTCCTGACGCAACACTTCTTGACGTAAACCGTATGCTTTCAGATAAGCAATTTAGAAATAGTGTAATCTCTCGACTCAAAGAGCCAACAGTTAAAATGTATTGGGAAAAAGAATTTGCAGGATACACGGATAAAGTTGTGGCAGAAGCTACTCCTGCTATTCAAAACAAAGTAGGTCAGTTTATTTCAAATAGTCTTATTCGAAATATTATTGGACAAACAAAATCTTCTTTTGATATTCGAAAGGCGATGGATGAGAAAAAGATTTTGCTGATCAACCTTTCTATTGGACGAATTGGAGAAGATGCAGTAAACCTACTTGGTTCACTTTTTGTAACGAAGATTTATCTAGCCGCCATGTCGAGAGCCACTGTGCCGGATCGAGAGATGAAAAAACTTCCGAACTTTTATTTGTATGTAGATGAGTTTCAGAACTTTACGAACGATTCATTTGCACAGATTCTCGCACAAGCGCGAAAGTATAAGTTGAGTTTGATTGTTGCACACCAGTATGTAAAACAAATGACAGAAGTGGTACATGATGCGATTTTCGGTAACGTGGGAACCATGATCGTATTTCGAGTGGGAGCTGATGATGGCGAGGCGCTCGAGAAAGAATTTCAGCCTACATTCGTGGTGGAGGATTTCGTAAACCTCGGGCGATTCCAAATGTATTTGAAGCTTATGATTGATGGAGTAACATCTGGGGCATTTTCTGCAAAAAGTATGGGACCATGGCCAGAGCCTGCAACAAATTATGTTGATCAGATTATTGAGTCATCACGAAAGTTGTATACGCACTCGCGAAAAGAAGTTGAAGAACATATTTTAAAATGGACTCTTGGTGGGGGAGCACAGGAAAAACCACAAGAAAAACAACAGGAGAGGACACATGCTCCTGCAACGGCACAATCATATATTCCTAGGAATAATAATCATTCTGTGGAACAGCCTAGACGAGACTATTCTGCACAACAACACGGTCCACGTAGAGAACAGAGTTCACATCCTATTCATACTAATCATGTTGCTCAGTATCCACAAAGAGATCGTGTGCATCATGACACTCCAAGACAGGATCATTCACAACAACAGGCTCCGCAGAAAGTTCATAATCCTTTCGCAACAGCCTTTAAAGCGGTGCAGACTGAAGCTGTCGTAAAAAAGGAAGAGCATCAACCAGAAGTGGTTGCGCAACCTAAACCAAGAAGAAAAAATGTAGACCCAGGAGTTCTTAAAGATGTACTCGGATTAGAGTAAATTACATTTGAATCCACTCCCTCGGAAGAATCTCTAATTCGTTAGAGGTTTTTTTGTTTGTCCATTGTTTCGGAGCAATCACTATTTTATTAAAATTTGGATTTAAATACGCACCCCACCAAGAAAAACTAGAGTTTGCAATAATATTGTGTGAACAGGCACTCATAAGGGCTAACTCTTCGTAATCAAGAATATTTGGATTTGATACAAAAATATTTCTTTCCATGTGCAAATTATTTTTTACCCACTGTATGTCATCGGAAAATATAAAAAAGAGGGGGTTTTCAAGTTTTGATTTAAAGTATGCAACAGCTTCATAATAATACTGTAGGTCGCATAATCCGTGAAAGCTATTTGTTTGTGTATTTGTTGCATAATCTCCACGACGAATATGCAAAGCCACAGAGTTTTTTTCGGCTTGTATATTTCGCATCATCTCCTCTGCAGCAGGGGATAAAGGATTTTTAAGTGTAAATTGTTTTCGGACCTCATCCTTCACTTCAACAAAATATTTCTCACTTTGGAAATATTTATAATCTCCTGTGAGTTTAAGTTGAATTTTTTTATGTAATCTTTTGAACATACTTTCTTTTATGGGAACAAACTGAAAGGAAGAAATATTAAATTTATCAAGAAGGAAAGGGCGACTTGTGTCTTTTGAATCAGTCTCAAAAAAAGATGTATCAAATACAACATCAGCTCTATCTATGATCGATAGTTTTAATCCATGTGCATACTGGAAAAGCTGATTTCCAAGTCCTCCTTTAATGGCTACAACAGTTTTATTTTCCATGACTTTTTCTACTTCTAAATTTATGTACTAAGGTTGCAATTTCGAACCCAGGATATGTGTCCTTATATGAATTAATAATATGAGATTGAGTAAGTAGACCAACATGTACTTTATCTGAATTACTTTGGTTGTTATGCTTTCTGTATGCTGTTGCGTGTGATGGTAAATTTGCGAGTTTATACTTTCTCCCGAGTTTAAGCCACAAATCATAATCTTCCCATATAGCGAGAAGTTGATTGTATCCACCTGCAATCATTATTTCTTGTTTTCTGTACATAATACTTGAATGACAGAAAAAATTTTTTAAAAGTAAAAACATTTTTATGACATAATCACTCGTAGGGTAATGTGTTTTTTTAAGCATCTTACCTTGTTCACTTACAATAATCATATTTGTCCCAACAAGAACATGATCTTTATGCGTTTCCAGAAATTTTACTTGGTCTGCCAACTTTCCAGCATCAATCCAAAAGTCATCACTATCAAGTACTGCGATGTATGTACCAGTAGATAATGAAAGCGCTTTATTTCTATTTGGAGTAATGCCTAAGTTATGATCATTTTTAATATATATAATTCGAGAATCTCGTAAGTAAGGCTGGACAATATCTCGAGTATTATCAGTTGAACAATCATCTAGTATAAGTAGCTCCCATGCCTGATATGACTGTTTCAATACAGAGTCGATAGCTTGTGCGATAAAATGTGCTCTGTTAAACGTGCACATGTGGATACTAATTTTTGGAGTATTATTCATATTGTTAGATTATTTTAATCGTGCAATATAGTTGGCATACTGGAAATTCTCAAGTTCTTGAGAATACTCTGGAACTTCAACCAAACCGTGTTGCATCATCTTAAGTATAGTATATGGTTTGTTTTTGAAGAAGGTAAATATATCTTTAAGTATGATTCCTGAGTCAATATACGTACCACCGTATTCAAACTGTATCGCGTTAATTTTTCCTTGAGTAAGGTATTGTTCCGCACCTTGGAGTACTGAGAGTTCATTTCCTTCAGTATCGATCTTTAAAAAAGAAACATGTGATATGTTGTGTTCTGTGCAGAAAGAATCAAGAGTCTGGAACTGGGCTTTTTCCACATGTGCATGGAGATTATTTTGTTCTAGATCTCTATTAAACGCTGAGTTTAAAGTTGAATCATCACCGTACACATAAAAATCTATTTCCTCTGTGGTTTTTCCAAGGCCAATATTGAAGAGGTGAACAGTATTTGGAAATGTGTTTTTTGAAAGTGTTTTAAATGTTTGCTTTGATGGTTCAAAACTATACACGTGTGCTTTCGGAATAGTTTTAGAAACAAACTCTGTCCATTCACCAACATTTGCCCCTACATCAAAAATCACATCAAACTTCTCTTTATTGTTCATAATAAAATCTAACTCACCGTTTGTGGTGATTTCGCAGTTGTTCTCATTTCTATGATAGTCTGTGATTTTCTTTGAAGCTTTGGAAATAAATGCTGATCTAGAAAGAAGATAAATTGTTTTTGAAAGTAGTTTTTTCATGTGTATAGATTATTTTTTAACAAACCAGAAACATCCGCAGGCGTAGTTTTCCTGACCGACAAGCTTTGGATCTGCATGCTCTAGTATACCACCATTTTTTGCATGCTCTGGAATGAGGGAAAACTCCTTAAGATCAAATCCATAGAAGTATGATTTGATCTGTTCAAATGAATAAATTCGATGCGCATTAAACTCGATTTTTGGCTTTCCTACAGGTGTTACAAATAGAAGGTTTCCTCCAGACTCTACGACACGCTTAAGCTCGTCTATGGCCTTAATATCACCCATAGGATCGATTGGATCACCATATCTACCAAGTCCAATATGTTCGATAGTGTGCATGCAAGAAATCGATTTTACAGTACCAGTTTTGAAAGGGAGATTGTGAAGATTACCTTCAAGACTTTGTAGACCACTTAAGTGAAGATCTGCTGGTCTATAGTCATAAAAATCAACATCTATAAATGCAGATACAACCCCACAAAAATATAGACTTGATGAAATATCAATATGCTTAGTAGGGTTAATCTCTTTTACTTTTCGAGCTGCCCACGAAGTATGATAGACGTAATGTCTGTCAAAACCAGTTTTTACTGTCTTATCTTTTACTTGAGGATAAAAATCTAAGAAGTCTACAGAAAATCTTTTATTTGCAGTTTTACGAACAAACAGAATATAATCTTTCAAAATGAATGGTGATAGAAGTACTCGAATTGTTTTTTTAATGATTTTTTTCAGCATGTTGTTTAATTATTTTAATAAGTTTTTCTGCGGACTTTTTATTTGATAAATGCTCTTCACAATATGCTCTCGGTTCAAATTGTTGGGTACTCATCTGGGTGATTGATTCTTCCAAAGTTTCTAGTGTGAAGAATAATCCAGATTGCGGAGTAAGGTAGGGTGCAGAGATGTGTTCATTTTCCCATACATAGTCTTTGTATTTCCAGACCAAGCTTCTATATACAAGTGTAGGAACGTTGTGTGCCCATGCTTCTTGTAAGGCAATTCCTTGGCTTTCTGTTTTTTGTAAATAGATTACAAAGGTGGTTTTACGTAAAAGATCTGTATATTCCTGATGACTAAATTTTCCATACTCTAATACTTTATACGTAATCTGTTTTTCCTCTAGATGCGTAACTACTTTTGTATAAACTTCTTCCTCGATATTTTTTTTAAATACAAGAACCTCTGTTCTGTCTGGATGTGTGTTTTTTGGAATCTCTACACCTGCTGGCCATGAAAGTATTTTATAAGTTAAAGTTGGGAGCATTGATCCGTAAAAATCTGTAACCCAATCTGAGGGTGTGAGAATAAGATCGATTTTTCCATGTGAGAGAATTCCATCGAACTCATCAGGTGTAGTAACAAGTGTTGGGCCTGCGATTAAAGTTTGATCCTCAGCCTTTTTGTGAATTCTTTCTCGAAGCGCTTCAACCCCTGAAAGAACGTGAATTATGTTGTACTTTGGTTTTAGGGGGTTAATCTCGAAGGGGACATGTATCTCTTCTAGGCCTTTAGTAAGACTGTCCAATACTGCATCTGGACCAGAATATTTTCCTGAAATTTTTCTAAGTGCAAATCTCCAAAATTCTGGTTTTAAAGGATTATTTGTGTGTGTATAAATTGAAATCATAAAAGACTATTTCATTGCTTCATGTATAATTCTCTCATACTTTGGCATAACATTTTCGATTAAGAATATTTTCTCCGCTTTTTCTTTTGCCAGGGCACCTGTGTCCTTAAGTAGCCCTAGTTGGTGAAGCTTTGTGTACTCAATTATATTTTCTCCGTACTGTTTGTAATCATCTTTTTCTGCTACAAGACTAAACTCAGGGTCTAAATATTCTAAATGTGCATTCCATATATTTGACTTGTGTGTAAGTATTGGATTACCAACTAACATTGATTCAATAATATTAAGTCCACATGATTCTCCGTCCGCTCTAAAATGTGCGAGTACATCAATTGCCTCATGGAATGCCCATACGTCTTCTTCTTTGAAACTAGCATCAAGCCAATGTACATTTCGAATTCTTCTTTCTTCCACAAGCTTTTTTGCTGCTGGGGCAGGGGACATTATAATATAGTGAATATTTGGTTTAGCTTGCAATGCTATTTCAAATGCTAGAATTCCAATTGGATCAAAAATTGAATCGTCAGATCTTCCAATCCTACCAAATACAAGTTCATGTTCTTTGATACCAAACTTCGTTCTTATAAGTTGAGCTCGAACAGGTTCTAAAAGCGGTCTCTCAGATGGGATATATTGCACGTCCAGTAATTCTTCAGGAACAACACGTGCTGCCAGTTTTTTTACTTCATGTGAGATGCAAATGTGCTTTTTAATGTTTTTTTGTAATGAAAAAGATCCAAAAATATTAAGTATAATTATTGGGATATCTCGAATGTTTGTAAGTGGGTATGTTGTTTGTCCCGGTGTTGCTGTAATAATACAGTCAATATTTTTTTCCTGTACAACTTTCTCCAAAAGAGGATTCATATCATGTAACACATATGGCCACCTAGGTGCTACATGTGAATATGTAAATGGAATAATCTCCACTTGTGTATGTGCAAGATACGATAATCGTGTTTCCTGTGTTTTCGTTCCATCCATAAGAAAAACATTGAATTTACCTTTATTGAGATACTTAGCAATCATCTGAAGATTTTTTTCAGTTCCCCCAAAACTAAGTGCGGACGCATGATAGATGAGGATATTTTTCTTATCGTCGCGTCTTCTCTGTGGAGTTAGTAGAGAAGGGTTGCCAACGTTCTTGGTAAATCGAAAAGCTACATTTTCAATTGATCTCACAATTAAACGTCGGATTGATATGGGGATTATATAGAATACTTTTTTCATGAAATCTTAAGTTTTCTTTTCGCAAATCGAATGAGTCTATCTTTCTTAGCTTTAAGGCCCCCTAGGTGCCATGCAATTTTTTCTTGTGGAGATTGTTCGAAATAATTAATTTTTGAACCTTTTGGTAATTTTGTTCCGAAAATTCCACTTACATATCCTGTATTCTCAAGTCCAAAAAATTCAAGTTGCCAGTCAGGAAGATTCTTTGCCCACCAGTTCTTGCTTCGAATATGCCACATATTTTGTTGTACATTTTTATCATACCGTTCATCAAAAAACAGGGCAGAACCAATTGGTAAATCATTTACAGTTTTTAAAAAATCTTTTACATAAAAGTCTTTGATATGGGATAGAACAGTTGCAGTCGTAATAAATACAGGTCGAGTTGGGTTAATTGAGTGAATACCGTCAATCATGTCCATGTTGATGAACTCAACATTAGAAAGTCCTCCAATCTCATGGATGTATTGTTTATTAACTTCAATAATTTTTGCGGTTGGTTCAATACCGATTACACGTTTAAAGAAAGGTGAAGTTTTGTATAGGAGCCAGCCAGAGCCACATCCTATATCGATATGTGTCTCTGTGTTTTTTAATTTTTTAATTGCAGCTGTAAATCCTCGAAGCTCAAATTGATTTTCTTTCTCATACGTAGCAATGATGTTGCGTACATATTCAACTGTGTGAAAAGAAATATATTCTGCTTCGTGTTTTTTGTAACTCTGTAAATCTTTTTTCATTTCTATTTTTTAAGTGAATTTTTAAATGCGTTTAATATAATAAGCCATTTTGGATACCTCTTTGGCTTCGGTTGGCGTCCGTGTGTTGAAACAAAAGTATTGTTCAGTTCTGGAATATGCCATATGTCGAGGGCTTCAAAGAATAGAGTTCCCTTAGCATCAAACATCTTCCGTATTTCCTTAATATACCATGAGGCTTTGTTGGATTCTTGTTTTGGAATTTCGATGCCGGTAAACCATTCTTGAGGTGTATTCTGAACAATTACTTCTGGCGTTTCGAGACCTATTGAGTATGTGTGATTTATTCTTCGTGCACTCTTTTTCTTTTCTGAGAGCTCAATGCATCTGTACCATGCTTGTTTTGCCTGTGCATCATTAAAAGATGTAAATTGGAAATGGAGGATTACACCTTCTTCTTTTGATACCTGAGTCAGGTCTGTGTTTGGACCCTGAGTCCGTCCTTCAGAAAGAGTTCTTTTTTCAAATGTATATTCTGGACTATCACACACAATCACGTCTTTGTAGTTTTCTTTCCAGACGCTATCAAGTCTCTCCTGGTTTGTAGATTTCCAAAGTGTAATCCAAGCTAGAGATAATTTCTGTCCTTTTGTTAGCTTTTCAATTCTTTTTCGACCATTTTTTAGAAACTCTGTATTGAAAGATTCATCAGTATCAAGCCATATAAAGTGAGTACCACCCCTTTTTCTACCTTCTTCGAGTAGCTCTATTCTTTTTGCAGACATATCAACTTGGTTATTTTCGAGAGGTGATATGACTGTGATATTGTGCTCTTTAAGTATAGTGGGAGTGCTATCTGTTGAATTATCGTCTAGCACTATAATTTCGTCTGCAATTTTTTTCATTGACGAAATATACGTAGGTAAAATCCATTCTTCATTTTTTACTGGGACTAAAGCGATAATTTTCATACAATTCTTACTTCTTATCAAACTTTATTCTCTTGATGTATTTAAGCCATCTAATGATAATATTTTTCGGCTCAATTTTTCTGTATAGTTGCCATTTCTTTTTCTCGTCAATTTTCTGATCAAGAAAATATTCGAAAACCAATTTTCCTGAATCAAGAAAATTTTCAACATATTCGAATGAGTCTGACCACTCAAGTCTCAAATACATATTGTCATCCTCTTTACTGTACGTTCCTCGATTCTTATTTACTGCCTTACAGTGAATGTGCATAAATTTCATTGTAAACCGAATCTTTTTATCATGTAGATCAATAACCCATCTATGATGTGAGGCACCTGCCATATTTGCGATTTCAATATCAAATGTCGTCTCGTACATTCGTGAGGGGATCTCTATGTACCCAGCCTTGCTTGTTCGAATAAGTTCTGAACAAACCCAAAGTGGATCCCGAATATCTTCAAGAACATGTGAACAAATGCTGTAATCAAATTCTTTATCTTGATATGGCCACTCTGCTCGTGAACAAATGTCGAACTGTGTGTACTTTTCTTTTGAAACTTTTCCTTCACGGAGACCTTTGGCTTGAGACCAGTTCACTCCTTCGTATGGAACAATATCAATCATATGAGTCGCTCTTTTGAACGGAGCAGAAGAACCACCTACATCAAGGATTTTTTTACCTTCAGGTAATTCGTCAAGTATTGTAAGTATTTTCTTTTGTGCAAGTGCAATCATATATTTGTTTTAGGTTTTATTAATGGTAACGTTTACTTTTTTAAAAGGCAAACAATTTTTACAAGCAGCGTATAGAGTGGACCGGTTTTCTTAAGTTGAGTTTTTAACTTGTCCTTAAAAGTTGGTTTACATGTTTCTGCATAGACTTTGTTATATTTTCTTTCCCATACTTTCATGATTGATTCGATAAGTCTTTTTTGCTGCTCTTCTGGAGTCACTTTTTCTTTTCGCTGGAATAAAAACAATCCCCATCCTGAGACATGGCATAGTTCTGTTAAATCCCATTTACTGTACGCAACATTATCAAAGAATTTTCCTTTATCATTTAACTTAATATCGTCTATAGCAAACAGAGCAGTATCAGCGAGTAAGTGCTGATAAATCTCAAACTCATCCTCAATTTGAAAGTTATAGTGAATCGTATCTGAAAAAAGGAAATCAATTTGTTTTGGGATTTGTTTTACAATGTCATAACTACTTACATCACCAAACAAAAAATGCACTTTAGGATCTGTAAACATTTGAGGAGGACAGTATCTCTGATCTTTCTCAATATCGACTGTATAGAATTCTCCTTGGTATTTCTGTAATGCGTCAAAAATTGAAAGCGTAGAAACTCCTTCACGATTTCCAAGCTCTACAATTACTTTTGGTTGAAGTTTTGAAACGAGGTTGTGTAAAAAACGTACATAATATCCTCCATGATCTGTTCCATTTACATATGAATGAAACTCTGCATCCTCGGGATTTTGTAAGTTAAACTGTACAAGATTTTCAGGTTTAACAAAAATTTTTTCTTTATTTTTTTTAAAATCTGAAATGAGTTCATCGACACGTTGTGAATTGATTTCCATATCTCTATTGTTTAAGTATTAATTTTTTAATTTGAACCTTTGCTAGATATGCAAGTTTTCGAAATCCTGTAGTTGTTAAGAGCAGGGTAGAAAGAATACTCATGTGAATATCTTTTGCGTTATTTGAGATAATTGATTGGTAGCCTGCAACAAAATCTTTCACATTCAGAGTTTTTCCAAAGTTTACAATGTGTGGAATTGAATACTCAACAGTTGCGGGAAGGAAAGATAGATCCATTTTGTCAAAGATCCCATATCGCAGTTCAATAACAGTTCGCTCTGCTGGTTGCTTTGAGTTTGGTCGTGTACTTGCACCTTTTCCTTCATTTAAATAGTATCCAAGCAAATCTTTTGTAAGGGCAACTTTACCATTAAATGCAAGACGGATTGCTAAGTCAAAATCCGCTCCAGATTTTAGTTGCTCATCAAAATATCCTGCTTTGTCACACAAACTTTTTCTAAACATGACGAACGGACCAAAAACCATTGATCGTTTGTATTCTGTTTCTGGAATATTTCCATGCTCAACTAACGTTCCTTCAACTGCTCCAAATTTTCGAACAATTGTATAATCCCCAAAAGAGATATCTGCTTTATTATCCACGATTGCATTTACTTGAGATTCGATAGAGATAGGTGTGCGTAAGTCATCTACATTCCAAATCGTTACAAGTTCTCCTGATGCTTCTTTAATACATCTATTCATAGAAATCCCAATAGGGTCAACTTTCGGAATAATAATATGTTTAATTTTTCCAGGATGCTTTGCATCGAAATCTTTTACCCACTGTATTTCTTCTTCATCAGGTTCGTTATGGTCTAAAACAACTTCTAAATGCTCAAAATATGTTTGAAGGGGAAGTTCATCAAGGAACTTTTTTAAATATACCTTCATTCTGAAGCAAGGAGTAATAGTACTAACCTTTATTGTATGCATAGTGATTATTTAATTTTTTTAAATTCTTCCACCATTTTTGCTAATCCGTCTCGTAAATGAACTTTTGGATGCCATCCCGGAATTTTTCCTTTAATAGGAGTTTCTGGTGTTGAACCCTTTTTTTCTCCTGGAATTACTTTTGCTCCAGTAAGGTCGGCAATATGTTGTGCAAGATCTAAAACCCGTACCCATTCAAAACTCGTTACATCATGTGTCCCCTTAAGGTTATCTTGCATAGCTTTGTACCAAGCTTCATTTACATCATCAATATGAATAAATTGTCTTTTTTCTTCACCAGTTGTCATCATTCTAATTTCACCTGTGGTAAGTGCTTGTTGCATAAAGTCTGATACCACATGACTTCGAATTGATTCTTTTTCAATTGGACCATAGATATTCCATTGTCGTATAAATACACCGTTGAGTAGTCGAGTCCACACTTCTCCAAGTCTCTTTGTTACCCCATATACAGTATGATGTTCTTCGGCTAACTGTGAAGAGATAAATAAAAATGGCTTCTTGCTTTTTTCAAGCTGAGTCATAACGTTCTGCAAGAGCTTTAAGTTCCAGTCTAGTTGTTCAAGTTGTAGATCTTCATTGTAAATAAATTTGGCACCTCCCACGTTCCAGGCCAGGAAATAGACTCTGTCGATATTATCAAAATCTAGAATAGCTATTTTTGCATCTTCATGGTCTCCGTTTTTAATATCAAAACTAACGACATCTTCGTTTTTAGATCTTAGAAATTCAACAAAATGTTTACCTGCAAACCCTTCACCTCCAATCACTAGATTTCTCATAATGTAATGTTATAGCTGTATGTTATTTATTAATAGACATAATACTAGCACATATATAGACACAGTATTATTGTCTATTTACATATTATATTGGGTGTTGTGTGAACCTTTATGCTCTAAAAAGTCTCAAAATCTTTCGTCTAGGTTCATTCAGACAAAGAACACTAATTGGACCTAGGGTATACGAGACGAGAGTTGCAAATGCTGCCCCGGCGATTCCGTATGTGGGAATAAGCACAATATTAAGAAGTATGTTTATCACCATGCCTATGATTGAGATGTATAATACTGCTCGAGATAAGTGTTCTGCAACTAGGAATTGAATAATTACTGTTCCTACACTGATTCCAACTCCTGCCCAGATGTAGAGCTGTAATACTTGATATGCGGCAACGAAATTTACTCCAAATACAAGATTAAGAATTGGTTTTGCAAATACGCTTCCCACAAGACCGATGACAGATGAAATGATGACTAGGAACGCGGTGAGTTTCAGAATTCTTTGACTATACATATGTTCATCTGTCTGTTTCGCATTCATAATTGAAGGAAAAAGAGTGGCTACAATTATTCCGGGAATAAAATACCAAACCTCAGAAAGAGTTACTGCAGAACTATAGAGTCCAACCGCCGTAGAATCAATATAACTGTTAAGCATGATCTGGTCTATTCTTGAGTAGATCAGCGCGAATACAGATGAAAACATAAGAGGTAAGGAGTGTTTGATGATTGTTTTTGCAGTTGTAACACTGAATGTCCATTCTCTTAATTTCCCAAAAAACTTTGAGTAATAGAATATAAAGAATAGTGCATACAAAATAGGCTCAATCACAAAGACTGCACTCAGGAAAAGGATCCCTTTGTTTGAAGAAACTATTCCAATTTTTAAAAGAGAAAGTATAACAGTAATCACGATCATGATTATGGATAGATTTCTGTTTTTGAGTCTTGATAGAAATGTATAGTTTAGAACATTTGATGCTTGGAAAACGAACGAAATGGAGATTATATAAATGAGCATTTGCTCGAGAGGGTTTTCTAAGAATATGAACGCACAGAGCGATGCAGCAATAAATGCAACAAAACCTCCTGCTAGTCTCAAAAGTAATGATGTACCGAGTAATTCAGGTTCTTTTTCTGGACTCTTTAATATCTCTCTGTATAAAATCTGGTCTATACCAAGCGATGCGATAAAAGAGAATAAACTTACGAAACTTACTGCGTACATAAGTGTTCCGTAATTTCCTGGTCCTAGGTACCGTGCAACTATTGCTGTAACAAAAAAAGCAATACCCATACCTAAAATTCGTGCAACAAACATCCAGCCTGTGTTTTGGAGGTACTTTTGAAAACCAACTTCAGCCCATTTTTCTTTTATTCTAGATGATATTTTACTCATTTGATATGTACCATAGTACTATAATACAAGTTTCTTAAATAAGATATATTGTTTGCGGGTCAAGAATCATCCATTATACTTTATATATATGAAATCAGATTCAAAAATATTTGTATGTGGACACAAGGGTATGGTTGGAAGTGGGATTTGGAAAGAGCTAGAACACCAAGGGTACACAAATCTTGTTGGTAAAACTCATACTGAGTTGGATTTACTTGATTCTGTTGCGGTAAAAAACTTTTTTGAAGTGGAAAAACCTGAGTATGTGATTTTGGCTGCTGCAAAAGTTGGAGGTATTCATGCAAATGATACATATCCTGCGGAGTTCATTTATCAAAATCTACAGATACAGAATAATATCATTCATAGTGCGTATATGAATAATGTGAAAAAATTGC
The DNA here is from genome assembly GCA_040384445.1 of Patescibacteria group bacterium. Lineage (GTDB taxonomy): Bacteria > Patescibacteriota > Minisyncoccia > Phycocordibacterales > CAIZLB01 > CAIZLB01. The sequence goes on from JAZKJG010000002.1 coordinate 247,545, forward strand.
TTTTCCTTGGAAGTTCTTGTATCTATCCACGGGATGCTGCACAACCAATTACAGAAGACTCTCTTCTTACTGGTCCACTTGAGAAAACAAATCAATGGTATGCGGTTGCAAAAATTTCAGGAATTAAAATGTGTGAGGCATATCGAAAACAGTATGGTGTTGATTATATAAGTGTGATGCCTACAAACTTGTACGGTATTAATGATACATATAGTGCCGAAAATTCACACGTAATTCCAGGGTTGATTCGAAGATTTCATGAAGCAAAAGTAGAGGGAAAACCAGCAGTACAATGTTGGGGTGACGGGTCTGCATTTCGAGAGTTTTTGTATTCACAAGATCTTGCGAAAGCCTGCGTGTTTCTTATGAAAGAATATTCTGAAGCACAACATATAAATGTAGGATACGGTTCTGATGTGATGGTGAAGGACCTGGCGAATCTTGTAAAAGAAATAGTTGGATATGAAGGAGAAATAGAATGGGATACAACAAAACCAAACGGAACTCCGAAAAAATTGATGGATAGTTCCAAAATATTTAATCTCGGATGGAAACCAACGATTGGACTTCGAGAAGGACTAGAGCTTGCATACGAAGACTTTAAGAAAAAACAACTATAAATATATATGAAAAAAGCACTCATTACAGGAATTACAGGACAAGACGGTTCTTATTTGGCAGAACTACTACTCGAGAAGGGGTATGAAGTACATGGGATTAAACGACGATCTTCATCTTTTAATACAGAAAGACTTGATCATATTTTCAATCATCCTAATCTAAAATTACATTATGGTGATTTAGCCGATGCGACAAGTTTACTTCGGATTATTTCTGAAATTAAACCTGATGAAATTTACAACCTTGGTGCACAGTCACATGTTGCAGTATCTTTTGAAATTCCAGAATACACCGGTGATGTTGATGGATTGGGGGCACTTCGGCTTCTTGAGGCAATTCGATTTTTAGGATTAGAAAAAACAACACGGTTCTATCAGGCTTCAACATCTGAGTTGTATGGACTAGTACAAGAAGTTCCTCAAACAGAAAAAACCCCATTTCACCCCAGATCTCCATACGGTGTTGCGAAAATGTATGCATTCTGGATTGTTGTAAACTATCGAGAATCATACGGAATGTATGCATGCAATGGGATTTTATTTAACCACGAATCTCCAAGACGAGGTGAGACATTTGTGACACGTAAGATTACGCGATCTCTTGCAAATATTTCTCAAGGTCTAGATACGTGTTTGTATTTGGGAAATCTAAACGCGCTTCGAGATTGGGGTCATGCAAAAGATTACGTGAAAATGCAGTGGATGATGTTGCAGCAAGAAACTCCAGATGATTTTGTCATCGCAACAGGAAAACAGGTTTCTGTACGAGACTTTGTGCGAATGGCTGCGAAGGAAATCGGGGTCGAGCTTTCATTTACAGGAGAAAATGAACAAGAAATTGGAACTGTCGTAAGTGTCGACGAAGCAAAATCACCAGCCATAAAAGTAGGCGATGTGATTGTACGGGTAAGTGAGAAGTATTTTAGACCTGCAGAAGTGGAAACTCTGTTAGGAGATCCTACAAAGGCCAAAGAAAAGCTTGGATGGGTCCCAGAAGTATCGGTTGAAGAGATGTGTAAGGAAATGGTGCAGTCGGATTTACAAACTGCTCATAAGAATGTTCTATTGAATAAAAACGGGTTTCAGAAGGCTTCTTAAAGGTTTGTGTTTATGCTATTATGTGATGCATGAAAATATCAATTCTTAGATACTCAATCATAAGTGCACTAGCAATTACACTAGCAACTCCATTGATTGTCGCATTACAAATGTACTTTCCGTATATTACTGGGAAAGCATTATTCATGAGAACATTCATTTTGATCGCTGCAGTATTGTATGTGATGTTGGTGTCTATTGATAAGACATATAAACCACGGAAATCTATTTTGATGTACGGAGTGCTCGGATTTATGTTGATACTTATTGCTTCATGGCTTAATAGTGTGAATCCTACTCGAAGTTTTTGGAGTAACTTTGAACGAATGGAAGGATTGGTGACTCTCTTATATATGGGAGTACTGTTTGTGATTGCTGGAGCCGTTGTGAAAAAACGAGAGTGGACATGGTTAATGAATTCATCTCTAGTTATCTCAATGGTGGTTGGTTTTCTGTCGCTCGGAGATTTTTCTAAGACTGCGCCTGGAGGATTGGTGCGTTTGTCTGGTACACTTGGTAACTCATCATACTTGGGAATTTATTCACTTATACATATTTTCCTTGCATTCCTTGCAATCCTAATGATTTACAGAGGGAGAAGAGAGGAACAATTATTGAGTTCTGGAACTCATGACGCAGCAAAAAAACTTTCTCAATCTGCATATGTATACATGGGAATATATGCACTTGTAGGTTTGTTTAATGCATACATACTTTTCTATACAGGAACTCGAGGATCATTTATTGGTCTACTTGGAGGATTACTTTTAACATCAGGATATTTGGCTTGGAAAGAAAAAGAGAAAGTGCTTCGATTTGGAGCAATGGGATTTTTAACTGCAGTATTTGTTTCTATCATATTACTTGGAGCATTAAAGAATAGTCCAGTTGTAACTGACTCTCCATCATTAGCTCGATTCGCATCACTTATTACAACAGATGTGAAAGGAGTACTTGAGAGCCAGGGTGCAGCTCGAACAACGTTGTGGAACATGGCGTATCAAGGTGTAGAAGAGAGACCTCTTCTTGGTTGGGGGCAAGATACATTTGGGTATGTATTTGCGAAATATTACGACCCCGCTATGCATGCACAAGAACAATGGTTTGACCGATCACACAATGTATTCTTGGACTGGTTGATTTCTGCCGGGGTATTTGGACTACTTGGATATTTATTCCTCTTTGCTGCTGCGTTAGTATGCATATTCTCATCACGAGCTCGACTTACAATTGTCGAGAAATCGATTCTGATTGGATTATTGGCCGCATATTTTATTCACAACTTGTTTGTGTTTGATAACCTTTCAAGTTACGTATTATTCTTCCTACTTCTTGCATACATGCACGATCGATTTACACACGATAGAGCACAATCTCCTGTGGTTGTGAAAAAAGGTGAAGTTGATCTTGGAACTATCATGATTGCTGCGGGATTCTTCTCAATCCTTATCGGATCATATGTTGGATACAAAACCATTTACCAACCGTATGCACAAAATAGGACACTAATTTCTGCCATGCAATACGCTCAGGAACAAGAGAGGGTAACTGATGAAATGTTGTCAAAGATGAAAAAAGTTCCTATGGATGTTTCGTATGATGAATTTAAAAAAGTATTTACACTAGGACACACTGGTGAGGCAGAGGGATATGAACAACTTATGAATATGGCTCTTCAGGCGATCGCATCACCAACAGTAGGAGAGAAAACAAAACTTAATTTCATCGAACTGTATAAAGAACGAATTGAATATCATGAAGCGCACAGTGCTGGAGATCCTCGATTCGCATACTTTGCATCAAATTATTATTCTAAACTAGGTGTACTTGATAACGCATACAAATATGCAAAGCAGGCGTACGACCTTTCTCCAAGTAAACAATCATTTGCGTATGCACTGGCGGTTCTAGAATTTGAAAAAAAGAATCTACCTGAAGCATTGAGAATTGTAAAGCAAGCATATGAAAGTGCACCAGAAAGTGAGAACTCATTTGCATACTATGTCTCAACACTTCTTGAGGATGCAAAGCTTGCAAATGGAACAGGATACAGTCTTGTAAAACTAGGTGGAATTGCTCCAATTCTTGCTGAGGGATATACGAAATATAAGCACGATCTCGTACTTGAAACTCGATTCTGGGATGTAATCAAATCAGTAGGTAAAAATGGGGAAGCTAAAGTGCTCTCTGCTCGACTTATTGAGCTTATTCCTGAGAAAAAAGCTGAACTTCAAGCCTTTGTAAAATAGGGTGAAATATTTGACAGTTAGGGTATATATGTGGTATATATACAGTATTCCGAATTTCGGAGTGGAACTCTATCCTGGGTAGGCTAGAAAGAAGCTCCAAAAACACCGAACCCATCGCACCCTAATATGAAAACGAAAACCAGAGTACTGCTGACGCTATTGCTCAGCTTTCTGCTTTCGGCCTTCTCGGCCGCGAAGCAAACCGAAGGGGTTATTATCCCTGACGGCGTAAACACAATCGCTTCGGCGATCGAGCTCAAGAATGGCAACATCGTGACTATTTGTCCGAAGTTCGTCCATCCAGCTGGAATCAAAAAACTGACTACAATCAGCTACGCCTTCCGAGGCAAAGCTACTCGGAAAGGATTTATTCTTTCCGAACTGTGGCCAGTCAAGACAGTCGCAGAAATGAATGTCCGTATCGCACAGCGAGACGGAACTGCAGTTTCTGAAACTCCGATAGTGATTGCGAAAGCAACTCCTATCCCGGCCGAAGCTCCTGTAGCTCCGGTTGCTGAGACTCGATCTTTTGCTGGCAACAACGGTGCTTCGGCAACGCTTGTTGAAAGCAATCCTCCTCCTGCAATTGAACCTCCAACGGTTCAAACTGTTGATGAGGTCAAAATTGTTACTCCGGCACCATCGAAAGGTGTGCCGTATGCAGTTATGTCTGAGGCTGATGCATTGTTGCCCAGCAAAGATTCGCAGATCAAAGGGGAACCGTTGATTGACAATACTCCTCCTCCTACATTGGAAGAGGTTGAAGCGGCGGATAATATCCCTGCTCCAGTCGTTCAGCCGCAACCTCCTGTTCTCACTGAGGAACCTGCTCCAGTTGTTGTTGCTTCGGCACCTGCTCCTGTAGTGGTTACTCCTCCTGCTCCGATTCAACTCCCAGTTCCTACTTTCGCACCGAAACTTGATCCGACACAAATGTCGGTCATTGATCGTGCGGATAAAGGAGTTGGGGAATTCGCAACGGTTACCCCTGTGGTTGCTGTTGTGGAAAAGGAAAGTTCGAACACGATTATCTACGTCTGCGGAGCACTTTTGGTCCTAGGGCTTTTGTTCATTACTCGAAAGATGATGTCTTCAAAGAAAAGAATCACAAGTCTACCGGTGATTAAAGTTGCTCCAACAACGATCGCTCGTCGTCCTGATCCAGATCCAGATAAGGATCCTACTCCAACATCACCAGGTCCTTCAGGACGTCCCTACTTGAGTTCTGCTCTTCCGAGTGGAGATGGAAAACATGTTTCAATTAAAGAGGTGGTTGCGCAACAAAAAGCAGCTGACAAGTCTGGAATTGCAACCAGAGCACAAAGACACTCAGTCACAGCCACTACAATTGGTGATCTCGTTGCAGAACTCACTGCACAGGGACATAATATCCCTCCTGCAGTTCTGGAACAGGACACAGAAGAAACATCGGTTGCATCCGCAACTGCTGAACCAGTGGTTATTCCACAGGTCGCAACTGAAGTCGCAACAAAGTCGAACGTGATACTCACATTTCGTCCTGCAGAAGTTGTGCCTTCGAGTATTCCGTCTCCTATGACTCCAGAAGCGAAAGCAGAAAGTGTCGAGGAAAGGAAACTTGAAGTTGTTGCCCCTCAGTCTCAAGCCACTCCTCATTCTCCGTTTGCGGTTGGAACAAACCTTCCACCCAAAACAACTCCTTCGGATGAAAATTCAGAAGGCAAAAAGTTTAAACAAACTGGAAACATGGGTGATGCGTCTCGTCGTGCAGGAAAAAAAATCCGCCGAGGAGATTGGGATAATTCCAAAACACGAACAGCATCCCGCTAAAAAATTTTCATTCCCGTTTCAAAAATCCGCCCGCACTCTTCATTGAGTGCGGGCTTTTACTATTCAAAAAAATATAAAAAAATTAAAATAAAAAAATATTTTCAAATTTTATTTTATTTTTTTTACTAAAAATAATTATCCACAATTTTTTTTAGTAAAAAAAGTTTGCATGCAAAAAAAATATGCGCAATAATATAAGTACGTGTTGAGAAAAATATTTGTCGAATATTTTAATCACGCACGCAATAGTTCTTTATAAAAATATTTTCAAAAAAAATTATGGCAGCAAAAAAGAAAACTACAAAAAAAGCAGCTCCTAAAAAAGCTGTTAAGAAAGTAGTAAAAAAAACAGTTAAGAAAGTAGCTAAGAAAAAAGCTACAAAAAAGAAATAGTCTACCCACTATTCCACTTTGTAAAACACGCAATATTCGAAAGGATAGAGCGTGTTTTGCGTTTGGATATGTGGTATATTCATACCTATGAATTTACTTAATATATTTGGTTCACCAATCAAGAAATATCAGAAAATAGTATTGGATATAAATGCCTTAGAGGCTGATATTGCAAGCCTTTCCGACGAAGCGCTAAAGGCTAAGTCTTTAACGCTTAAGGATACTCTTAAGGATGCTACACAAGAAGTTTTGAATAAAAACCTTCCTGAAGCATTTGCGCTAGTACGAGAGTCTGCAAAAAGAACTCTGAATCAACGTCATTATGATGTGCAGCTTATTGGTGGAATGATTTTGCACGATGGGAATGTTGCTGAAATGAAAACAGGGGAAGGGAAAACACAGATGGCAACACTGCCAACATATTTGAACGCACTTACTGGTTTGGGTGTGCATGTTGTGACAGTTAACGATTATCTATCACGACGAGACGCCGCATGGATGGGACAGATTTATTATGCACTTGGATTAACTACTTCGGTAATTACACAAGAGCAAGCGTATTTATATGATCCAACTCATACAGATGCATCAGCAGATAAGATTGAAGATGAACTTGGAAGCTTCAAAGTTGGATATGAATTTTTAAAACCTTGTGCAAAACAGGAAGCCTATGCTGCAGATATAACATACGGAACAAATAGTGCATTCGGGTTCGATTATCTATTTGATAATATTAGTTCAACAAAAAGTGAATTAAAACAACGAGTGCATAACTTTGCCATCATCGATGAAGCAGACTCTATTTTGATTGACGAAGCCAGAACACCTCTTATCGTATCTCAACCTGCCGCCGAGTCAGATGAGATGTATAAGACGTTTACAAAACTTGTTCGAGGAATGAAAAGAGATACGCATTATACTGTAGATGAGAAATTTAAAAATATTTTCTTAACTGACGAAGGTATTACATATGCTGAAACTCAACTGAAAGTTACTGACATGTATTCTCCAGAGCATATTCAACTTGTGCATCATCTTGAGACTGCAGTGAAGGCTCATGCGCTGTATCAGAAAGAGGTTGATTATATAGTAAAGGATAATGAAGTAATCATCGTAGATATTTCTACTGGACGAATTCAACCAGGACGACGATGGTCTGAAGGTATTCATCAGGCGATTGAAGCTAAAGAAGGTGTGAAGATTCAGCGAGAAAGTAAAACAGCGGCTTCTATTACATATCAAAATTTCTTTAGACTATATAAGAAGCTTTCAGGTATGACAGGAACTGGAGTAACAAGTAGAGAAGAGTTTGTGAAAGTATATGGTCTTGATGTGATCGAAGTACCAACACATAAGCCTGTTGCGCGAAAGGATCTTCATGATCTTATTTATATGACAGAGCTTGGAAAGTTTAAGGCTATTGCAAAAAAGATTAAAGAGTTGAGTGCTAAAGGTCAGCCTGTTCTTGTTGGTACTGTATCTATTGAGAAAAATGAATTACTCTCTAAATACTTGAAAATTGCAGGAGTACAGCATACTCTTTTAAACGCTAAGCCTGAATTTGCAGAAAAGGAAGGAACAACTGTTGCTCAGGCTGGTAAAAAAGGAGCGGTAACTATAGCAACAAACATGGCAGGACGGGGAGTTGATATTAAGCTTGGAGGTATTCCGGCAACACAAGAAGAAGCTGATGAGATCAGGTCTCTTGGTGGTTTGTATGTTATCGGTACAGAGAGACATGAAGCGCGACGAATCGACAACCAGCTTCGAGGACGATCTGGACGACAGGGTGATCCTGGAGAAACGCAGTTCTATGTTTCTCTTGAAGATAACTTGATGCGTATTTTTGCAAACAGTGCGATTAAAGGTTTGATGGCGCGAATGAATCTTCCTGAAGATGAAGCAATTCAACATCCTATGGTTTCAAGAGCGCTCGAGTCTGCGCAAAAGAAAATTGAAGGTTTTCATTTTGATAGTCGAAAGCAAGTGCTTGAGTATGATGATGTGTTAAATCAGCAGCGACAGGGAATATATAAGAAGAGAAGAAGTGTGTTGATGGCCGAAGGAGATGAATTGAAAACTATTATCGATGAGATACTAGATCGAAAAGGTTTTGTACTCAAGGGTGGTATTAATAAAGACGCTTCGTTCTACGGTCTATGTCAGACTCTATTGTTGCAGATTACTGATTACTTCTGGATGAATCATCTTGATGCAATGGATCAACTACGACAAAGTGTGGGACTTCGAGGTATTGGACAGAGAGATCCTCTGGTTGAATACAAGAGAGAAGGACTTATTATGTTTAAGGATTTGGAGCAGAAGGTTGAAAATGAATTTGTGGTTGCATTAGGAAGAATATAGTACAATATATACATGACTGAAATACAGCTTGAAAATGAAAGCGTACCTATGCGAGAATTTAGATCTCGAGTTATTTTAGGAGAGTTAAAGCGTCCTAAAGTACTGGACGTTATCCTTAAGACTGGGGTAGTTAAAAATGAAGCTGCTGCAGTGCATATATTGCTTATCAGTGCTGGAATAATGTTGGTTGTTTCTGTTATTATATTCGGTCAGACGTTTAAGGGTGCACCAGAAATATCACCACTTGATATGGATGTTATTCGTTCTAATGCAAATTTGAAATAACAGCATGTCTATTAAGTCCGCTAACTCAAAAGGATTTACCCTCATAGAACTTCTTGTAGTAATTGCAATTATAGGTCTACTAAGTTCAATAGTTCTTGCAAGTCTTAAGTCTGCAAGAGATAAAGCTCATGTGTCAAAACTAGTGCAAGAAGTGCGACAGTTGAAATACGCGATGGAGATGTATAGAAGTTCAACAGGTTCATTTTACGGTCCTCAGGTTTCTAATACATTTACATACCTGACTCCACCTGATGCAAATACCAGAAATGCTTTACTTCCGTATATTGATCTACTTAAATTAGATTTACTCAAAACAGAAGCATATATGTTGTCTCCTATATACGCAGGATATACCTGTGAAGGTAAGCTCCCTAATCCTGGAGGCTATATGTTCTTGTTTGCTGATGCAAAAATAACAAATGAGTTCAATAGATGGATGACTCCAGCCATGCTGCCGTATCCAGGAAGGTTCTGTTTTATCAATGATTAGGGTGGGTAAGTCTGGTTTTACAAATTATTAATATGTGCTACAATCATTCTCATGAACGAAGGATTGGAAGCCTTAACTGAACAAATCAAAAAACTGCAACAGACCGTAGATGAAAATCACGTGATGCTTGTAAGTATTCAGAGAAGGGCTCGTGTATCAATCATATTTTCAGGCTTGAAATGGTTAATCATCCTAGGAATTACTTTTGGATCTTTTATCTATCTACAACCGTACTTAGATCAAGTATTTCAAACATATTCATCACTAGGAAGTTTAACTGATACACTTGCAGGTGTTGATACTGCAACAAGCACTGAAGATGTTAATCAAGCTGAAGGTTTGATTAATGCAATCCGTGCATATATGCCAAGATAGCTCAGTTGGTAGAGCATATCCCTGAAGAGGATGGGGTCGCCGGTTCGAATCCGGCTCTTGGCACAAAAATTTGTCTCGGTACACAAGTCGGAATATTTCCCTAAAGGAAAATTTCCTCTGACTCAGACCTAAAGGTCCTCCGTCAAGCTTGTGTATCTCAACAAATTTTTGTTAAAGAACCTTAAAATTAGAGCACAGAGTTCGTTGGAGAAGGTGAAATGTTCTTCTGCTGAAGAATGTTTCGTTAAGCTTTTTCCAACGAACTCTGTGTTTTATGTTAAAATATGAGCATGTCAATTTTCATTGAGTTGAGTTTAATCTTATGTGCAACAGCTGTTATTGCATACATTGCTCGAATATTTAAACAACCATTAGTGGTGGGATATATTGTCAGCGGAATACTTGTTGGTCCTCATGCTCTCAATGTATTTCATGCAACAGAAGAAGTGGAATTATTTTCAAAAATAGGAATAGCAATACTTCTGTTTATTGTTGGAATGAGTTTGAGTCCTGCAACTGTGAAGGAAACAGGAAAATCATCTGTAGTTGTAGGAAGTGCTCAAGTATTGTTAACTGCCATTGCAGCTTTTTTTGTAATGAAAGTACTAGGATATGAAGCGAGAGAATCTGTTATTGCAGCAATTGCTCTGACTTTTAGTAGTACTATTATTATTCTTAAATTACTCTCTGACACAGGAGATTTAAATAAGCTATGTGGGAAGATGTCTATAGGTATCCTGTTGGTTCAAGATCTTGCAGCGACTTTCGTGCTTATTATCGTTGCAGCGCTAGGTGCCAGTGCTGCAACAGATGGTTTAGGGATGATGTTCGCTATTTTGTTTGTGAAGGGAATTATTGCAAGTGTAACATTGTTCTACGTTGCTAAATATATATTACCTAAAGTTTTGTCTCGCATTGCATCATCACAAGAACTTTTATTCTTGTTTGCACTTGCTTGGGGACTGGGCATGGCTTCCTTGTTTGAAATGATTGGATTCTCAATCGAGATTGGAGCACTTGTTGCAGGTATTACACTTTCTGTTTCAAACTTTGCATATGAGATTAGTTCGCGATTACGACCACTTCGAGATTTCTTTGTTGTACTATTTTTTATACTCCTCGGAGCTCAGATGCAACTTGATAATTTTGGGAGTTTGATTATTCCAGCGATACTGTTGTCTTTGTTTGTGTTTATTGTTAAACCACTTATTGTTCTTATGTGTATGAATACGCTTGGATACAGAACTCGAACAAGTTTTATTACAGGAATATCTATGGCTCAGATTAGTGAGTTTTCACTTATTGTAATGACACTCTGTCTATCTCTTGGATATGTATCAAACGAGCTCTCATCACTTATCACACTGGTAGGAATTGTAACCATTGCAGGCTCAACATATCTCATTGCATATTCTGATGCTCTGTATACTCGATTTAAAAAACCATTACGAATATTTGAATGGCGAAAGAATCAAAAGGTTGAATGTGATATTGCAGATGTACCAGCTATGATGATTTTTGGATACGATAGAGTAGGGTATGATTTTGTGCAAGTGGCAAAAAAGATCCATACCGAATATCTTGTGGTAGATTTTAACCCAGCTTCAATTAAGCTTCTGCAAAAACATAATATTCCTTCACGATTTGGTGATGCTGAAGACGTTGAATTTTTAGAAGAGATCGGACTTTCTCATACGAAAATCGTCGTCTCAACCATTCCTGATCTGAAGGCAAATAAACTTCTTGTAACCCAATATAGAAAACACAACAAAGATGGAATCATTCTGGTGATCTCTCACGACATGAAGCAGGCTAAAGAACTCTATGCACTAGGAGCAACATACGTAATCGTGCCACACTTCATTGGAGCAACGCATGCAGTACATATGATAACAAAATACTCTGCTGATGTAGAATACTTCAACGCAGAGCGAAGTCGTCATATTGCTCACATTACAGAAAGAGAGAAGCTTGGACGTTAGCCTGAAAACACAAAAGTAAAAAACTCATACCCGCAGACTAGGTATGAGTTTTTTACTTTTGTGTTATCTACTTAACTTTTAATTTTGTCTGTCTCTCTTTATCAACTCTCGGAAGTCTGATTGTAAGCATACCTTGGGCTTCTGTTGCTTCTGCGTGTTCGATATCAACTTCATGAGGTAGTTTTACTGTTCTTGAAAATGTACCCCAGTACAATTCTCGATAGTGATAATTGTCTTCAGAAATTGTTTTCTCATCCTTTCGTTCTCCTCGGATCGTCAGCATATCTCGTGATACAGAAATATCTACTTCTTCTTTTCGAACTCCTGGAATCATTGTCTTCACAATAACATCAACTGGAGTTTCAAAAACATCAATTGCGAGCTGGCCGTCCACACTTGCAATTTCTTCTGGTTCCTCGTATCGAGTTTCTTCATGGTCGTGTGAAATCTTGTTCATTGACTGACGATTCACTTCATCCATGCGGTATACTCCTTCTTCCTCTTCATCTCGAAGTCCTCCTGTTAAACGTTGAAAAAAAGATTGACGTGTTGGTTTCATACATACTATTGTAAATGTTCTGACTCTATAGTGCAAGGTAAAAAATGGATTTGAAATAAAACTAGACACTGGGTGTATAATACAGTTACATATCATGAACGAGCCCTACCTACTTCCATCTCATATATCGGATGAAGAATTAGCTGTACGCATACAGAAGGGTGATAGCGAGTGTTTTGGGGTGCTGATGGACAGATACACTGAAAAACTCACACGATATGGTAAAAGGTTCCTCTCGAGTCTCGATAATATTGAAGATATAGTACAGGATGTCTTTATTAAGACATTTGAAAACATACAAGATTTTGATACGTCACTTAAATTCTCTTCTTGGATATATCGTATTGCTCATAATGCATTTGTAAATGGATTGAAGAAGCAACAAAAAAGTGCTCTCTTGATGCCATACTTTGATCTCGATATATTCATGTCGCATCATGTGTATACTGATCCGAAGATTGAGGAGCGTGAATACAAAGAATTGACCCAGATGATTGAAAAAGGTCTTGATAAACTCAAGCCTAAATACAAAGAAGTAATCATTCTTCATTTTATAGAAAACATGAGTTACAAAGATATCTCAGATATTTTGCGTATTCCTATTGGAACGGTGGGGATACGGGTGATGCGTGGAAAGCAACAACTTCGAGAAATATACACAGAGATGGAGATACATGAAAAAATAGCAATATAAACACAATGCAACCAAACACTATACACAATTCAATAACACACGATGTGCTGGCTAAAATCCAGCATAAGGAAATTTCTGTGCACTCTAAGACCTTCTTCAGGTTTAAACTAGCTGCACTCGTACTTTTGGTGGCTGCTGTCTGTGTCATTTCAATCATTCTCTGTAGTTTTATTTTATTTACACTTCGAATGACTGGACAACCTGGATTCATAGGATTTGGATCACAAGGGATTCTTCTATTTTTTGTACTATTTCCATGGACACTGTTTTTCTTTGATCTTCTCTTGATTGGATTATCAGGATTACTGATGCGACATATTTCTTTTGGATATCGAGTTCCTGGGATATATGTTGTTGGAATTGTATTTACGGTTATTATTGTGAGCGGATACGTAATTGAGGCAAAAACTGCATTTCATAAAAATATGCTCTTTAGAGCTGATAAAAAACAATTGCCATTTTTCCACGGAGCATATATGAATGTACGCAAAGCTCCACCCGAAGGATACGGTATATACAGAGGAGTCGTGATCTTAAGAGAAGGTGATACGTTGTTTATTGATCTTGATGACGCATCAGGATTAAGTACTTCTAGCTCTATTACATTAGATATTAGAAATGATCCAAGAGCACCACATATTGAGGTTGGTGATTCAATATTTATCTCAGGAAAAAAGGTTGATGGAAAAATTCAAGACCCGCAACTAAAGCGGGCACCTCGATTGCCTCAAGAGCACTAAGAGGGTATACTCAATATATGTTTCGTAGAGAGTTTATTCTTTTATTTTTAAGTATATGTATCATTTCTGCACAATCTGTTGTTGCACAGACTGTGGATATTTCTCTTGAATTAAAAAACAGAATACGTGTACTTGATGAAGTAAACTCAATTACAAATTTACTCTTTCCGCCTGCAGTAGCATCAACAACAGTCGCTTTTAAACAAGGTACATGTCCTGCACAATCAACATTAACAGCAGACGATGCATATTTTTTACAGACTATAAACAGTGCGACAGGATTGCCAACGAACTATGTACCAAGACAACTGGTGGATATTCGACCATTTATAAAAACATCTGGAAACGGACGGGTGTGTATGGCAAAACCAGCAGCAGAACAGCTCTACTTGATGTCAGAAGAGATGGAAAAAAAAGATCTGAAGCTTGTGGTTGTGTCAGGGTATCGATCATACAAAGATCAACAAAATCTTTTTACAATACACTCACCAGTAATGAACAAAGGAATATATGATAGAGTGGCACCAGCAGGGCACAGTGAACATCAGCTTGGAACCGCAGTGGACATTGCAAGTGAATTCCAGTCAGGTGTGAATTTTTCAAAATCAGCAGAAAGTATGTGGATTAAAGAAAATGCACAAAAGTATGGATTCTTACTGAGTTATGAAGAAGGATATGAAGATAAGACAGGATACATGTATGAACCATGGCACTTGAGATACATTGGAAAGCAAAATGCGGTTGTGTTAAGGCAAGTAGATTACTCACTTGCGTTTAAGCCTGTGTACTACAGAAAGAATTGGATGAATACGCTTCTAATGAGACTGAAGGAGCATGTGGGGGAGAATGATCCTTCGATTGGTGGGTAATTGAGAAATGGGCAGTTTTATGTAATACTCTAGGGTATTGCCAGATCGTCTAATGGTAGGACACGTCCCTCTGAAGGATGTTATCTTGGTTCGAGTCCAAGCCTGGCAACAATGACATATCGACCTTCAAAAGGTTTTATAATAGTTTTGATAATTATATTTTTGCCTATAATTGCTTTTAAATATTGGGTATGGCAATTTCAGACATGTATTAGATCTAGTGAGAAGTACGTTTTGAATAACTACAAGGAATATTCCAAGGTGGATTTTTTTGATGAGGAACCCGGTACTATGTATTTTCATGTTGAAACCGTAGATGATAAAAAGTTTAATATTGAGGGGAATGTAAGGTGTAATTTTTTAGGAAAGGTTAAAGAGTTTGAGATGGTGAATTAAGTCTATGAAAAATAATATAATAATATTTTCAATAATCTGTGGAATGATAAATTCACTCATCTTAGATGTCATAAGTCTTAGTTTTTGGACAATATCGCCTACAATGATGAATGTTAGTCAAAATACATTTGTTATTATGAATTCTATAATTTTTTTAATCATGTTAGGTGTAGGGGGTTATGCGGGGTATTACCTGGTAATAATGTACAAAGGTGCATATCGAAATAAGTTGATGACTTTGAATTGCGGATTAGGTATTTTAATAATCCTGTCGTTTATATTGGTAGCACCTGTTTTTTGATATTCGAAAGTTTGTTTAGTAAGGAAGTGTGATATTATTTCTGTATGAGTATACAGATAATTGCTGGAATTTTTATTTTGTTTATTGTTCTGTGTTTGTTGATTTTAAAGAATGTTAATTTTAAACAAAGAGATACATCTGAAGACTACAAACATTTTATAAAACGAAACTACTTGATGACAGTACCGGAGCGAAAATTTTATGATATTTTGACCTCCGTTGTCGGCGCAAAATATCATATCGCTCCCCAGACCGTACTGTCAAACGTAGTTTCCGTTAATAGATATGAGAAGAACAAGGGAAAGTATAGAAACAAGATTAATAGATATGCTCTAGATTTTGTCCTCTATGAAAAACCAAACTTTACTCCTTATCTGGTAATTGAGTTAGATGACACCTCCCATCTCCTTCCAGAAAGGGAAAGTAGGGATGGAAAGGTCAACGCAATACTCGAAGGTGTTGGGGTGAGGGTGGTCCATGTGAAGACGGAAATGAATTATAATATTGAACAAATTGCAAAAATTATAAATACATATAATTAAATTAACAACATGTTATACTTTAAATATTAATAACGAATTTAAATTATAAGTATAATGCAAATTATTTTTTTAGACACTGAAACTACTGGTAATGATCTTTCAAAGGATAGATTGTGTCAAATTTGCTATCAAGTTGGAGATACTTTAAAAACAGAATTTTTTAAACCATCATTGCCAATTTCTGTAAAAGCAATGAGTATAACTCATATTACTAATAAAATGGTAGCAGACAAAGAACCATTTGAAGGAAGTGAAACAAAAATAAATTTACAAAGCTTGCTAAATGAAGGTGTTTTGGTTGCACATAATGTAAAATTTGATGCAGCAATGCTCGAATCTGAAGGAATTGTTATTCCTAACAGAATTTGTACGCTAAGAATCGCACGATATGTTGATTCAGAAGGTTTAATCCCAGAATATAATCTTCAATATCTTCGATATTATCTTGATTTGGAAATTGATGGTAATGCTCATGATGCTGAAGGTGACGTAAAGGTTTTAAAAGCTGTATTTGAAAGACTTTTTTCTAAAATGAGGAAAGATGAAATCGATGATGAAGCTACTATCCAAAAAATGATTCAAATCTCTGGCAATCCTTCTCTCTACAGACAATTTAATTTTGGAAAGTATAAAGATAAAAAAATTGAAGAAGTGCTTAAGTTTGATAAAGGATATCTTGAGTGGTTATTAAAATCAAAGCTGGAAAGTGGTGAAAATGATGAGGATTGGATTTATACATTAAGGCATTATTTAGGCATTAAGGTTGGATAAAATTCGTGCTATACTCATAAGATGGAAAATATACCTGAAAACTCAGCCAGTATACTTACGTCTTTTGAGGACTTCAAGCATGAAAATGGTATCACTTATTGGTGGGCATCTGAATTTATGACTATGTTGGGATATGTAGACATGAAGTCATTTAAAAAGGTTTTAGATAAAGCTACTACCGCTTTTATTTCTTTAGGTATAAATCATCATGAACAGATAATTCTTAAGGAGCGAACTTTGGATAATGGAAAAGAAATTGATGATTACAAGATGACTAGATTTGCTTGCTATATGGTGGCGATGAATGGTGATCCAAAAAAAGTTGAAGTTGCAAGTGCTCAAGCTTTTTTTGCACAACAAGCAAGAGCTTTTGCGCTAATGCTTGAAGGCTCAGAAGATTTAGAGAGAATAAGATATCGTGATGAATTTTCTAAAGGTAGTACATCTTTAATGGGTGTAGTAAAAAAAATAGGAATAGTTGATGGTAAAGATTTTGCAAATTTTACAAATGCAGGATATTTAGGTTTATATAATAAAACTGCAAGTCAATTAAAAAATGCTAGAGGATTAGGGGACAAAGATAATCTTCAAGATTACATGGGACGTACTGAGCTTGCAGCAAATTTATTTAGAGTGACTCAAACAGAAGAAAGAATTAAACAAGATTCAGTTAAATCTATAGAAAAAGCTTTTACTACGCACAAGGCTGTATCGATGCAAATTCGAAGTATGGTTAAGGAGAACACAGGTAGATTTCCAGAAGAATTATCAAAAAGTAGACGTCTACCAGATGTTAAAAAAGAATTAAAGAAAGGTAAAAAATTGTTTGATAACTTGGATAAAAAGGGTAAAAAATAATATATGTTATGAAAATTTTTAACAAATGGAATTTCTATTTTTGGAACCATACGAATAAAACTTTAAATAAAGCTCATGCTAAAATAATTGAATTATATGTTATAAAATCTAAAATTTCTCCAATTAAAATTGAGGAAATGCAAAGAATAGACAGTGAAATTGAGAGTTGGAAATGGACAGTAGAATTTAATCGTGATAGACAGAGATTTGATAGATATCCTTTAATTAGTATTGGAACTGCGTTAATGTCTGGAGTTATTGGTTCACTTTTAGCGATATATTTAACGAAATAAAGGTTCCAACGTCGTACCACACTGCCAACAAGTGATTTTGTTAACAAAGTGTGCGATATTGTAGGTATGAAAAAGACCTATGAAATAGACGGTAACAATTTTAACACTCTGGATGGTTTTTATTCAGAGTTCGAATCTAAGGTTTTGGATACTCCAAGTTGGGGAAGAAACCTGGATGCATTTAATGATGTATTAAGCGGAGGATTTGGAACACCTGATGAAGGGTTTATTCTTGTATGGGACAATTCAGATAAATCAAGAGAATCATTGGGGTGGGAAGAAACAATTAAATATATTGAACACAAGCTTACAACGTGTCATCCTTCAAATGTTGAGGATGTTCAGAAGGAGTTAGAAGATGCTAAGCAAGGAAAAGGTGAAACTATTTTTAAGATATTGATTTATGTTATAAAAAATAATCAAGATGTTGAACTGGTCCTAAAATAAGTTCCACCATCGTACTGCATCACCCACGCATTGCTAAAGTTAATATTTCGTGGTAGTAATATTGGGAACAGTTCTTTAACCCAAACCCAATTTTTTTTTATGTTCTTTTTACCTACATCGCGTAATAACGGAATCGCCTACCTTTTGTGGAGGTGGCTTCTTCCTAACAATGGAAAGTTTCAGGCTCATATTGACTACTGGTATTCCGGAACTCGTCAGGGGATGAATGATTATGATGCTCTTGCATCTGGTTACACAAACACAAACATTAAACCTGACAAGCTTTACTCAATCCTTCCAACAGTTATAAATCTTGCAGGTGAATGCATGGGTAAAGTAATTGCCGATATTGGATGTGGAAGTGGATTTTTTACAACTCCTTTTGCAAATCTTGGAGCACGCGGAGTATACGGTATTGATAGTTCTGCAGGTCAAATAAAATTGGCTGAAAGTCTATCTCCTTATCCTAATGTGAGATACTATATGCGAGATGTATTTGTGGATGATCTTCCTGACGTTGATATGTTTATTGTCCCGTTTGTTTTGAACTATGCGCGAAGTATTTCGACACTGGTACATTTTTTATCACAACTCTACAGGCATGTATCTGTCGGTGGTAAAGTTATCTTCGTTGTTGATTTGCCAAATGGAAAAAGTCTGAAGCGTTTCGGCGCTGCAAAGACACTACTTGGAGGTGCTAAGGATGAAACAATAATCCGAATTGATTTGTTCAATGGTGAGAAGCAGATTTGCACATTGAATGCAGCGTATTACACTCCGCACACAATTGAGCGTTTGCTTAAGACTATTGGATTTAAAAATATCAGTTGGCACAAACCGATAGTTTCCGAAGAGGGGATTAACGCTATGGAACCTGGTTTCTGGGAGGATTACACAGATGATCCTGAGCTCGGGTATCTTACTGCTGAAAAATGATGATTCATTACGACCGCACTGTTCCGACAGTGCGGTTTTCACGTGTTTGATTTAAATGGGTTCCAACGTCGCACCACACTGGCAACAAGTGATTTTATGGTATAGTGAACAAATGAAAAGAGTAATTATTTTGCACGGATGGGAAGGGGGTTCGTCGGATCATTGGCTGCCTTTTGTTAAAACAGAATTAGAAAAACTCGGATATAGAGTTTTTGTTCCTGACATGCCAGATACAAACTCGCCTGTAATAGAAAAATGGGTAAATTATTTATCTGACATAGTTGGTGAGCCAAATTCAGAAACATTTTTTGTCGGACACAGTATTGGGTGCCAGACTATTTTGAGGTATTTAGAAAATGTGGAGACTCCTGTGGGAGGGGCGGTATTTGTTGCAGGTTGGTTTAATTTGGAAAATTTGGAAGATGATGATTCAAAGGAAATAGCAAAGCCATGGATTGAAAATGTAATTGATATTAATAAAATAAAAAAAGTACTTCCCAAATCTACGTTAGTTATTTCAGACAATGATCCGTATGGCGCCTTTGAAGAAAATAAGCAAAAATTTGAAGATCTAGGATCAAAAATTATAGTTATGCATAATGCAGGTCATCTGACCGAAGATGATGGATTTATTGAGCTAGCTAAGGTTGTTGAGGAGCTTCATGATATGCAATAAAAAGTTCCAACGTCGTACCACACCATCAACAAGGGGTTTTGTGATATATTTATTGAAATGGAATCTATAACAATAAGAAAATTAAATGAAGAAGATTGGAAAGAATACTCTTCATTACGACTCTCAGCACTTCAGTCTCCTGATTCTTCTGCCTTTGGAGGATCATTTGAAATTGAATCACTAAGAACTGAGGATGAATGGAAAAAACGTTTGATAGGTAAACATAGATTTTATTACGGTGCTTTTGCCTGCAATACACTTGTTTCTTTTGCTGGAGTTTACTTTAATCAGAAAAATAATCAATGGATAATAGTAGGTGTATTTACCAATCCTGACTTTCGAAGAAGTGGATTTTCAAAAAGTATTATTGGTGAGATATTAAAGGTATTACATGCAAGAGGGGTGGTAAAAGTGATTTTAACTGTACAGGTGGAACAGTTACCTGCAATTGCTTTGTATAAAAGTCTAGGTTTTATTGAGATTGATAAAATTATTAATGAAAATCAAATAGTTATGGAGAGATCTACTGAGATATAAAGGTTCCAACATCCCACCACACCCACCAAAGGTAGTAACCCCACCATATTCTATAGTATAATCTCAATATGAAAGAACAAAACCCAATGGACATCCCTGAAGCAGAAAAAATTACCGAAGCTCACCCCATGGTCACTGAACAAGAAATGTTTGACGCCGTTGAAGCATTGTGTGAAGATCCTGTATCAACACTTGAGTATGAAGCTGAAACTCAATCAAAAATTGAGGATGTAAGAAAAAAACTTGAAGAAACCCCTGAAGTACATGTCGATCATGGTGGAAATGGAAATTATACTGAAGTGGGCACTTCTTTTACGGGGGGTGAAGGAAATGGTGGATTTACGTGGCAAACAGTCGAAGCATTACCACTAGATGATGTTGATATTTTTAAGCAAGTGTTCGGAGGATCATTTTTCGGAGGGGTATTCAACATGCTGAGACCAAGCAAGTGGAAAGAATATATTAAGAAACGAAAAGAGAATGAGGATTACAATCATGCGAGATACGGTCATTTAAATAAATAAACATTCAAAACAATATATGAAAAACACATACATAAACCTACCAATTAGAAACGTAGCTGAAACTGACAAGTTTTTTGCATCGCTCGGAATCGAGAAAAACGAACAAATGAGTAATGCAGAAGGGATAAGTTTAAAAATTAACGAAAACACATATGTGATGCTCTTGGAAGATGCACGTTTTGCTGGTTTTATTGATGCACAGCCAGAGAAAATAAATAATAACCAAATTCTTTGCTTACAGTTTGACACAAAGGCTGAGGTTGATTCATTTTTTGAAAAAGCAATTGCAGCAGGAGCTACGGATATGACAAAGCCTGATCCAGAGTCAGAAGCTTTTATGTATGATAAAGCATTTCGTGATATTAATGGACACATCTGGCAGATGTTCGTATTTACAGGTGAAATGCCTCAGGTATAATATATAGTATGAACACAATACCTAAAAACACAATTTGTCTATGGTTTGATACTGAAGCGGAAGAGGCTGCAAACTTTTATGCTGCAACATTTCCAGACAGTAAGGTAGGTCACATCTTTCATGCACCAAGTGATTATCCAAGTGGTAAAAAAGGTGATGTACTTACAGTAGAATTTACTGTGTGTGGAATTCCTTGTGTTGGATTAAACGGTGGACCAACATTTAAACAGAGCGAAGCGTTTTCATTTCAAATTACAACAGAGGATCAAGAAGAAACAGATACGTATTGGAATGCAATAGTTGGAAATGGTGGACAAGAAAGTGAATGTGGGTGGTGTAAAGATAAATGGGGAGTATCATGGCAGATCACACCTCGTACACTTATTGAGGCAAATAATGCAGGAGGTGAAGAAGCGAAACGTGCGTTTGACGCCATGATGACTATGCAAAAGATTGATGTTGCTGCGATTGATGCAGCACGGAGAGGGTAAGGTGTAATGTAATTCAAAATAAAAAACACACCCCAGAAGGTAAGACCTCCTGGGGTGTTTGTTCATGATCCGAAGCGACGAGTGATTTCGGTGACGCGACGATATTTTTCGATTACATCGTTTAATTCACCACCATCACGATATACCTGTTTGTCGATGTATACACCATCTTCAAGAACACGCCACGAATCGTTAGTGATTTCATCTGCGAGGAGTAAAGTGCCGTTACGGGTAGTTCCAAATTCAACTTTGAAATCAACAAGTTTTCGTCCTTCTTTTGCCCAAGCCTCTTCAAGAAGGAGAAAAGTGTTTTTCGCAATTTCTTGCATTTGATCAATGAGTTCCCACTCATGTTTACGTGAAAACACTTCTCTTCTGTCGAGTAGTAAAAATGCTTCAGTACTCTGTTTCCCGGGAAGAAAAAGGAGAACAAATTGATGATATGGGACATACAACATGAGTGGATCATCGCATGGAAGATGATGTTCTTTCCATTTTTTACCATTCGTCTTAAGGAAAACTTCAGAGTGTAATTCATCGAAGCGATGACCTTTCGAAAGCTCCGGATGCCGCTTGAGATATGATCCATGAGCTTCCCGTCGCACCACGACCTCATACGGAAACATTGTGCACTTTGGAGCACTAAACGATGTGGGATTGATTTGCTTGTGAAATGCAACCGGTATTCCTTTTGCTTTTAGAAATGTAAAAATGTTGCATGTGGTCTCTGTACAGAATGCTCCTTTTCCAGGAAGAATATCATGCTTCGCACCATCACCAGCTGTGATGTCATCCTTGGCAACAATAAGGACGGTTTCAGGATCCCCATCGGTCTCAAATATGATTTTGGTTTTACCTTCAATAAGTTGTATGGCCATAAGATTTTGGGTGTTAATGTTCGATTTGGAAGCTGCGTTACTTCTGTTTTGAATACTACGTATTATAAAAATATTTGCAAGAAAAAAACTCCACCCTTGGAATGGAACCTGAGGGTGGAGCGAAGTGTTACCGAAAAAATACAGCTGCATAAGGTGCCATAAGACAAATAGATAAGAAGGCGAACATCATCCAAAACTGATATCGTTCGTCTCGACGAATCTCGTTCTCATTAGTTGTCCTCCATGTATACTTGTCGAGTCCAACTCCTTTTCTTGTAAACCAGCTGATAAGAGCAGCAACTATGAGAATGCTAGTGATGAATCCAATATGTGTTAAAACTGAAAACTGCATAAAAGTCCTTTCTGTTAAATTTCTAATTTCACTATATAGTCCACCCTGGTTGAAGTCAACCGATACCTAGGCTATCATTAGAGTATGACACCAAAAACAAAAGTAGTCTTAATACTCCTTGTTCTTGTACTCTGTTATTTCACGTATTTTAGAAAGGAGGATAAGACATTTACACCAACCACATATCTCATGCCTGCAACATTTACATGGGAAACAGGACCATCAAATGCAGTGAATGAAGATGGGCAGCCTAAAACAAATGTGTATGTAAAAACAACATATGCAAATGGAGTCGTAGAACAAAAACTAGTAGATGTAGAATCAGGATGTAATGAATTGCCGGAAGCCGAAAAAGACGGAGCTGTTTTTCAATGCTATGCAGCAGGAGCAGGGTATAAGTACAAGGTAATTAAAGGAGATGGATCATATGAAGTGCAACGAAAAAGATTTGAAGAAGGAGTTCCCGGTAAAACTCCGAAGGTTTTTGAATACGAAACAGTGGCAGAGTTTTCTCCATCGAAATAGGTGGGGTATTGACAAAATCTTGTTTTTAGATTAGGGTTTTGGAGTGGTTCGCTCCGTAGCGGACCCGCTCTATAACACCCACAAACAGAAATCATTCATATCATGAAACTCAGCTCACTCTTCGCTCTTGTCCTGTTCGCAGGAATTCCCATCTGTTCCCAATCTGAAGCCGTTGCTGCCCCTATCGGGACCGTCAACTACAATTCGCCGACAACGGCAATTTTCGGTGGAGGAAATCCTAACGGTAGCTGGACTTCGGCGACCTCAGGCAATACCTCTGTCGAACTGCGCTTCAAGGAGCGTGGTACCGGTGTGATGACCAACGACGGTGCCGGGACGTATTCTTTCCCGGTTGGAACCTTTGTCAATCTCGAATTCAGCGCCGGCACCGGTACGCAGAACTTCTCGGAGTTCAAGTACCTGCTCTCTCTGGATTCGGATCCGACGGCCAACACAGCACTCACCACGTTTGACCCTTTGTTGCTCTTCTCGGACAACTCCTGGGGTAACGGTGGAACCGCCAACGGGGCCGGTGTCGAAGGGCTTGCCTCAACCTACGGAAGTACCAGCTCGCTTGTTCAGAACTCGGAGCGTGATATCTGGTTCAACTTCCATCCTGCCGGTGATGCTCTGTATCAAATGTCGTTCTCTGTTTACGCGTTCGACGACGTGAACTACAGCACTCCGCTGGCTCGTACCGAAGCCAACCTCCAAATCGGCGACGGAGCATCCTCCGTCCCCGACACTGGCAGCACCTTGCTTATGTTCGGTTTCGCTGGTCTCGGCCTCATGGCTGTGAACAAGAAAAGTACCGGCAAGAAACTGAACCCTGCCATGGCATAACTGCCACTTCAATGCAAGTCCGATCTCCTCAGGGAGGTCGGACTTTTTTCATTTCAAATTTTGATACAATATCTATATGAAAAACAAAACCCATTATGCAAACGGACAAAAAATATATTCTCAGAAAGGGGATATGCGTACGTATTATTTTAAAACTGGGATTGTAAAAGCAAAAGGAAAATCTATAAAAGAAATAATGGAGGGTAAGTGGATTTTTAATCGTGAGTCAGGACAACTTTGGCAGGTTGGTCATTTTAAAAAAGGAAAAAAACATGGGAGTTGGATTCGATATAATAAAGTATGCACACTTGAACACACGGCTGAGTTTGAGGATGGAAAAGAAATAAAACAAAAGCCAATGCGTGAACTACCAAAAACTGGTGCACCAGCAGAACGAGCTTTTGCAGGAGCTAAAATTAAAACGCTCAAAGATTTTACCAAGTACTCAGAGGATGAACTGCTGAAACTTCATGGGGTGGGTCCAAAAGCTATTAAAATAGTAAGAGAAGAATTAAGGAAGAAAGGTTTACAGTATCGTGGTAAAATACAACCATGACAACAAATCACAAAAACGCACTCGTAACAATTATCGTAATCCTAGCTGGTTTAGCTTTTGCATTACTTTTTAAACCAACAAAAATTGAGGCACCTATTCAACAACCAGAAAATATCACAATGTCCGGAATATATACATTTTGTATTCCTCGAAACGATAATTTTAGTCCAACAGAATGTGTGGAAGGATTAAAACTAGAAGATGGTTCGTATTACCCGATGGATTTTATGCTTATGTCTCAAACGAAACCGATACTCAAAAATGATGAAAAAATTACGGTGCAAGGAGTTGTGGCTAATGGAAAACTTTCTGTTACAAATATTGTTGACACGTCCACAAAACCAGTTGGAGGAAAATGTTTTGTTGGAGGTTGTTCGGGACAAGTATGTTCAGATCAAGAGGGTATTGCATCAACGTGTGAATTTCGACCTGAGTATCAATGTTATAAAGATACTAATGCAAAGTGTGAAAGACAGTCTACAGGGAAATGTGGATGGACTCCGTCAGAAAAATTATATATGTGTTTAGATTCTGCTGGATTTGAAGGTGAAGCTAATCCCGCAATGATGAAGCTTGATATGCACACATGGACTTGGATCCGTGCGTTATACAATGATGGCAAAGAAATTTTACCAAAAAATACAAAAGCATTTACACTGACATTCAAAAAAGACAATACTTTTAGCGCAACAACAGATTGTAATAGTGTGGATGGAAAATATACAGTAAAAGGAAACGTTATTACATTCTCAAACATATTCAGCACAGAAATGTACTGTGGAGGATCTCAAGAAGCAGAGTTCACAAAGCTTTTACAGAACACTACGAGTTATATGTTTACAAGTAAAGGGGAATTGATTCTCGACCTAAAATTCGATAGTGGAACTGTAATCTTCAGATAGTAGATGATATAATGTAGGCCATATGTTCAGGAATAAAATTACCTTTAGTGTACTGTTACTACTTATCGGCTTTTCATATCAAGTATATGCTGCTCCTCTTACTGCTCCAACGTATGTTTCTGCGAAGGCACTTGCTTCAGATTATATTAACATTATCTGGTATCGTACACCTAACAACGAAGGAACAGTTACTGAATACAGGGTATATAGAAATGGTTCGTTGATCGCAACTTTAGATCCAATTCCATATGATGATAACTATAAAGACACAGCACAAAATTTGTACATCGATCGAGATGTAAGTCCATCTACTGGATATAATTATCATGTTGTCGCGCATAACTCTCTTGGTGAAGATTCTCCGAACTCTACTATTGTGTATGCTACAACAACTTCAGGATCAATCGGACAACTTCTTCCTGCAAGTCGAAGGGCTGATTGGTCAGCCGGTGTTTCTGTTGGAGTTACAGGGGGGATTGATCAATATGTTGCTGGTAGAACGAATCTTATCGATGTAACACAGGCGCCATATAATGCAGACAATACTGGTAGTGCTGATGCGCAACCTGCGATTCAAGCTGCAATCGATGCTGCCACAACTGGAGATGTTGTATATTTGCCAGCAGGTACATACAGGACAAACAACGCATTGTATATGCAAAATAGAAAAAACATTACAATCAGAGGTGCTGGTATGAGCGAAACTTTAATTGATGCTCGATTGGGAGGAATCTCTGTTCGGGGTACAGGTGCGGAACTTGGATATACACCAATGCCTGTTTTGTCAGGTGCAGCAAAAGGAAGTACTCAAGTTACAGTTGCAAATGCAGACTATGCAGCTGTCGGTGACATGATATATTTAACTACAAGTAACGACTCAAGTATTCCTGTGCTTGCTTCAAATGGAGGACCAAATTTGAGAGGGCAATTTGTGGAAATTACAAATAGATCAGGAAACATACTTACATTCTCTCCAGCGATTGTTTTCGATGCAAATCCTACTGATACGTCTATTGTGGTAATTGAAAAAGCATATATTGCGGAAAAAATAGGTTTAGAAGATTTTAGTATTGATGGATCAAATGGAACGATGCAGGTTGGGATAGGTATGAGCGGTGCACGTGAGTCGTGGATTAAAAATGTAAAAGTTTCTGGAGTAACTAACTACGGAGTATCTTTTGGCCAATCAATGCGACTTGAACTTCGTCACAGTACAATTCAGTTTGATCATGTTGGAACGAGTGGAGGAGGAATTCTTTCAGGATCATTATCTTCATCTTTAATTGAAGATAATATTTTACTTGATACATTTCCTGTGACACAGTTAAATGCGGGATCAACTGGAAACGTAATCGCATACAACTTTATGTCTGGTGGTGAAGCAAATACGAACCATAATCCTCAAAACGATTACAACTTATTTGAAGGAAACTATTCTGGTTCTGGATTTAAATCAGATGGATATTATGGAGGGGAATCTAATGCAACGTATTTTAGAAACTATGCTGCATATCTAGTTCAAAAAAGATTTTCTCGAAATTTTAATGCAATTGGAAATACAGGTATCTTGTTTAGTATTGGACAACCAAATATTGGAAACGGAGGAAGTAGCGGAGTTGCACAGCCGAGTCAAGGAGTTTTTTGGAAAGACTGGAATGAAACTGATGGTCCTGCAATTACGGGTGTATTTACAAAAGCCTCAAGTACCGAAGGAACATTTGTGTTTGATTCACATGAGGATGCGGTGCGAATATATAACTACGAAGCAAGTCTCTGGTTTGGGAGTGGATGTATTGTAAGTGCAACGGTACTTACATGTGATTCACCTCATACATTAGATTGGGGACAAGGAAGAGATTCTTCTAAGTATCGGTTCACGTACGTTGCATCTTTAAATCTTGATACAGATACAGCTGTGATTCGAGTAGTGTATCCTACAGGAAATTCATTACCTGACTCAGGAACTGCGGCAGCTATCTGGCCACGTGCTGAAGGTTTTCAAGAATTAGATATGGATGCAATGTTGACTACAATGTTTAAAGTAAATAATATGTCGTATTCAGGAGGAATTCCAGATCATGAAGCGTTGGCAAATGGAGAAACATTACCTGACTCATTGTTTAGATCTTCTAAACCATCGTATTTTGGAAGTCTTGCGTGGCCGGCTTTTAGTCCGACTCAAACAATTGACTCTGAAGCAATCCCTGCAGGATACAGATACGCAAACAACGGACTAGACCCTGGTCAAACAGATACTACTCGACCAATAATCTCATCTGTCGCCTCAACCACCGCCTCATCAACTGCAACCATCACCTGGAGTACAAACGAAAGTGCAACATCAACAGTGTTGTATGGTCCCACATCTGCATACGGATCTACTTCAA
>JAZKJG010000003.1:0-51223 GCA_040384445.1 Patescibacteria group bacterium
AATAGCGGTGAAGATGCCGCTTACCTGCAGTTAGACGAAAAGACCCTAGAAGCTTTACTACAACTTGGTATTGACTATACGTTTGTACTGCGTAGCATAGGAGGTAGAGGTTGAAGCGGAGATTTTGGTTTCCGTGGACTCGACAGTGAAATACCTCTCTGTACAAGTGTATATTCTAACCTCAACGGAAAAAACGGTGAGGAACAGTATCTGGTGGGTAGTTTTAGTGGGGCGCTATCCTCCCAAATTGTAACGGAGGAGTTTACTAAGGTCCCCTAGGCGCGAATGGAAACCGTGCCGATAGCGCAATGGCATAAGGGGGCTTAACTGTAAGACGTTAATGTCAAGCAGATGCGAAAGCAGAACATAGTGAACCGACCATTCACATTAGATGTGGTGGAAGATTATCTGACAAAAGCTACTCTAGGGATAACAGGCTAGTTCCGCCTAAGAGTCCTTATCGACGGCGGAGTTCGGCACCTCGATGTCGGCTCGACTTATCCTGGGGGTGGAGAAGCTCCCAAGGGTTTGGCTGTTCGCCAATTAAAAAGTCACGCGAGCTGGGTTCAGACCGTGTAGGTCTCAATCTTATTTTAGAATTTATTCTATTATTTTATTGTTACCTACACAGTCTGAATCCTCGAGTGTATATAAAATACTAACAAAAACTGTTAGATCAAACATATTGATTCATGCAAGGAGCATGAATACAATTACTGCGGCGGTCATATGTAGTGATACATCTTGATTTAGTTAACTAATTTCGGAAAAACCTTAGCACGTATATGGTGAAGGTAATTCCGAGGGAAGAGGCGAGTTTACTCCCTTACCCGTAGAGACTACACGTTAACCATCTTTATTTATAAAGATGATGATATAGTCCAATGCATATAGAAATATATGAAAACATGCGCAAGACAGGTTGGTCTCCTATCTACTGCAGGCGTTGATATTTGAGGGGATTTGTCTCTAGTACGAGAGGACCGAGATGAACCGACCTCTGGTCTACCAGTTGTCACGTCAGTGGCATTGCTGGGTAGCTACGTCGGGAATGGATAAGCTCTGAAAGCATCTAAGAGCGAAGCCAGCCCCAAGATTAGATATCGTTATGAGGACCGTGAGAGATTATCACGTTGATAGGCACCAGATGTACGCATAGCAATATGTTTAGTCGAGGTGTACTAATTATCCCATACTATTAGGAAATATGTATATCCAATCGTGAAAGTGTGTGTTGTTGCAATTTGTAAAAATATTAAACGATAGAGTTTTAAAAAACTTTATTGTGTAAACCCAAAAATGTTATTGACTTTTTTGTCTTGGTGACTTGTCGTAGGGGTCACACCTGATCTCATTTCGAACTCAGAAGTTAAGCCCTATTGAAGCGATGGTACAAGCGCAAGCAAGGAGAGTAGCTTGTCGCCAGGACAAAGTAGTCAATTGTATGAAAAACCGTCACGAAAGTGATGGTTTTTCACTTGTATGGTATGTAATTATGTGCAATAGTAATCTCGGAGTATTACTTTCTGATATGAATAATTAAGGACAGTCGAAAGGCATCCTCTGGTGGGTTTTTCCGTATGTTCCAGGGATAAGTTCTAAGTTAGAAAGTGTGTATTCAATCCAGGTAGCTCTTTGCTGAGAGTGCTACTCTTCCCGAGTAGTGGTTGGAGGTCAGAATCCTCCCCTGGATTTCCGCTTATGATGAGCGGTTTTTCTTTTGCAATTTGTGAAAATAGGAGTACTATAGCCAGTGTGCAGCTTGAGAGTTCAAAGAATAGGTGATCTTAGTAGTGGCGAGCGAAATGTTGAAATGTTAATCCGGTGATCCTGATTGGCTAGACGACACTTTCAGGGCTGAGTCCTGATTGAGGAAATAAACTATCACTCTCAAGTTGCACGCGATTTTAAACCAGTAATCACTCTGATTGCTGGTATTTTTATATCTTGCAATCTAGATAAATATGAGTACTATATCTTTAGTGCAGCACCTTGCTGACTGGATATACAGGACTCGTTCCGGAGTCATAAGCATTCACCACAGTGTTGCTTGGAGTAATCGGTGCCCGCTTACAATGGAGACACTTGATGGAATCAGGGGATCAATCTGCCTCAAATCCAACAGTTAGGTGCTGCACATTATCACGCCACGACTAACACTCGTCGGCGTATTTTTTTTACCCCATGAGTGATATACTTTGATGCATGGAAAAACCTAACATTGAAAATCTCGAGCAAAATGAAGGAAAAAAAGAAGTTTTAAAAAGAAAAGTAAGTAAGGCGTTGCTTACACTATTTGCGGGTATTGCTATTGGATATTCTTTAGATGAAATGAAAGATGGTTCAGAAGATAAAAATGATACAGTTGCACATTCTGAATCTGAAAATAAAGTATTTGATACTGCAAGAGATGAACTACTCAAAATTATAAAGGAAAGTGATCCACATTTAAAAGAATCATATAAAAAAGCTTTTGAAAATTTTGATCTAGAGATGAGTTGGGCTGCATATAAAAAAGCGTTGGTTAATGTACATTTTGCATCACCAGAAGACGTGCAAAATAAAGAGTGGCACATAGAAAATGTAAATAATGTTGTACATGAATTGGGTCGAGAAGAGTATATTGAAATGATGCGTCAAATTGGTGGTACTGAAGTTGAATCAAAAATTGAAGAGGGTCAGTATTCTGCTAGAAGCAATGTTGAGGAGATAAAATGGGTCAAATAGCAGTCAGGTAACCGACATGCTACAATACACCTATGTTTTCATGGGCATTTCGTCGAAGATTTTTATATCTCTCAATTATTTTTCTTATTGTAGTTCCACCAATAGTGTTTTACGCGTACGTAAAACTGGATAAACCACCATCATGTATGGATGGAAAGAAAAACCAAGATGAGCATGGAGAAGACTGTGGGGGAATCTGTCAGGTTGCATGTATGTATGAAGTTCAGGCATATCCAACTATTCAATGGTCACGAGGATATTATGTAGCAAAAGGTACATACAACCTTGTGGCATATTTACAAAATCCAAATACAGAATACATCAGTCTTCCAGTTCGATATGTGTTTAATGTGTATGATGAAAATAATGTACTGCTTCAAACTAAAGAAGGATCAGTTGCATTTCCAACAACAAAACTATTTCCAATTTTTGCACCAACTGTAAATGTAGGAGAAAGAGTTCCTAAACGAGTATCGTTTGAATTTCTAGAACCAATTACATGGATTGAATATCATGGAACGAAACCAGAGCTCGAAGTTCTTGATAGAAAATTATCGCGTGAAGATGAGTCTCCGATCATTGAGGCGACTGTACGTAATAAAACCCTTAATACATATAAAAACGTAGAAGTGGTTGCTGTTGTATATGATGCGGACGGAAATGGATTTGCTGCATCACGAACATTTATAGATAAAATAGGAGACAGACAAGATGTAAAGGTTCGATTTACATGGCCAGAACCGTTCGCAACAAGTTCAGCGAAGATAGAAATAATTCCAAAGTTAGCAATAGATGAATACAAACAGAATTAAGGTTGATTGGTATATATGTATTCCTGCAATACTCTTGGCAGCATTTGCGTTGTTTACACTCGCTTCATTTGGCGAAGTACAAACTCGTTTCTTTAAGCAGGCGCTTTGGGTAGTCATAGGTATTGGGGCATTTTTTTTAATGCATAAAGTTGATCTTGCGTATTTAAAAGAGCGAAAGGTGACATTGGCAGTGTATGGATTTGCACTCGTCGCACTCTTACTTTTGTTTATATCAGGACATGTTGCAAAAGGGGCGCAGAGTTGGATTCGACTTGGTTTTCTTTCTATTCAACCTACTGACCCTGCAAAAATTGCATTGATATTAGTTTTGGCAAAATATTTTTCAAAACGGCATATGGAAATTTCTGCCTTTAAACATATTTTTGTTTCAGGAATTTATGCTGGAATATTGTGTGTGCTCGTGTTGTTGCAACCAGACTTTGGATCTGCGGTAACAGTGTTTGCAATCTGGGCAGGTATGGTTTTTGTATCAGGAATTTCTAAGAAACATATTTTAATTCTAGGAGTTGCTGTTGCGTTGAGTATTACAGGTGCGTGGAATTTTGCATTTAAGGAATATCAAAAGCAACGAATTATAAACTTCATTCATCCACTCGCAGATATTCGTGGTTCTGGATATAACCAATACCAGGCTGTGATTGCAGTGGGTTCAGGTCAGATGTGGGGTAAGGGAATTGGATATGGAACGCAATCAAAATTAAAGTTCTTACCTGAGTATCAAACAGACTTTATTTTTGCAGCGTTTGCTGAGGAGTGGGGGTTTGTTGGTGTGTCAGTAGTGCTCGGATTGTGTGCGTTTATGTTACTTAGAATGTTATATATTGCACGTCGTGTGTCGACAAACTTTGAAGTGTTGTTTATTACCGGAGTGGTTGTATTTTTTGGAGTGCACATGTGCATTAATATTGGAATGAATATTGGAGTGATGCCGGTGACAGGAATTCCTCTTCCGTTTATGAGTTATGGAGGGTCGCATATCTTAGTAGAGTTTATTGCGCTTGGGATTGTATCGAGTATGACGGGTTCAAGAAGGGGGGTTGAGAGAAGAAGGGCGTATAATGAGTTTGTTGGGTTTTAGTAAAAATATGCTACATTAATAGTATGAAAATCAGCGAAGAACTAGCGTGGAGAGGCTTTATCCAGCAAACAACACTCAAAGATTTAACATTTCTAGATGACAAAAAGATAACCTTTTATCATGGTTTTGACGCATCAGCCCCGTCACAAACTGTAGGAAACCTTGCGGCAATGATGATTGATTTGGTATTTATTAAACACGGACATAAGGCAATTATTCTTGCAGGCGGTTCAACAAGTCTTATTGGAGATCCAGGAGGAAAAGATATTGAACGACCAATGCAAAGTGTCAAAGATATTTCAAATAATATTAAGAACGCAAAAAAGCAGATCTCAAAAATTTACGGTAGGAGAAAGTTTAAATTAGTAAACAATCTTGATTGGACAAAAAAAATTAATCTTCTGGATTTTCTTCGGGATACTGGAAAGTTTTTCAACGTGGGAGAATTAATTAAACGGGATTATATTGCTACACGAATTGGGGAGAATGGATCAGGAATTAGTTTTACAGAATTTTCATACACATTACTACAAGGGTATGACTATTTACACTTATATGACAAATATGGATGTACTCTACAGCTTGGTGGATCTGATCAGTGGGCAAACTGTTTGTCAGGTGTAGATCTTATTCGAAAGAAGAGAAATGTAGAAACTCACGTTATGACACTTCCTTTGATTATTAACAAAGCGACAGGAAAGAAGTTTGGTAAAAGTGAAGCTGGTGCAGTATGGCTGGATGAAACTAAAACAAGTGTGTTTGATTTCTATCAGTTTTGGTTAAATACTGATGACGAGAGTTCTAAGGGTTACGTAAAGATTTTTACTGAGGTTGAAAAACTTGAATATGATGCACTTGTAACAATGGCAGATATGGATCCTTCAAAAAGACTCACACAAAAATATCTTGCATATGCAGTGACAGCTTTAGTTCATGGAAAATTGCATGCAGATCAAGCAAAAGCTCAGGCAGAGAAAATGTTCTCTGGAGATTTTTCACATATTCCAGATAATCAGGTTTTTACAGTACCTCCAGAATATATAAATGGAAATGAAGTTAAACTAATCGAATTTGTAACTGACAAAAAGATCATAGAATCAAAAGGAAAATTCCGTGAGCTCCTGTCTTCAAAAGGATTATTTATTGATGGAACTCCACTCGAGAGTACTTCATTTACAAAAACAAAATCTGAACATATCTTTCAAGTAGGAAAGAAGAGATTCTACAAATTGAAATTTTAATTGACCTCAGGTGTATAATGTAAATATGAATAAGGCATACTTTGCAGGTGGGTGTTTCTGGTGTACTGAATACGATTTTGAAAAACTTGAGGGAGTTACTCAGGTGACTTCAGGGTACGCAGGTGGTCATGTAGATAATCCAACATATGAACAAGTGTGCTCTGAGACAACAGGGCATAGAGAAAGTATTGAAGTGGTTTATGGTTCCTCAATAATCTCATACGAAACTCTGGTTGATCATCTGATACGAATTATTAATCCAACAGATGCGACAGGATCATTTCATGATAAGGGCGATAGTTATACTCCAGCAGTTTTTTATCAGACAAATGAAGAAAAGGAGATTGCAGAAAAAGTAATTCAAATTTGGAATGATAAGAAGATTTATAGAAAACCACTTGCAGTTCAAGTGCTACCGTACAAAAACTTTTTTAAAGCTGAAGAATATCATCAAAAGTACCATGAGAAAAATCCGGTGAGATATGGGATGTATAGGATGGGGAGTGGGAGGGATGCACAAATTAAAGAAAATAATGAATTAAATCCAAAACAATAATATGACAAAAGATATTTCACATTTAACAGATTTACAAAAAGCAGTAACTCAGGAAAATCACACTGAGGCTCCTTTTGATAATGAATATAACGATGAAAAACGAGAAGGGGTATATGTAGATGTTGTAACAGGAGAACCTCTTTTTTCTTCAGAGGATAAATACGACTCTGGAAGTGGATGGCCTTCATTTACAAAGCCAATCAAAGACGATGCGGTAGTTATGAAAGAAGATACTGAAATGGGAATGAGAAGAACTGAAGTTAGAAGTAAAGATGGAGATTCACATCTCGGTCATGTGTTTAACGATGGTCCTGTTGAAAAAGGAGGACAAAGATTTTGTATAAATTCCGCAGCACTTAAATTTATTCCAAAAGAAGAAGATAAATAAAGTACTCCCATAACGGGAGTAAAAATACTCCAGACCCTGGTGGGTCTGGAGCGGAAATTCTCTTGGGGAGGATGGGGCTATTTGCCTTTTTTACGGGCAGTCTTAGGACTGGCAGGTGGGGCAATTTGCCCTCCGCCTCCACGCAGATTGTTTACAGCAGAATTAAACGACGGTTTTTGATGTGGTTTCAGCTTCATATGCGTGTGTGATGGGCACCCTAAGAATTGGCAACGTACCGAACTCATTGAAGGTGCTAAAAACAAGTATAAACTAAGGCCTAAAAAGTGTCAACCCTAGTGTCAAGGGTACTACCATTTACATGAAAAATCAGTATAATACCTCCTATGACACGTACACGACTATGGGCACTAATTCTCCTTGTACTTGGGGGACTTGGAGCTTTCTATCTAAACTCAACTTATAAAACAAGTCCATTTAAATTAGGTCTCGATCTAAACGGGGGAATCCACCTCGTATATAAAGCAGACACATCAAAACTTCCAGCAACTGAAGTTGCAGGAGCAATGGAAACATTGAAAAATGTGATTGAAGCACGAGTAAACGCCTTCGGAGTTTCTGAACCTGTTGTACAAACAGAGGAATCAACTCTTGGAGATGAAAAAGTTCACAAACTTGTTGTTGAGCTTCCGGGAGTAAAAGATACACAAAATGCTATCGATCTTATTGGACAAACTCCAGTTCTGGAATTTGCACTTATCGAAGTAGGTACTTCAACAACAGCTTCATCTACAGCAACAACAACTGCAGTTCTTGTTCCAACAGAACTTACAGGACGATACATTACAACTGCACAAGTTGAGTATGATGGACAGACAGGACGACCGACTGTAGGAATCGTATTTAACAAAGAGGGAGCAGATATATTTGCAAAACTCACAAAAGAAAATATTGGAGAACAACTTGCGATTCTACTTGATGGAACTGTAATTACAGCACCAACAATTCAAGCAGAGATTGTAGGAGGAAAAGCTCAGATCACAGGACAATATTCTGTAAAGGAGGCTAATGAGCTTGCACGAAGTCTAAAGTACGGAGCACTTCCTGTTGGAATTGAACTTATTGGAACTCAAACTATCGGAGCATCACTGGGAAGTGAAGCGTTACAAGCAAGTATAAAAGCAGGGTTGTATGGATTTATTATCATTGCACTCTTTCTAATGCTTTGGTACAGAGGAAAAGGAATTATTGCTGCACTTGCACTTATTATTTATGTAATCATCAACCTTATCGTATTTAAGGTAGGAGGAATTGTGCTCACATCTGCTGGACTTGCTGCCTTTATTATTTCGCTTGGTATGGCAGTTGATGGAAATATTCTTATCTTCGAAAGAATGAAAGAAGAAATTAAAAGAGGAAAAACAAAAGCAGAAGCGCTTTCAATCGGATTTGCTCGAGCATGGCCATCAATTCGAGACAGTAACATTTCAAGTATGATCACTGCAATTATCTTATATACATTCGCAGCATCACCACTTATTAAAGGATTTGCTG
Source organism: Patescibacteria group bacterium (assembly GCA_040384445.1). Classification (GTDB taxonomy): domain Bacteria; phylum Patescibacteriota; class Minisyncoccia; order Phycocordibacterales; family CAIZLB01; genus CAIZLB01. Next base: position 8,336 of record JAZKJG010000003.1, read on the forward strand.
TTGTGTTCCTGATTGGTGTAGCGGTTTCAATGTTTACAGCAATTACGGCTTCTCGAACATTCTTAGGAGCATTCACTAAAAATAAATAATCTACCAAATATATGTTTATCGTAAAAAATAGAATCATCTTTTATATCTTGTCAGCACTCCTTATTGGAGGGTCAATCGCCAGCCTTGCAATGTGGGGACTAAACCAAGGAATTGATTTTAAAGGAGGATCTGCAATTGAGTTTAAATTAAATGCATCTTCAACGGTGGCTGCAGTTTCTCCTGAAGTTGTAAAAGAAACTCTAGAGACTGAATTTCCAGGAAGTACTGTGCGAGCATATGGTGAAAATGGTTTTCTTGTAAAAACAGAAGAGCTTTCAAATGCAGAGCAGGTAAGTATCCGAGAAGACTTAGCAACAAAGCTTCCATCATACGAAATTTCTCGATTTGACACTATCGGTCCAGTTCTAGGGGCTGAACTAAAAAAGAAATCAATCGGAGCTATTGTTGCTGTGCTTATCGCAATCGTATTATTTATTGCATTTGCATTCCGACAAGTTTCAAAACCAATCTCTTCATGGAAATATGGATTGGCTGCAATCGTTGCGCTATTTCACGATGTAATTATCCCAGTTGGATTTTTTGCAACAATGGCACACTTCTTTGGAGGATACGAAGTTGATGCGCTATTCGTAACCGCACTTCTTGTTGTACTTGGATTTTCTATTCACGATACGATTGTGGTGTTCGACCGAGTTCGAGAGCATCTACGAACAGATAACATGAAAGGAAAGCCGTTTGAGGAAATTGTTGGAGCATCTATTAACGAAACATTCGTTCGATCAATCAACACTTCACTTACAACAATGCTTGCCATGATCGCGGTATATATCTGGGGTCCAGAGACAACTCGAAACTTTGCGCTAGCACTTATTGTAGGAATCGCTGCTGGAACATATTCATCTATCTTTGTTGGGTCGCCACTGTTGGTGACTATGGCAGGGAAGGATGGGAAAAAGGGTAAATAAGATTTTAATATAAAAACTCCAGGGCAATATAAGCTCTGGAGTTTTTATTTTACATACCCCTAAAAATGCTATACTACCCCCATGAAAGATGCTCCGACGACAAAACCAAAGACCCTCCTCCTCCTGGATTCTCACGCCATAATCCACCGGGCGTACCATGCCGTGCCAAACCTACAGAACTCTAAGGGTGTGCCTACAGGGGCATTATTTGGCATTATAAACATGCTTTTCGGTATACTTGAACGATTCAAGCCTGACGCTATCATTGCGTGCTACGACCTTCCTAGTCCCACATTTCGACATGAGGTATATGAAGCATATAAAGGAACTCGGAAAGAAACAGATACTGCACTTGTTTCTCAGATTATTAGCTCTCGAAAAATTTTCGAAGCACTTTGTATTCCAATGTTTGATAAGCCTGGATTTGAAGCTGATGATATTTTAGGGACTATTGTAGAGAAGTCAAAAAAAGAATTTCCAGATTATAGAATTATTATTGCATCAGGAGATATGGATACGATGCAGCTTGTAAGTGGAAATGATGTGATCGTGTACACACTACGAAAAGGAATTACAGATACGGTGACGTACAACGAAGAAGCAGTACATGCAAAATATGGATTTGGTCCACTTCAGCTCATAGACTTTAAAGGACTCCGAGGTGATGCATCAGATAACATTATCGGTGTTCCTGGGGTAGGTGAGAAAACAGCAACTACAATTATTCAAGAATTTGAAAACATAGAGAACTTGTACGAATATCTTGAGGAAGTAAAAGAATTTTCTAAAACAGATGCACGACTAAAAAAAGCGGGAATTTCAGAACGTTTCTTTAGGATTTTAACTGAACATAAAGACGATGCTATTTTCAGTAAGGCGCTTGCAACAATCAGGAGAGATGCACCTGTTGATATTAATTTTGAACAAATACAACCTTGGTATGAATGTGTTCACAAAGATGCTTTTGACGCATTGATTGATGAATATGAACTTAAAAGTATTCGAGGAAAGCTTGATAAGGTGATTCAGATTCAAACTGGAAATAAACCAGTGAAAGAAGTAAATGATGTATGGCACGAACTCGTGGCGATATCAGATGGTGTTGATGGTAAAGGGTCTACAGTCAAAAAAGAAAAGCCAGTTATTGTTCCTCTGACTGAAGAAGAGAAGATTAAAGTATGGCTCCTTCGATCGTATCTCAATGAACCGACAGAAAAAGATGCGGCTGATCTTTTGGGAAATAGTTCAAATACGTTAGACGATCTTTTGAAGAAAGAGGGAGTGTATGATCTGTATGAAAAAGTTGAGAGGCCTATCATTTACATACTAAAAGAAATGCATGAGAGAGGTATAAAAATTGATATTCCATTTTTAAAGAAACTTGGAAAAGAATATAGAGATTATCTTGAGAATTTACAAAAAGAAATTTGGGAGTTAACAGGTGGAGAAGAATTTAATATTGCGTCACCTAAACAACTTGCAACAGTGCTATATGACAAGCTTGATATTGTAAAAGGAAGTGGTGCGAGAATTAAAAAAACAGCTGGAGGAGCACGATCTACAAAAGAATCTGAACTCGAAAAACTTGTTGATGCACATCCAGCAGTACCAAAGATTTTAGAATTTCGAGAGTATAGTAAATTACTTGGAACATATATTGATCCATTTCCAGCACTTGCAGATGAAAACGATAGAATTCATCCAAACTATTTACAGATGGGTGCTGTAACAGGACGTATTGCATGTGAAAACCCTAGTATTCAAAACATACCTATTAAGACTGCATTAGGTAGGGCTATTCGAAATGGTTTTATCGCAAAAGAGGGACATATACTTGTGACTGTCGATTATGCGCAAGTTGAGCTTCGAATCGCTGCGATCTTATCGAAAGATAAAGAGTTGATGGAAATTTTTAACAACGGAGAAGATATTCATACAGGAGTTGCAGCAAGAATGTACAAAGTTGATATTAAAGATGTGACACCTGATATGCGTCGACATGCTAAAACGATTAACTTCGGAATTTTGTATGGAATGGGGGTGCAGGCTTTGGCAAAAGGTCTTGGCGTTAAACAAACAGAAGCGCAAGAATTTTATTTAAATTATTATTCAACATTTGCAGGGCTTTCTAAGTATTTGCAAAACTGTAAATACCAAGCAGAACGAAATGGATACACAACAACGCTCTTTGGACGACGGAGATATTTTCCAGAGATTAAGTCACCGATTTCATTTATAAAAGCAGCTGCAGAACGTATGGCCATCAACGCGCCGATTCAGGGAACAAATGCTGACATGGTTAAAATGGCAATGGTAAACATAGATACTTGGATTAAGAAAAATAATCTAGAAGATAGAGTTGCGATCGTGGCACAGGTGCACGATGAGCTTATTTTCGAAATGGATAATTCTGATCCGAAGTTTGTGGAAAGTTCAATCAAGTATATTCGAGAGGTGATGGAGAAGATTTTGGATAGTATTGGAGAGGATAAGGTGGTGCCGATCGAGACTTCAGTGAAGAAAGGGGTGAGTTGGGGCGGGGCACAGTAGGTGGTATAATCGACATAATTCAATGCTGTATCTACTTCACGGAACTCATGTAAAAAAGATTCAAGACCAAACTCAAAGTATAGTTGAGAGTCTTCGTGCTAAACGAGAATTCGCTCAAATATTTTATATTCATGCGGACACATTTACTCCTGAGGATTTTGAGGGAATAAGTACATCGCAGGGATTATTTTTTGATAAACATGTATTTGTGATGAAGGGATTGTTGCAAGCAAAAAAAGAAATTAAAGATTACGTATTAAAAAACTTTGAGTCATACATTGAGTCTCCACATATTTATTTATTTGTAGAAGAAGATTTAGATGAAAAAACTGTTGGATTAATTTCAAAATATAAAGCTGCAAAAGTTATGGAGTATACTGGCGGGGTAGAGTTCAAAGAGGATATTTCTAAAAAAACATTCCCAGCAGCTCATGCATATGCAGAGCTTTTGAGTATTCCACTTGAAAAGAGAACTGCTGCACAAAAGTTTCGGGCATGGCAGGCGGTAGATTCGATCAAGAATTTGCAAATGGCACCTGAGGAATTTTTTGGGGTGTTGTGGTGGAAGTATAAAACGATTGTGCAGGCTCTTGGAAATGATCAGAAGAAAAGTGGATTAACTCCGTATGCATTTACGCAGGCCAAGAAGTTGAGTGAACAATATGGAGTGAGAGTGAAGGATGATATGGGAATGCTTCTTGATATATATCACGAGAGTCATATGGGGGAATGTGAGATGTGGGAGGAGTTGGAGGGGTTGGTGTTGCGGTAGTTACCCCCGAACCTCACTATCATACAACTCTTTGTACTCCTTACATGTTTTGAGAAGTTCTTTATGTGTTCCATCACCAACAATTTTTCCTTGATCAAATACAAGCACTCGTGTAGCAACAAGGGGAATGTCTACCATGTTATGACATACAAAAATAAGAATTTTTTCAGGATCAAATGATGCAAGATTTTCAAAAATCTTTTTAGCTGATACTGCATCAATTGCTGCAGTAGGTTCGTCAAGAACAAGAATGGGAGCTTCTTTGTATAGTGCCCGAGCAACGGCTAGTTTTTGCCACTGTCCCTTAGATGGCTTTACTCCTTTAAATGAAACACCAAGTTGTTGTGTATATGTGTCTTTCCATTTTTCAATAAACTCAGATGCGGTAGCAAGGTGTGCAGCTTTTTTAACTCGTTCAATATCTGGATCTTGAATATCTGAGAGGCCAATGTATTCGTGTACCTTAAAGTTTGTTTGGCCATAATCTTGGAAGAGCATTGAAAAATATTTTTGTACTTCAGTTTGATTCATATCCTTAAGTACATTTCCAAATACTTTAATTTCTCCTTGCTCAGGTTGATACAAATTTAATACAAGCTGCAAGAATGTTGTTTTACCATTACCATTTTTTCCTACGATTGCTACGCGTTCTCCTTTATTAATTGTAAGAGAAGGGATAGTGAGGGTGAAATCGTTTTGCTTTTTTGTTGAAATGATCTCGTCTTCTTTTTTGAGACCAAAGAATTTTTCAGAGATTGTATCCATTTCTGAAGCAAGTTTTCTCATTTCTTCGAAGTGGACCTCAGGGTATGTAAAGACGATATCTTTCATCTCGATCACGTCTTCTTTATTTTGGTTTTGCATTGTAGTAGATGCGTTTGTTTTCTCTGTATTCTCTTGAGTTGATATATACAAAAATAAGTATTTTGCACTCACAATATTTTCATACTGGTCAGGTAAGAAGTTTGCAAACTCAGTAATATTATTTTGGAGTCTAAAAACCTGTAGTACTATCAGAGTTGCCTGTCCAATTAATAATGTTCCAAAGATAACATCTTTGATTACAAAATATTGGATAGTAAAACCTATTGCAAGTGCAAATAGGTTTGAAATAAACCCTAGTCGTAAGTATTTTTTAAAAATACTGTATGTAGAATCTAAATAGTGTTGTTTTCGTTTTTTGAATATATCAAGAATTGAATATACAGATCCAGAAGTTTTAGTATCTTTAAGGTTAGTGTAACTAGCAAATTGATTTCCAAAATTACCAGTAATTCTTTGATATGTTAAGTATCTCTCAAAGTTTTTTCTCATTGAGAATGATTGTGTAAATGAAATAAGAAACTTAGGCACTGTTGCTAGCAAAAGAATTAATCCAAAGATGAGGTTAAATGATGTAACAATATAAAATGCAAAAGCCGTGTTAATGCAAATTCTAAGAAAATCTGGAATTGACTTCAAAAGGGAAAGTTGAGAATTATACCCATCGCCACTATAAGCAATTCTTTGTTGTAGTTGTTCATTATCCTCTGACTCAATAAAAGGTAGTGAAAATTGTGATTTCTTTTTACTTCTTTCAATTTCTATTATAAGTCTTAATTTTGTATTCCAGATCCATTGAACTCTTCTATTTAAATATTTAAATATTTCATCTGTAATCTCAATAAAAACAACCACCAAAAATATTGGCAAGATTATTGTCATCAACCCGGTTCCAAAATTTTGCTGCATACTATCAGCCAGTCTTGCATTTGCAATACTCAACACGTTTGCAATAACAGGGAAGATGAGGAGTATTGCTAGCCGACCGACGGTACCTCTCTTATCAAACTTATAAATATATGCGAGGCATTGCCAAGCTACTTGTAAATATTCTTTTATGACGTAGATATATTTCATAGATCTTAATATATACCCTTGACATCCACTTGACAAGTCCCTTGCATAGTTGTATTTATTTGCTATAATACAAATACAAGAAGAGAGACTAAGCTCAACCCGCACCTTTATGAAAAATACGTTCATTGTACTTCGATGTCATGTTGCATGTTGGTTCAGGAAGAAATTTGACCGTCTTGACCGTTGGTTATGTAACCATGCTTTCAGAGCATTTCGTTGGCGCTGGCGCCTTGCGTGGCAACGAACAGATGTACTACATCCTTCGTACCACAAAGATCTTGACCATTTGAATTGGCTGACATCTCACCATAATACGGAGGAATTTGAAACTTATTTGCATCAATATTTTGCTCATTGGAAACTTGCACATAAAGATGATGTGCCAACAGTATGTGCTCCATTAGATTCTGAAGAGGACCTTTCCAACAACTGCACTACATAGCAAAGTCTGACAACCCCTCCCACCATGCTTCGGCCTCTGGTGGTATTTCTATACATAAAAGAAAAACCACACCTCTCGATGTGATTTTTCCCAGTATGTGCGTCCGGTAGGAATCGAACCTACGACCCTCTGCTTAAAAGGCAGGTGCTCTACCGACTGAGCTACGAACGCATTCAAACCATATTTGTGTATAATACACTACATGACCCCGGTTGTCCACATACTCTTACCTGATATTCGAAGCGCATATAACGTCGGTTCTATATTTCGATCAGCAGATTGCTTTGGAGCACTGAAGCTGTACCTGACTGGAACGACTCCTCGTCCGGTAGATCGATTTAATAGACCTCAAAAAGAAATTGCTAAAACCGCTCTTGGAGGAGAGAAGGCTATCCCTTGGGAATATTTTGATACAGCAAAAGAAGTTATCAAAAAGGCAAAGAAAGACGGATTTACAATTGTTGCGATTGAGCAATCTTCGAAATCTATTGATATTAAAACATTTACAAAAACAGAAAAGATTTTGTGTATTTTTGGAAATGAAGTGGACGGCGTTCCGAAAGAAATTTTAAAACTATGTGATGAGGTAATTGAAATAGATATGAAAGGGGAGAAGGAATCTCTAAACGTTTCAGTATGTGCAGGAGTTGTGCTTTACGAGTTGTTGCAGTAGTAAAAGATGTGGCGAACCTTAACTACTCCCATCTTTTTATTTTCGGTACGCATCAACAAGATTTTCAAAAAGGGAAACAACAGTCATTGGACCAACACCGCCTGGAACTGGACTTAACATTTCAACTATCGGTTCTACATTTTTAAAATCAACATCCCCAGTGATTTTTTTACCGTCGTCTTCGATTGCATGAATTCCCACATCAACTATAACCTGACCTTCTTGAACATGTTGAGCGGTAATGAGATTTTGCTTTCCGGTTGCTGTGATAATTATATCTCCAGTTTTTGTAATCTCTTCAAGGTTTTTAGTTTGACTATGACATATAGTAACTGTTGCATTTTCATTTATCAAAGCAAGGGCAGTAGGTTTACCGACAAGACTAGATCTTCCGACCACGACAATGTGAGCGCCAACAAGCTCCACACTATAGTGTTTTAATAATGTTATAACACCTTTAGTGGTTGCTGGAATAATTCCTAAATTATTACAGGTTAAATTCTTCACATTTACAGAAGTTAATCCATCGACATCCTTTTTAGGATTTATTGTTTCAATAATAGAGTTCTTGTTTAAATTCTCCGGTAGAGGGAGTTGAACTATTATTCCGTGAATATTTTGATCTTCATTATAATTCCTTATATCATCCATTACTACTTCTTGAGAAATATCTGAGTCGTATTTTTGATGAATAACTTTTGCGCCAAGTTGCTCGCCACTTTGAATTTTTCTTTTTATGTAAATGTCAGACTCCGGCACATTTCCAATTTGAATAATAACCAATGTTGGTTGAGTAGGGAATAGTGAAATCTCCTCTCTCAAGGCTTCACTTCTTTGTATTGCTAGTTCCTTTCCGTTTAAAAGTATTGCCATGAATAAATTTATTTTCTCTCTACTACTTTAAGTGCAGCCTTAATTTTATCACCAACTGTTTCAAGGCCGACTGGTAAGTTATCAAGTGCGCTCTTGGCTTCCTTCGGAGAATAGCCCATAGCTTTAAGTGCCTCGAATACTTCTAGGTCTTCGATATGTGTACTTCCTCCGGTGCTTTCATTTTTAGTAAAATCAAATGCAATCTTAGGCAACTTATCTCGAAGTTCCAACACAATCTTTTCTGCAATCTTTTTTCCAATTCCAGAAATCTGTGTTAGGTATGCAGTATTATTTTTTACCACATGCTCATACAATACTTCGGCACCAGAAAGGGAAAGGATACCAAGAGCAGATCGTGGTCCAATTCCAGAGATAGAAGTAAGTTGTTCAAACATAATCTTGTCTGACCGTTGCATAAATCCAAACAGTTCAAATGCATCTTCCCGAACATGACTGTGGATATAAAAAGAAGCTTCTTGCCCGTCAGTTAAACTTTCGATATCTGATTTTCCAAGCTGAACCTGATATCCAACTCCTCCTGTGGTCATAAGGCAAATGTGTCTGCTGTCTATGTCTCGTACTATTCCTTCAAGATATGAAATCATGGTTCTATCATACCATAGAGGGGAGAAGGTTGTTTTTTGGTTTTTGAGGGGGTATAGTGAAAAAGAACCTTAACACCCACGACCTTTATGAATATGGAAATGTATCCTAACGCATCTGAGTTGCTGGCAAATACTGTCTTGCTCTGTCTTGCGATCCTGACCGTGCTTCTGATTCTCGTGAGGATTCTTGACATGTTCGGAGCCTTCAATAGTGCATATGGCCAGACAGTTGTTGTTCAGGTCGATGACTATGCCGAGTCCAAAAAATGGATTTATGTAAAGCTTCGAGATATTGAGCTTCATGGAGACACTTGGTCTCATCCTCGGCAAATTGCTGAATCCGTTGTCAGGATTCCTCGAGAAGAGTATGAACAGAACATGAGGCAGACAAACCCTTTCGCAGTCATCCAATGCATGAAGGGTATTATGTCAGAAAGCTTCAAATTCATCGGACCAGCTCCGCGAGCTTAAGTACTCAAAACTCAAAGGCCCTCTCGCTTCGCAGCGGAGGGTTTCTTTTTTTTTATTTACCTCTTCGTTGTCGTCGCTTGTTGTGGGTTTACAAACACCACCCCAGCATTCGTTATAATATCTCTGTCAGGGGAGTAGATATATGCAATTCTACTTTTATAAAAAATAATCAAATAATCTCCAATTACTGCATTTGCAAAAAATGGATCTTCCAGTTTTTGATTTATTTTTCGAATATCTGGTTCATCTCCTTCAGGTAAGATTAAATGTTTACCTAAACCTTTCTTCACAGCGTCAGCTTCTTTCTTAGTTTGCTCTTCAACAGTTAAATCTGTTTTCGAATATGCTTTGTAGGCGAAAAATCCACCTACTCCAATCAAGATAAGTGCAAGTCCGATAAGCAGTATTTTGTACTTACTATTTATGAAGTTCATAATATAGTATTATACGTGTATGACATCAGAATCGCAATCAGGCAAAATGCCTGCGTATAGAAAGTATTATGCGCTCTATTTCCTGGTTTTTCTCATCGGTCTCACTAGTTTTGCACTTATATATGGGGTATTTCAGTATCTCTACAAACAAACTACCGATATTATTGTTACGGAATCAAAGTCTAGTCTCTTAACACTTGTAAAATCTCAGGCTCTTAGATTTTCTCCAGAAGATGTTGCAAATGTATCATCTACAACAGATATTGGTACTCCAAGCCATACAAGAATTATTTCGGCCCTACATGACATTCGCGATATTGCACCTAAAATCGCATACGCATATATTTTGAAATATACACCAGGGGAGGAGTATTCGTATATTGAGATAGCTGATGCTGATTCAATGGATCCGTATGCCAATATTGACGAAAGAACAGATAATGACGTGGATATTAATAAAGACGGAATCATTGAAGCAGATGGAGCAGATGAACTTACATATCCAGGTATTCCATATATCGATGCTCCTGTTGAAGATATTCAGAAAGCCCATGATCAACCTCATGTAAATGAAGATTTTTATACTGATAAATGGGGAACATTTATTAGTGCGTATGTTCCAATCAAAGACCCAGCAGGAAATCTTGTAGGAATACTTGCGCTTGATATGCGTGACGACGACATTAACCAGCTGGAAGAACGTGTGTATCAACCATTCTTATTAACTCTCATTATACTTTCTGTATCAATATTACTCCTTGGTCTTGTTCTTACATATATATGGCAGAAGAAACTAAAGCAGGTTTTGGACTTTGACAGACAGAAAAATATTGTTATTGGAATGATTGGGCATGAGTTAAAGACACCGCTTGCAAGTATTCGATGGATTCTATCTTCTGTCCTTGAGGTAAAGGACATATCGGACGAGGTTCATAAGAAAATAACACAAGCTTACAATGTGTCTGTCTCTGCTGCTGAAATGTCCAATACAATCCTTGACCTATCACGTATCCAACTTGGGAAGCTCGACCTTGTGAAGGAGAAGTGTAATCTAATGGATCTTGTGCAATCTATCGAGTCTGAAATGTTGCCTATAGCTGAGAGTAAAGAGATTGCCCTCAACTTTGAGAAATGTAACAAGGATGTGTGTCCTATAGATAATACAGTTATTTATGCTAGTCCGCAGTATATGAAGATTGCAATTAAGAACTTGATATCGAACGCTATAAAATATACCCCGAAGGGAGGTATGGTAAATGTATCAGTATCTACCCCTGTGCCTGATAAAGTGTACTTTACTGTGTCCGATACGGGGCTGGGTATTGCACGAAGTGATCAAAAGGACATGTTCCAGAAGTTTTCACGAGCAAAAGCAACATCTTCTATTGAAGGACATGGATTAGGATTGTATCTCACAAATAACATTGTGCTTCTCCATGGGGGAAGTTTACATTTCACATCAATTGTCGGAAAGGGTACTGAGTTTGTTATGGAAATACCTCAATCTCAGGTATAATTGCACACATGACTCAAGAAAAGAAAAAAATTCTTATTGTAGAAGATGAATCTGTATTTTTGGAGTTACTTACGGAAAAATTCACAGATCAAGGTTTTGAGGTTGTAACGGCAACAAACGGTAAAGAAGGTTTACAAATGGCTGAAAGAGAGCATCCTGACGCAATTGTGACTGACTTAACAATGCCTATTATGGATGGAGTTGAATTTATTCGAAACCTAAGAGCTAAAGATAGTTGGGGAAAGAAGGCTTTTGTGATCATTCTGTCAAATCGAGGAGACATGGACTCTATTGCAGACACCGTTGATCTTGGTGCACATCATTATTTTGTAAAAGCAGACATAGATCCAGGTAAGGTAGTTGAGTCGGTCCTCACATACACTTCTTCGCTGTAAAAAGACTCAATACTACGGTTGACAATAGCTATATCAATTGCTAGACTTCTATGCATTGCGATTTTAATTTTTGCTTTGAGGTAAGTTATTCACGTATTTACCCCAAATCAGAAGTTCGCAAAGTTATTAAGCAAATTATTATTTAATTTAAATTCAAAAATATTATGGCAACAGAAGCATTCGATCGATCAAAAGCTCACGTAAACGTGGGAACAATTGGACACGTTGACCACGGTAAGACTACTCTTACTGCGGCTATTCTTAATACTCTTTCTAAGAAAGGAAACGGGTACAACGCTAAACTTCTAGGAATGAATGAAATTGACAAAGCTCCAGAAGAAAAAGCTCGAGGTATTACTATCTCTCTAGCACACTGTGAATATGAGACACCAACACGTCACTACGCACACGTTGATGCTCCAGGTCACGCCGACTACATCAAAAACATGATTACAGGAGCTGCTCAGATGGACGGAGCTATCCTAGTAGTAGCAGCAACAGACGGACCAATGCCACAAACACGTGAGCACGTTCTTCTTGCTAAGCAAATTGGAGTTCCAAAAATTCTAGTATTTATGAACAAATGTGACATGGTTGATGATGCAGACATGCTTGACCTTGTTGAAGAAGAAATACGTGAACTTCTAACAAAGAACGGATTTGATGGAGCAAATGCCCCTGTTATCCGAGGTTCAGCTCTTAAAGCGCTTAACTCAACAGATGTAAATGATGAATGGTCACAAAAGATCGTTGATCTTGCAGATGCTATTGACTCATTTATCCCAGTTCCAGTTCGAGAAACAGATAAGCCTTTCCTAATGCCAGTAGAAGATGTGTTCTCAATCGAAGGACGAGGAACAGTGGTAACAGGACGAATCGAGAAAGGAATCATCAAAATTGGTGAAGAAATCGAAATCGTTGGTCTTAAAGATACTGTTAAAACTATCGTTACAGGAGTCGAAATGTTCAACAAATCTCTATCAGAAGGACAAGCTGGAGATAATGCTGGACTACTACTACGATCAGTTAAAAAAGAAGATATCTCACGAGGACAGGTTCTTGCTAAGCCAGGATCAGTAAAACCTCATACAGATTTCGAAGCTGAAGTGTACATCTTGAAGAAAGAAGAAGGAGGACGACATACACCATTCTTCTCAGGATATAAGCCACAGTTCTACGTACGAACAACTGACGTAACTGGAGAAGTAACACTTGCTGAGGAAGGAAAGATGGTTATGCCTGGAGATACTGTTACTTTCAAAGTAAAACTAGTAGCCCCAATCGCTCTTGAAGATAATACACGATTTGCCATCCGAGAAGGAGGAAAGACTGTAGGAGCCGGAGTTGTAACAAAAATCGTTGCGTAATAAGTCTTAATTAACTAAAGTACGCATTGATACCGAAAAATGCAGTGCACTATAACTAGTCATTGCATTTTTTGTTAAAATAGTGTAATATCCAAATCTATGTCAACCGCCATAAAAAGCACCAAAAAAAAATCTAAATCTGATGTTGAAGTAACATCAAAGCTCCGAATTCGAGTTCGAGCATATGATGCAAGATTGCTTGATACATCTGTAAGACAGATTGTAGAAACAGCACTTAAGCATGATGCTATCGTTCACGGACCTGTGCCACTTCCAACAGAGATTAAGAAATATACAGTAAACCGATCTGCGTTTATTTATAAGAACTCTCGAGAACAGTTTGAGTCTCGAACACACAGAAGATTAATTGACATTTTGAACCCTTCAGCTAAAGTGATCGAATCCCTCACTAACATGACACTACCTTCAGGGGTAAACGTTGATGTTAAGATGATGTAGTTATAAAAACCTCTTACGTAAAGGATCATCAGGATATTGTCCAAGACTTGAAAAAGTTACTCGGCAACAAGCCTGCTCTGGTACATACCTTATACGAAGATTAACAATAAAAATATGAAGTATACAATCGCAACAAAACAGAATATGACTCAGTTATTTGATGAAACAGGACGGGTTTACCCAGCAACTGTTTTATCATTTAGTCCGCTTACAATTACTCAGAAGAAAGACAAATCTACTGATGGGTATGATGCTGTACAAATTGGGTTTGGTTCTAAGTCTGTAAACCAGCTGTCTAAAGCTGTAAAAACACACTCAGGTATTGCTGCTGATGCTAAAAAAGGCTTTGCTCTTCTAAAAGAAGTACAGGGCCTTTTTGGTGAAAAGGGTGAGACTTTACCTTTTGAGTTTGAATCAGGAGATATCGTGACTGTGTCAGGAACAACAAAATCAAAAGGTTTCCAGGGTGTGGTAAAGCGATATAACTTCAAAGGAGGACCTGGATCACACGGTCAGAAGCACTCAGAAAGAGAGCGAGGATCATCAGGAGCTGGTGGATACCAGAGAGTTTTCAAAGGTACTCGAATGGCCGGAAGAATGGGTGGAGATAAGATGACATTTAAAAATATGACTATCGTAGCAGTGGATACAGAAAACAATCTTTTGTATATCAAAGGAGCTGTTCCAGGTCGACGCGGTACTGTTGTAGAAATCACACAAAAGTAATTATTCCAATTTAGTAAAAATATATGACAAAGACAAAAAAAGAAATTAATCTAAACGCTTCAATTTTCTCGAAAGAGGGAAAATCAGCAGGTACTATAACTCTTCCAGAATCATGTTTCGGACTATCTTGGAATGGTGACCTTGTGCACCAAGTTATTACATCTCTTCAGACATCTGCTCGACATCCATTTGCACACGTGCGAACTCGAGGTGAAGTTTCAGGAGGAGGTAAGAAACCTTGGCGACAAAAAGGAACAGGTCGAGCTCGACACGGATCTTCACGATCACCTATTTGGGTAGGAGGAGGTGTGGCTCATGGTCCTCGAAATGATAAAAACTTTGACCGAAAGGTAAACAAGAAAGCTAAAGATAAAGCTATTGCAACAATTCTTTCTAAGAAATTTGCAGACTCAGAGATTATTTTCTTAGATTCTCTTTCAATCTCAGCTCCTAAAACTACTGAAATCAAGAATTTACTTGCAAACCTTGCTACAGCCCAAGATACATTCTCAACACTCGCATCAAAGAAGCATAATGCAGCTTTGATTATCACTCCAGCTCACGATACAAATACTATTTTAAGTGCTCGAAACTTTAAGAATATTGAGGTTCAAACAGTTTCAAGTATCAACCCTCTTATAATTTCAAAATACAAATATCTTGTTTTTGTTTCTCCAAAAGAATCAATCGACAGTCTTGTAGAAAGATTTAATAAAGCATAAGTAAACGTACATATATGAAAAAAGAAACCTACATCATAAAACCAAGAGTTACTGAGAAAGCGATGATCAGTACTGACAAAAACAAATATATTTTTAACGTAACTAAAAATGCGAATAAAGATAACCTACGACAGGAAGTAAAGATGACTTACAAAGTTACTCCACTTAAGATTAACATTGTAAATACATCTCCTCGAGACGTACTTCGACGGGGTAGACCTGGACGAGTTGCAGGATTTAAAAAAGCAATCTTAACTTTGAAAAAAGGGGATAAGATTGATATTGCATAATACGCTCATAATTTACACCTATTTAATATAAACATATGAAAAGATATAGTCCACGAACAGCATCAAGACGAAATATGGTAACACTACCGTATAACGAACTTTTGACTACAAGTACACCGCATAAGGCTCTAACTGTAGGTAAACACCGATCAGTTGGTAGAAACAATACTGGTAGAATCACAACTCGTCATAAAGGAGGAGGAAACAAACGATCATATCGATTGGTTGACTTCAAATATGATAAGAAAAACATTCCAGCAAAAGTTGTTTCTATTGAATATGATCCAAACAGAACTGCCTTCATCTCACTTGTACAGTACGATGACGGAGAGAAGCGATATATTATTGCCCCAAGAACAATCAAAGTAGGTGATACATTCGTAGTTGCTGAAAAAACTGAGGTTAAGATCGCTTCAAGAATGACTCTAAAGAACATTCCTGTAGGGACAAACATTTACAATCTAGAGATCAAACCACAAGGAGGAGGAAAACTTGTACGATCAGCCGGTAACTATGCTCAAATCGTAGCTCACGATGCTGGATACGCACTTGTAAAAATGCCATCTTCAGAGATCAGAAAGATTATTGATACTTCTTGGGCATCTATTGGAGAAGTTTCAAATGAAGAAAGTCATCTTCAGAACTTCGGTAAGGCTGGTAAGAGTCGATGGAAAGGTATCCGACCAACAGTTCGAGGTACAGCCATGAACCCAGTGGATCACCCACACGGAGGAGGAGAAGGACGACAAGGACGAGGACGAAGAAGAGCGATCTCAATTTACGGTAAACCAACTGGAAAAGGACAAAAATCTCGAACTCCTAAGAAATACTCAAATCGCCTTATCGTTACTAGACGAAAAAAGAAATAGGATTGACTAAATCACAATAAATTGCTAATATCAATAGACACAAAAGACAAATAATATGACAAGATCACTATCAAAAGGCCCATATATCGCAGAAAGACTTCTAAAGAAAATAGAAGGTAAAACTCCTGCACAAACTGGCGTTATCAAAACATGGTACCGAAGCAGTGTGATTTCACCTGAAATGATTAACTTTACATTCGGAGTACATAACGGGAAAACTCATATTGAGGTTCTTGTGACTGAAGATATGGTAGGTCATAGACTTGGTGAATTCTCTCCAACTCGAAAGTTTACTCGTCATGGAGGAAAGATGCAGAAAGAGCAAGATGCAGCTAAAAAACAAGCTGAGATCACTGCTGCAAAATCCGCTAAAGCAGCTCCAGCAGCAGCTAAGAAAAAATAATCTGAAATTTTATGAAAGCAATACTTAAAAATTATCGACAATCACCACGAAAAGTTAGACTTGTAACAGATCTTGTTAAAGGTAAGAAGGTTGATGTTGCACTTAATCAGCTTAACTTTACTCCTAAAAGAGTTGTTCCAGTTATTAAGAAACTACTTGAAAGTGCTATTGCAAACGCAGTTCACGCTGGAAATGCAAAAGATACACTTCGAATCAAAAACATTACTGTTGATGAAGGTTTTGTATTAAAAAGAATGATGCCTAGAGCTCGAGGAGTAGGTGCTCGAATTAACAAGAGAACATCACATATTGTTGTAACTCTTGCTGTTGGAGAGTTTGTAAAGAAAGCAAAGACATCATCAAAAACAAAAAAGATAACACAAAAATAATATCATATGACAAAAATTGTTCATCCGTACGCACATAGACTTGGTATCACGAAAGATTGGAAATCTCGATGGTTTTCTCTTAACGCTGATTTCAGAAAACACTTTAGAGGAGATATTACTATGCGAGCATGGCTAGAAAAAAACCTTAAAGGTCAGTTCGTAGGTCTTATTGAAATTGAAAGAAATACTAAAGTTATAAAAGTTATTATCAACACTTCTCGTCCAGGTATTGTTATTGGAAAGAGTGGTGAGGGTGTAATCAAGATTAAAACAGCACTAGAGAAAATCCTTGTAAAAGAAGGAGAAGTAAAACCAAACTTGCAGATCGAAGTTGTTGAAATTAAAAATGCAGAAGCAAACGCTGCGATTGTAAGTCAAATGATTGCTGAAGGTATTGAGAAGCGTCTTCCATACCGACGAGTTCTAAAACAAGTTGTTGAAAAGGTAATGGCCGTAAAAGATATCAAAGGAGTTCGAATCTACCTTGGAGGACGACTTGGAGGTGCAGATATGGCACGAAGTGAAGAGATCAAACGAGGACGAGTTCCTCTACAGACTCTTCGAGCTGATATCGACTATGCTCGAAACAAAGCACACATGTTGTACGGAGATATTGGTATCAAGGTGTGGATTTATAAAGGAGATATCTTTGAGAAAGGATTAACTCGATAATTAATTAAATAATATACTATTATGTTATTCCCAAAAAAAGTAAAACATCGAAAATGGCAAGTAACTCGACGTAATCCTAAAGTGTTGAGTTCTAAAATGGAGACACGAGGACTTACGCTCGCTAACGGATCACACGGTCTGATGGCTGTTACTCAATCACGAATTACTTCAAACCAGATCGAATCTGCTCGAAAAGTGATTGCAAAAACTCTAGGTAAAACTGGACGAATTTGGACACGAATCTTTCCTGACAGACCTTTCACAAAGAAAGCCGCTGAAGTACCGATGGGATCAGGAAAAGGAGAACCAGAGGGATTTTGTTTTGAGACATACGCAGGGCGAATGCTATTTGAAGTTGATGGAGTAACTCCAGAGATTGCAAAAGAAGCATTCCGAAAAGCGAACTCAAAGCTTCCTGTAAAAACAAAGGTAGTATCACGATAATACATTTACATAAATTATATGAATAAAACAGCAACAACAAATAAAAGAGTACTCGAAGGAGTAGTAACATCTGACAAGATGACAGATACTATCGTGGTTAAAGTTGACCGATATGTAAAAATGTCAAAATATCAGAAATTCGTTACAATTTCTAAGAAGTATAAAGCTCATGATGCAGGAAACACTAAGAAAATTGGTGATACTGTACAAATCATAGAGACAGCCCCTATATCAAAAGATAAGAGATTTACTCTAATAAAATAAATATATGATACAAGCACAATCAATAGTAGCAATAGCAGATAACTCAGGCGCAAAGATCGGTCGAGTATTTAAAGTACTTGGAGCTTCAAAGAGACGTTACGCGCATATTGGAGATACTGTTATCCTTGCTGTACAAAAAGCAGAACCTCGAAAGGGAACAAAAAGAAAAGATGTACACAAAGCAGTAGTTGTTCGAACACGGAAAGCAATTCGAAGAAAAGACGGATCATATGTTCGATTCGATGAAAACGCAGTTGTACTTATTGATAAAACAAAAGGTGAGCCAATTGCAGGACGAATCTTCGGACCAATTCCACGAGAAATCGCAGAACGAGGATACCAGACAATTGCTTCTAAGGCACCAGAAATTGTGTAAATAATTTAAAAAAATATATATAAACATATGATAAAAAAAGGACAATCAGTAAAAATACTCGCAGGAGACGATAAAGGCAAAACAGCTTCTGTTTTGAAGGTGTTTGCTTCAGAAGGTAAAGTTCTTGTTGAGGGTGTAAATATGAAAAAGACACACAAGAAAGGAACTAAAGGAGGGGCAAAAGGCGAGGTTGTTGCTGTAGCGCATCCTATTCACATATCAAACGTAGCAGTCGCAAAATAATTATTACAACATATATGGCACATACAACAGTAAAAGAAAAAGCAAAAAAAGCATTTGATCACCTTAAGAAGGATTTCAAATACACAAACAAACTTCAGGCTCCTCGAATCGAGAAGGTTATTGTGAGTACAACTATTGGTTCAATTAAGGATGCAAAAAAGAAAGAGCTTATGCTTGATCGAGTTACAAAGATTACAGGGCAGAAGGCTGTTACAACAACTGCAAAACAGTCTATTGCAACATTTAAACTACGAGCAGGAGATCCATCAGGATACAAGGTAACACTACGAGGAGAAAGAATGTGGTCTTTCCTTGAGAAGGTAGTAAATATCGGAATGCCTCGAACAAAAGACTTTAGAGGAATCTCAGCAACTGGAGTAGATCCAATGGGAAACTTCTCATTTGGTATTAAAGAGCATACTGTATTTCCTGAAACGTCAGACGAAAACATTGCAGATGTATTTAGTCTCGGAGTTACTGTTGTAACAACAAGTAAGAAAGCTCCAGAAACTAAAGCCTTCTTAGATACACTTGGCTTCTTATTTAAAAAATCAGATGAAAAAAAGAAATAATAACAAATAGAAAATATTATGGCAAAAAAATCAGTAATTGAAAGAGCAAAGAAAACACCAAAGTTTAAAAGTCGAGTAGTACGACGATGTTTTAAATGTGGTAGAAAGCGAGGGTACATGAGAGACTTTGATCTTTGCCGAATTTGTTTTAGAGAGCTTGCGAATGAAGGAATGATTCCAGGTATTAAAAAATCATCATGGTAATTTAAAGAAAACGTAAATATAAATATATGAATCACGGAATATCACAAATAATAAATAACTTGAAGACAGGTAACCTTGCAGGAAAGGAGACAGTTACTTTCGGATTTTCAAAATTTCGACAGGCTGTACTTGAAAAACTTTCTGCACTTGGATTTGTTGGAAAAGTAAAGGTAACAGGATCTATGCCTATTTTACATATCGAAGTTGAAATGCTTTACGATGAAAATGGTAAACCTCGAATTACTGGAGTACATCAGCTTTCAAAATTCTCACGAAGAATGTATGGCTCATATGCTGAAGCTCACCAAGTAAAAAGTGGATACGGAGCATTGCTTGTAAGTACACCTAAGGGAGTTCTTTCAGATAGTGAAGTTCGATCACAAAAAGTTGGAGGAGAGTTTCTATTTAAGATTTGGTAAGGGAGTGGGGATGGAAACATCCCACACGTACACTTATGTCGGCGCAGCCGACTAAGGCGGTTGATCACCGAAATCGATTGGGGCACAGGAGCGCCTTGCATAAGCTAAAGATCTTCTACTTTATAAGTTATATACTGCAAAAGTACGAATAATACACAAAAATATATGTCAAGAATTGGAAAACAAATACTAAATATACCTAACGGAACAACTGTCACAGTAGCTGACGGGCTTGTTACTGTTAAAGGACCTAAAGGAGAGCTTTCAAAGAAAATTCTTCCGATCGTTGATGTTGTGGTTGAAGGAGACAAAGTTTCTTTTGTTCACAAACAAAATACATCTTTCGGACGATCTCTATGGGGAACATATGCTTCACATGTTAAAAACATGATCGAAGGAGTAAACACACCTTTCGTTAAAAAACTTATTCTTGAAGGAGTAGGATACAAAGGAGATGTTCAAGGAAATATCCTTAACCTTGCTCTTGGATTTTCACACCCAACTAAAGTTGAGATTCCAAAAGAAGTTACGGTTACTGCAGAAAAAGGTGTCTTTACATTTACAAGTGTAGATAAAGAAGCTGTTGGAGGATTTGCTGCTAAGATCCGATCTCTCAAGAAACCTGAACCGTATAAAGGAAAAGGATTTAGATATGAGGGTGAAGTTATATTACGAAAACAAGGTAAAAAAGCTGCATAGTTTAATTTAAATTAATATACATATATGAAAAAAATATACCTCTCAAATCGAGATAGAATAAAAAATAGAATCCGGTCAAAAGTAAGTGGAACTGCAGAACGACCACGACTGACTGTGTTTAAATCAAACAAGGCAATTTATGCTCAGCTTATTGATGATGTTGCTGGAAAGACTCTTGCACAAGCAAACTCATCTTCAATGAAAGCTACAAAAATGGAAGCTGCAACAAAAGTTGGATCAGAACTTGCAAAAGCTGCAAAAACTGCAGGGATTACTAAGGTTGTATTTGATCGAAACGGATACATCTTTACAGGAAGAGTATTGGCACTAGCTGATGCAGCACGTGAAGCTGGACTAGAATTTTAATTAAAACAATAGTATACATAGAACATAAACATATATGACAGATATAATCGACCCAACACAAATAGAAGGTACAGAAGAAACTCCAACAGAGTCTGTTCAGCCTGAAACTACAGAGGAAACTGTTGCTCCAACTCCTGCTCCTGTTGCTGCTTCTGCACCTGCTGCTTCTCATGCTCCAGCTGAGCGAACATTCCGAAAAAACCCTCGACCAGAGAGAGGTGGAGATCGACGAGGTGGACCAAAGCGTGAACCTAAACCAAAGCCAGAATTTGATCAAAAGATTGTGGACATTCGACGAGTAACTCGAGTTACATCAGGAGGACGAAAATTCAGTTTTGCTGTAGCAGTTATTGCTGGAGATAAAAAAGGACGAGTAGGATTTGGAACAGGTAAAGGTCTTGATACTGCAGCTGCAGTAGATAAGGCATACCGAAAAGCTAAGAAAAACCTTATCCGAATTCCTCTTAACAAAGACGGAATGATTCCTCATGAAGTTTCTGCAAAATTCTCATCTGCACGAGTTGAGCTTCGACCAGCACCAGGAAAGGGAATTGTAGCCGGATCATCAGTTCGAGATGTTATTGAAATCGCAGGTATCAAAGATATCATCGGAAAACTACGATCAGGAACAAAAAACAGAATGAACAATGCACAAGCAGCGATCATTGCTCTTTCTACACTGTCTACAAGTAAAAAAGTTAAACATTTAAAGTAAACATATGCAATTACATACACTTAAAAGAAATACACAAAGAAAAACTAAACAGCAAATCGGACGAGGAGCTAAAAGAGGAAAGACTTCTGGACGAGGACAGAAAGGTCAGGCTTCACGAGCTGGACGAAAAATGCGTCCTGAAATTCGAGAAGTAATCAAGAAGATTCCAAAACTTCGAGGACGAGGAAAGAACATGAACAAATCTTTCGAGATTAAGCCTGTTGTTCTAAATCTACGAGACTTAGCAAATATTGAGGCCAACACAGTATTAACTCCAAAGAAATTTGTTGATCTTAAACTAGTTGAATTACTGAAAGGTAAAGTTCCAAGTATTAAAATTCTAGGAACAGGAGAAATTAGTCAGGCATTAACATTTAAAAAAGTTGCAGTATCTGCATCTGCTATCGAAAAGATAGAAAAAGCAGGAGGAAAAGTATATGTTAAATAAACTAAAAACAATTTTCACTGAAAAAACTATACGTAATCGAGTATTCTTCATACTCGGAATGCTTATAGTTTTTCGTGCGTTATCAGCTATCCCAGTTCCAGGAGTAAATACTCTGGCACTTGAACAATTCCTTGGAGACAATAGTTTCTTCCAGGTTCTTAACTTGTTCTCAGGAGGTGGACTTTCAAGTCTATCAATCCTGATGCTAGGAGTTGGTCCCTATATTACTGCATCAATTATCATTCAGTTGATGACTATGATTTTCCCTCGAATGAAGGAACTTCAGCAAGAAGAAGGTGCAGCGGGACGACAAAAACTTTCACAGTACAGTCGTATGCTTACAGTGCCGCTCGCACTTATTCAAACATTCAGTCTTGTAACTATTATCAGTAAACAATCACCTGAAGTATTTGGATCATTGACTGCATTTGGATTCATGCAAATTGGTATCATCGTAGTAGGTGCATCGATTCTTCTTATGTGGATTGGTGAGCGTCTTACTGAGTTTGGAATTGGAAATGGAATTTCATTGATTATCGCAACAGGTATTATTTCTGCATTTCCACAATCAGTATCAAGAATCATCTCTACATATGATGCAACACAGGCTCCAACACTTATCGGAATTGTAGTGCTTATTGTTGCTGCTATTGCTGCGATTATTTATATCACTGAAGCTGAAAGACTTGTTGAAGTTACATATGCAAGACAGGCTCGATCAATTGCGTCTCAGGGTGCAACAGGATCAACAAAGTCATATATTCCAATTCGTCTAAACCAAGCTGGAGTAATGCCAATCATCTTTGCACTTACACTTTTGATGTTCCCTGGATTTATTGCAAACTTTATGAAAACTTCAAGTATTGAAGTGATTAGTAATATTGGTTCATTTGTCTCATACTGGGTTCAAAACGGTCTTGTGTACGGAATATTGTATTTCTCACTTGTGTTCTTCTTTACATATTTCTATACAATGATTACATTTGATCCTCAGAAAATTGCTGAGAATCTACAGAGAAGCGGAGCGTTCGTGCCAGGAATCCGACCAGGAGATTCAACTGTTGATTATCTATCTAAGATCGTAACTCGAACAACTCTTGTTGGAGCATTGTTCCTTGGACTTATTGCTGTGCTTCCAAACATCGTACAGTCATTTACAGGAATTGCATCAATTACAGTTGGAGGAACTGGAGTGCTTATCGTTGTATCTACGATCATTGATATGATCAAGAAGACAGATGCTCAGATTGGAATGCGAGAGTATTAAAACTTTTTGTTGTATACTTGAGCTATGTTACCTCACACAGTTATATGCATGGGACGATCAGGCTCAGGTAAAGGAACTCAAATAAAACTCCTTCAAGAGCTTATTAAAAAGCAACATAGTGATGCGTCAATGATCCATATTGAAACCGGTGAATATTTTCGGGCATTCATTCAAGAAAATTCTGTTTCTGCACACATATCGAAGAAGGTATATTTAGAGGGCCAACGACAGCCTGACTTCTTGGCAATCAGTATGTGGGGGTATGTGTTGTGTAAAGATTATACAGGTGATGAACATCTTGTATTTGATGGCACACCTCGATCACCGTATGAGGCTGCGATTATTCAAGATGCGTTAAGTTTTTACAATCGCTTTGATGAAAAATTGTTTAACAAACCAAAAATTGTTTTTTTGGATGTGCCTGAAGATTGGTCAATGGATAAGATGTTAAAGCGGGGGAGAATTGATGATAAAACAAAAGAACAGATGGAACTGAGATCTAAATGGTTTGAAAGTGAGGTGGTAGGTGCTATAGATTTTTTTAGAAATAATCCTAAATTTGATTTTATTCAAATACAAGGAGATAAGTCTATAGAAGAGGTGCATGCAGAAATTGCGAAGCATTTCGTATAACAGATAATGTCTATTAAACCAATTACAATTTATACAGAGGATGAAATCAGTAGACTGCGTGTTGGCGGGCGTTTTTTGGCTGAAATTTTATACGCATTGAAAGATGAAACTGTTGCTGGGGTAACGACAAAAGATTTGAATGATAAGGCTTTAGAGCTTTGTAAAAAATTTGAAGTTATTCCTGCTTTTTTAAATTACACTCCAGCAGGTGCGATGAGGCCATTTCCAGGTGCATTGTGTATTTCTGTAAATGAAGAAGTTGTTCATGGAATTCCAAATGAAAAAACACGAGTGC
Organism: Patescibacteria group bacterium; assembly: GCA_040384445.1. GTDB lineage: Bacteria > Patescibacteriota > Minisyncoccia > Phycocordibacterales > CAIZLB01 > CAIZLB01. Next base: position 32,824 of record JAZKJG010000003.1, read on the forward strand.
TCAAAGATGGAGATGTGGTAGTTTTGGACATGGGTTTGATCTATAAAGATATGTTTACCGACAGTGCAATCACTGTGGTCGTTGGAGGTGCCGATAAAAACCCCACAGGAGCACGTATGATACAAGTTGCAACAGATGCTCTTGATGCAGCAATACGTGTTGTAAAGCCTGGTGTGCGGACTGGTACGGTAGGATATGCGATTGAACAAACTGTGATTAAGTCTCATGATAAAAAGTTCATGTTTTCTTTACCATATGAATTAGGTGGACATGGTATCGGTCACTCGGTTCATGAGGATCCCTTCATGCCAAACTTTGGCAAGAAAGGAAGTGGGGTGATTTTGCGAGAAGGTATGGTGCTTGCGATTGAGCCTATTTTAAATGAAAAAAGTTCTCGAATTAAGCTGTCTAAGGATGGGTATACGTATGTAACTGGAGATGGGAAGCTTAGTGTACACGTGGAGCATACGCTTGTGGTTACAAAAGATGGGTGTGAGGTGTTGACAAAAATATAGTTTTCTTTGTCTACGACCCAACAATCATATATACTTAAGACTATTATGATTACATCAGTGATTGAAAAAAATACAGAAAAGAAATCTAACGAAGCAATCTTTCATGTCCTCTCAGCACTATGCCTCGTTCTTACATTCTTTGCATCTTACTATCTATATAAAACAATACAAAATCAAATTAAGCAGTCACTGCTTGATCGAGTGAACACTGTTGCACTTACTCTGGATCCAGAAGAATTTGTTGGACTCACAGCGGTTGCCGAAGATGAAGAGACTGAGGCATACAAAAAAATAAAAAAGAAACTCATTAATCTGTACGAGATCAACCCTGACGTACGGTATTTCTATATAGCTGCAATGAGAGATGATAATGTATATTTTCTAGCAGACTCAGAATACGAAGATGCAGATTATGGACCTCCTGGGCAACTATATGCTGAAGCATCAGATCTATATAAGAGTATGTTTTATGATGAACCACTAGGATATTTTGAGGTTGGGACTGATAGATGGGGAACATGGGCAACGGCGTTTGCTGTAATTCCATCAGAGGAAAATCAGGTTAAGTATGTTATGGGAATAGATATTGAAGCGAAAGATTATATTCGAACTCCGATATACTTTGCATCTATTCCATATATTACATTTCTCAGTGCATATTTTGTGATTTTGTTTATCTTAAGAAAGAGACGAGGGGAAATGGATCTTTTGTATACAAAAAACAGGTTCTTGGCTATTGCATCACACGAGCTCCGGGCGCCGCTTACGGGTATTCGATGGTCCTCTGAGATTTTGAAAAATGCTCCAAGCCTGGCCCCGACAGAGAAAAAAGTAGCAACTGATATCAATACTTCGAGTATTAATCTTATTAAGATTGTAAATGAATTGCTCGATGTGTTTACGATTGAATCAAAACTGGTTGACGTTAAAAAGTTTGCTCCTCTTGATATGATTCCTACAATTCGAGAGGCGATTAAACAGATGTCTGCATTTGCACTTGAAAAAAATATATTCATCTCATTTAACTCAAATGAAGAGACAACAGCTGGAAAACTTATGGTTAAGGCAGAGGAAACTCGAATGTATACAGTTCTTACAAATGTGATCTCAAATGCGATTAAGTATTCAAATCCAAATAGTGAGGTGATTATTTCAATCAGTCAATACAAGAAAATGGTTCGAATCCGTGTGAAAGATGCTGGAATCGGAATTCCTGCGCAAGCCATCGATAAGGTAACGAAAGGGTTCTTTAGAGCTGAAAACGCTCTTAAGACTGTTGCAAATGGAACAGGACTTGGATTGTATCTTGTAGATACAATTGTTCGATTGCACGAAGGAACACTTAAAATTGAGTCTGAAATTGACAAAGGAACAACAGTAACTATAGATCTTCCTTTATCAGAGTAATGTAGGTATACTATACGTATGAAATCAAAAAAAATACTTATAGTAGACGACGATGCAGTACTTAGACAATCACTCGGACTTTTCCTTTCTCAGAAAGATTTTGAGGTCATTGAATCTGAAGATGGAAAAGTTGGTTTTGATATGTATATGACAATGCACCCAGACATTATCATCCTTGATATGATGATGCCAAACATTACTGGAAATGAATTTATCGAGTTAGTTCGAAAGAATAACGAGAAAGATATTGAGAAAATTATTGTGATGACAAACAAAGAGGAGATGCTTGATGTTGCGGATGTTATTAGTAAAGGAGTAACTGATTACGTTACAAAAAGTAATATTGATCTAGAAAATATTTACGGACTTATACTACGTAAACTTGGTCTATAAACCTGTATGATTGATCGTGAACATATACAATCACTCGCAGCACACTCTACACCATCAGAACTAGGAACAAAAAATTCTTTTACCTCTCTTGAAGAAGAGTTGATGTATCTTCGTGAACAAGTAAAGCAACGTGAACGTAGTGTTGGCGAATCAAAGGCTCAAGACGAAATTATTCGAGAAGAGATAAAGACATATCACACACAAACAGGGAAAGATTTACTGCATGAATCGTACGAAGGAAAAGGAAATGAGGTAGTACTCAAACTTTCTCCAGAAACGCACGATAAAAATATGGAGCAATTCCTTTCACTCATGGAAACGCACGGTATTTACAATGCACTGACTGCACTTAAAAATACACATAATCCGCATATTGAAGACGATTTTCATAGATTCTTGGTTGAATATGTTAAAGCTGGTTTCTCACCACGGGGGATGAAAGAGGGTGAACCTATTCAAAAATCTATCACACATACTGTTTACGAAGTATCACTCCCAGATGTTCGGACTGATAGTAAGAAAGAAGGTGGCCAGCGGCCTCTTAAAGAGCTCCTATCAGCCATGGAGCAATTTTATGCTGGAATGATGTCTATAGCTGATGCTGGCACAAAGCAGGGCGATAGTAAAAATCACATGACTATAGAGTTGGCAGTTGCGGATGAAAGTGAAGAATTTGTATTTTATGTTTCTGTACCAAATCAAAAAAGTGATTTATTTGAAAAACATATCTTATCAGTATTTCCGAATGCAAAAATAGAAGTAAAGCATGATGATTATAATATTTTTAATGAACAAGGCATAAGCGTAGCATCGTATGCAACATATTCTAAAAATGAGATTTTCCCAATCAAAATGTATGATGAGTTTGATCATGATCCTTTAAATGTTATTTTAAACACACTCTCAAAGATCTCACGTTCAGGGGAAGGGGCATCAGTTCAGATTGTCTTTAGTCAGGTGGGAGATTACTATACAAAATTATTTAAAGAATCTTTAGATAAAATTCGAAAGGGGGACAAACTAAAACAAGCAATAGATATTCGACATACACTGTGGGGTCATTTTACAAAAGCCGCAGAAGAACTTGGAAAGGAACTCCTTTCGAATGATGACAAAAAACCTGAGGAGAAAAAAGAAGCTGTAGTAGATCAAATTGCACTTGAGCAGATTACTAAAAAAATTAGCACCCCAGTCGTTGAGTCTAATATTCGTATTGTTACTTCGGCTCCAAGTCGATTGCGAGCAGAAGCTATTCTTTCAGATCTTGAATCTAGTTTTAATCAATTTACAAATACTCTTGGAAATGGATTTGTGTGGAAGCGACCAGAAGGAAGTAAGCTTGAATCACTCCTGCATGAATTTTCTTTTCGAATGTTTAGCAAAGAATATATTGTTCCGATCTCTATAAAAGAGATTTCTACTGTTATGCATTTTCCTGTGTCTGCTGGAACAAATGCCCCACAATTAAAACAGTCAAAAGCGGGAACTGCGCCAGCACCTCTTGATTTACCACGAGAGGGAATTTTGCTTGGAAAGAATTTACACCGTAATGTTGAACAGCTGGTGTATATGGCCCCAGAAGATAGATTGCGTCACATGTATGTGGTTGGACAGACTGGTGTGGGAAAATCTAGCATTCTAAAAAATCTTATCATGCAGGATATTAACAACGGTGACGGTGTGTGTTTTATTGATCCACATGGATCAGATATTCAAGATATCTTGTCAAAGATCCCAAAGCATAGATATGATGATGTGATTTATTTTGATCCAAGTCATACGGATCGACCAATGGCACTTAACATGCTTGAGTACGATCCAAGTCATCCAGAGCAGAAAACATTCGTGGTAAACGAGTTATTTAGTATTTTCCAGAAGCTATATGGTGGAGTACCAGAAAGTATGGGTCCTATGTTTGAGCAGTATTTTAGAAATGCCACAATGCTCGTGATTGAAGATCCAAGTAGTGGGTGTACATTGCTTGATGTATCTCGGGTAATGTCGGTAAAAAGTTTTCGAGATATGAAAGTATCACGATGTAAAAATCCTATCGTGCGACAGTTCTGGGTTGAGATTGCGGAGAAGACAAGTGGGGAGTCAGGGCTTGCAAACATGGTGCCATACATTACATCTAAGTTTGATGTTTTTTTGGCAAATGATATTATGCGCCCAATCATCGCGCAAGAAACTTCGAGCTTTAATTTCCGAGAGATTATGGATAACAAGAAAATTCTTCTTGTAAATCTTGCGAAAGGAAAGTTAGGAGAAATTAACTCAAACCTAATTGGGCTTATAATTGTAGGAAAAATTTTAATGGCTGCACTTTCACGAGTGGATTCATTTGGAAAAGATATGCCGCCATTCTATTTGTATATCGATGAGTTCCAAAACATCACGACGCCTTCTATCTCTACCATTCTTTCTGAGGCACGGAAATATAAATTATCGCTGACAATGGCTCATCAGTTTATTGCTCAGCTTGATGATAAAATTAAAGCATCTGTATTTGGAAACGTGGGAAATATGATTGTGTATCGAGTGGGGGCAGAGGATGCTGAATACTTGGAAAAACAATTTGAACCAACATTTACGGCAAACGATATTATGAATATTGATAACTTCAATGCGTATGTAAAAATGTTGTCACACGGAAAGCCGACTAAACCATTTAACATACAAATGATGCCACAAGCAAAAGGAAATCCAGATATTGTAGAAAACCTCAAAGAGCTTTCATATCTAACGTATGGACAAGATCGAGATATGGTGGAGGAATCTATTATGGCCAAGTATAAGAAAGAAGAAGTAAAGCCTGTTTCTGTCCAGGCTGGAATCGGGAAGTATTAGTGTATAATAGTGATACGTGAAAGTATTACATGTTATAGATTCATATGTCTTGTCAGAAGATATTCTTACCAAAGACACCTATCGTGTAGGTAAGGGTCTACAGGACTACAAAAGGTTTTTAAATATTATTAAGTTTAACAGACCTGAGCTTGTTCATATTCATGAAATGAACGCCGAGACTTTTGGTGTGTATGCGCTTCTTGCTCGCATCAACAAAGTGAAAGTGGTACGAACCATTCATACGCTTTTGAGTATTTCTAATTGGTATACAGTTAAGCAGCTTGCTGCACGGTTTTTCTTTAATCATACAATCGTGACTTCAAAGTACGATTTAATGAATATTGATAAATTTCATATTGCATCAAAAGGAAAGAGAACACTGATCTACAAAGGGGTTGATAAAAAGAAGGATGTTGATTATCTGAAGAAGGATGCCAGTAGATTACATATTTACAAAGAACTCGGTATTTCATTTACAAAAAACATTCGCATCATTGGTACCATCATGATGAATGATGCAGATAATGGGATAGAACATTTGATCGATGCTGCGTATTTGGCTGATAAATATAAGAACCTGACAAATACTGTGTTTATGATTTTATGCCAAGGAAAAGTTTCTACTCAAGTGAGGGATCAAATTGCTGAACTGCACGTGGAGGGGATTTGTTTGGTAATAGAAAATTTTGAGCATCCAGAAGAATATATAAAAGCTTTTGATGTTTTTATTTCACCTCGAACTAAGTCAGGAGATTTTAACCTGTTACTTTTGTGTTCGTATGTCCATGTTCCTATGATTGCCACAAAGGTGGGTGATGCAAAAGAGTTCGAGTTAGAGGTTGCTGCACCCCTTGTGCCTCCTCAGTCTGCCAAGTTTCTAACTGAAGCAATAATGTTTGTGATAAAAAATGAAGCCCCAACGAGTAAAACTACAACTAAAAAACATCCTATTTCCAAAAAATTTACTGCAGAAAATGAATTTATAGTAACGCATGAAATATATAATAAAATGGCCCAGAAAAGACACATCAAAATCGTATAATGTCAACGGGTTGTTATCTCGTAAAAAGGGGTCCATAATTAATATGTAGCACCTATCCGCACATAACCCTCTTGTTGTGCACCAAGAATATTCTTTAACATTTTAGAGTTCGCTACAAACTCAATACTTATAATTATTCATCAGTGACAGTTAATTCAACTTAAAATAAACTTATGAAAAAATCTAACATAGTATTAAGAAATACAGCAGTACTTCTTCTTATATTAGCGATAGTACCTTCAATTGTATCAGCCGCATTAACACGGGAGTTACAATTAGGTTCACGCGGAGCAGATGTATCTGAACTACAAACATTCCTTGCAGCTGATACAAGTGTGTATCCTCAGGGATTAATTACAGGATATTTTGGATCGTTGACAGCCGCAGCTGTTCGACGGTTCCAGGCCAAGAACGGCATTAGTCAGGTTGGTAGAGTGGGTCCTCAAACAATGGCAGCTATAAATGCTCAAATGGGTGGTGGTGGATTTTCTGGGGCAGCATCTCCAGGGTTTACTACGACCTCTCAGGTGAGTACGAGTGGAAATGTTGTGACGGTAACAGTCAACACAAATGTTCCTACTCGAGCAACATTGTATTACAGTCCATCGCCACTTAGTTTGTATGAAAATGAACTGGCAAATCCAACTGTTACAGTTGGAGGAACAGCGGTAAATACAAATACAAGTCTACAGACAAGTCATACGATTGCTACATTACCATTAGTTGCTAACACAACATACTACTACACAGTTGTGGTGAGTGATGTAAATGGAAGGGTAAGTATGACCTATCCTCGGGCTGTATTTCAAACAGGTAGCTTTTAATTTTTGAGATACGTATCTCCAAATAACAAAAAACACCCTGCAGGAGCGGGGTGTTTTTTGTGGAAGGTTAAGGACTCGAAGTCTACGACTTCAGTACATCCTGATGCAAAAAATAGATACCCTTACGGATATCTATTTTTCACATAGTGCCTCGGGCGGGACTCGAACCCGCACAGCATTGCTGCTAAGAGATTTTAAGTCTCTCGTGTCTACCATTCCACCACCAAGGCAAACTGCTTTCACAGGGAGGCGCAGACAGGATTTGAACCTGCGAATATCAGTTTTGCAAACTGCCGCGTTAAACCACTTCGCCACTGCGCCCTATATATACTATAGATTCTTCACTCAATATAGCATGGAACTATATAATCTCAAAAATGCTCTGTCTATGCTTTTCTCCTCGATCAATTTCAAAAGAAAGAAAGGGAAGCATCCCTAGTCTTGATTTTTCTTTGATGTAATTTCGCATATCTGTTGCGTTTCTTTCAAGAAAATCAATCACTGCATTTTCTTGAGTTTCAGGAAGCACACTTACTCGAATAAGCATGTGATTACTTCGTTCCGCTTGTTCCATGGATGTTACAGTAATTAAAGACTGTCCACCAGAGTTACGTGTAATAAACTCATCAACTAGTTTTCTAACTATTGATGTGCCTCGCCCTCGAGTTACTTCTTTGCTTTTTGGATTGTTATTTTTTTTCATATGTTTATCGTTCTACTGTTGAAACTGCTGAGAGCATATCTCCAGACACAATTTCGATTTTTGATTCAACCATAAGTCCACACTCATTTTCTGCTTCAACAGTTTTCACCGCTGATCGAGCTTGTTGTAGTTCCATTATAGTTCCTCGTCCAATTTCATTTTCTCGTCGAATAATTTTTACAGTATCACCAAGATTAAGTCGTCCAGCTTCAACTCGTCCTCCCATAACTTGTTTTGTTTTATTAATACTAAATGTTTTAAGAACTTTAAGTTGGCCGTGAGATTCTTCACTTGTAACTTTTGGTGCACGTTTCTTTGCCTCCTCTGTAACCCATTCTGTAAGTTTGTAAATGATATCAAATGTCTCAACTGTTGTACCTGCAACTTCAGCCACTCGTCGTGCTTGTGCATCAAGTTTTGTATTGTATCCAAGCACAATAGAATCCTTACTTCCTTGAGCAAGTTTAATATCATTTTCATTAATATCTCCAGTCTCTGCTCGAACAACTTTGATAACAATTCGATCAAGTGCAATTTTTGCAATTTCTTGCTTAACTGCATCAAGTGTTCCAACACTGTCGGCCTTAAGAACAAGAGGGAGTGTCCATGTATCATCTCTTTCAAGACCATACATCGCTCGAATATTTACAAGAGGATTTGGCTTAGTTACATTTGTTCCATCAATCTCAGCAGCCATGTTCATCACTTCTTTTTGTTCTGCTGCAACAAGCTCAGCTTCTTCTTTTGTTTTACACATGAGACATAAGTCTCCAACTTGAGGTGAAGCTGTCCACCCAACTAATCTAACTGGCTGTCCTGGTGTCGCTTTCTTAATTGCTTTTCCTTCATAGTTTTCCATGATTCGAACAGGAGATACTTCTCCTCCTGATACGATAAATGAACCAGTCTCGAGTGTTCCATTTTTTACAATAAGTGTTGCATGAATTCCTCGTACTTTGTCCCTTCCTGATTCGATCACGAGACATTCTGCTGCAACATCAGTTGCTGCTTGAATGTCTGCAACCTCTGCCATAAGAAGAATCATATCTAACAAATCATCTACTCCTGTGCCTTCTTTTCCTGAAAATGGAATCAAAGAAATATCTCCTCCGTATCCTTCAACAAAAATATTATTTTCTGCGAGAGATTGTTTTGTTTTATCAATGTCAGCACCTGGTCGATCAATTTTACTTGCACCAATACAGTAGGGCACACCTGCTTCAAGAATAGAATTTAGTGCATCAAGTGTTTGTGGTTTTACTCCATCTTCTGCAGAGACAACAAGTACTGCAATATCAGCCGCTCGTGCCCCTCGTGTTCTCATTGAGTTAAATGCTTCGTGACCTGGAGTGTCTAGAAACGTAATATGCTGTCCTTTGTGTACGATTTCATATGCAGACATTTTTTGTGTAATACCTCCAACTTCTCGGTCAGTTGTATTTGCTTTTCGAATATAATCGAGCAATGTAGATTTACCATGATCAACATGCCCCATGATTACAACAACAGGAGCTTTAGTTTGTACTACAGATCCAACTTCTTTTTTAAGTTGTAAAATATTTGCATTTGATTTTCCGCTCACCCGAGTTTTAAGTGTGGGTGCATTTTTAACTTTTGTTCTCCGAACTCTTGGTTCGTATGAACGTGGTGCGAAAGAAGGTTTGTATGAAGGGGTAGAACTTACTGGTCGAGGTTTATGTTTGATTCCTGATCCTTTCAAGAACGTTTTTGCAAATGCAACACCTCTGTCATCGCTCGCTGCAGTTTTTGCTGGAGCTGCTGCGGCAGCTGCATCTTGAATTTTCTTTCGTTCTTCAGGTGTAATAATTTTTGATTTAAATGGAGTCGGGGCAGCATGAGTGTGAGCGTATGCAGATTTTACAACAGGCTGTTCAACGGCTGTTACAGTTTCAGATACTGTTGGTGCTGCTGCTGGCTTGTTTTTTTCATATGCAAATGAAAAATCTTTCATCCATGTGTCAGGAGTCTTTTCTTTTTCTTTAGGTACTCGAGTAGAAGCATGATCAGCTGCTACGAATGTTCGTGATGAAGTCCGAACTTCTTTCTTTACAACAGGCTCGTCTACCTTTTTTGTCTTCTTTATTGATTTCTTTGCAGTCTCATCTTCAGCTACAGGGGCAGCTGCTACTTTTGAAGTCGAACCATCACTATTGAACTTAACTTGGAATGCTCCACCAAAAGCACCACCGAAGGCTCCTCCGAATGCATCATCTTCTGAATGTGGATTATTATTGGATATCATGGTATACATTATAATACACATTTTAAAGAAAAACACAATGTTTTCAAGCTTTTTTCGTCGTTTTGGGTCAAAATTTCAGGCCATAAAACGACACCCAAAAAGAATATATGCTGACTACGCCACCCTTACACCCATAAATGGCAATGTTTTATCCTTGATGTCTACTATTTACAAGAAATACGGTCAAAATCCAGGGGCGCTCTACGGTTCAGCTGTGACAGCCAAAAAGGTGCTTGAAACGGCCCGAAAAGGGGTAGCAGAGCTTTTAAGTGGTCCATCACTCCATAGTGTCCATGCTGATGAGATAGTCTTTACAACTGGGGGGACAGAGGCTAATAATATTGCCATCTTGGGAGTTGTTGAAAACTGGTATGAGAAAAATACAGAGATCCCGACCGTTATCATTTCCAATATTGAGCATCCTGCAGTAAAAAAGATTGTTGAAAACCTTGAGCGAAAGAAAAAAATTAATGCATTTTATATTCCTGTAACAGAGGAGGGAGTTGTTGATCTTGTTGAATTAAAAAAAGTTTTTGCAGAACAAAAAAATATTATTCTAGTTTCTGTCATGTTAGTAAATAATGAGATCGGAACTATTCATCCTTTGAAAGAAATTGCGAAAGTAATTCGAAATTATAGAAAAGAAAATTCTACTGCATTTCCATATTTTCATACGGATGCATGTCAGGCCCCGTGTTATGTTGACATGCCGATTGACAAGTTGGGTGTAGATCTACTAACTCTTGATGGAGGAAAAATATATGGACCACGAGGAGTTGGATGTTTGTATATGAAGCGAGGTACAGAACTCAATTCTCCATATATTGGTGGAGGTCAGGAAAAAGGGATTCGTCCAGGTACAGAAAATCTTCCAGCTATAGTTGGATTTGCTGAAGCGCTGCATATTGTATTTTCTAAAAAAGAAAAAGAAGTGAAAAGATTAGCCGCGATGCAGGAATTTATTTTGAGTAATCTTCCTGAACATGTTTTTGTAAATGGAAGTTTGGATAAAGAAAAGAGAATTGTAAATAATATCAATATCTGTATTCCAGGTACTGACTCAGAATTTTTAGTATTTAAAATGGATGTCGCTGGAGTTGAAGTTTCTGCAGTAACAGCATGTCAAAACTCACAAGAAGAATCTCGTTCAACAGTTGTCGATGCACTTGGAAAAAACTGTGGTGGTTCGTCACTCCGAATTAGTTTAGGACAGGGGACAACTTGGGGTGAGGTGAAGAAGATTGTGAAGGTATTGTATGAGATTTGTGAATAAATTTATTTTTTATTTATTAAAATTATTCCCTGTAACAGTTAGGGTATATAAGTGAAAAATTTTGATATCTGGAATAAAGAAAAGAAAGATATAGATAATACAAAAATGCATGTATGGTCTCGAGAACGAGATATTTGGTGGTGTTCATTGGGAGAAAATGTTGGTTACGAGCAGGATGGGAAAGGAGAGAAGTATTTAAGACCAGTTATCGTGATAAAGAATTTCGGTGTATATACTGCACTAATTGTGCCCCTCACTACCAGCTTAAAAGAAAATAGATTTCACTTTAAGCTTGGTTCCATACTAGGAAAAGATGCTTCAGGCATTATTACACAAATAAGATTAATTGATACGAAGAGACTTGTAGAAAAAGAAGGAAAATTATCAGAGGAAGTGTTTATAAAATTGAAAAAGTCCATACAAGATTTACTTGCATAGACTTTTTGTTCTCCTTTTGTTTGAGCAAAAGGTAAGCCCTAGGGCGTTTGTAATTATTATCTTATCAAAACCATAAATCAAGTCAAGAGGCTATACAAACGGTCGCAAAAGCTTCATAATCTCGTCTAAAAATCTTGAAAGTCGACCTCGTTTTTTCCATTCAGCAAGTGTTACTCGAGTACATGTTAATTTGAGTATTTCAACATCTGCTAAAAATTCTTTTGTAGTAGCTTCATCTTTTGCGTATAAACCATTTTCAAAATTATATCGAAGAGACACAGTGTCAAGATTCATTGTTCCAACATAGAGCGTATTATCAAACAGGTTTGCTTTTGCATGAATCATTCTATCTGAAAAATATATATGAACTCCAAGATGAAGTAAATTTAAAATATATGTCTTTGCAACAAGGTCCACAAAAAAGTGATCTGTTTTTTTTGGGATATATATTTCAATGTGTACTCCTCGATGTGCTGCTTTTCGTAGTTGATGCAAAAGACCGTGAATAGGTGCAAAGTAGGGGGTTATTAATACAATTTTTTCATTTGCATTCTGGACTAATCGTTTATGAGAATAGTAAATATATCGTGATCGAAGGAGTGGAGCTTGGTATGTATATGAAAATGTTTTTCCGTTTTGAACATATCTTTTTTGATTAACAAATTTAAATTGCGTCTTGTGCGCATATTTATACATGTTCCAAAAATCAGTTGATGCATCTTGAATAACTTCAGGATCTCTATTTACTATATGTGATTCAATCCATTCCATCGTTTTGTCTCCCATGCACCATCCACCAAGATGAACTACTTTATTGTCGACTATCAGAGATCGTTTATGATTTCGGAAATACCACAAACTTTTACTTCGACCGTTCCAAGGGGTGAGCCAATTAAAATATTCTAGATGCACACCACTTGTTTTCAATTTATTTTCTATTGCGCTACTTCCAAAGTTTTTTGCTCCGAGCGCATCAACAAGACAAAATACTTTAACTCCCGCAAGCGCCTTACTTACAAGTAGCTCAATCCATCTTGCAGTTACTTCATCGTTATCAATATAAAAAATTTGGAACAGAATTTCAGTTTCTGCTTTACTGATCTCGTCAATGAGTTCGGCCATTACTACACTTGTGGGTTTTAGGATTGGCATACAGAAAGGGTAATGGGATTAACTAATCGATTCCTGCTTCTCAGCTTCCTCGTCCTCAATATTGAAATTCTGCTCTCCTTCAACAGGTTCATCACCACCTACTGCTTCTTCAGCTTCTCCTTCAGTCATTGGTTTCTCCTCAAGCACAATTTCTTCTGGCATTGGAAGTGTTTCTTCAATGGTCTCGTCTGTAACTATTGGTGTTGGGTTTATATCAGTCATATGGGGTAAGTGTAGCATGGAAGAAGAGAAAACATTGTGCTACCATGGAAAATATGAACATAGAACCCGTAGAACATATCCGACATTCATTAGCACACTTGCTAGGTGCTGCTGTTTTAAAGTTGTATCCGACGGCACAGATTACACTTGGTCCTGCAGTGGACGATGGGTTCTATTATGATGTTGATCTTGGGGAATCTAAACTTGTAGAAGAAGATTTAACAAAGCTAGAGGCGGTGATGCGAAACCTGTTACCAACATGGGATGGTTTTGTGATGCGAGTTGTTTCAGCAGATGAAGCACGAGAGGTATTCGCAGGTAATCAGTACAAGTTAGAGTTGATAAATGAAATTGCAGAAAAAGGTGAAGAGATTACTTTATATACATCTGGAGATTTTACAGACCTGTGTAAAGGAGGGCATGTGGCATCAATGAAAAATATAGATGCAGATGGATTTAAACTTTCACGAATTGCTGGAGCATATTGGAGAGGAAATGAGAAAAATAAAATGCTTACTCGAATTTATGGATATGCATTTTCAAATAAAGAAGAACTTGATGCGTATTTGACGCAGCAGGAAGAAGCGAGAAAGAGAGATCATAGAAAAATTGGTGCAGAGATGAAATTATTTACAATTTCTCCACTTGTTGGATCTGGACTACCGTTGTTTCAACCAAAAGGAGCGTTGATGCGAAAACTTATAGAAGAATATCTTTGGGAGCTTCATAAAGATTTTGGATACGATAGAGTATGGACTCCTCATTTAGCAAAAGCAGAGCTGTATCATACTTCAGGTCATGGACAACATTATTTAGATGATATGTTTGCAGTACATGGGGGAACAAGTAAAGAAGAATTTTATCTAAAGCCAATGAACTGTCCTCATCACATGCAACTGTTTGCCGACAATCAATTTTCATATAGAGATATGCCTGTTCGATACTTTGAACCAGCCACAGTATATAGAGATGAAAAAACAGGGCAACTTGGAGGGCTTACTCGAGTACGAGCCATTACACAAGATGATGGACATCTCTTTTGTCGTACAACTCAAATTCATGAAGAGTTTAAAAAGATTGTTGAAATTATAAAACAATTTTATACAACAATGGGAATGATTGAAGGATACAAAGTGAGACTTTCGCTTCGAGATGATGATAAGAGTAAATGGTTAGGAACAGATGCAGTTTGGGAAATGGCAGAAGCAGCACTTAAAGCAGTATGTACAGATCAGGATCTTCCTTTCTTTATTGGAGAAGGAGAGGCTGCTTTTTACGGTCCTAAGTTAGACTTTATGTTTAAAGATGCAATTGGACGTGAACATCAGCTGGCAACAATTCAGTGTGACTTCAATCTTCCAGAACGTTTCGATCTTTCATTTATAAATGAAGAAGGAAAAAAAGAAAGACCAGTTGTAATTCACCGAGCAATTTCAGGATCACTCGAAAGATTTATGGGGGTAATGATCGAACACTTCGCCGGACATTTTCCAGTATGGCTTTCACCTGTACAAGTAAAAATTGTACCAATTGGAGAACGGCAGGCTCATTACTCATACGCAGTCTATGAAAAAATGAAAGCATCAGGAATTCGAGTTGAGATAGATCAAACAGGTGAAAGTCTTGGAAAAAAAGTTCGCCTAGCAAAAACAGAACGAGTGCCATATGTTCTTGTTATTGGAGATAAGGAAATGCAGTCAGAACTTCTCGCGCTCGAAAGTAAAGATGGTAAAAAGGATATGGTTCATATTGATCAGATGATTGAAGAGTTGAAGAAGGAGATTAGTGATAGAGTATAGTTTTTAGAAATCAAATATGGTACCGTGTCTTCATCAGAAGCATGGTGCTTTTTGATTTACTTCCATCTGTCATGAACGTTTTAGATATTGTTCAAATTATTATTGTCTCAATATTTGGGTTGCTTTTAATTGGGTATTTGATAGCAATAAAATGCTGGAATCTTTGGACAAAGCCTGGACAAAGTTATCTGATGGCCAGATTATTTTTTCCATGGACAAGTTTATTTACTCACCAAACTGAATTTGTCGATGGCTACTGGGATGTCGAAGAGAAAATGTTAAGGAGAAATTGTAATGAATCTCCAGACGATCATATGGGTTTTATGGTTCAATGCATTGCAGATGCGCCTATCACCTGGGACTTGTATAAAATTGAGTATGTAGTCAGAGTAACAGCTATCTGGCCGCTCAAACTTTTGTTTTGTGGATTACTCTTAATGATACTGCTTTCAATTAGAGGGAATCGACCTAAGGTAATCCAAGATGTACTTCAGCAAATGAAAGATGATACTGCAAAGCGCAAAAAAAATACTGTTTAATTTCACACCCACATCTCCAGATGTGGGTGTTTATAACGTATTTATGAAATAAAAAGCCGAGTCTAGTGTATATATAGTAATGTGCATATCCGGGGGTCAAATTTGACACCCATGGTATACTCAAAATATGTTACCTCTAAACCATTTTACAACACGGGCGAAGGAGGCAATTCGCCGAGCACATGAGCTTGCTATAGAACGGGGTCAAACCAACGTTCAGCCTATGCATTTACTAGCTTCTTTGTTAAATCAAGAAGACTCTTTGGTGCTGACTTTGCTTGAAAAACTGGATGTAGATTTCCCGTTAATGTTCGATAATGCCTTAGAGGCAATAGATGGAGGTGATTCTTCAAACACACTGAGTCCTGCATACCAACTTTTCCTTACTCCTGAGCTTGCACAGGTGATAGAATCATCAGGCCTAGTGGCTACCGAAACTAAAGATAACTTCGTATCTGTAGAGCATCTTTTTATTGCATTCTTTGAGTCATTAAACCCTGCACGAGAGTTGTTGGAAAAATTTAAATTAGATAAAGAAAAATGTGTAGCAGCACTTGAGTCATTAAAATCTCAAAAAGGAAATTCATCACAGAATAGTCAGGGAGGTGAAAAGAAAACAAAAGCATTAACAAAATATACACGTAACCTTACTGCACTTGCTCGAGAACATAAACTCGATCCAGTAATCGGACGAGATTCTGAAATCGCACGAGTGATTCAGATTCTTTCACGACGAACAAAAAACAATCCGATTCTTCTTGGAGAAGCTGGAGTAGGAAAAACTGCAATTGTTGAAGGATTAGCAAATCGAATCGCGATGGGAGATATTCCAGAATCTTTAAAAGATAAAGAATTACTTTCTCTTGATATGGGAACTCTTGTTGCTGGAACAAAGTATCGAGGAGAATTTGAAGACAGATTAAAAACTATTTTAAAAGAAGTTGAAAAAGCTGACGGAAGAATTATTCTGTTTATCGATGAAACGCATACTATTATGGGAGCAGGAGGAGCAGAAGGGTCATTGGACGCGTCTAACATGTTGAAGCCTGCACTAGCTCGAGGAGAGTTAAAAGCAATTGGAGCAACGACGCTACGAGAATATCAAAAACATATTGAAAAAGATCCTGCACTACAGCGACGATTTCAACCTGTGTATGTTGAAGAACCGAGTATTGAAGATGCGACTGCAATTCTTCGAGGTCTTAAAGATAAATACGAATTATTCCACGGTGTTCGAATTCTTGATGAAGCAATTGTTGCTGCGGTAAAACTATCAAGTCGATATATTACTGATAGACAACTACCGGATAAGGCTGTTGATCTTATTGACGAGGCTGCATCAACTTTAAAAATTTCTCTTGAAAATAAACCTCAAGTAGTAGAAGAGGCACATAGAAAAATTATGCGTCTTGAAATTGAGCGAGAGGCACTTCGAAAAGATCCTGAAAACAAAGTAACTAAAGATCGAATTAAAGACATTGAATCAAGTATTGCAGAAGTTAAGGATGATATTAAAGAAGTAGAAGGAAAATGGCTTGGTGAAAAAGAAGCAATCAATGCGATCAAGGATATAAAGAAAACTTTGGAAACTCTTCGACAAGATGCAGAGCGAGCAGAAGCTCGAGCTGATCTTGCGAAAGCAGCAGAGATTCGATATGGAAAACTTCCTTTCCTTGAAAAAGATCTTGAAACTAAACTGAAGAAACTTCGAAAGATGGATTCTGAAAAGAGAATTCTAAAAGAAGAAATCAATGAAGCAGATATTGCACAAGTTGTTGCGAGATGGACAGGTATCCCTATGACAAGCATGTTAGAGGAGGAGGTGTTGAAGCTTGGAAGAATGGAAGAGGTTCTGAAGGGTCAAGTAATTGGACAAGACGATGCTGTAAAGCGAGTAGCTGATACTATTAAAAGATCACGAGTAGGAATTCATGATCCGCTTCGACCAATCGGCTCGTTTATATTCCTTGGACCTACTGGAGTTGGAAAAACAGAACTCACAAAAGCTCTTGCAAACTTTATGTTTGATGATGAGAAATCACTCATCCGAGTAGATATGTCAGAGTATAGTGAGAGACATACTGTATCTAAGATCATAGGAGCACCTCCTGGATATGTTGGACATGAGGATAGTGGTACGCTTGTTGACCGAGTTAAGCATAAACCGTACTCAGTGATTCTGTTTGATGAGATTGAAAAAGCGCATCCAGATATTTTTAACATTCTTCTACAAGTTCTTGATAATGGACGACTGACAGATTCAAAAGGCCGAACTGTAAACTTTAAAAACACAATCATTATCATGACTTCAAACATTGGAGCTCAATATATTGATCGTATGCAGAGTATTGGATTTGCATCATCAGCTGACGATAAGCAGTCATACGAAGGTATGAAAGAGAAAGTGATGGAAGCATTGAAAGATAGTTTCAAACCAGAGTTCTTAAACCGACTAGATGAAATTATTCTCTTTGATGTACTTGGTCCAGAAGCGATTCGAAAAATTGTTGATGTAGAAGTCCAGAAAGTTCACGCAAGACTTATGGAAAAAGAAATTACCTTGGAGTTCAAGCCTGCAGTATACGAATATCTTGCAAAAGAAGGGTATAGTCCACAGTATGGAGCTCGACCACTTCGACGTTTGATTCAGTCAAAAGTTCTGACACCTCTTGCTTCTATGATGATTACAGAAGGGCTTAGAGAAAATGCTAAAGTGGTAATCGACATGGACAAAGAAGGGGGATTGAAGTTTGATACGAAGAAGGCATCTGCTTCTTCTAAGGTTAAACGAGAGAAGGTTGAGGTTGGAGAATAAGAAATAGAAAACACCCAGAATACGGGTGTTTTCTTGTTTTTTCCTTGAAATAGTGTATATTTGATAGGTACAGAAACGAATGCGCAGATGGCGGAGTGGTCAATCGCATCTGACTGTAAATCAGACGCCTTCGGGCTACGTAGGTTCAAATCCTACTCTGCGCACCAA
>JAZKJG010000004.1:0-55107 GCA_040384445.1 Patescibacteria group bacterium
GGTGACAGGGAGTAAGTCGTAACAAGGCACGGCTAGCGGAAGCTGGTCGTGGATTTATTCAAGTGAAAATTGTTTTGTGTCCTCTTTAGGGAGGGTACAAAATTTATAGCGGTCGTTCGTATTATTTATTTAATACACAAGATGTTGTCTTGTCGCATACAACACGAAGAAGTTCGTAAAACTTTGACACCTGGCAAAGACCGGTCAAACAGAACAAAATAATAGATTCAATTCTATAATCTGTAACAAGCGTATATCTGATGTACATTAATTCAATAGATTATTATATATAGAAAAGTAAAAATAATAATTTTATATTTTATATATAATAATGTAAGTTAAATAAAAACTATCACAAATTAATGTGATAGTTTTTATTTTTTTTAATTTCAAGAATAATAAAGTTATACACAAAATTTAAATAGTTGAAAGTTAAAATATTATGATATACTAATTAGTATAAATTAGTAATTTAATATATTAATAATTTTTTAAAATAACACTACATACATAATGAAAAATATAAACAGTACTTTACTAAGAAAATTAAACATCGGCTTCGCTTCAATAATGACTTTCTCGATTGCAGCAGGTCTGGGTACAACACAGTATGCACTTGCGTCTGCAACATCTAACTTCACTCAGGTTATCAATGCAGGTACTCTTACTGCAGACATTGTGGATGGATCATATGTAACTGTTGCAAGTCCATCTTTTGCACTAGGAGCTGCGACATTTAGTTTTGCATGTCAAACAACAACTGGAACTTTTGGTACTGCATCACAGCAGATATATGTTAAGAACCCAGATGCTGCTGATAACGGATGGACACTCAGTATTGCTGCCTCTGCTCCAACTGATGTGTGGGATGGTGCCGCATCAGACTTTGATTTTAATGACCCAACAACAGCAGGATGTACTGATGGAGGTGATGCCGACATCCTAAAAGGACAAATGACAATTAACCCTGCTGTAGGAACGCTTGCAGGTGGTGCTAGTTCAGCATCAACTACAAACATCACTAAAGGTTCATCAGGGGCATTTAACCAAGGAACTCTCGATGCGATCACAATTCTAACTGGAGCTTCTGGATCAAGTGATATTGGAGACTGGACACTACAAGGTGTATCTATCAGTCAAACTATCCCTGCAGAACAAGCGGCAGCTTCTGACTATGATATTAGTCTAGTGCTAACAGCAACAGCAAGTTAATCACTGTCTGCTGAGAAATAATATGAAAAAAATAAATGTCTGCAAAATTCCGGTGAAAATATTTTTTATCGCATTAACACTTGTCTATACCTCTGTACCCTATGCTTCTCAAGCTGTAGAGTATGGAGGTTTTGGTGGTAAACCTGCATATCCTCGGGAAGATAACTCTAGAACAGAATCAATTTTTATTCACACACTAGCGCCTGGTGCTGTGCAGAAAGATGGAGTACTTGTTGTTAACAACAGTACAACTCCAAAAACAGTGATCATATATGGGGCCGACTCAACACCTTCAACTGGAGGTGCGTTTGCGTGTAAGCAGTTCAGTGAGGAAAAAAAAGATGTAGGTACATGGATACAGTTGGCGAAATCAGAAATAACATTACAACCCGGTACAAATCAAATTGTTCCTTTTACAATCTCTGTGCCTGAAAACGTTGGAGTTGGTGAGCATAATGGTTGTATTCTGATTCAAGAAAAAAAAGCAAAGGTTGAAGGTCAGGCTGGAGCAAGTATATCAATTCGTACAGGATTGAGAGTTGCTATTAAGGTTCCTGGAGAAATTGTTAGAAAACTTGAAGTCGTAGGGTTTACAGTTGATTCTGATAAGGGAAATTTTTTACTTAAACCTGCTGTAAAAAATACTGGTAATGTGTCTATTGATGCAAATATAATTGTTGAAACAAAAAATATTTTTGGTTCTGTTATTTTCTCACATGATGGTCAGTACCCAATATTACGAGGTGAAACTTCAGACTGGAACTTTGAACTCAAGAAGCCTTTCTGGGGAGGTTTATACCACTCTTCATTTGTAGTTGAGTACGATGAAAGTGTTGAGGCTGATGTTGGAGTAAAGACAGATAAAACACTCGTTCGAGTTGAGGGTGATCCTACATGGTTCTTCAGTTTTCCAACATTCTCAGCATTGGTGATTGAGATTCTTATCCTTCTTGCGCTTGTATCTGGAGTATTTTTCTTAAAGTTATCAAAGAAACGAAAAAAGTGGATTAAGAAAACTTGGGTTTGGTATGAAATTAGTGCTGGAGATGATATTCAGACACTATCTAAGCATTTTGATGTGTCTTGGAAACTATTGGCTAAGGTGAATAAATTACAACCCCCATATGCACTTAAACAAGGAAATAAAATCAAAGTACCGGCGGGTAAATAATAAAAAATTACCGTCGAAACCATACATGTATATACAATTGTGTCAGAGTCTTTTTAAGAAGTCTTCTGCGCTGCTTGTTATTTTCATGTTGATTTTTAGTCCTTGGATAGAGGTGTTGGATAATCCATATTTTTCAACAGTTGTAAAAAAGGCACACGCAGATACGACAGGTGCAAAGTTTCCAACTTTAGGTGAATCTGTGTCTGAGACTCCGTGGTTATCTGATACATGGGTAACACCAACTAACATATACAGTGATAACGCTGCTACTGCAAACATTATTGCTGCATCTTTTGACTCACCAGATCAATCATATGTTTTAAAGGCTACCGGATTTGACTTTAGTGCTATCCCAGATGGTTCCACTATACAAGGTATAACTATTAGCACCAATGCCTTTTATAGAACAGGACAAGGATCTGGATCTCTAAGTCTTTGTCAGCTACTAAACACTTCAAAAGCAAAAGTGGGAACAAACTTGTGTGCCACACCCACGGCTTTAACGACAACAAACACCACTATTATCACGAAGGGAGGTGCTACAGAATTGTGGGGCAATGGACTTACTGCAGCATGGGTAAAAAGTGCTAACTTTGGAGTCGCGCTCGGAGTAACTGCAACTGCAGCAAACGCCGATGTTGATATTGACTACGTAACGGTTGAAGTCCACTATACTCCTCCTGCAAATGTAACCATTGCATCTTCTCAAGGACAGCCAGCATATGTAGTTGCTTCTTCAAACGATGTGATTCTGGGTGCATCTTCAATTGTTGGATCGTTGGGTGGAGGTCATAGTGTGACTGCTATAACTTTAAAAGAAAACTCAGGAACCATAGATGCAAGTTCAGAAATGTCTGATATTGAACTGTGGCTTTCAGATGATCAGACGTGGGATGTAGGTGATAATCAGTTGGGTACAACTCAAAATTTTTCAGGAGTCGATGGAGAAATAACATTCACTGAAACTTTTAGTATTGCTACCACACCGAAGTATTTGATTGTACGAGGAGATATTAATTCCTTTGCTGATATTGGTGATACTGCTGAAATACAGGTTAAAACTATTACAACAGGAGATGCTGTCTTTGGTGCACCGCTTGAAATATCTGGAACTACAGCAGTTTGGAATAAGAAAAAAGAATTAGTTTTTGATAACTCAGGTCAAGCAGAAAACCTGACAGATTTCCCTGTGCTTGTAAAATTGGATACGAGCAGAATTACATATGGAGATGTTGGTAAAGTTGATGGTACTGATTTGCGATTTGTGGATTCAGACACTTTAGCAGAGTTGGATTATGAAATAGAAAAATGGGATTCAGCAGGAAATAGTTATATATGGGTTAAAGTTCCTCAGATAGATGCCTCATCTTCAGGAGATAGTATTTGGATGTTTTATGGAAATGCAGGGGCTTCTGATGGGCAAGATGTGACTAACGTATGGTCAAATAACTACCAGGCGGTGTATCATTTTAATGAAACAACAGGGTCATACCTCGACTCTACTGCAAACAATCATGACAGTGATGTTGTAAGTGTTACATCTCGAGCCGCATCTAAGTTCGGAAATGCGGTTCTGTTTGATGGGGTGGATGACTATATTACGATTCCTGACTCTACAGGTTTTGATATTACCAACTGGACAATTACTTCATGGATAAATAAAAATGGAACAGGAATTGCTGCAAACACTGGATCTGGAGGAGACTTTTTTTACCCTCTTGTAACAAAAGGAATGGCAGAAGCTGAATCAGATGCTGCGGATATTACCTTCATGACAGGTATTGATAGTGATTATAATAAAATGGGTGTTGATTTTGAAAACAATACAGGAGGAGGTAACAACCCTCTTCCTGTAACTCCTGCCAGTCAAGGTACAACTGTTTCTAACGGTACCTGGTATCAATATGATGCACGAGTTGATACTACTGGAAATACGTTGAAAGTATACATGAATGGTGTCGAGGATTCTTCTAGAACAATTACGGATACTCCTAACCAGGCAAACTCAGTGAAGGTGGCTATTGGAGCAGGTTCTAAAACAACTGGAATTCCTGCTCTCCCGGCAGATAGAGGAGCATTCAATGGATATGTTGATGAGGTTATAATTTCAAGAGTAACAAGATCTGCAGCTTGGATCAAAGCATCATATTTATCGATGAATGATACATTCATCACATGGCCAGGAGCACTTACGATGTCGAGTGCTGCAAATCAAACATTTACTGAAAATGACGCACCTACATCTATTTCTACTATAAGTATTACTGATGGAGCAACACCTTCAGTGACTGCGGCAAACAACATTAGAATACGAATTCCTTCAGGTTTTAACATGACATGGGATACGAGTGATACTACAGCAAATATAGGTGGTACAAACTGGAGTAAAACCGGAGCAGGTTCATCAGGTGCAACGGTGACTGTAACATATGAGGATAGTGGAAGAACTGTTGTTGTTCCTGTTACAAGTGATTTTACTGCAAGTAATGACATCACTGTGTATGGACTTTCTTTCTCAAACTTTACGGATGTATCATCGGCTGATAATTTGGAGCTTGTACTTTCGGGTGCAGGTGGTGGAGTGTCTGTATATGACACAAAAACAATAGAAGTTTTGTTTCAACCGTATCAGATACTCGTAGCTCTTGCGTCAAAAATAAATCAAGTATTTAACACAGGTGATGCAACGACACTTATTTCTCCATTGACAATGACTGCATCAACAACTAATCCTATTACGACAGGTGATGACATTCGTATAAAAATCCCTTCAGGTTTTAATATGACCTGGGATGATGCAGATACTGCAGCCACTGTTAAAGTTGCACCCACATTATCTGAGTACACAAGTGTGTATCTGACAAATGATTTGCCTACAATTACATTGGATAACTCAGGGGTAGCATACAATGCTTTAACAGATACACTATTTTTTATCACCAATGGTACTCCAACCATATATGAATTTCAAAAAGATGGAACGTACCTAAGAACAATTACAATGTCAGGATTTATCGATACTGAAGGTATTGAGTGGATGTATGGAACAACATATGCAGTGACAGAAGAAAGAAGTCCGTACGATATTATTACATTCACCATGAACGCATCAACTACTTCAGTTACAAAAGCTGGAGGTACATCAGTTAATCCTGGTATATCTGTGGGTACAAACTTGGGTATGGAGGGAATTACGTATGACGCAGCAAACAACTGGTTTTATGTAGTGGTTGAAAAACAAGCAAATAGCTCAGACGGAGGACGTGTGTTTAAGGTGCTACTTGATGGAACAGCGACAGAATTAACTGCACTTGGAGCATCGTTATCAGCTATGGGTATTACTGATCTTGCAGACTTGTCTTATAGTGAGGTTTCAGGACATTTGTTTCTGCTGTCACAGGAAAATAGTGTGATTATTGAAGCAAAGACAGATGGTACTATTATTAGAACAAGGGCAGTGGATACGGGGACGTTTGCACAGGTTGAAGGGTTGGATTTTTCACCGGATGGTAACTCAATGTTTATTGCTGGTGAGGTGGATGACTATCAACATTTGACTAGACCTTCAAACAAGGTGTCTCAAACTGTGAGTTATGAAAACTCAAATAAAACGCTCGTTGTAAATGTAACAAACAACTTTACAGGTGAAGAGGTTGTTTCTATTGCAGATTTGTCATTTGAAAACTTTAGTGCAGGATCTGCTGCAGACAATCTAGAGTTGGTTCTTGCAGGAGTTGGTGGTGCAACTGTTGCATATGATAGTAAAACTATTGAAATTAATGGCCTTTTGGTTTCTGCTGATATTGTTGATGCGAGCTTCGTTTCAGTTTCAAATCCTGCTATTGCAATGAGTACAACAACGTTTGGTTTTTCGTGTCAAACAATTACAGGTACATTTGGTACACCTACGCAGCAAATTTATGTAAACAATAATGACAGTGCGGATGCGGGATGGACACTAACATTAGCAGCACTTTCAAACACTGATGTGTGGGATAGTTCAGGGATAGATTATGATTTTAACGACGCAACGGGTTCGGGATGTACTGATGGTGGTGATGCAGATACACTTGGTGGGCAGATGACTGTTAATCCTGTTGCGGGTACTTTGAGTGTAGGTGAATGTGTTGGATGTACAGCTAGTGAAATTACAAAAGGATCTTCTGCCGCATATAGTCAGGGTTCTGTAGACACTATCACTCTTTTGTCTGCAGCCGCAGCGTCAGATGATATAGGAGACTGGACTCTACAGGGTATAGCAATTTCACAAAAAATCCCTGCAAACCAACCAGCTGCAAGTGATTACAATGTAGATATGGTTCTTACTGTAACTGCAAACTAAAATTATTGACATGAATGTATTTCAGTATTTTAAAAAAATAAACTACCGTCGAGGTATAATCGCATGCAGCCTTGCATGCGTGCTTATTTTTGCTGAAAATATAACCGCTGCACAGGGTACAGCAAACCTAAGGATTCAAATTTTTCCGGTGCCTCAGTGTTCTGATCTTGGGGATAATGATGCTGATGGAGATATTGATTTTCCAGATGATATGAATTGTTCTTCGCCTACAGACAATACTGAAAGTGATTATGTGGAGGTTCCTGGGACGACAACCCTCGTCATGAGTGGTAGTAATTATACTGTAGGGTCGGCACCTTTGCCTGTAACCCTGGTTATATTTTCAGGAGTAGCCTACCCAAATAGTACAGTTACATTTCTTAAAGATGCTCAAGTGGTGGCGGTAACTACTGCGGCCGATGATGGAAGTTTTCAATTGAGCCTAACAGGGTTTTCTCATGGTAATTATAATTTTGGTACGTATTCGGTGGATGCTGATGGTAACAGATCGTCATTGTTTACGATTCCAGTTAGTGTAGTTTCTGGAGCTACAACAAATGTAAGTGATATCTTTATAGCACCAACTCTTGTAATAGATAAAACCCAGTTAAAAAAAGGTGATTCACTCACTATTTCTGGTCAAAGTGCGCCTCTATCTAATATTTCAATTTCGATAAAATCAGATAGTGAAATTATTCTCAACACAAAGTCTGATAGTCTCGGAATGTATAGCTATCAAATAAATACGTCATTATTAAGAGAGGGCTTATATTCTATTACTACTAAAATAATTAGAGAAGATCAGTTGATGAGCTTGATATCTCGGCAAGTTGAATTTGCACTGGGTACAAAAAGTTCTTTATTGAATGCTGTAGATAACAGTGAATGTCCATCAAGAATTGATAGGAATGGTGATTGTCGTGTAAACATTATTGATTTCTTTATTAAGTTGTACTGGTACCAGAAAGCTTCTCCTCCTAAAGCTGTAGATTTAAACAATGATGGAAAAGTTGATCTCACAGACTTTTCAATCATGGCTTTTTATTGGACTGGTTAATTTACAAAAAATCATGATAAAAAATATCAACATAAAATCCTTTTTAATAATATTATTTGCTTGTGCTGTAACATGTCCTAGTACTGTGTTTTCTGCACAGGTATTATTTGATATTAGAGATAAAGATGTTCATACCAACGAGTTGTTTGAAATGGGTATATTTTTAAATACAAAGCAGGCAGACTTGAATGCAATTGAAGCGGAGATTACTTTTCCGTCTGACTTGGTTGAAATTAAAAAAATCAATACAAGCAGTTCAATTGTTAATTTATGGATTGAACAACCAAAACACATAAATAATAAAATTACACTCTCTGGAATTATGCCGGGAGGATATAATGGTGAACAAGGATTAATCGGAACAGTAACATTCTTGGCTAAGAAGGATGGGATGGGAAGTGTGTTCTTTAATAAAATTAAAGTACTACAAAATGATGGAAAAGGTACAGCAGCAATCGTAACACCATCAAGTGTGAGCTTTAATGTAAAGAAATTAATCGGAACACCTGCACCTCTTGAGGTTATACAGGATCGTGAACCTCCAGAAGATTTCACTCCATATTTAGTGCAGGACCAAGATATTTTTGAAGGGAAGTGGTTTCTTGTTTTTACAACCCAGGATAAAAGTTCAGGCATAAAACACTATGAAGTTAAGGAGGGTAAAAACCCATTCGTTATTGCAACTAGTCCATATCTTTTAGAAAACCAAGACTTGCATAAAAATATTACAATAAAGGCTGTGGATGAAAATGGAAACGAAAGGGTTGTAATAATTCCTGCAGAAGAATCTGTAAATATGCGTACCTTATCTATAATTGGTATCCTTACTGTAGTCTTTGTTCTGTACAGAATACTGTGGAAAAAATACAAAAAACCTATTATATAGCTATAAACTAAAGGGAGGTTGAACATGGGGATTTATTGCATATTTGACCTTTTTATGTATAATGTACTTATTATTTTATAGATTTCTGTAATGTAATTTATCGATGTTTGGCATCGATGAGTTGGAAGCGGACGCCCCCGCAGGAAATTTGTTTCTACAAATTTCCGAGGATAAAGTCCGGTGACAACGAAGAGATGCGCGCGTAGCTCAGTTGGTAGAGCGCTCGACTGATACTCGAAAGGTCCCAAGTTCGAATCTTGGCGCGCGCACAAAAAAATAAAAAATCTATACTAGTCTCAAACAGTATAGATTTTTTATTTTCATGTATAATAATTACAATGAATAATTTATCTGATTTTTTAAATCCAAATATATTCGCCGACGACGTAGAACAAGTTCCAATTCGAAAAGGATTTGGTGAAGGTTTAGTTATTGCAGGTGAAGCAGATTCAAACGTAGTCGGTCTTTGCGCTGATCTTACAGAGTCAACACAGATGCTCGCATTTAAAAACAAATTTCCAAAGAGATTTATAGAAATTGGAGTAGCGGAACAAAACCTCGCATCAGTGGCCTCAGGTATGGCGGCAATGGGAAAGGTGCCTGTAATCACATCATACGCAATGTTTTCGCCTGGACGTAACTGGGAGCAGATTAGAACCACTATTTGTTACAACGACAGAAAGGTTATTATTGCAGGATCTCACGCTGGAGTATCTGTTGGACCTGATGGAGGAACTCACCAGGCTATCGAGGATATTGCACTCATGCGAGTGATTCCAAACATGATTGTAGTTGCACCGTGTGATGCTATAGAGGCAAAGAAAGCTACGATTGCATTGCTTGCAACAGGTCAAAAAGTACCTGCATATATTAGACTTGCTCGAGAAAAAACTCCGATTATCACGACGGATGAAACTCCTTTTGATATCGGGAAAGCTATGGTTATGTATGGAGACGAAAAGGCTTCTGATGTTCTTATTTGCGCCACGGGAGCAATGACTTTCAATGCAATGGCAGCAGCAAAAATTTTAGAACAACATCATGGAAAAAAAGTTGTGGTGATTCATTTCCATACTATAAAACCACTTGATGCAGAAACGCTTGTAGAATATGCAGAACACACAGTAAAAGTAGTCACTGTTGAAGAGCATCAGATCGCAGCTGGATTTGGAAGTGCGGTGTGTGAAGTTCTCTCTGAAAAATGTCCTCGACAGGTAATTCGACTTGGGGTACATGATGTATTTGGTCAATCGGGTACACCAAAAGAACTCATTGCACACTATGGTATGGACACTGAGTCTATTGTAAAAAATTCTCTATAAGATTAGACCGTTGTAACAACCCAAGAAGCTGGAGCTTTCTCAATCCACTCAGTCAACTTTTCTTCAGTCAAAAGTCCTCGTTGTGCTCCGATGTCCTGACACACTGACATAGAGTTAATTGATCCCCATACGAGCGCTGTGCGAATATCTTTTCCATGCGCGATCGCTACAGTAAATGTAGATGCAAATGCATCACCAGCCCCTGTACGCTCAAGTGGTGGCATAGGGTCTGGATAAATTGGTAAATGAATCACTGCTGTGTTTTCATCTATAGAAAGATTGTTCATATCAACATCATATGTATACGCTCCATCTGGACCATCAGTAATCACTGGTAGAGTTGGTCCAAGTTTTCGAAGTTCTGCAAGAAGGTGTTTTATACTATGGTCTTGGTTTTTATCTAATCCAAGAATTCGAACTGCTTCTTCTTTATTGCAGAAAAAGATATATGTTCGAGCGTAAATATCTTTCAGTGCTTCAACCCCAAATTTTATTTGAAATGTACCAGGTTGGAAAATAAGTTTCGTATCAGGGTTTGTTGAAAGATACTGAGAAACTTCTCCGTGGAATGGAAGTGAGTTTTCTCCAAGCGAACTTAAATATATAAATTTTGGTGCATGCAAATCTTTCGGCATGTGGTACTCATACAGGGCATGATTAATCAAAATAGTTCGTTCATCCTGAAACCAAAGTACATAGTGGTAGTTTGTTTTTTTATCATCATTTTTGTAAATGTAATCCGTAATCACTTTATCGTGGGCAAGCGCATCGATACTTTTTTGTCCGTATATATCATTTCCAACATTTGTAAGTAGGGCAGATGTTAATCCAAGTCGAGATGCAGACACTGCGGCGTTTGCACTATTTCCAACCCCTACGAGTTCAACCGCTTCTGTAAAAGGAACCTTGTCTCCAAACGGCATGCAAATAAGTTTTTGTTCTGTTTCTTTATCTTGATGTACTTCAGCAATTTTTAATTTGATAAATACATCAACTACGGTGTCTCCGATAGCTAGAATGTCTATGTTGTGTTGGTTTGAGTTCATGACTACTATTATTACCTATATAGTTCAGATATAAAAGTTGTCATAGTTAAAAAATAGGTGTAAACTTAAACCATTATGGCAAACATACAATTTGATGAATCGCAATTTAAGTTGCGATCACGACGGCTATTAGGGGAACCAGAGGTTCCTGCGATGATTAAGTTTCTTGTTACAAGAGGTATAGTGAGAAGCGAAAAACAAGCGATATCAGTGCTTCTGACCATTGTACTCGTGATCGTTATGATAAGTATTTTTATTATTAAATCTAACGGAGTACAGCCTGCAGTGCTTGATGCCGAATATTTAACTCTTAATAAATAATCAGCCATGAAAAAAAACTTTTTAAAAAACACAAAAAGGGGATTTACTCTTATTGAGTTATTGGTTGTTATTGCCATCATCGGACTCTTAAGTTCTGTGGTACTGTCTAGTCTTCAGGGTGCGCGATCAAAGGCACGAGATACAAAACGTGTACAAGAAATTAAATCAATAGAAAAAGCTCTTGCGTTATATTCACTTGATAATAATGGTTTAATACCATACTCAACATTTAACTCATTTACCCAAGTTCCAAAGAATGCAAACGGTACTATAGACTGTACAACACAAACTACAGGATCAAACTGGAAAAATAACGATGATTTATTTACTATTTTGGTTGCAGGAAGATACCTTGCTAATAAACCAGCAGCAGATCCTCAGGCAGCTCTTGGATATTGTTATGTGTACATCACATCATCAACTCAGGTTGCTGGGGTAGAGTATGATGCAAATGGAAATGCTGTATCTACCGGCTATATT
Organism: Patescibacteria group bacterium; assembly: GCA_040384445.1. GTDB lineage: Bacteria > Patescibacteriota > Minisyncoccia > Phycocordibacterales > CAIZLB01 > CAIZLB01. The sequence goes on from JAZKJG010000004.1 coordinate 11,838, forward strand.
GCTACTGTGCCTGGTTCTAAAACTAGAAATGCGGTATTCTTAGCACCATCAGAAAATGTAAAAACACTAAATGGAAATAGTGCACTCATTGGAATTAGCGTTGGATCATTACCTCCAATTACCCTAAATGTAGACCTTACTACAGGAGTAAAGCACAATGAATCATCATATGATGTGGCAGGATCTGGATCTGACAGTGGATCGGCAAGTGGAGGAGATTCTGGTTCTAGTGGTGGATCTCCAAGTGGCGGTGATTCAGGATCAGCAAGTGGAGGAGATTCGGGCTCTGCAAGTGGTGGTGATTCAGGATCTAGTGGTTCATATTTATACTGTCCCTCAAATGAATACGACGCAGGAGGATATTGTGAATGTAATTCGGGTTATATTAGAGATGCTGGAGTGTGTATTCTCGACGGCGGCGGTTCAGGTTCAGGGTCTGGTAGTGATGGGGATTCAGGTTCAGGGTCTGACTAGAATCTAGAAGAAACAATAGTTTTCAAAGCATAAAAACCATCTTGTATGGTTTTTATTTTTGATGTAGTAAATACTCGTAAATCTTTTCTAAGGGTAATAGGTGTTTGTATAATCGCAAGTTTATTCTTGAGAGCTTTGCATACCATTTCATTCGCAAATGAGAAATCATTTTGCTTTAACTGTAACGTATCTAAAATCTTTTTATCAAATAATCGTAATCCACAATGAGAATCATATGATTCTGGTGCTCTATACAATGTATTGGTAATCCAATTGAGCATAGGAACTCCAAAAATTCTATGCAAAAATTTTATGTTTGTAATCTGACCATTCGAAAATCGATTACCCATATATATGTGGGCATTTGGATTATCTGTTCTTAAATCTAAAAGCCGTAGTATATCTCGTGGATTATAACTCCAATCACCATCGATCATGCATACGGTAGGGTGTGATGCTTTTTGTATTCCATGCATTATTGCTGCACCGTAACCTGGTGTAGCACAATCAACAATTCGAATATGAGATCCAATTTTCTCTGCTTCATGTTTTGTTGAGTCAGTAGAGTTGTTGTCTACGACTATAATTTCATGTGATATCTTTGCTTCGTCAAACACCAATTCAATCTCTCGAATAACAGGATAAATACTCTCTTCTTCATTTTTACAGGGAATAATTATAGAAATAGACATACGATGTACTGTATTTATACACCACATTACGATGTGAATCCAGCACCTGCTACCCACCAAAATATTGCAAATCCTTGTACGGTTGCAAATAGAATATAAACCATATTTCGCACGTCTTCATTTTTAATACACACTGCAAGAGCAATAGGAATCACGAATAAACTCGCAATGTATCTACTTGATCCTTCAATTACACCGGTAAGTGGCGTGAACAATATATATGATAATCCAAAGAGAGTATATGTGATAGGTATTTTTCTAGATGCCAAGCCAAGTGTTGCGAGCCCAAAGACGATAAATGAAGATGTCCAAAGGGAATATGGGTTCATACTTATAATATTTTTGATAAGTACGGTAAATGGCTCTGCCCAAATGTGTCTAAAGTGAGTTTGCTGCATATGGATATATGCGAGAGGATCACCTGACACACTGTACATATGCAAACAATATAGAATAGGTAGCGCAAAAAGAGTTCCTGTATACAACAAGAGTTTTGAAAGTGATACTCTATGTCTATGTTGAAACAGAAAAAAGATAATCGGGATACAAAGAAAGATTCCAAATGTTTTCGTCAGGCATGCGATTCCAAAAAACAAACATGCTAAAAATATTTTTTCAATTCTAACACAGTAAAATACCAAGATGCTGAGTAGTAGAAATAAAGATTCAGGATAGATTGCGGAAAGATAATATGAAGTTGGAAATAGAAGAGTATAGAGTAATACTTCTTTTTCTTGAACACCATGTTTTAGTTTTGGTTCAGATCGTATGAGCTGTACTAGATAATATAACGCGAGAAGTAAGAATACATTCGATAAGAAAATTCCAGCTACATGTGTGTTTCCAGAAAAAATCGCATGTGAAAAGATATACATCAGAAGAGGGTACATAGGTAGAAAACCTTTATTATCTTCTTTTGCGTATGGATATGGTTGAGCAGAGTATCCGTCTTCAGCAATACTAATATATCGTTTCGTGTCCCAAACAGACCATATACTCACTAAAGGATTATCAGGTTGAATATATGTATAGGTATGGTCACCTTGATAAAAGTGCCAAATCGGCCTATCTCCGTGTATGTTCTTGGTTTGTAAATGGGCCACTAAAACAGTTGAAAACAGTCCGAGAAGAAGAATGAGGAGTCTGTTGAGTATAAAGTAGGAAAACAAAGGGGTTTTCATGCATGTATTCTAACATAAGCCAAGGAAGGGTGTATTGATAAATTTCAAAAATAGTGTATACTCATAAACCATGACACATACACTAAACGCACAAGTATTCAGTGAAGCTACAGATATGACGGGTCGAATCAAGGCCGTTGTATATGGTCCAAAGTTTCCCTCAACATCTATCTCAGTTGATGTTAAAGAGTTCACTAAGCTCTTTAAGGATGCCGGAGAATCATCAGTTATTACACTTAAAGGTCTGGATGCAGATCTAGATGTTCTTATCCACGAGGTTCAGAAGCATGTAGTAAAAGGAATTATTGTTCATGCAGATCTACTTGCATTACAAAAAGGACAGAAGATTACAGTACACGTACCACTTGTTTTTGTTGGAGTTTCTGGAGCAGTAAAGACTCACGGGGCAAACCTTGTAAAAGTTCTTCATGAAGTTGAAGTAGAAGCAGACGCAAAACATCTTCCTCACGAGATTGAAGTTGATATCTCAGCCATTGCAGAACTTGATGATCATATTCTTGTTTCTGACCTAAAAGTTGGAGCAGGAGTTAAGGTCCTAGCTAACGAGACAGATGTTGTTGCTACGGCATCAAAGCCTGTTGAAGAAGTGGAAGAATCAACACCAATTGATATGTCTGCAATCGAAGTTTCAGATCAAAAAGGTAAGAAAGACGAAGAAGAAGCAGCAGAATAAGGATGTGGAAAAAACTGGCACGCACGCCAGTTTTTTTATTATCACTATGGTACAATAGAAGCTATGAAATATGTTTTAGTTTTATGTTTTAGTATTGCCAGTTTTTTGACTATATATACATCTCTTGATGCGCAGGTGTTAGACTGTGTCAATCCAGAAAACAGAACTAGATGTTTGGCAGAGCTTGAGAAAGCAGAAAAAGAGATTGCGGAGCTTAATGTACAACTTAAAAGTAAACGAAATGAAGCTGTGTCTATCGCACGAGATAAAGCATTGTTAGAGCTTCAGACAAAGCAGGCACAGCTTAAAATCAAGGCCCATGAGTATTCCATTGCAAAGCTTGGTAAGGATATTGTAACAAAAGAGGGAAATATTAAGACTCTAAATGGTCGTATTGATAAGAGTAAACAAGGGCTCTCAGAAATGCTTGTTCGAAGTCATGAACTAGACGATTTCTCTATGGTAGAGGTTTTGCTTGCACAAGAAAATTTATCAGGATTTTTTCAAGATATAGATGCATATGGATCAATCCAATCTCGAATTAAGGACGAAATTTCATATATTAATAAAGATAAAACAGCAACTGAAAAAGAGAAAAAAGCTTTGGCTGTAGAGCGAGATAAAGAATACGATTCAAAATACGAAATCGAAGCTCAGAAAAAAGTAATCGAAAAAGCAGAAGCAGAGAAGCTTCGATTACTTAATTTAAATAAAAAAGAACAAGTAGCATATCAAGGTACACTTGCTCAGAAAAATGCAGAAGCAAACAGAATTCGAAATGCACTCTTTGCCCTTCGAGATACGGGATCAATTAAATTCGAAGATGCTGTGGCATATGCAAAAGCAGCAGGGCGAGCTGCTGGAGTACGACCTGCATTTATCCTTGCGATCTTGCAACAAGAAAGTAATCTAGGTTCAAACGTGGGTTCATGTTATTTATCAAATGCAGAAACTGGAGCTGGAGTAAAAGTAAGTTCAGGGGCGGCAGTTGCAAATGTAATGAAGGCGTCACGAGACATTCAACCGTTCTTGAGAATTACAAAAGCACTCGGAAAAGATCCATTCAAGACTCGTGTATCATGTCCGCTTAGTATTGGATATGGAGGAGCTATGGGACCAGCTCAGTTTATTCCATCAACATGGCAGATCTTTGAATCGCGTATTGCTAAGGCAAACGGAGGAGGGACCGCTAACCCTTGGAATGCTAAAGATGCCTTTACTGCCTCAGCCTTATACCTAGGAGACCTAGGAGCAACGGCTCAGACTGCTGCTTCAGAGCGAAATGCAGCTTGTAAATACTACTCAGGAGCATCATGTGGAAGTCGGGGAAATACAAGTTACGGTGATCAGGTTATGGCCCGAGCCCTCAAACTTCAAGCAGATATTGATTTAATTCAGGATTAATGTATAATGGGGTTCTATGAAAAAAGCTATACATCCAACATACTTCACTGACGCAGTTTTCACATGCGCATGTGGAGCTAAGTACACTATGGGTTCTACAAAAGAGAAACATGCTGTTGAAATCTGCGCAGCGTGCCATCCTTTTTATACTGGAAATGAAAAAATTGTAGACACTGCAGGACGAGTTGAGAAATTCAAGGCTCGACAGACAGCTGCTGGAAAAGCACCTGCAAAGAAGACTACAAAAAAAGCAGCTAAATAACTTTTAGCCTGTACAGAAAAGAGCTCATACCAGAGCTCTTTTCTGCTATACTACCGTTATGGAAGTACAAGATAATAAAAACCCATGGAAGACCTAAACCTCGACGAATTAAAAAAAGATTTTAAAACAAGCTTTTTCGCGCTGGAAATAGAACGACTTCTGAAAGAAAAAGATGAACTGGTTCAGATGGCGCAAGACCCGGACATGAAAGAGATGGCAGAAATGGATATGGTGAACATTCAAGATCAGATTGATGGAAATGTTTCTAAACTCCAAGATATCATGAAGGAAGAAGAAGTGGCTGATCAATATCCAAATGAAATTGTTCTGGAAATTCGTGCAGGAGTAGGGGGAGACGAGGCTGCCCTTTTTGCTGCAGATCTTTCTGAAATGTATAAGATTTTTGCTACTGAGAGAGGGTGGAGTTTTTCTACAGTTGATATTTCAGAAAACGGAATCGGAGGATATAAGGAGGCAACATATGAAGTGCGAGGTTTTGAAGTATATAGATATTTTAAATATGAAATTGGAGTGCATAGAATTCAGCGAATTCCTTCTACTGAAAAGTCTGGTAGAATTCACACATCAACCGCAGTAGTAGCAGTACTTCCTATTCGAAAGAAAGTGAAGTTTGAAATTAATCCAGCGGACCTCGAAATGGAATTTTCAAGATCAGGGGGAGCTGGGGGACAAAACGTAAACAAAGTAGAAACGGCTGTGCGACTTATTCACAAGCCAACAGGTATTGATGTTCGATGTACATCAGAGCGGAGTCAGTTGAAGAACCGAGAAAAAGCTTTTTCAATTCTTCAGGCAAAACTGGCACTAAAGAAAGAGGAAGAGGATGCTGCGAAGTTTTCAGGACTTAAAAAATCACAGCTCGGAACTGGAGATCGATCTGAGAAGATTCGAACATACAACGTGTTGCAGGATCGAATTACAGATCACCGGTTGAAACAGTCATGGCACGGTATTCAAAATATGTTCCAAGGTCAGATTGAGAAGATGATTACGACGGTTGTTGAGTTTTTTGAAAATGGTGGAGAGGTTGCGGAAGGTGATGATTCTGATGAGTAAAACCGTATCGATTTTCCTTGTATAATGATCTATATACTTATATAATATAAGCATATAGTATATATGTGCAGAACTTTCCATTTACAAAAAGTAATTCAAAGCATATTCCTTATCTTAGGGATATTTTTTGTTACGCAAGGGAGTATTCAGGCGGCGCTTCCTTCACAAGCTTTTCGGTTTCAAGGTCAACTGTACTCTAGTGGTACACCTGTGGACGGTGCGGTCTCGGCAACATTCACTTTTTATGATTCTGAATCCGGAGGATCTCAAACTGGTTCAATCATCTCAAAAACTATTCAGGTAAGTAACGGATATTTTGGCGCCGTATTTGACGATGTTGACACTTCTGGTGTTGATTTTAATCAAGCGCTGTACATTGAAATAAGTATCAATGGAACAACCTTGTCTCCACGCTCAGCTGTCTCATCTTCACTCATATCAAATAATACATTTGGTGTGTTTACGTATACAAGCACTCCGGCAGTTGGAAAAAAAGGATCGCTCTATTACAACTCAACTCTTGATGAACTCTTTGTCTCAAAAGGTACGAGTTGGGTTAATGCAGGAACATCTTCTTCTACAGCACAATGGTTTAATAACGGAAGTGATTTGTACTTCACAACTGGAAATGTAGGAATCGGAACATCAACACCTGCTGACAAACTTTCTGTAGTTGGAACTGTTCGAGCGACATCATTTGTTGGAGACGGATCACAGTTGACTGGAATTCCTGTACTTTCAACATCAAGTGTTCGAAGTATGTTTTCATCAACTGCAACGGGGTTAACATACACAGCTGGAACTGGAGTATTCTCACTTGCTGCAGGTTATGTAATTCCACTCACTGCCTCAACAACTGAGTGGGCAACATTTTTCAATACACCATCATCTCAAATCATCGCAGGAACAAATCTTGCATGGAGTGGTAACACTATAAATTTTAATGGAATACTGCCAATCGCAAATGGTGGAACAGGTACAACGACCACCCCAACAATTGGAAAACTTTTGCTAGGTAATGCTTCAGGTGGGTATGATCTGGTGGCAACATCTTCACTCGGAATATCTGGCGGTAGTGGATCTCTCTCTGGTGGAACTAATGGATATCTTGCACGGTGGATAGGCACTTCGACATTGAGTAGTGGTTTATTTATGGACAATGGAACTGTTGCTGGAATTAATGCAACTTCTTCAAGTTACACGTTTAATATAAGGGGTACAGCTGGATTATTGCCTTTCAATGTTGCCTCATCTACAGGAACTTCACTTTTCAGCATTGCACAAAATGGAAATGTTAGAATTGATTCTGCAGATACTTTATATAAATTAAATGTTGGAGGAAATGCAGTGTTTGGAGCATCAAGTAAATTTGTGGTTGCAACTGATTATGCTGGTTTAGGGGATTTGCCTGCAGGATCATTTCTTGGTGGGGCAGGAGCTGCTAGCGGAAGTTTAGCTTTCGCACCATCTTCAGATGTTGGTGCAGTTGGTGCGAAAATGGTGCTTGCGTACTATAATGGTGCGTGGAAATCTGCATTAGAGTATGCCAACACATCAGGGGGATATACTACGCTTGCACTACAAAAAGGAGGTGGAAATGTTGCAATTAACACAACAACAGCAAACCATCCACTTGATGTAAATGGAATTATCAATAGTCAGACAGGTAGTATCTATCTACGAAGAAATTTAACAAACGATGCAAATAGAAGAAACTGGGGATTTCAAACTGAAGTATCTAACATTGGAGATTTCCAATTGCAAGTTTCAACTACAAATATTGGCGCCCCTACAACTGCAGTTCTCACTGCTCTCTTAAGTGGAAACGTTGGAATTGGAGTTGCAACACCACTTGCAAAATTGGCAGTCATTGGAACAGGTTCGAATGATATACTCAGTGTTTTGACGTCAGGAGGAACGAGTGCATTTGTAGTGAAGAGTACTGGATCTGTTGGTATAGGTATAGCATCGCCAGGGCACACACTAGATTTAGGGGCTGTAAGTCCAACTCTAAACGTTGGGCTATATGGAGGTGGAGGTGCTGCAACTATTCGTATGTTAGGGGAAGCATTATTTTATTTCTCTGGTGGATCAGTCGGATCAGCTATTGGAATAGGATCAGCTGACACTACAGCTGATTTCGACCTCGCATTCCATGCTGGAGGTTCGAACAGAATGTTTGTCGATGGGGCGACTGGCTACGTCGGAATTGGAACTTCAAACCCAGTTGCAAAATTACAAATTGGTACAGCTGGAAGTGTGTTGAGTAACCCTAACGGTATCTCAATTGTTGGTGGTGATTTGAATCTCGACAACGGGAGTGGTTCAACTGATAACTCTATTTACTTCCGATATCAAAACACTTTCTCAACTATTAAATCTGATGCGGGTCTTACATTTCAAACAGGTGCCTCTCCCACAAACAGACTCTCAATAACTGCATTAGGTAATATAGGAATCGGAACAACAACACCTTCTGCATCACTCACTGCTTCAGGGACAATTAGATTTACAAGCTTAGGTTCTGGAGGCGCAAACCTTATTACTGACTCGCTTGGAAACGTAACCGTATCATCGGACGAGCAACTCAAAGATATTCAAGGAGAGTTTAAGAGCGGCTTAGAAAAGATTTTAGGAATTAATCCTATATTATATAAATGGAAAGATACAACAGGATACGATACTACAAATATATATGCCGGATTTTCAGCGCAAAATGTTAAATTAATGATTCCAGAAGCGGTTACAACTGATGCACGAGGTTTTCTTACTCTTGCAGATCGTCCTATTCTTGCAACACTTATAAATGCAATAAAGGAGCTTGCGTTAAAGTTTGAAAATTTTGGAAAACAAGTTGAAACAGAAGAATTGTGTATTAAAAAGAAAGATGGAACAAAAGTATGTCTTACAGCGGAGCAACTAGAAACTGTTCTTGCGGGTGAGGGAATTCAGAATACTGTCGTGTCTACTCCTGCTCCTGATCCTGTGCCAACTCCAGATCCTGTTTTGGATCCTGAACCAGAAGAGGCTCCGGCCACATCTTCAGAGCCTGAAGTTGAAGAAACAGAAGTGCCTCCTCCTGCTCCTGTAGAAGAAATTGCTCCTGCACCAGCAGTAGAACCTGTACCTGTAGTAGTTGAAGAACCTGTGCCTGAACCTACGCTGTAGATCAAAAAAAAAGAAACCACCTCACTCATCCGGAGATGAGGGGTGGTTTAGCTCCTACCGAGGTAAGAGCGGGAATGGTGCCGTTGAAGGCGGGGTAGAGTAAGTCGGATTTCCTCTTGGCAGTTTGTTGATTGCCAGGAGGATAATAATCAGAATCACTAGTCCTGCGATTTGTTGGCCGGTCATGTTCAGAATCCTCCATAGTAAAGGGCTGCAATCATGGCGGTAACAGAGGCGACAAAATAAACTTTGTTCATGGGAATAGTTGGTATTTGAAGGTTGTATGGGCTACGTAGCTCATAATCCATTGGTTCCTAATAGGTCCCTTTGAATGTGTATATTATACCACATATAGGTTGTAAAAGTCAAGTATTGGCCCTGTATCTAGATATAAGCCCAAAACCCCTAAAAAACGCTTGATTTATCTTATAAAATTTGATATACATATACCTTATATGACACAACAAAAAACAGTAGACGCACAGGGTATGTTTGAGGCAGGAGTTCACTATGGAACACTTCGATCTTCACGAAATCCTTCAGTAAAAAAGCATATTTACGGTACAAAAGCGAACGTAGATATTATTGATATTCAAGTTACTTCAGCTCAGATCGACAAAGCTCGAGAGTTCCTACAGGATCTAATTGCAAACAACAAAACAATTCTTTTTGCTGCAAGTAAGAACGAGATCATGGATCTTTCAAAAACATATGCTGAAAGACTTGGAAAAATGTATATTTCAGGACGATGGGTTGGAGGACTTCTTACAAACTTTGAAATCATCCGAAAGCGAATCAATAGAATGATTGAGCTTACAGATATGAAAGCAAAAGGAGAACTTAAAAAATATACAAAGAAGGAACAATCTCTTATGGATAAAGAAGTTGCTCGACTTGAAAAACTATTCCTAGGAGTTAAAGATTTACAAAGTATGCCTGCTGCCCTTGTTGTGTTAGATCCTAAGAAAGAATTTATTGCAGTTGACGAAGCTATCGCTATGGGGATTCCAGTTGTTGCTATTGCAAACACAGATTGCAAAATTTCAAATATCACATATCCTATTCTTGCAAACGATTCATCACGATCTTCAGTTGAATACATTCTACATAAACTATTTGCATAGTTTACATTTACAAAGATAACGTATAAAATTGCACCATATGATAACATCAGAACAAATTAAAGCACTTCGAGACAAAACAGGAATTTCTGTTATGGCTTGCAAGAAAGCTCTTGAAGAAGCAAACGGAGACGAAGAAAAAGCTCTTGAGGTTCTAAAAGAAAAAAGTGCAGAACAAGCAGCTAAGAAAGGAGATAGAGAGTTTGGTGCAGGGATCATCGAAGCATACGTTCACTCAAACGGTCTAACTGGATCAATGATTGAATTAGCATGTGAGACAGATTTCGTATCAAACAACGCAGAGTTCCGATCAATGGCTAAAGATATTGCAATGCAAGTTGTAGCATTTTCACCAGCAGTTTTGAAGGAATCTGATGTTACAGATGAGATTAAAGCTAAGGCTAAAGAAGACAATGGAGGAGAAGATGCAGATGTAGCCATGCTTTCACTTTTGACTCAGCCATTTATCAAAAATGGTGACTTAACAATCCAAGGAGTGCTCGACGCTGCTATGCAGAAGTTCGGAGAACGAATTGAGGTGCTTAAGTTTTCACGATTTGAAATCGGGAAGTAGATAGTGTATACTGTGGAAATGATTCACCAGGATCATATCCATTCGATGCCGTTTTAGCTCAGCTGGTAGAGCAACTGTTTTGTAAACAGTAGGTCCCCAGTTCGAATCTGGGAAGCGGCTCCAAAAGAAAAAACTCATGTACAGAAATGTACGTGAGTTTTTTTCATGCATAGTATATACTAGTTCTATGTTTGGTATTACTCCACAACCTACTCGAAATACTCAAAACCCAAAAGAAGAAATCCGTCGTGGAATTAACTCAACAACATATGATAGTGCAGCAGCGGAGCGGATGAAGATGGATCATTTAAAAAAAGAAAGAGAGCGAAGAGAAAAAGAAAGAAACAGATTAACCTACGATAGTAAGAAAAGAGAATACGAGAGACTGGTGCAAGATGAAGAGCGAATGAAAACTGAGAGCAGAAGACTTGAGATGGAGCTTTCAAAATATTCACATGAAGTAGAAGGAGTTAAGTTGCAGGAAAAAAGAGAAACATCAGGAATACCTGCGCTTAAAAAAGAGGAGCTCGAGTTGGTGCAGAAGATACAAAAAACTGAAAGTGAATTACAGATGTTTAAGAATCGACATCAACGAGTTGTGCAAGAACTTACGCGAATGAATCTTAATGATAGGAATTTTGCAGCTGATGTTCACAAGCGAGAAGCGTATAGTATTGGTATTAAATCAAAATATGACATGTTGAAGCAAAAACATGAAGATGCCATTAAGCAAATAGAAAAATTAAAAGTAGAAGTAGATCAACTTAAAAAAATTATATAGAACATATGGCTAGAAGAAAAAAAGTGGCACTCATCATTATGGATGGGTGGGGATATACAAATGATACAGAACATAACGGGATACATCAGGCTCATACACCGTTTTTTGATCATGCATGGAATACATACCCTCACACACTCCTTGAGGCCAGTGGGTTAGCTGTGGGGCTGCCTGCAGGGCAAATGGGTAATAGTGAAATCGGTCACACTACAATAGGTGCTGGTGCGGCAATTGATACTGATTTGGTAACTATTGAGAAGGCGATTATGGATGGAACTTTTTTTGATAATGGTGCTTTTTTGCAATTGATTGATCATGCGATAAAACATAAGAGTAAGATTCATTTAATTGGATTATTGAGTGATGGTGGTGTTCATAGTCACAATACACATGTGTATGCATTTCTAAAACTTGCAGCACAAAAAGGATTGGAAAAAGAACAGGTGGTGTTACATCTTTTTACTGATGGACGAGATTGTGCACCTAGAACCGCATCAAAATATTTACGAGAACTTATTTCGGAAATGGAATCTCACAACATGGGAGTAATTGGAAGTTTTGGTGGAAGATATTTTGGAATGGACAGAGCCGGAAATCATGAGCGAGTGGAGATGGTGACTGATATTTTATTTAAAGGAAAAGGTAAGTCGGTAAATTTACATGAAATGAGTTTGCCTGATTTCATGGATGCACAATATAAAGATGTGGATCCAACAGGAAAAATTGATGAGTACTTGGAGCATTATTTGTATACACACCACAATGGTAAAGTTGGTGAGAAAGAGATTAAACACTATATTATATCTAAACACGATGGAGTATTTTTCTTTAACTTTAGAGCAGATCGGGCACGTCAACTTACTGTAAAGATTCTTGAGAAAAAAGAAGAGTTAGATTTATGTTTTGTGAGTATGACACAGTACGGAGATGAGATTGATACGGTTGTTGCATTTCCGCCTGCATATATTGAAACAAGTTTGAGTAAAGAACTTTCAGCAGTAGGAATTTCTCATGCTCATATTTCTGAGTCTGAAAAATTTCCTCACGTTACTTTTTTTATGAATGGACAAAGGGACGGTGTCGAGGTTGGTGAGATTCATATAAAGGTTGATAGTCGAAGTGACATTGCAACACACGATCAGGCCCCTGAAATGAAAGCGAAAGAAATCGTTGATGCTTGTTTAGAGGTGCTTAAAACTCATGATTTTCTAGTTGTGAATTTTCCAAACGCAGATGTTGTGGGACACACAGGAAATATAGATGCAATTATTAAAGCTATTGAGACGGTTGATGAACAATGTAAGAGATTGGTAGAAGGGATTATAGAGATGGATGGTGTTGCAATTATAACTGCAGATCACGGAAATGCAGAGGTTATGATTGATAAGGTGACTGGAGATAAGCATACGGCTCATACGATTAATCCTGTGCCGTGTATTGTTACTGAGAAAGGGTTGAATTTGAGAGATGGTGGAACGCTCGCTGATTTGGCTCCTACTATTTTACAGTTGTTTGATATTCCGGAGACTTCAAGAATGAAAGGGAAAGGGTTGATGGTGTAAAAATATACATAGAAAAGCCGGACCCTTTGAGAGGTCCGGCTGAAGTGATGAGGTTGCGATCATTTCCTGCCTTTGAACGCTCCGAAGAGGTTCATTAACAAGAAGACAATAAAGACGATGGCGGGCATAAATCCTGCCAACATAAACATTGTAATAACAGTAGGGTCGGTGACCGGGGAGTGGTCCACATACCGGGCAATCCAACCACCCCATAAAAGTGAGAGGATGAGGCCTGTCAGGAACATCATATGGAGTGGAATGCTGACTTTTTTGAGAGGCATCACCACTTTTTTGATGGGCACAAACCCGTGAGGCACAGTAGGAGGTTTACGATAAATCGGTGATTCAGGAAGGGATTCTTTCATAGTTTTTAAGGTACCGAGTACGTTTTCGGATATGTGTATTATACACTATTTTACCACTAAAGTCAATGTATGGTTCAATTTTAAAAATTATAAATAAACACCCCTCATCAGACCTTGTAGATCTGAGAGGGGTAGTGTGTTATGTGCTGGAGTAGGCAGTTTCATTTTCCTTTTTGCTTGCGGAAGCAATGAACTACGAATCCAAGAGTGGACAAACCGAGGATGGTGATCAGGGCGCCAGTAGTACCATACAGGAAACTGTTGTTTCCAAGCAGTGCTTGGTAGAGATAATGCAGGCCAACCACAGTAGTGGACAAGGCGGTAATGGTAATCGTAATGGCAGAGCGAGAAAAGAAGGAGACAATCTTTGTTTTCATGTTGCATGAGTGGGTTGAATTTTTGTTCCTCACATACAATATCACATAAAATACAAAATGAAAACCCCTGAAACTACATATTAAAAAACCCATACTAGTCTCCGCGAGTATGGGTTTTTTAATATGTAGTTTTTAGACTTTATCGATTTAACGCATCCTTACCAGCAAACTTTGCCTTCGCGCCAAGACTCTCTTCAATTCGAAGAAGTTCGTTGTACTTAGCAACTCTATCTGTTCGACACAGTGATCCTGTCTTAATCTGTCCACATCCAGTTCCAACAACAAAATGTGAAATTGTTGTATCTTCAGTTTCACCTGATCGATGTGAAATCACTGCAGTCATACCAGCTTTGTGTGCCATTTTCACAGCTTGAATGGTTTCAGTAACTGTCCCGATTTGATTGAGTTTAATCAAAATAGAATTTCCAGCTTTTAAATCAATTCCTTTCTGTAATCTTTCAATGTTAGTTACATACAAATCATCACCAACAACCTGAACTTTTTTTCCTAACATTTTTGTAAATCCTACATATCCATCCCAGTCATCTTCTGCAAATCCATCTTCAATAGATGCAATTGGGTATGCTGCACACCATGACTTATACAAGTCAGCCATTTCTTTTGATGAAAGAACTTTTCCTTCTCGTTCAAGGTGATACATGCCATCTTTATATAATTCTGTTGACGCTGCATCAATCGCAATCATAATATCTTTTCCAAATTTATATCCTGAAGCCGCTACTGCAGTTTTGATGATATCAAGTGCTGCTTGGTTTGATGGAAGTGATGGTGCAAATCCTCCTTCATCACCAGTTGATGTATTCATATGTTGATCATGAAGCATTTTTTTCAAATGGTGAAATACTTCAGCTCCCATCTGTAAAGCATGGCTGAATGATTTTGCTCCAACTGGCATTATCATAAACTCTTGAAGGTCAGTTGAATTTTCTGCATGTTTTCCTCCATTTAAAATATTCATCATCGGAAGTGGAAGCGACATAGCTTTCCCTGTTTTTGCAATGTTTGCAAAATACGCATACAAAGGTTTTTTAGTAGAAACAGCAGCTGCGTGTGCAAAGGCAAGTGAGATTCCAAGAATTGCATTTGCTCCAAGTACAGCCTTGTTGTGAGTTCCGTCAAGTGCAATCATTGCTTCGTCCAGAGTTTTTTGATCGAATGATTTGTTAACCAAAGCTTTTCTGAGCTTTGTATTTACATTTTCAACCGCTTTTAAAACTCCTTTACCTAAATATCTTTTCTTATCTCCATCTCGAAGCTCTATAGCTTCGTATGATCCTGTAGAAGCTCCTGATGGAACCGCTGCACGACCAAATGATCCATCCTTTAGAGTGACATCAACTTCAACAGTTGGGTTTCCTCGTGAGTCTAGAATCTCTCGTCCTACGATAGTTTTAATTGTAAATCCTGCTGATTTTGCTTTCGTTGTTGTTTTTACTGACATTTGTTTTAAATTTAAATAATAATGGGATTTATGATACCATACAAATATATGCGTAGAATATGTACATATGTACTGCTTGTGTGTTTAGGTATTACTGTTCAGCTCCAGGCTGCAACAATTACGGATTTTATCGTACCTAGAGATTTTAGATTTACAAAAGAGATGAAGTTGGGTAAAAGTACAAATCCAGATGTATATTATCTACAGAATCTTTTAAATATGAGTACTTCAACTCGTATTGCCGAAACAGGTCCAGGTTCTAATTCTTCACTTACATCATATTATGGTGCAAAAACGAAAGATGCAGTTGCAAGGTTTCAAAAAAAATTTGCAGTAGATATTGCATATGAAAGAAGTTTGGCTACTTCAACATCAATGTCTGCTACTACTAATCCATCTACTATTGATGTGTTTACTCGAGCTGTTCTTAACAAATTACTGACTGTATATACAGATGATAGAGATTTGTATGTAAAAAATACAACAGGGGTTTTACCGGCAGGATCAGTTATTAAAGAAGGTGTACAAAGCAACACTGTGTATGAAAACGCGAGTTCTTCATTTACATATTCAAAACAGGGTCAAATCCAAAAAGAACTCGACAGTGAAGTTTTTGCCGCCACAGTAGTAAGTTCAGGTTCGGCTATTGCAGGAGCGGCAGCAGCTGCCGCAGTTGTGCGACCACTTAACTTTGGAGGTCAAACGACGGTGATGGTTCCATGTACATGTAGTGGAAATATTTTGCTCTATGTAAAAGATGTACGAGGTCCTGTGTTGCCTCTTATATATCAAACCGGAGTCACAATGCTCTATAAGTGGTATCAACCTCGTTCTGGTGTGAATGCACTTGGTCAATATGTACCAGGAGGTGTGTGTTTGGTGTATGCGGTAACTGGATGTGTGGCAGGAGGAGTTCCTGTTGGAACTATGATACAGTTGGGAACATCGATGAGTATTTAAGTTATGTCTATTTTTCACACCCTCAAAATCCAACACCCTGATAGACCACTTTTTGTGTTAGCTCCCATGGCGGATGTAACTGATGTTGCATTTCGAACAGTGATTCAAGAAGCTGGTGCACCAGATGTATTTTGGACTGAATTCGTATCTGCTGATGGACTAGTACGAGCAACTGAAGTTGGAAAGTATAAACTAAAGAAGGATTTATTATTTAATGAAAAACAACATCCAATAGTTGCACAACTTTTTTCATCCACTGCAGATCATATGTTTCAAGCAACAAAGTTGTGTTTGGAAATGGGATTTGATGGAGTTGATATTAATATGGGTTGTCCAGATCAAAGTATTGAAAAGCAAAAATGTGGAGCAGCCATGATGAAGCATCACGATCTTGCTCGAGAAGTAATTGAAGCCGCTAAAAAAGCAGCCGATGGGAAAATGGCTATCTCAGTAAAAACTCGTGTTGGATATAATGCCGTAGAGCTTGATACGTGGATTCCGGTTTTGTTGGATGCGGAAATAGATTTGATTACAATCCATGCACGTACTCGAAAAGAAATGTCGAAAGTTCCTGCTAACTGGGATTATGTAAAACAAGTTGTAGCTATGCGAGATGAATGGCAGAAAAATAACCCAACAAAAAAAGCACCACTTATATTTGGAAATGGTGATGTAGAAACTGTTGCAGATGGACTAGACAAAGTGGCTCAAAGCAATGCTGATGGAGTAATGGTTGGACGAGCTATGTTTGGTAATCCTTGGTTTTTTAGAGATTTGGAAAATGGTCCAAAGGCGAGTGAGGTGACTCGGACTGAGCGAATTGAGGCCCTTGCACGGCAGACTGAAATTTTTGCTAAAGAGCTTGGAGATGTGAAATCATTTGCACTGATGAAGAAATTTTTCAAAACATATATGACAGGATTTGAAGATGCAGTAGAGATCCGAGGGAAGATTATGGACATGGAGACGGCGGACGAAGTAGTGTTGTATCTCAAGGGTAAAATATAAGGTATACTATATAAAGTTTATCTTTATTAATATTTAATTTTTATATATGAAAAATTTTACCTTTTTACTTGTGTTGGTTTTAGCTGTTTTCGTTTCGCAAAATACGCATGCTGGATATAATTCTCGATCGACTGCAGATATACAAAAGTTTTTTAACGTTACTGTACCTACAAGTTCTCAGAATGTTGCCTATGATAGATTGAAGGAAACACATACTGCACTTACAAATCACGCTACACAAGTTCTGAATCAGATGAATGCAATGACAAGTTTATCGACTGAGCCAAAAGTTGTTCTTGCTCAAGCCCCTTCGCTTGTCACTGTAACTAATAATGGTGTCTCAACGGCATTAATGGCATCATTTAGACTTTCAATCACAGGTGGGAAGGGAGATACTTATATTTATCTTGCAAATGGTACTCTAAAAAGTCAGCAATTTTCAACGACAACGAGCGTTTCTCTAATTGCTACTGACTCTAATTTACAGGTTGCAATACAGCATCCAACATATGGCTTTATTACCGTATATCGTATTCCAGAAGGGGCTGTGAAAATGTTTGATGCAACGTATGTTTTCAAGGCTTCAAGTTTGCCAGCAGGAGCATTTGTGTATACTGCAGATTTAAACACTATACGTTATTTTGCAGGAACTCCAACAGGTGCAATAAAGACAATTTCACTTCCTTTAATACAAACACCTCCGACTACGTTTAGTAACGACAGTCCAGTCGATACTCTCCCTCCTGTGATTACGTATGTAAGTAGTGTTGCATCATCAGGGGTTATGTATATTAGTTGGAAAACTGATGAGGTATCTTCTTCAAAAGTATATTATGGTACAACTACAGGTTCATATTTTGCTACGCAAACTGGTCCAAGTGGAACATCTCATTATGCGTATCTAAGCGCAGGGGTTTATCCTGATGCAACATACTATTATACAGTTGAATCTGTAGATGCAGCAGGTAATAAATCTCGATCAAAAGAATACACATTCGTACTCAAGCGCCCTGTTGGTATCGGTTCCTTCTTCAAAAACTATATCAACAATGTTAAAGCACAAGTTGTATACATGTTTGGAAAATAAAAAGTGCTATACTAGAGCTATGAATCAACGAGGATTTATAGCGCACTTCATGATGGCAATTATTGTTGCTGCAACTCTAGGTATTGGTATTTATTGGTATGACGCAAACAGAAAATCTCCAGATGGAAAACCTGTTTCTTTTTCGGAATTGATGGGGCCAATATGGAACACTTCACTCAAGTATAAAAATCCTGATGTGGCATTTCAGACTCTATTACTGAAAGGCCTAAAACCAACTGCTGTACAATCTACTATTGATGGACAAAGTTTACTGACATTTACGTATGCACCTGTAAATAATTTCACTATTACTCGAGCGGAAATTAAAGTATTAAAAAATCACAGCGAAGTTTGTATTGATAATCCAAAGGAAACGAAAGTAAATAGAAATGGAATAATGGTTGATTATACAGAATATTCGTACGAAGATGAACATTCAGCTGGGAATGTATACACACGCTCATTGCAAAACGACAGAGATAAGTTCTGTATTCAAGCAGTGCTGCAAAGGAAGGTAAATGACCCACTTGAAGACGAGATTACACGGGTAGAGTTTGAAAGAACACTTGATACGTTCGTGCATGAGTTTAAGGTGATTTTATATTAGGGGTATGATAGTATGATTTCATGAACAAATTCCTCAGCATTGTGTCGTTTGCTTGGCAACGTGCTTTGACGTTTCGATTTACTATCTTTATGTATAGATTTGGTGAAATAGCTGAGTCTGTTGTTTTGTGTATTATGTGGATTGCGATTTATGCAGGAAGTGGAGACGGTGTGTCTTTGATCAAGGGTTTTACAGTTCAAGAAATGGTGACATATATTTTCATAGGAAATATTCTTACTGCATTTACGAGAAGTTATTCCACCGCAACGATTGCAAGAGATATTTTTGATGGAACCCTTTCAATGTCTCTGGTAAAACCTATTTCGTACATACGATATGTTTTCTATGATAGATTTGGTGCAACACTACTCGTATTACTAACTGCAATAGTTGGACAATTAATTGCTTCGGTTTTTTTCTTAGATTACATAATTTTTAATCCAGATCTTATGTATCTGCTTGTAATTGTTGCAATGCTCTTCCTTGCGTATTTAACAGAATTTTTATTGAATACCATTATTGGAACAGTTGCATTCTGGGTAGATGATGTAGACGGACTGTTTTCAATGACAGATCGAGTTCGAAGATTTTTTGCAGGAGGATATTTCCCTCTAAGCATTCTTCCTACTGGGCTCGCATTTGTAGCAACTTTGCTTCCGTTTGCGTATACATTCTATGTTCCTGCACAACTATACCTGCAAAAGATCTCCATTAAAGAAGGAATTATTGGGCTTGGAATACAAATAGTTTGGATAGCTTTGTTGTATATGCTACTAAAGTTTATTTGGAACCGCGGAATTAGAAAATATGAAGGAGTAGGACTATAACATCTATGCAAACAATTATACACATAAAAAATCTGGTAAAAGAATTCGAAGTTGTAAAAAAGCAAAAAGGACTTGCGGCTAGTTTTCTGTCGTTGTTTAAAAGAGAAAAGATATTTGTTAAGGCTATTAAAGATATTTCTTTTGATATTAAGGAAGGTGAGTTGGTGGGATTTCTTGGTCCAAATGGTGCAGGGAAAACAACAACACTCAAAATACTTTCAGGGATTGTGTATCCAACTTCTGGGGAAGTTACAACTCTCGGATATATTCCATCAGAAAGAAAGGAAAAGTTTCAAAAACAATTTGCTCTTGTAATGGGACAGAAGAACCAGCTTCCAAGAGCCATGCCTGCTATGGACGGATTTTTACTTATTAAAGCAATTTATGAAATTCCTGATGCTGAGTTTAATGCAACTCTGGAAGAGTTAACTGAACTTTTAGATATTACATCATTTCTAGATATTCCTGTACGAAAATTATCACTTGGTCAAAGAATGAAATGTGAACTCGTTGCAGCACTTTTGCACGGTCCAAAGGTTTTACTCCTAGACGAACCAACAATCGGATTAGATGTAACTGCGCAGAAAAATATTCGAGAGTTTATCAAAAAATATAACAGAGAAAAGAAAACAACTATTATTCTTACATCTCATTATATGGATGATATTAAAGAATTATGTGAACGTGTGATTATTATCAATCACGGTGAGGTTGTGTACGATGGAAAGCTTGCACTGCTTATGGAAAAGTATGCTCCGCATAAAACAATTTCCATAACTACTTCTATTTCTTTACATATAGAAAAATTAAAAAGTTATGGAGAGTTAATACAAAATGAAGAGTTCGCTGCGGTATTTAAGGTTGCACGAGCTGATGCAAAACATTTGGCTGCACGACTTATTGAATCTGATCTCGGGGTAGAAGATATCCTTATTCATGAAGCTTCAATTGACGATGTTGTGAGGCATATCTTTAGTCAAAAATCTGAGGCTAAAATATAAGTTTAAAATCTGATACAATACACATCATGACTCAAAACACCCATACATCCCTCTACCGAAAATACCGACCGGCTTCATTTGCAGATATATCAGGGCAGGATCATATTGTACGAGTGCTTCAGTCTGCTATTGAGAAAAAGACTCCGCACCATGCCTATCTATTTACTGGAACTCGAGGAGTAGGAAAGACAAGTATTGCCCGAATCTTCGCAAAAGAACTCGGAGTTGAACCAGAGGATATTACTGAGATTGATGCAGCATCATACACTGGGGTGGATAATGTTCGTGAGCTTACAGAAAGTGCGATGACACTCCCGTTTCTTTCTCCGTACAAAGTATACATATTAGATGAGGTTCACATGCTTTCAAAGGCAGCCTTCAATGCATTCCTTAAGGGCCTAGAAGAGCCACCAAGACATGTTATATATATACTTGCTACAACTGAGTTATCTAAACTTCCAGATACAATTATTTCACGATGTGAGGTTCATACATTCCAAACTCCATCTCTTCATACTCTTGGTACGGTGGTTAACGATGTGTGTAAAAAAGAAGGATACAGTATTGATACAGACTCAGTAATACTCATTGCAATGACAGGGGACGGGTCGTTCCGAGATACGCTTGGAGTATTACAAAAAGTAATGAGTTCAATTGAAGGTAAGAAAATTAGTTTAGATAAAGTTGAATATATAATTGGAACTCCAAAAGTAACATCTATTGACACGCTTGTTGACATGGCGATTTCTAAGGATGAAAAGGTAAGTGATGTGCTTGATGAAATTCGAGGAACAAATACAGATGGAAAACTTATGTACGATATGTATGTTGAAAAGTTACGGGAGAAGTTACGAAGTAAAGAGACTTCGACAGAAGAAAAGGTAAGAGTTTTAGAATTGCTTTCTCGAGCCTTGAGTGAATATCGACATCTACGGTTTGTGGATCCTATGGCTATGTTGGAGGTGGTTGTACGGTAATATGTTTGACATTTAACCCTAAATAAGGTATAATTTATGGTGTAGCTAAGTAGCTCATTCAACCCAATCTTGCTCTATATATGAAATACAAAATCGGTCAAATAATCTGTCTCTGGGAACTCGTTCCACCTTACGGTAATCCAATCATTGTGGTCAGGGAGATCTTGGTCACAATAACCAACATCCACGAAAATGTTCTAGGAAAAGAATCAAAGTGTCCTGCTGGGATAGGTCTTAAAGGGATCGGTAATGACGGCAAAGTGTATGAAAAACATTGGGATACATGGCCAGACGATCAGATGCAACCCGACATTTTCTGGACGTGGCGTGAAGATGGGACAATGCTTCCACAACCTTCACTGTGGTTGCCCTTTGAGGCGGTGCTTTATTATTCTTGGGTTTTCCGCCGCAACAGCGGGAATATAAAAATCGTCGACAAAGATAGTAATCCAATTGAACCCAAAGGGGATTTGGAAAAGTGCTCCACTCACGGGACATTCTACTATCCCGGCGCCGAATGCATCAGCTGCAAATCTGCAAAGATGTTCAGTAAGCTGCCGCGACGAAAAGAAACCGTCCGGATCTGATACAGATCTCCCACAACACAAAACCCCCAACGTCTCACGACGTCGGGGGTTTCATTTTTAAACTTTATACAAGTAGCACAACTGGAATAATAATCGGTCTCTTTGCAGTCTCTTGGAAAATAAATTTACCAAGCGTATCTGCTGTAAGATCTTTTATGTAATCAATATTTGGTGGTCGCATCTGATACGCAGCTCTCTCGATTGTTGTTCGAACAAGTGTTCGGATCTCTCGAAGAAGCTCTTGAGATTCTCGTAGATATACTGAACCTCGAGAAATAATGTCAGGGGATTTAATAAGTCGTCCTGTCATTGGATTCATCATTGCAACAACAACGAAGATTCCGTCTTCTGCAAGAATCTGTCGATCTCGTAGTACAACGTCTTGAATATCTCCAACAGTAAATCCATCCACCATCACTACATTGTCAGGAGCTTTAACTGGAAGTTTTACAAACTTTGTACCTCCTTCTTGAATTTCAAGAATGTTACAGTCGTCAGGAACAATAATGTTTTCTTTTGGAATACCAAGATTGTTTGCGAGCTCAGCATGGAGCTTCAAGTGGTAGTGGTTACCATGCATTGGCATGAAGAACTTTGGTCGAAGCTTTCTGTGTAGCCATTCGATCTCTCCTCGGTTTGCATGTCCTGTTGCGTGAATATAAACATCAGATGTTCGGTAGTGAATAATTCTAGCTCCTGAACGAGCAATGTTATCTTTCATTTTCTGAACAACTTTTTCATTTCCAGGAATAATAGAAGAAGAGAGTAGGATAGTGTCTTTCTCTGTGAGGATTACATACTTATGCTGTTTATTAGACATTCGCATAAGAGCTCCAAATTCATCTCCCTGAGCCCCTGTTGCAAGGACAACAATTTTGTCTGCTGCATGATGACTCATTTCTTGTGCTGATATAAAAGTACCTTTAGATACTTTAAGAAGTCCAGCTTGGATTAAAATCTCAACGTTGTTTTTCATACTTCGTCCTTCGATCACCAGTTTCTTTCCATATTTTTCACAAGCCTCAACAACTTTTGCAATACGAAATGCGTGTGATGCAAACATACCCATAATCATTCGGCCTGACATGTTTTTTACAATCTCTGCAAGGTTTTCATGTACAACACTTTCAGGTGTAGAAAATCCCGGGTTTTCAATGTTTGTAGATTCTCCTAAAAGTAGAAGAACATTTTTTCCATCGAACAATTTATAGTTATCATCTTCCTCAGCGGTTGGAGTTCCATCTACGTGATCAAGTTTAAAGTCTCCAGGAGTTGTAATCCATCCGTGAGGTGTATCGATAATAATACCGAGTGAATCGGGAATAGAGTGAGTAACTCCATAAAATTTTATAGAAGTATTTCCAATCTTAATTGATTCATTTCCTTCAACAATTTTAAAATCAAGCGCAGGAATATGTGGGAATTCAGCTTGTCGCTTTTTAAGCATCAAGGCAGTTAGGTTTCGAGTATACACAGGTGGCATACCGATCTTCTCAATAACGTATGGAAGTGCGCCGATATGGTCCAAGTGTCCGTGTGTAATAATAATAGCTCGAACTTTATGTTTTCGTTCTTCGAGATATTTTGTGTTTGGTAAAATGTAATCAATACCTGGAGTTCCAGCTTCTTTAAACTTAAATCCGGCATCAATAACAATAATGTCATCTTTGTTTTCGATAACAGTCATGTTCATACCAATTTCTTCCACTCCTCCAAGAGGAATGATTCGATAGTTGTCTCCGAGTACTTCAGGAATTTCTTTCTGAGTTCCAGGCTTAGTTGCTGATGCAGAACCAATACTTGGTCGTGATCGAGGCATACTGTATCGTTTATTTGGTTTTCTATTTTTAGGTGTTGCTTGTTCTGTATGAATGGTGTCATTCATTTCAATTGCATCCTCATCAATCTCATCTCCAGTACCAAGAGGTCTTTTTACTGATTGTTGATTGTAAGGAGTGTGCGAGGCAGGTGCATGTGCACGAGCTGACGCGACTGGCTTTTTATGTCCAGTAAGTGGTCCGTTTGGACGCATTGGATCTGGAAGTTTAACCTTAGGGGCAGGAGAAGAAGCAGGTGCTTGATCTCCATGATATACCCGGAGAGGTTTCTTAGATCCGTTATCAAATTCTTTATTCATATATGTATGACCTATGAGGTCAGGGTTAATTTTTTAATCTTGTAAGTTCGACGCATAGGTGCGGTGATATATTGTCAATCAAAGATGCAAAGAGTCACATCTGTCCGTCTAGCGAGAAATTAATACTCATAGTATAGCAGACTATAAATACACATGCAATACCTATGTATTTATGCTAGAATGGGCAACATGAAAGCAAAAATTCAAAATGCATTTACTCAATTGTGGGCAAGAAAGAAAGAAAAGAAAGTTTGGATACCAGCCACAATTATCGGGCTGTTTTTGCTTGGTCAAGTGTTCGGTGGGGGTACAAGTGCGGATGTAATGACATATACTGTGGTACCAAGAGAATTTGTGCAGAAGGTTTCTCTTACAGGAAAGGTTATTGCGGCTAAAAACGTTGATATGGGGTTTGAGGTTGCTGGTAGAGTAAACAAGGTAAATGTTAAAGTTGGAGATTTTGTTAAACAAGGTACAGTCCTTGCTTCTCTTTCAAACGGTGATTATTCTTCAGCTGTTCAAAAAAATGCTGCTATTCGAGCTTCTGAGCAAGCAAAGCTAAACGACATTTTAAATGGAACAAAAAAAGAAGATGTGAAAGCAGCGCAAGATAGAGTGACGGGAGCAGAGGCTGATTTACGAGTTGCGGAGCAAACACTTCTAGATCAAATCCGAGAGACATTTTCAAAAGCAGATGAGGCAGTACGATTCAATATTGATTCAACATTTAACGATCCAAGAAGTTTGAATCCTGTATTTAAATATTTAATTGATCAAAACCCAGGCCTCCGAGAATCATTAACTGCACAACGAGTTCGAGTAGGAGATATTTTAAAAGGTTTAAATAATATCACTTCAATCAGTCAGCTTTCATCAGCACGATCACAATTGCTTGAGGTACAAAAATTTATCAACGATGTAAACTTAGCGATTGCTATTGTTGCAGAAAAATCACTTGGAAGTGAATCAACAGTTGTTGCGTCACAAAAGGCTGAGATTGCACTCGCACGAAGTTCTTTCTCTGGAGCTATCGGAGCATTAAACCAAGCAGAAGCTGGATACAAAAATAACACAAGTGCACTTACATCGGCACAGAATGCTCTTGCACTCGCAGTTTCAAGTGCCACACCTGAGCAAATTGCAATCTACAAAGCAAATGTAGATAGTGCACAAGCAGGAGTGGGAAGTGCACAAGCACAACTTTCACGAACAATTATTCGTGCACCATTTGACGGTGTGATTACAAAAGTTGATATTAAAGAAGGGGAAATTTCTTCTCCAAACACTCCAATTATTAGCATGTTAAATGACGGTGAATATCAAATTGAAACTTTTGTATCAGAAAACGATATTGCAAAACTACAAATTAATCAGCCTGCAAAAATTTCACTTGATGCATACGGAAGAGAGACGCTATTTAATGCGATCGTGATTTCAGTTGATCCTGCGGAAACCGTAAAAGATGGTGTGTCTACATACAGAACAAAAATCCAGTTCGCAGAAAAAGATGAGAGAGTAAAATCAGGTATGACTGCAAACATTGAAATCGAAACAGACAGACGAGAGGGAATTTTACAGATTCCTCAAGTGGCAATGATTCTAGAAAAAGGAATTAAAAATGCTCAAGTACTCGTCGATCCATCATGTGCAGCACAAGCAACATCTTCAGCGGTTTCTGTATTATCTCCAGATTGTGCAGGTGCTCTTGAAAATGAAGGAGCAGTCACTTTGGTCCCATTACAAACAGGAGAGATTAGTAGTACAGGTGACATTGAGATCTTGTCAGGACTATCACAAGGTCAGACAATCATTTACACAGTAAAAGCAAAATAACATATTCATGGCACATAAAAGTAAAAAAGCAGGTGACTGGAATATTGCACTCTATCTTGCTGTTCGACAATTGAAGCATGCAAGTTTGTGGACTACATCATTGATTGTTGCGGTGATGATGCTTACATTTCTAAACCTTGTAGTGGTAAATGGTATTCTAGTAGGATTGATTGAAAGTTCTATTCAAGGAAGTAAAGATAAATATTCTGGAGATGTTATCATTTCTACGCTTCGACAAAAAGCAATTATTGAAAATAGTGCAGAGATTCAGCAAATTCTTACAAGTCTTCCGAACGTAACTGATGTAATTCCCCGAGTTCTTGCAGGTGGAAAAGTACAAGCAGAATACAGAAAGTTATTGCGACAAGAGGAAACTCCAAACGAAGCACAGGTAACTGTAGCAGGTATTGATCCGAGTCTCGAAGATAAAGCAACAAATCTTTCTAAGTTTGTGATTGATGGAACATATCTCGATGAGGCAGATCGTGACGGTATTTTGATTGGTGCTTTTTTGATAAATGAATTGACTCCGATTGATAACGCAGGATTTCCACAGCTTCGTGGTGTAAAAATTGGTGACAGAGTAAAACTGACAGTTGATAAAAATAGTAAAGAAGTATTTATTCGAGGAATTTTAAAATCTAAGATTGATCAGATTGATGCCCGTGTATTTATCGTGCAGCCTGAACTTCGAAAATTAATTGGTCGAAGTGATGTGAACGTAAGTGAGATTGCGGTGAAGTTGACACCAGGAAGCACAGAGGAAGATGCGGTACGTGTGAAAACAATTCTTGAAGCAAACGGATATGAGTATGATGCAAAAATTCAAACAGCAACAGAAGCTCAGCCAAAGTTCTTGAAAGATATGAAAGATATTTTTGGACTTCTTGGAACACTCATGGGAAGTATTGGTTTGGTTGTGGCTTCTATTACTGTATTCATTGTGATTTTCGTAAACACATTAACACGAAGAAAATTTATTGGAATTCTAAAGGGAATTGGAATCTCTTCAAAATCAATTGAGTACTCGTATATTATTCAATCTGCTTTTTATGCGCTTCTCGGAGCAGGGTTGGGTACTTTAATCCTGTATGGATTCTTGGTGCCATTTATTGATGCACACCCAATTCCATTTCCATTTAGTGATGGTATCTTATATGCACCGCTTCTCGGAACATTCTGGAGAGCGTTTGCCTTATTTGTGGTAACAGTTGTTGCTGGATATATTCCTGCTCGTATGATCGTGGGGAAAAATACACTCGACTCTATTTTAGGTAGATAGCTTTCGTTTTCTCAACCATTGTTTCTATGGTAAATAAATCTTTTGTTTTTGCATTGAGTGCTGCTGCTTGTTTTTTTGCTGCATCCTGATTGTCTATATATGTATATATTGCATCCACGAGCGGTTGCACTTTTCCTGGTTCAACTAATCTTCCATCTACATTATGTTCAACCACCTCTGAAATACCACCAACGTCAGATGCGATCACAGGTAATTCTGCAAATCCTGCTTCAACAATCGCGTATGGTAAACCTTCAGATAATGAAGGGAACAGGTAATAATCAAATCCTTTTAAATAATTTGCTGCATCTTTTATGTATCCAAGTAAGAATACTCTATCAAGAATATTTCTGTAAATAATCTCCTTTTTTAGCTCATTTTCAATTTCACCTGCTCCAATAATCGCATATCTAATCTGGAGAGTTGGTCTTTCTTTTAAAATCTGATCGATAGCTTTTATTGCATGCATGTGTCCTTTGATTGGGTGAAGTTCACCAACACTTCCAAATACTATTACGTTATCTGAAAACGTATGATCTGAAATTTTACTGAACTCTGCTCGAGCCTCTGTTTTAGAAAGAAAGTGAGGAGTAAGAATCCCGTTATGGATAACAGTTAATTTCTTTTTACTCACTGGCCATCTTTTAATATCTTTTACGATTTTATGTGAGACTGCAATTACGTTGTGTGAGAGTAATAGCATAATCATATACAGACCTTTGATAATCAGTTTAGAGAAACTAGATCTATCTTCATTGAATGCCCATCCGTGCACTGTAAAAATAATATTTTTTACACCCAACAATCTTCCTGCAACTGCTCCGAGCCCGCTTATCTTAGTGCTATTTACATGAATAATATCTGGTCGCTCCTTTCTAATAATTTTTATAATATTCACAAATGAAAAGATGTCTTTAGTTAGACTAATGTCTCGTTGCATAGTTTCAAGCTCGATAACATTAATTTTTGCCTCAACCAGCTTTGTATACAGTAAATCTTTTCCTCCAAGCGCCACAGTGATATCAAAATGTTCCTGAGAAAGATTTGTAGCGATATCGAACACATACTTTTGAGCACCGCCCCAGTTTGATTTCGTGATGAAGATGATGACTTTTTTTCGTGTGTGGTTTGTCATATATAGTTAATGTTTACATAGATAAAGGGTGTTGTAAATGGAGCATTCATGCTACAATCCCACACATGGACATCGCAACACGCGTTCAATACAGAGAAAAAATCGGCCTATTTTTAGGGGACGTGTTTGTAGTCACTTTGTCTCTCTGGTTAAGTAGTATTATACGAAATACCTCTTTTCCATCAGGTGTTGAGTTTTTAAATTTTATTGCCCCATTTTTATATGTGGCTCCGGTTTGGTTTCTACTGTTCGTTATTGGTGGATTGTATGAGGGTCAGACGTTGGTTACGAAAAGAAAGATGCCAAAAGCAATTGCAGTTGTGCAATCTATAAATATTATTATTACGATTGTATATTTTTATCTTTTCTCTTCATATAATTTGGCGCAAGCAACCCCTAAAACTATTCTTGTACTGTATGCCGCGATTTCAATCAGTCTTTTGTTTGTGTGGAGATTGTATGTGTTTCGGTTTTTGTCAGAGGGAAGAAGAATAAAAGCATTGCTTATTGCATCTGGCCACGAACTCATAGAATTAAAAGATGAGATTAACAACAATCCTCGATACCCATTTATTTTTGAAAAAACAATAGATCTTGATATGGTAGATTTTATTGATAAATCTGATATTGGTGAATACGATGTCGTTGTTGTTGAAAGTCAGCATGCAAAAGCTCGGAAACTTTTGTCTTCTGTGTATCATGAATTATTTTTAAATAAAGGAAAAAACTATTTAGATTTTGTGGATCTGTATGAAGAAGTATTTAAAAGAATTCCATTATCCTCGCTTAGTTATCAATGGTTTCTTGGAAATATTTCTGTAGTAGAGAAGAAAGTATACGACAGTATTAAAAGAATTATGGATATTGTACTTTCACTTATTTTGGCAATTCCACTTATTCTACTCTATCCGTTTGTCGCACTCGCAATTAAACTGGAAGATAAAGGTGAAGTTTTTATTACTCAAACTCGCTTAGGTGAAAGGGGTGAGATTATTGATATAAAAAAGTTTAGATCAATGACTGGAAATAAAGATGGTGTATGGATTGGGGAAGAAGGATCACTCAAGGTTACGAAAGTAGGTTCATTTTTAAGAAAAAGTAGAATTGATGAATTACCACAAATTATTTCAATTCTGAAAGGTGATTCTTCTCTTGTTGGACCGCGTGCTGATTTGAAAGGTTTAAGTGAGAGATTGATGCTTGAGATTCCATACTATGAAGCTCGGTATATTGTAAAACCAGGTTTGTCAGGATGGGCCCAGGTAACACAAGAAGGACTTCCTCCGCAAAGTGTAGATGAGACAAAATTAAGATTGTCATACGATCTGTATTACATAAAACATAGATCTATTTTGCTTGATTTGATCATTGCGCTCAAGACGATAAAGACTCTTTCTATGAGAGTTGGAGTGTAGTATACTCAGCTCATGAATCACACTGTTTTTATTACTGGAGCGGCTGGATATATAGGAGCAATGCTTGCGCATCAATTTGCTGGTCGGGATGATGTACGACAGATTGTTTGTCTAGATAGAGCTGCGCGACCGCAACTTCTTGAGGGTGTGTCAAAAATTATTTGGATTCAAGCATTTACAAATGACTCAACGTGGCAAAAGAGTGTTGCCGAGTACAATCCAGATATTGTTATTCATACAGCGTGGCAGATTAGAGAATTTTATGGAAAAGGAAAAGAACAGTGGCAACTTAATGTGGTTGGATCAGATCATGTATTTGAATTTGCGTTTTCAACACCATCAGTAAAAAGACTGGTTCACTATTCGACAGTCGCATCATATTCTGCACTTCCTGAAAATACGTATGAACATGTGTTTACTGAAGATGTGCCATTTCGAGATAGTGAATACTTGTATGCGCAGGAAAAGAAAGTAACGGAAGAACATCTGAAGGCTCTCTATGAAAAGGCAAAAAAAGAAAGAGCTCCGTATCCTCAAATTTCAATTATCCGTCCTGCATCTATCACTGGACCAAAAGGAAGATATTCTCGGAAAAATTTTGGATTGCAATCTGCATTGTCAGGTCAATTGAAAGAAACATTTGCCCAACGACTTGTAACAAGATTGCTTGCGTGGATGCCAATAACTCCACTATGGTGTCGACAGTTTGTGCATGAAGATGATATTGCAGATATTACTGCACTCTTGGCATTTGGTCCAACAAATCACGAATACGAAGCATTTAACGCATGTCCACTAGGTTCAATTGTAACTGGAAAAGATATGGCCCGGGCAGTAGGAAAAAATACCATTACACTTCATCCACAAATTATTCGAGCAGTATTTTTTGTTGCGTGGCATCTCTCACGTGGAGGTATCCCGACATCACCTGGGGGATGGAAAACATATTCATACCCAATTGTTGTGGATGGAACTAAGATTTCTAAAAAATATGGATATACATACAAAATGAGTCCCAAAGATGCATTTACAAAAAAAGAAGGACGATACATGCAATACGTAAAATAAAACATGACTACAGATATAATCACAACAAAAAATTTAACGAAAACGTTTACAGATGGCGATAGAGAAACAAAGGTGTTGAAAGGTGTTGCTGTGTCAGTAAAAAGGGGGGAGTTTGTTGCAATCATGGGACGGTCTGGAGCAGGTAAAAGTACACTTCTGTATCAACTAGGCCTTCTTGATGTTCCAACCGATGGAGAGATTATTATTGATGGAGTAGATGTTCATTTGCTCACTGAAGAACAACGTATAGATTTTCGTTTAAATAAACTCGGATATGTGTTTCAGGATTATGCTTTATTGCCTGATCTTACTGCACGAGAAAATGTTGCACTACCACTTTTGATGCAAGGAATTAGTACGGTTGACGCATATAAAAAAGCAGATGAAGTTTTGGATATGGTGGGTCTTGCTGGAAAGTATGGAAATGTTCCAGCCAAACTTTCAGGAGGACAGCAGCAACGTGTAAGTATTGCACGAGCGCTTGCACATGATCCTGCAATTTTATTTGCCGATGAACCAACTGCGAACTTGGATATTGAATCATCAATGCGAGTATTGCAAATTTTTCAAGATATTCACGCGAAAGGACAGACGATTGTGATGGTGACGCACGAAGCAGAGTATGCAAAAGTTGCGGATAGAATTATTGAGATGAAAGATGGGATGGTTGGGTAGAGATATAAAAGAAAAACGCACACTGTTGGGGCAGTGTGCGGATTTTTTTGATGGAGATGTTTGGGTAGTTAAGCGGCTTTAGCTTTTGTTGAAATGGAGATTGACTGTTGCTCCAGTTCTTCGCGATGTTGCTGTTGATCAACGAGCCTCATGATGAGTGTTCCGTACACATCAGTGGGAAGTTGTGATTGAAGTGATTTAAGTGAGAATTCTTCTCCTTTCGGAAAATCTGAATTGGGTACAAACTTCAATTTGTGTTCCCCTCCATCTATTGGAGTCACTTCGAGATGGAAGAGATGGGTTGGCTTGGTAACGTCCCCACTTCCTCCTGAATCTGTAACGGTGTACTTATTTGCAACCCTTTTTACTTTCGGGCCGAATATAAACTCCAGTAGACTTTTCCAGTTCCTGAACTCTAGAGTAGGATTCATATATGTAAATAAAGAAACATGATGGTTTTTTCCCCGGATGGCCAAGCGAATACGAGTCCGCAGGGTCAGTTGGTAATACTATCATAACTATCTAAAATATTGTATAGTGATATCCACATGCAGATTAGAAACTTCAGTATCATAGCCCACATTGACCATGGTAAGTCGACCTTAGCTGACCGAATGCTCGAACTCACACAGACCGTTGAGAAGCGAAAAATGACAGCCCAAGTCCTAGATGACATGGAACTTGAGAAGGAAAAAGGTATCACCATTAAGATGCGTCCTGTTCGAATGGAATATAAAGGATACGTATTAAACCTGATCGACACTCCAGGACACATCGACTTTTCATATGAGGTATCACGAGCCCTTCGAGCAGTAGAAGGGTGTATTTTGCTTGTAGATGCAACTCAAGGAGTACAAGCACAAACACTCACAACACTCAGAGCCGCGCAAGAAGTTGGTCTTACAATTATTCCGGTACTTTCAAAAGTTGATTCACCAATCGCTCGAATTGATGATATTAAAAAAGAGGTATGTACACTACTTTCATGTTCTCCAGAAGATGTGCTTTTAACATCTGGAAAAACTGGAGAAGGCGTTGATATTCTTTTAGAAAAAATTATTAATACAATTCCTGCACCAACATACGAGTACGAAGGGAGAGATGAATTTAGAGCACTCGTGTTTGATTTTCAATATTCAAACCACCGAGGGGTTATTGTATATATCCGAGTGACAGATGGGTCTGTAAAAAAAGGAGATGAGTTGTTGTTTAAAATTGCAGGACAGAAATTTTTCGCCCTTGAGGTCGGTGTATTTACTCCACAAGAAAAACCAGTTGATGTACTTGAGAAAGGGGCGATTGGATATATTGTAACTGGTATTAAACAATCTGGAGTTGCAACAGTTGGAGATACGATCACTCTATTTAAAAAACAGTTACCAGAACTTGATGGATATATGAAGCCTGCACCAGTTGTATGGGCAAGTATTTTTCCAGAAGATGCAGATGATTTTGAATTGTTAAAGCAGTCACTTGGAAAATTGTCTTTGTCTGACTCCGCATTTTCATATGAAGAAGAAAGTTCAGGAAGTATGGGACGAGGATTTCGATCAGGATTTCTTGGGCTACTTCACCTGGAAATTATTACAGAACGGTTGAAACGAGAGTATAATCTTTCGCTTGTGATTGCGACGCCGAGTATTACATATGAAGTAACCTTGAAAGATGGAAAAACGAAAACTGTATATTCACCGTCTCTTTTCCCGGAACATGGGCAGGTTGTAAAAGTTCGAGAGCCATGGATAAAAATGCAAATAATCACCCCAGAAGTCTATGCTGGTGCAATTTATCAATTGCTCTATGATCATGAAGGGGATTTGATTGAGACAGAAAACTTTGGAGACGGGAGATTGACGCTGACTATTTTAATGCCGCTTCGAGAGTTGATGCGAAACTTTTTTGATGAACTGAAAAGTGTTTCTTCAGGATATGGATCTTTATCGTATGAATTTTTTGAAATGCAAGACGCAGATGTGACTCGAATGGATATTTTAGTTGCCGATGAACCAGTCGAAGCATTTACACGAGTGATCGCATCAAGACGTGCAGATGATGAGGCAAACAAAGCTGTAGATAAACTTGAAAAACATTTACCACGACAAATGTTTAATACAAAAATTCAAGCTAAAGTTGATGGACGAATTATTGCATCCCGAACACTTTCTGCAATGCGAAAAGATGTAACAGGACACTTGTATGGAGGAGATGTGAGTCGAAAAAATAAACTTCTTGATAAGCAGAAGAAAGGAAAGAAAAAAATGGAAGAAAGAGGAAAGGGCAAGGTAACGATCTCACACGAGGTGTTTTTGAAGATGATGAAGAATGGGTAGGTTGAAAATAAGTTGACGTACAGTCTTAGGTATGGTTAAATATAAATGATTCTTTAACCCATGAACCTTTTATGAATTTTCACCAAGTTTGTCAGATAATAGGTGTTCCTCTTTACATGTTTCTGGACAACAAGGGACTTGAACATTTTGGAGGTTTTTTTAATATGCCGAAGAGGTACGATGCGTCCGATGCTGCTCTGTTCATCAGTGGATTGGTGGCATGTGTTCCGATTCCAATTACCCTTGGAACACATGCTCTTGCACGTAGTTTTGTTGCAACAAGTCTCCCTCGACCACCACGATGGTGTGTGCCCGCATCTGAGGATGGTGCGGTGATGTATTACCAACACGGTTGTTTGCACACGGTGATAATCGCAGATCCTGGTCCTGTGTGGGAAATAAGGGATTTATGCTTTATCTGCATTCCAGTCGGTCAAACGCTCGACCAAACACTCGTCATGTAATCCTCTCAACAACAAAAACCGCCCCTCTCACGAGGTGCGGTTTTCTTTATAAAAAATTATGTAAATAATATAGGCAAGTATGCAGCAACCATTCCAATAATCATAAGAAGTGCAATAATAGCCCATATAATCTGAACTTTTTGTCGGTGCTTTGGGTTAAGAAACATGGTATACATAGTAGCAGATGAGAGAATTTCAGGCAAGAAAAAAACAATACGCTAATTGGCAAAAAATTATTCATTCAAAATGGTTTTTGATAGTTCTTTGTGTGTTGGTATTCTTTCTTTCACGAGGTTTACTGCGGATGTACGGGAAGTACCGTGAAGTGAGGCATAATTTTGATACACTACATGCTGATATGGATCATTTGCAGAATAGAGAGAAAGAGCTGAACAGAAACATCCGACGGATTAATGGGGTAGAGGGAAGGGACTATGAAATTCGGAAAAAACTTGATGTAGTAAAGCCTGGTGAGAAGGTGTTGTACATCATGGATACACCATGATATAAATAGCCCATGGATACACCAACAACAAATCAAAAACACATCATGATTTACAGTACGCCAACATGTACTCATTGTCATCACCTGAAAGACTATTTAACTGATAAAGGTTTTACATATGAAGATATCGATGTATCAAAAGATTTTGCTGCACTTCAGGCTTCTGTTGAAAAAAGTGGACAGAAGGGTGTGCCAGTAATAGATATTGAAGGAAAGATTATTGTTGGATTTGATCAAGAAGAGGTAGATGAAGCACTTGGAATTACAAAATAAAAAACTAATATATATTTATGGAGAAAAAAAACGTACTATTATACATCGCAATTCCTGTCGCAATTATTTTAATAGTTGCTGCAATTACAGTTATTAACAAAAGAACAAATACAACTATGGGTGCCCCAATCTCATCATCAACAACTACAGAGCAAAATCTAGAACCGATTAAGGAAGCGGAAGCAGGGGATTTAGTGGTTGTACATTATACTGGAACTCTTGAAAACGGAACTAAGTTTGATAGTTCATATGACAGAGGACAACCTTTCGGATTTTTACTTGGACAAGGGATGGTTATCACAGGATGGGATGAAGGACTTGTTGGGGTAAAGAGAGGGGATAAAAAGCAGCTTGTAGTACCTGGAGAAAAAGCATACGGAAATCAGGATATTCCTGGACCAGATGGAAAGGTTTTGATTCCAAAAAATTCTACTCTTATCTTTGAGATTGAGGTTGTAGAAGTTATGGCAAAATCAAAAGTAGATCAGCTTATTAAAGAGCAGCAAGCAATGCAAGCTGCAGCGTCTACAAGTGAGCAGCAATAATTTTTGCTCACGCCATAATAGTTCAATGGATAGAACAGTCCCGTCCTAAGGGGTAGATGTAGGTTCGATTCCTACTTGTGGCACAAAATAAAAGCATATGACAACTCAACTAAATACTGTTAAAAAATCGAATATAAGTAAAATAATTTTCTTAACATTCATAACTTTACTAACAGTTTTCCTTTCATATTTTGCATACACTCAAACGAGTGTGCAGATGCGGTTTATAAAGAACAGTACTCAATCATCGGGAAAAGTAGTTTCTTTGAGTGAAAGTAAAAACAGTGACAATCGTATTATGTATTCTCCTGTTGTAGAGTATACAAATAGAGATGGAGAAATCCAAACATTTACTTCTGCATTGTCAAGTAATCCTCCCGGATATGAAATAGGGGATCCAATAGAAATTTTAATACCAAATGATAACAGTATTCCACAAGTAAATTCTTTTATGAGTTTATGGATGGCATCAATTATCTTAAGTATTTTTACTCTAGTTTGTCTATGTGTACTTACGTTGTCAATATATTCATCAATTTATAATTCGCGAACTCATAAGCAACTTATGAAAGAAGGAATAAAGATTCAAGCAAAGGTTATGTCTGTAGCTGAAAGTACATACTCTAAAGAATCAACATTGAGTTGGGCAATTTATGCACAGTGGTTAAATCCTCAAGACAATCTGGTTTACAACTTTGATAGTGCAGATATTTATTATAATCCAAAAGAATTTGTTGGAGACACAATTGATGTATTGATTCTTCCTCAGAATCCAAAAGTATATGAAATGGATATTTCAAAATTACCTGCCTCAGCATAAATAAAAACACCGCCGGACCAAATGAGGTCCAGCGGTTTTTTGCATCACCTATACGGATGATGCGAGCTTCTGTGATGAAAATCAGAGAAGTGTCAGAGGAGAAGGGAAATCTTCAGTATCCAAAAGATTCTTTTCCCACCCGCGTCGAATTTTCAAACCTTTGTAGGGTGTTACGATTCTCTTCCCGTTTTTGTAAGTGATCACATTGCAGTATTTAACCAGGTTCTTCTTTGTCTCTTCCATGTTGCCATCGTTGAGACGACCAGGAGAAGCGATGAGAGATTTCAGATTACTTTTGCCAAGATTATGGCAGAAGGAATAAAGTCCAAGGATTTGATATCCATTGAGTTTTACGTTAGGATTCACAACTTCCTTAACTTGCGCTAGGTATGTTGGAATCGTAACGTCCTGAAACCATGCATCAGCCTCATTTTTTGTGAGGCGTTCGGGAAGGGCTGATCCTTTCGGAAGAAACCCATACATAATAGCTTCACTGATCTCGGCGTTGGTGATTCCGTATCCTACCTGATTCACACCAGGTTTGAGTGGATCAACCGCTTGGATGCTAACTTTTGTTTTTCCTTCTGCCAAAGGACGATTCTCAAAGAGTTTGATTTCGTTGATTTTATCCTGAGGCAGTGAAGAGAAATTCCAGTTGGTTCCTTTTGGAGTAGTGTTGACACTGGCAGCGAATGTGAGTAAGGCATCAACTTTTTTAGATTCGGTTTTGTTTTGGACAGTACCAGAAATAAAAAGGATGACTGTAATGATTACAGGTCCAACAACTTTCGTAGTGACATCAACTACTTTTTTGAAAAAGCTAACGTCACCAAGAATTGTCTTGTTGATGGAGTCACACATCATATTCATGAGGTGCACCCCGATCCATACTCCGAGAAGGAGAATTAATTTGGTCGTGAGACCTGGAGCAATCGCAGGGAAGCGTTCGCAGATAAAAGTATCGAATGGGGTAAGGTAGCCTACTCTAAACGAAAAACTGATACCTGCAACAACCGCCAAAAGAAGTGCTTCCATGCAGAATGAAAGGAAAAACTTCCTGTTCATTCTGCAAAAATAATTTCCCATACCCCACACGCTTACACTTAGGAAAGTGAGGATAGTTGACGTAGCGTCTTTCTGCATCATCAGCAGCAATTTACCGAAGATGATGAATGTAAGGGCGTAGATGATCCCCTGAACATAAATTCCAGGCCGAACCTGATTCACTTTTTGATTTTTCATAAGCGTCAATGTACATTTCCACCAAAATAACCACATGGTCATTTTCCTCGTACCGCACAAATATGGCGGATTTTGTTGAAGGTAACAGTTGCCTGTTAGGTGTGTATATTATACCATTTATAAGTAGTAAAGTCAAGTTATGAAAACGGGGAAATATTCATACACCACAAGCCTAATCTGTGCTATTATCAGAGCAACTCAAACCTATGTCTCTCATCATTGATACAAATAAAACTAAAGATCTTGAATATGTTCTTTTGGATTCTGGCAACGGACGAAAACTTGAATCATACAACGGATACATTATGGATCGTCCAGATCCTCAGGCTTTGTGGCCTAAAAAACTAGAATCAAAAGATTGGGAAAAAGCAGACGCAGTCTTTATGGAGAAAGCTACAGGCAAACGAGAAGAACGCGGTGAATGGAAAGTATATAAAGACTTACCAGAACATTTTCATATTAATTTTTTTGATACTCTAAAAGCACAGGTAAAATTATCTCCATTTAAACACACAGGAATTTTTCCTGAACAATATGCAAACTGGAAATTTATTGATGAGAAAATAAAATCAGCAAACCGAAAAATAAAAGTTCTAAACCTTTTTGGATATACAGGATGTGCAACACTTGTTGCAGCACATGCAGGTGCTGAAGTTGTTCATGTGGATGCATCAAAACAGTCGATTAGCACAGGAGTTGCGAATGCAAAAATGTCAGGTCTCGAGGATGCGCCAATTCGTTGGATCCTTGACGATGCATTTGCATTTGTAAAAAGAGAAATCAGAAGAGGAAATACATACGACGGAATCATTATGGACCCACCATCATTCGGGCGTGGTGCAAAAGGTGAAGTCTGGAAACTTGAAGATAGTTTTGTAGAATTTGTTGCAGAGTGTACGAAGCTTCTATCTACACAACCTTTATTTTTTATTGTAAATGGGTATGCTGCCGGGTACTCACATATTGCGTATAAGCAAAATATAGATATGTATTTGGGGAATATACAAGAAACTGAGAGTGGTGAATTGCTTATAAAAGATACTGTAGGTAGATTTTTACCTGGTGGAATTGTGGCGAGATGGGGTTAGGTACGTGATATACTTTTATGTATTATGAACATGAAAAGTATGGCAAGATTTTTTTTACTCACAATCATTTTTTTTATTGCATCAACTGCGAGCGCTGATATTACTACAGGACTCGTATCGCGTTTCTCTTTTGAGGAAGTGTCAGGAACTTCAGTTGCAGATACAAGTGGAAATTATAGAACTGGTATTATTACTGGCGGAGCATCAAGAACTGCATCAACACCCACGTCACTCACTGCATCAACGCAATCAATTGTGCTTGATGGTGTAGATGATGAAGTTAAAACAGTAAATACCGTTTCAATGTCTACTCTGTTTTCTGCAGGAGCGTGGGTGTACAGAACTTCAGGTGGAGGAGGTGTCGTAAGAACACAATACAACGATTCATTTGCGTTGTATTTAAATGCAGGAGGACTTGTGGTTTGGCAAATTGACGGTAATCCTTATTTTTCTACTGGCGTAGTTCCGTTGAATACATGGACACATGTCTTCGGAACATGGGACGGAACTAATGCAAAAATATATATCAATGGCGCGTTAGATGTGAACAGTGGAGATGTATCAGGTGTGATGACTTTGTCTTCAACAAATTATCCAATAACTGTTGGTTCTGTTTTTGACGGACCTGTAACATTGTTCACGGGAAGGATCGATGAAGTTCGAGTATATTCAAGAGGTCTCTCAGGATCTGATGTGACAGAATTATATAATGACACTGGTGTTATTCCACCTGATTCTATTCCTCCTGTCATAAGTGCTGTCGCATCATCAACATCAATCAGTTCTGCGACAGTTACATGGACAACAAACGAAGGTGCTACGAGTACTGTAAATTACGGACTTACTACTGGATATGGAAGTGCTTCAACATCAGCAACACTCGCAACCTCACATTCAATTGTGTTATCAGGTTTGACTTCAAGTACCTTGTATCATTTTCAAGTTTCTTCTACAGATGCAAATGGTAACAGGTCAACCTCGACAGATTATACATTTACAACCGCAACTCCTGATCTGACTGCGCCTGTTATTTCATCAATTGCAAGTACTACTGCAACTACAACTGCTACCATCACATGGACAACGGATGATTTGTCAGACACTCAAGTTGAATACGGCGCAACAGCATCTTATGGAAATACAACAACATTAGACAGTACTGCAACTACGAGCCATAGGGTTGTTATAACTGGACTTACTTCTGGAGCTACGTACCATTATCGTGTGCTATCACGAAATGGTACAGCAGTTCTTGCATCTTCAACTGATAAGACGTTTGTGGTTGCGACTCCCGGGCCAACAGCTCCAACATATGTGGGTGCAAAAGGTGTTGCATCAGATCAAATCAACCTTGTTTGGCACAGGTCTATTGATTTAGATGGTACGATTACATCGTATAAAGTATATAGAAATGGTGTATTGATTGCGACATTGAATCCGGTGACATATATCGCACCATATGAAGATACAAGTGTGAACTATTATCAAGATCGAGATGTGGGCCCTAACACCGCATATAATTACTATATTGTAGCAAGAGATTCGTTGGGGCTTGATTCTCCTATTTCAGCTACTGTCACAGGAACCACAACATCAGGAAGCCAAGAACTCATTCCTACAATTCGACGTACTGATTGGGAACCTGGAGTGACAGTTGGAGTTACTGGTGGTATTGATCAATATATAAGTGGAAGAACAAATTTAATTGATGTAACACAATCTCCCTACAATGCTGATGATACTGGAGCAACTGACGCATCTGCTGCAATTCAAGCTGCGATAAATGCTGCAGGTAACGGTGATGTTGTGTATATGCCAGCAGGAACATATAGACTTGAAAATAGTTTGTATGCTCAAAATAAAAGTAATTTTACATTACGAGGAGCAGGTAGAGATCAAACTTTTATTGACGCTATATCTGGCTCTATTAGTTTAAGAGGAACAGGTGTAGAGATTTTGTACCCAATTGCTCCGGTGCTTTCAGGTGCATATAAAGGTAGTACTGAGTTTACTGTTGCCGATGTATCTTCATACAATGTTGGTGATATGGTTTTTATAAATACACTTAACGATTTTGATCTGCCTGTAATTGCTCCAAATGGTGGTTCAAGACTCAGAACTCAAATGTCACGAATCACTGCTGTCTCAAGTGGAAGTAATACGATTTCAATTTTTCCAGCAG
Organism: Patescibacteria group bacterium; assembly: GCA_040384445.1. Classification (GTDB taxonomy): domain Bacteria; phylum Patescibacteriota; class Minisyncoccia; order Phycocordibacterales; family CAIZLB01; genus CAIZLB01. The sequence continues at coordinate 53,080 of JAZKJG010000004.1, forward strand.
TGATCCAAGATGTGCATCCAACAGAAACTACTGTCATGGCTATTCCGAGTGTTCAAATGGTTTCAAATGTGGGACTTGAAGATTTTTCTTTTGATGCATCTAATGGTGCTGTACAGGTGGGAATTACACTTGATGGTATATACAACAGTTGGGTAAAAGGAGTAAAGGTTTCTGGGGTTTCAAATTATGGAATTAGAGTGGCGAGTTCATTGAAGTGTGAGATTAGATACAGTGAAGTAGAATTTGCATCTGTTGGTAGTAATAAGGCAGGATTGCTTTCTGGAAATATGAACAGCTGTCTCATTGAAGACAACGCGTTCATTGATGCTTTCCCTGTAATTGAAATTAATGGATCGGTGGGAAATGTTATTTCATATAACTATATGATTGGAAGTAGTAATACGAATCATGGTCCATACAGTGACTACAACTTGTATGAAGGTAACTACGCACAAGAATTTAAATCAGATGGATATTATGGAGGAGAAGGGAATGCAACATATTTTAGAAATTATGTGAGTGGATTTTTTGTAGGAAAAAGATTTTCTCGAAATTTTAATTACATTGGTAATATTGCTACTAACTATAGTTTTGGTCAGCCAAACATTGGAAATGGATCTAGTGATGGATTTGCGTTACAAAGTCAGGGTCAGTATTGGAAAGATTGGAATCCAACAGATGGTCCAACGATTGCTGGAACTTTTACGAAAGCTTCAAGTACTGCTGGGTCGATCAATATTGATTCTCATGAAAATGCAGTACGAATGTTTGAGTATATGCAGGATCTTGGCTGTACAGGGACCGCAACTGTTATGGTTGGATGTTATCACCCTGCGAGTTTAGACTGGGGGTATGGTAGAGATGATGATCAGTTTAGGTGGACTATTGCTACAGCTATTGATCTTACAACTGACACCATTCAACTATCTGTTCTGTATCCATCTGGTGTTGCGTTACCTAACAGTGGAACGTATGCAGGTCTATGGCCACGTTCAGAAGGTTTGCAGGAATTAGATATGGAAGTTAACCTAACTTCAATTAGAAAAAATAACTATATTGTTGATGGTATTCCAGCCATGGAAGCTCTTTCAAATGGGGAAACTGTGCCTGACAGTTTGTATTACGATAGTAAACCAGGTTGGTTCTATAATCTTAACTGGCCAGCCTTTGATCCTTCTCAACCGACTCCTACTGCTGCAAGTATTCCTGCCGGATATAGATATTTAAATAACGGTCTTGATCCTGGAGGAGTGGATTCAACACCTCCATCAATTTCATCAATCGCATCCTCGACATCAGTAACTAATGCGACTGTGACATGGACAACGAATGAATCTTCAAACTCACGCGTTGCATATGGAACAGTTTCTGGAACATACTCAACAACTGCAGTTTCTGGAACAATGACGACTTCTCATACAACAAACTTAACTGGTCTAACTGCAAATACCGTGTATTACTTTGTTGTTTCGTCTACCGATTCATCTGGAAATGCGGCAACATCATCTGAACGAACTTTTCGTACAACCACTACAGACACCACCTCCCCAACCATTTCCTCAATTGCCTCATCAACCACAAACACAACAGCCACCATCACCTGGACCACAAACGAAACAGCCTCATCTTCTCTTGCATACGGAGTAACAACTGCATACGGTGCCACCTCATCATCTGGATCTTTCGTCACCTCTCACTCTGTATCACTTACTAGTTTGTCACCATCTACCACCTACAACTATCGTATTCATGTATATGACTCATCAGGGAACCTGACGAGTTCATCAAACCTAACCTTCACCACAACATCAGGTGTAGACACCACCGCCCCCCTCATCACCAACATCGCAACCTCCTCAACCGACACCACCTCAACCATCACCTGGACCTCAAACGAAAGTGCCTCATCATCACTCCTCTACGGAACAACAACTAGTTACGGTGCCACCTCATCATCTGCAACACTCACAACCTCACACTCAGTTACACTCACATCACTCACTCCATCTACCACCTACAACTACAAGA
>JAZKJG010000005.1:0-9162 GCA_040384445.1 Patescibacteria group bacterium
CTCCTCTAGACGTCATTGCCTTGGTAGGCCATTACCCTACCAACTAGCTGATATCGTGCGGGCCCGTCCTGAAGCGTTAAAACTTTACTCCGTAGAGACTATCAAGTATTAGCATACCTTTCGGTATGTTATTCTTGACTTCAGGGAAGGTACCCACATGTTACTACCTCGTCTGCCACTAAACTTACTTTTGATATAATCTCAAATAAGTTCCGTTCGACTTGCATGCCTTATCCACGCCGCCAGCGTTCATCCTGAGCTAGGATCAAACTCTAATTAAAAACTCAAACAGAACAAAAGAAAGGATTCAATTGTTTTATAAACTTAAACTTGCGTATATTGTGATGTAATTCAATTTCAATATTTAGTTGTCAAAGTAACTGGTATTTAACTGATATCACGTCTGGTGATTTCCTCCATTATACTCAGGTCGAAACTAAAGTCAAGCCCTACTACATAAGGATATTTTGGGGATAACCCTAAATTGAGCTAATAATGCTTTCAATACCGATTTTTAGTGTATTTTATTCAAAAATTTTATTTTAAAAAGAAGGCTTGACGAAGGATTTGTGAATACAAATCTGAGTCAGAAGAAAATCCTCTTTGGGGGGAGACCCAAGGAGGATTATTCTGTTCTTCTTTTTAAAATAAAATTTTTGAGCCAATGGCCGGAATTGAACCGGCGACCTACTCCTTACCATGGAGTTGCTCTACCGTCTGAGCTACATCGGCACACAGACTAGCACTCTCTTGGTGTGCTAACTTGTATACCGATTATACACTAGTCTCGCTTTCTCTCAAGATACACACTTACAGTTCTTCTTTTATGAGGCTTTCCTTCCTTAGTTATATGTTTATATGAACGAATCATTTTATGCACAACAAAGTATGGTGAAAACAATTCTTCTATTTCATCCTGTGTAAAAACATGCTCAAGAACTTTTAACTTTGGATGAATATATGAATTAAATTCCTTATCAGGCGTTGGATAACTCTTAATCATACGCAACGCATTCTGATCTGCGTCCAAAATAAACGTTTTCAAAAACATCCAGCCAAAAGGTTTAACTACCCGAGCAATTTCAGCAACATATGCTTTTCGAGATGCATTATTTAGAAAATGCATTGTCATCATATCAAGAGCAATGTCTACAGATTCATTTTCAAGCTCTAGAGGTTCTCCAATTTCTCCTTTTTTAAATTCTAAGTTAGGTAGAGCAAGTTTTGTGACAAATTTTTCTTTTGCTTGTCGTACGGCTTCTTCTGAAATGTCTATACCTAGTCCTCCCATTTTAAATTCTTCACATACATTTCCAATATTTCGCCCATTACCACAACCAATATCCAACACAAAACCACCTTCAGGAAATGGATCCCATTCTGAGTTTCTTTTTGCCCATCGAACAAAACTTAACAGATCTTCTGCAGGCTCTTCTGAAAGTGTTAAATGCTCAGGGTTTTTATACTCTTTATTCCAAAATAATTGCGACATAGAGAGAGCATAGCATATATGTTGACAGATTGTAATCGAGGGGTTGTTGTGATACTATTTGTATACGCACCTTAGTTCTAACCCACCACGCTCATGCCAGAACAAAAATCCACATACGAACCGAAAGCAATCATAAAGGCAATGCAGAAGCGCAACAAGGAGAACCAACTCAAGCTTGGAATATCCTTCACGAAATGATTTCATTCACGATACCGCCTAACTTAGGGCGGTGTTTTTTATTGTAAATAATCTTTAATTCTTTCCTCAACAAACTCCCTATCCAACTTCATATGATGAATCGAACCATTCTTTGCATAAATATTAAAATGAATTCCAGGCAACATATCATTAAATAACACTTGATACATTGATTTTATAAATCCAGCAGATGTTACTACAAGCACATCACTTTCAGGATTATCTATAACTATTTTTAAAAATTGTGCAGCTCTTTTTTTTACATCCGTATGACTCTCACCACCATGCTCAGTATAATCATACAAAAGCTTATGCTCTCTATCTTGCACGTCATGTCCTAACAATGCATTAATTTCTTCTGGATCTAATAGATTCAAATTTCCTCTTGAATACTCTCGAAGTAAAGGATTCTCTTCAATTGAAATATTATTATCAAGAACTTTAAGCATGTGTTCAGCAGTTTCTTTTGTTCGTACAAATGGTGAAGAATAGATTTTATCAATTTTATATTCTTTTATTGCTTCTGCTGCCTTAACCGCTTCTTCAATACCTTTTTCAGTTAATGGAACATCAAGTACTGCAATTTTTTCAGCAAATTCTAATCCTGCTTTTTCTGCTTCCTTTTTTCGTCTCAAATAAGAGTTGTGAACACTCTCTCCGTGTCTCACTATATATAGATTAATACTCATGAATTATGTATATCATAACCGAATACTTGACATATATAAAAATAGTATATATAGTAAATAACAGATCCCCTGAGAAGATTCCACCTTTTTCCCAATAAAATTCATGAACACCCTCATACTCATAGTAGGACTTCCTGGCGTTGGTAAAACAACTACAGCAAAAGTATTATGTAAAGGAATATACGGAGCGGTTCGACTTTCAATGGACGATCTCGCAACAAGTACTGATGGAGTGTACACGTACGATACCACTCAAACAGATGAGATCATCAAGAAATTCAATGATTTAGTTGAAGCACAAATGAATGCTGGCACACCCTGTATCATCATCGACAATACCAATACCTCTCTGACCGGGCGCATCACACTTCTTGAGATGGCAAGACAAAAACATTACCACGCCAGAATAAAAGTAATTAACCTGGACTTTTCTGATGAGGCCCTTGCAAAACGAAGCACTCATGCAGTACCTGTGGAAACAATCGCAAGAATGCGCCAAAAGCTTATCGAACAAGGCTTAATGTAGTTCCACCCTCACCCCTCCCGCTCACCCGAGCTGGAGGGGCTTCTATTTATATAAAAAACTCTTTTAGGAATTTGTCAAACTATATGCTATACTCCCCTACATGTTAACAAAAGGAAGAATCCAATCTATCAAAGCCCTCAGTGAAAAGAAAAACCGAACCGCAAAAGGTGTGTTCGTTGTTGAAGGTGCAAAAAGTGTTGCAGAGCTACTCACATCAGATCTTGTGATTGAAGAGTTATATGTTACTCATACATTTGCAGAAAAATATCCAACTGAACTTCACACTTGTGGGAAGCGACATGCTGCTATTGAAAAATATTTAAAACATCAATTTGTTGAACCAGGAGAATTAAAACAAATGAGTATGCTTGAAGCCACTGATGGTGCACTTGCTATCGTTAAACAACCAAAGATTGAGAAAATCGATCCTGTTAAACTAGCAAAGGAAGACAGAATCTTAATTCTAGAACACGTGAGAGATCCAGGGAACCTGGGAACAATTATGCGAATTGCAGATTGGTATGGAGTTACTCATATTTATGCTTCAGCTGAAACGGTAGATATGTTTAATAACAAAACTATTATTTCAAGTATGGGATCATTTACACGAGTTGTTGTTGAATATACAGACATCAGAGCTCTGATCGATAAGTTGTACGAGGCAAAACTTCCCGTGATTGCGTCTGTTCTTGATGGAGAAAATTCTCATACGTTTGTTTGGCCGAAGAACGGTGCGCTACTTATTGGAAATGAAGCGACTGGTTTAACTCCAAACACGATTAAGCTTGCAACTCATCATGTGAGTATTCCAAGATTTGGTAAAGCTGAGTCTTTAAATGCGGCGGTTGCTACAGCGGTGTTGTTTGATACGTGGAAGCGGGGGTAATTCTTATATTTCTTTCCCTGTACTTTCCATTGTTGTAATTAATTCTCCTTTGCACGAGTCTTCAGCTAGTATGAATTTGTAACCTTCTTTATTTGAAATTATTTCTATATAAGCTTTTTTTGTTTCTACATCGTTAAGTGGACACAACATACTTTTTCCCACATTTGCTTGTGATTTAATATTCAACTCTTTGTAAAATTCATCGAATCTTACAGTTTTTCCATTTTGATCTTGAAAAGTTTCTCCGTTAGACAATAATCCTGCGGAAGCTGCTATGTTATACGAATTTACAGTGAGTCTGAAATCACAATTTTTTACGCTTGATTTTGTTTCGTATGTAAAATTCACATCAATCTTAGAACCTAATAATTCTCCACTTGAAGATTGGGTAAACTTCGCAGGAGAACATGCATCAATCGCATCAGTAAAACATTTTGCATCTGTACAAATTTTAACATCACCTGAAGCCGCAACAGGAACTGCAATAGAAGAATTAACTTTTGCATTCGTAGAAACACTTGGAGCTTTTATACCAACTGAAGTCTCCGTATCTGTATGATCTTTCTTTTCTACTGCAACATTTGATTTTACAGTTGAAGTCTCCTGATCTACATAATCTTTTTTTGCAACAACTACATCATTTTTAACTTTAGTTTTATAATACACACCACCTCCAACCCCTAATGCAACTAAAACAATAAGTACAATTGCAATAAAACCTTGTTGTGTATTTTTCATGCAATAAGTATATCACCTACTCCCGCACATAATCCACAAACTCATAATCAAAATCATTTACAGAATCTTTCTCAAAACTTTCTCGCTTCACTTCTTTCCATCCTGTCATATCAATTTCCGGAAAAAATGCATCAAACTCAATACTATCATCAGTTTTTATATAACTCAGAGTTAACACATCTGCATATAAACTTCCTTCTTTCCAAACTCCTGGACCACCTATGATTGCAATATTTTTTCCTTTACCAATACTCACCATTTCTTTTCCTTTCTCAATCGCCTCTGACATATTTGAAGCGTATATAACTCTCTCGTTTGTAGACTCCTGTAGGACATCAGAAAGTACAATATGAATTCTTTTTGGTAACACATATCCGTTAAAAGATTTAAATGTATTCAAACCCATAATGATCACTCCATCATCTTGCGTAATATCTCGAAATCTATCCATGTCAGCTTTTTGTTTCCAAGGGAGTGTATTCTTAAAGCCAACTCCTTTGTTTATCTCCGACATTGCTCCGATAATTCTGATCTGCATTATATTGCGTATTGTTTTTTTAATTCCCTAATCTTTCCTGCTTCTACAAGATCAGACTCATCAGTCTTACTTGGTTCAATACCTTCAGCTAAATCTTTTCTATGAAATCTACTCTGTACAAAATCCGCCTTCTCGTCCAAAGTTTCAAACACAATCTGACAGAATCGTTCTCCAGGATATAATCTTACCACTTGATTGTGCGTATTATTTCGAATTGGAATAATAAGTTGTCCTTCATATCCTGCGTCAATAATTCCAGTAAGATCAACAGAAAGCCCTCGTCTTGAAACTGAAGATCGTGGATACAACACTGCCATCAGGTCGAGTGGAAATGAAATACTTTCAAGTGAAGAAACTGAAACATGTTCTCCTGGAAGCAATTCAAAATATTGTCCTTCTTCTAATTCAAGTACATCAAAATATTCTGATGAGTGTCCGTTCTTGCTTGAGTCAACAACACTAATTGCTTCTCTTCCTTTTTTAGTAATTTTAAATTGTTTCTGTGTTAAAAATGTATATCCTAATCGCAAATCAATTGCATGTGCCCGAAGCTGAAATACATCGAGAGATGGTCTGATTTGAATTTCCCCTGCCTCTATCTTTTTAAGAATTGTCTGTTTAGTGAGAATTGCCATGGTTTCGATTATATCATGCGAGTAGTGTTGACTATAACGCAATCTTAAGTCCTGTAATTGCTGCCTGAGGGTTATATTGAGATCGAATTTGCTCTATAAGCTCATCAACAAGTTCCTTATCTTTCTTCTCTGCTCTCGCAAATGTATCGTCCGGCAACACAACATTAACCCTCGGATGAACCACTTCTCTTTTTATAAGCTCCTCCGCTCCCTCATAGTGATTACTATATATATGCGCATTTGAAATTGTATGCGTATATATTCCCGGGCGTACTCCAAGTCGTTGCGCAAGAATCATTTGTAGTAATGCAAACCCGGCAATATCAGCAGGTGCACCTAAAATCATATCGTTTGATCGCACAATGTTATGCAAATGAAGTCTCCCTCCTAAAATATTTACTGTAAATGTATATGGACAAGGAACATTTTTCTTTGCTATTCCGCCAAGACCATCACTACTTGGATCCCACGTTACCACAACTCCATGACGTGATGATGGTTCTTTTTCAAGAAGATCAACGAGTGCTTTAATTTGATCTCGTCCAAAATGTTTTCGCCATCGATATCCATATGCCACAGTTACCACATCTCCTGGGTTTGTAAATATATCCCAAATCTTTGTATAGTCTCGAAGAAAATCTTCAGGTTTTCTTGATCCAGAAAGGAACCATACTTGCTCAGCTATAAACATTTTGACAGGAATTGTACGTAGGGTAAGGATTGGAAAACCATCCTTTTCTATATCGTGCTGAAAGGTTAAACCGGGAATTGAGGCTGTTTCTAAGCCTGTTCTTTCGTTCAATTCACGTATCCCATCTTGCATAATCTGCTTTAATATATCTTGATACGTTTTATCAAATGTATTCATATTTCCCATGATATCATATATGTCATGAATCCAGCCAAAACGCCTAGTGGAAAAGACTTTCCGGAGTATAACAACCCCTTGAATATTCCAATCTCTTACGTTCCCCTTTCTAATCCCTTTATGCAGGCAGCATATCAGTATGCCAAGAAAAAGCATGCAACAAAAGGTTTAACTCCTGCAGTTAAAAAGATGACAATTACTTCAGCCACGATTGTAAAGGATGGAAAAATTATTGGACAAGGTTGTAATGGAAATGGGTGGCATCAAGATAATAATACTTGTGTAAGAGTTGAGAAAAATATGCCTACTGGAGTTGGCTACGATGAATGTCAAGGATGTCACAGTGATCACCATGCTGAGCGTTCTGCTTTTTTAAATACAACAGAAGATGCAACTGGTGCAGATTTATATCTGTATGGTCATTGGTGGATTTGTACTCCATGTTGGAATGCAATAACTGAAAAGAAAATTAATCATATTTATCTTCTTGAAAATGCAGAGAATCTTTTTGATCGGAATTCGAGTGAGAGTATAATTGGGACAAGTAAGCAATACGCAGGGAAAATAATTGTGATTGAAGGGAGTGATGGGACTGGGAAAGAGACTCAAGCTAATCTACTCAAAGAAAATTTAAATACATTAGGATTCACAGTCGACCACATTTCATTCCCTCAATACGATTCACAAAATGTTGGTGGAAGACTTTTGAAATATGTTTTAAAGTCTGAAGCATCTGACTCGTTTATGTTTTCTAAACTTGATCCCTATGCTGCCTCAATGTTGTATGCGATGGATCGAAGAGAATGCAAAACATTAATTGATGAGGCCCTGCAAGAATATGACTTTATAATTATGGATCGGTACTACACAGCGAATCTTCTGCATCAAGGAGCAAAGTTTCCTGATCTTGTGGATAGAAATAGATTCTTGGATACAATTCACAATATAGAAGTTAACGAGTTAGGATTAGCAGAAGCCGATACGGTAATATACTTAACCCTTCCTGCCGCAGTTGCTATAAAACGGGTTGAGAAAAGAATGCAAGAAACCGGAGAAGGGATTAATCAAACTGAGAGAGATCATGATTATATTAACAGATCAATTGAGAAAGGTTTAAGTATCGCAGAGTATCTAGGTTGGAATATCATACAAGGTGTTGAGTTCGCGGCTGATGGTTCTGTTGCAAAAGAATACTCCAAGGAAGAGCGACAGGAAATGCTCCTTACGATTTTGCGAAGCAAATCATTTATACAATAAACACACCCAAACCCATGAAAGACACACAAATCAAAAAACTCATAGAAGCAGAAAAGAAGCGACAGAAAAAAGTTATCAACCTCATCGCATCTGAAAACTACGTTTCAAAAGATGTTCTCGAAGCCCTTGGAACAGAACTTACAAACAAGTATGCAGAAGGATATCCAAACGCCAGATACTATGGAGGAAATGAAGTGATCGACCAAGTAGAACTACTTTGCCAAAAGCGAGCACTAGAACTATTTAAACTTGATCCAAAAAAATGGGCAGTGAACGTACAACCTCTTTCTGGAAGTCCTGCAAACTTAGCAGTCTTCACTGCCCTTGTTCCAATTGGAGAAAAAATCATGGGAATGAAATTATCTAGTGGAGGTCACCTTACTCATGCGCAACCTGTATCACTTACAGGTAAAGCCTGGAAACAAGTTCCGTATGAAGTTTCTAAAGCAACAGGAATGTTAGATTATGCTGAACTTAAAAAAATTGCATCTGCAGAAAAACCAAAAGTATTTATTTCTGGATTTACAGCTTACCCACGACTTATCGACTGGAAGGCATGTAAGGCAGTCGCTACAGCTGGCGAATCTATTCACATGGTAGACATGTCACATATTGGTGGACTTGTTGCAGGAGGTGTGTACCCTTCTCCGTTTGAATTTGCAGATGTTGTAACAACTACAACTCATAAGACTTTACGAGGCCCACGATCAGCACTTATCTTTTCACGAATCGATGAACGAGGCTTAGATAAGAAAATAAACAAAGCAATTATTCCAGGACTTCAAGGAGGTCCTCATATGAACCAAATTGCAGCTGTTGCTGTTGCCCTTAAAGAAGCAAAAGATGCAAAGTTTAAATCATATGTAAAGCAAGTAATTAAAAATGCAAAAGCTCTTGCAAAAGAATTAAAAAAACTTGGTTGGGGTGTAGTTACAGGAGACACAGATTCACACATGGTACTTCTTGACACGTGGCTTGACGGAAAAGGAGTTTCTGGAAACGATGCAAGTGTTGCACTTGAGAAAGTTGGAATTATTGTAAACAAAAACGCAATTCCTCACGACGCTCGAGGAGTTCTTGACCCATCAGGAATTCGACTTGGTACTGCAGCAGAAACTACGCGAGGAAAGAAAGAAAAAGATTTTGTGGTGATTGCGAAAAAGATTGATGCGACGCTACGAAAGTTGATTAAGTAAGTACTTCCATAAAGGAAGTGAAATTTAAAAAATAATAAAACCCGCCGACATTCTCAAGAATGCGGCGGTTTTTACATATATATCTACCGCAACACCCCCCACGTCCTAGCCCCCACCATCCCCCAACCCGTCGTCGTTG
>JAZKJG010000006.1:0-31812 GCA_040384445.1 Patescibacteria group bacterium
TTGAAGTAGATCCGTATGCAGATGTGGGACCATACAACACTGTTGATGTTGCACTCTCATTTGTCGTCCAAGTAATGGTTGCTGATGAAGAAGCAGTGGTTGAAGCAATTGATGAGATAATTGGAGCAGCAGTATCAGGGGTTGTTGTCGCATTAAAAAAACGTGCTACTGCTGGAATTGTAGTTACATAATCCATGTTTGGTGCATATGGATCTATGGCAGGCCACGCAAGACTTCCAAAGTATGCAGGTTTTGAGGTTCTGAATAATGAGTCAGGTAGAGTCACACCTGTAGTTTCATTTGATGCAATTCCGTCAATATCATTTCTGTAGTTTGCAAGAAGCTGAGTTGATGATGCAACATCAAGATCCAACTCTTGATATCCTCCTGATCCTGGCCAAATGTCAAAAACAGTATTTAGTTGTGGCAGTGTTGAACCAACAAGGCTCGCATCAACAGATGCAACATTACCCGTAACCGCAGTCACATACACCGCAGCTAAAATTGACGTATTGGTCGCAGAGTATAAATACAGAAATGTTCCTGCAGAAGCGGACCCCGATGTGAGAGTTATTTCCCCTATAGTATTTGATGTACGCAAAGTTAAACTTCCAGCAATTGCAGTTGTACCATCTGGATTTAAATCTGCCCACCAATCACCCAGACTCGGTTGAGCGGTTCCAGAACTTGCTCCGTTACCAATGTTAGGTTGACCATAACTTTCGCAACCACCAGTTGATGCAGGATTTCCTAAAATATTTCCTACTACTGAAAAGTTTCTAGAAAATCTTTTTAAACTCATACAATATGTTTGTCCTGCAATACTATGTGGAGAAGTTGAGGCTATGGTAACTCCGGTTAACCAGTTACGGAAAATTGTAGTTTCCGACTCCCCTCCAAAATATCCATCGGACATCAAGTTGTGTGATACATTTCCTTCGTACAAGTTATATGCGTTATGTGGTGCATGGTTTGTATCGATACCAATCAATCCACTTTCATTGTTCATAAAGTTGTATGCAAACACGTTTCCAGACGAACCGTGATTCACCTCAATGTTTGGAAAAGATTCAACAATAATATTATCTTCAAACAAACAACCTGAAACTCCACCAACAAGTAGTCCAGCACCATTACTTCCTGCATGATCAAGTCTATCTAAAAAACTTTCTCGCATTTCACAATTCAATGAGTCAGAAAAATACACACTATAATTTGCAGCATGTGTCACTTTTACATTTTTAATCCAACTCGCATATGTTTGTGAAAACATAACTCCAAACGACAGGACACCTCCGATACTTCCATCAACCGTTAAATCTTCAACCCCCACATATTCACCTTGGTATCCACTTGTACCCACAGATCCGCCTGTCGCCGTATCATATAGCGTTGGGAAAAAAGTTAATGTCGTACCAGTCTTGCCTGTTATTCTGACTCGTTGTCGTTGAATACCACCAAACCCTCCAGTACTCACCACTGGAACTGTTGGATCATTATCTACTGCAATGGTTACCATTTCTCCAACAGTGTATGCAGATGCATCAGCTATCGTTATTTGAGAACTCCCTTTTGTGAGTCCGGAAGTGATGACATCAGCCGGACGAGAACCTGCCTCAGATCCAGCTTGAACACAACGATTTCCTCGACAATCTAAAATTGTAGAATCTTGACCCGCACCTCTTAGCGTCACATAATCTTGTGTTGCTATGAAATATACAGAAGCCGACAACTGCCATGTTCCAGCTGGGATATATACATACGTATGTGGTAGAGCAGAATTCATAGCAGCCTGAATAAGTGCGTACGCATCTAGAGTTCCATTCTTATACCCGGCAGCAGCATTAACTACCGCATTACATGCTGTTGTGACACACTGAGTTCTATTTGTAGGAATGCCATTTGGAACACCCACAGTTAATCCCGGGCTCCATTCGATAAGATTTCCAGCTGCAATCAGTCCACTTCCAAGAAGTGTTGTTGTTGTAAATGTTCCGTCCGATGATGTTGCAACATTTCCAGAAGAATCTAAAGTCTTTACACGATAATGATACAACGTTCCAGCTAACAATCCTGAGATCGTTGCACTATGGGATGTAACATACGAACTTTGTAGTGTGGTTGATGATGTATAAGAAGTTGTTGTTCCATATTCAACTTGAGATGTCCCTGCCTCGTTTGTACTCCATGTAATTACTGCAGATGAAGGAGTGATTGTACCTACACTTACACTTGAAATAGTAGGCGCGGTTACATCTGCTGGATCGGTTGTAAATGTATAATCACTTGATGTTGCAATATTTCCTGAATCATCTAAAGACTCAACTCTAAAATGATATGTTGTGCCAGGAGTTAGAGAAGTTAAACCAACTAAGTGAGATGTGGAAGTTGCAGAAACATAAGTACTCGACGATGCGTATGAAGTTGTAGTACCATATCGAACTTGAGTAGTTGCACCCTCACTTGTTGTCCAAGAAATATTTGCAGTTAATGATGATGTTGTCGAAGATACTACAGCTGAAATGACAGGAGGTGTAATATCAGGAGTAAGTCCCTGACTTGTAAGATACAGTTCATTTACATCAGATGGTGAAAGTGCTCTGTTATATATACGCATGTCATCTAAATTTCCAGACATGGCAACACCAAGAGTTAACCCATATCCCGGATAGTTCATATCAGCAAACTCACCTGATGCAACAGGGTCTCCGTCGACATATATAATATTTGTTCCTGATGCATTCACTGTACTGCACACATGTTGCCACTGATTGAATATCACCACTCCTTGCGGAGCATCAAGTGCTTGAACACTATCGTACGCTGTATATCGTGAATCACCGTCATTAAAATCTTGAAGATATAAAATAAGACTTAAACTTTGAAATAGAGATGCTTGCGCGAACCCGTTCGGGTTTGGAGTCGCCTTTGACCATGTACAAAATGTAATTGGAAAACTATTTACAATATATGTTGTAGCAATCTGATCATTAGAACCATCAAAGAATACCGAGCTTGTGCCCACCTTACCAACACCCCATGTAGCTCCATTTTGAAGTGTTCCAGTATAACTGTTTGATGATGTATCATCGGCAGAAGTTCCTGTCCCCTCTTCAAATTGCCAACTCGCTTCAAGTCCTGTAGTAATATCAGCATGTGTTACCATAGATACACCAAAACTCAACAAAAGAAGTGGCAGGAAGAAGAAATTACTTTTTTTCATTAAACAGAATTTTTACATTAGTGACTAATGTAAAAAATTATACCATTTTCAAACCCCATCAACCATTCCTAACAACCCAACTCAGGATATATTGAACATTGCTCAGACGAAGGTGTTCCGATAGCTTTTACCATCCATTTTCCACCCTCTTTTAATACATAAACCTGAGTTGATGTACTCTGTGCGACTTGCGGTACAACACGTATGTATGCCCAATTATTTTGCAGTCTATCTAACACAAGATCATAGTACACATACCCTTCTGTTTTTGCTTGTATATATTTATGCGTATTTGTAAATAATTGCTGCGCTTCATCTTCAGAAATATTTACCTTAGTCCAGTATCCAAATTGTCCTGACGATCCAGCACCAGCAACAGGAAGTGTCACCACTTCTTGATATGATTTTCCAATATAAAAACTGAGAACAGGAACAATTAAGAGCAAGAAAACAATTGTTCCTAATTTTGAGTACCATGTGACTTCTGTCCATTGTGGTGTCATGCGCGGTGAATGGGATTTGAACCCACGACCTCTCCCGTGACAGGGGAGCGCTCTAACCAGCTGAGCTACCACCGCATATGAGCCTATTATACACATTTATAAGTAAAATAAAAGGGTCGCCTGGAGTATGAAAATTTAAACAAAAACAAAACACCCAAAAAGGTGTCTTGCATCAACGGGTGTCTGTAGGAAGTCGACCGTTACACGGTCAGTACACCTTTGCCATAACGCAAAATATAAGCACAACAAATGTGTACTTATATTTTACTAATAGTGTGTCTGTAGGAGGAATCGAACCTCCGACCTTGGGCTTATGAGTCCCACGCTCTAACCGACTGAGCTATACAGACATATTATGTTGTAAGCTTTTGCTTGTTGCGGAACTTGGATTTGCACCAAGGCTTTCAGGTTATGAGCCTGACGAGCTACTGTTACTCTATCCCGCTATGATTGTACTAATATACTATAGCCGCTAGATTAAATCAAGCTCCGTAAATACCCTTCGATATCCATCAAGCGCAGCTTCTGCTTCTGCCCTACCAAGAACATAGTTTGCACCTTGGTGCGCCAGTTCATTTCTCACTTTATGCGCCCTCCATGCGTAATCAAGTGTGGCCAATTTTGACTTATCTGCATTTTTCAAAATTTCACCAAGTGTACTTCCTGGGAATCCACTTTGTGTCAACACATCAAAAAGCATAATATCAGCTTCGATGATGGCCATTCTGAGTTCTGAGTTATTTCCTGACCGTGCATATGCCTCAATCATTTCCCATTTTTGATTTCGTAATCCATTTGTATCAGGAACATAGTTCGCAGGAATTTCTTGAGGGACAAGATCATGTACTATTTTTACACCAATTTTCTTTTCAAATTCCTCACTCACCAACTTCAATTTAAATGTAAAATAACTTTTCAAAATCCAGAATAGTAATATTAGAAATATTGCAATAATCACAATTCCATAAAATATATTTTTAAGAAAATCGACTGTTCTAAACTTGGCTTCGTCTACCAGGCTAGGAGTACGCGATGTTCCATCTACCTGTTCGTTAAATATCCTGTCATAAAAAGCAGGAACATTTATAGAATTTTCTGTAATCACTCCATTTTCCATCTGAGCAATACTTCCATTATTAGGATCAAGTCGTGGAATAGTTACAAAGAAGATAGTTAGAATTCCAAGAAAAAGCAGAAATACATCCTCGGGATTTATACCTGTTGAAGATTTAGTGTCTTTTTTAACATCTTTTTTTTCTTCCGCCATATATATTTAGTATATCATCTTTCCAAGTGCAAATAAGTTTGCCTCTTTATCAATATCCGCCATAAACTGAATACCTAAAGGTAGACCATTTGCCGTACCATACGCCGGCGTTCCATGCTCATCTATACTTTCAATAAAAGGAATAGAGATTGCAGGCATAGCAGTTAAGTTTGCAGTTACCGTAAAGATATCTGCAAGATAAAGTGAGAGTGGGTCTGTGTTTTTTTCACCAATTTTAAATGCAGTATCGGGAGTTGTTGGCGTAAGAACAGCGTCTACATCTCCTAATACTTTCTGAAGATCTCGCGTAAGTTCTTCTCGAAGTGCCAGAGCTTTTTTATAATATGCATCATGATATCCTGCAGACAATACATATGTACCAAGCATAATCCTTCTTTTTACTTCACTTCCGAGCAGCTGCCCTCGAGTGTTCATATATGTTTCCAATAAATCTTTTCCTTCTGCCTGTTCTCCGTATCGAACCCCATCAAACCGTGCCATGTTCGAAGACACTTCAGCAGGTACAAGAACATAGTAGAGTGCTAAGGCGTGTTTAAGAAGAGGTAAAGAAATATCTACAATTTTTACACCCTTACTTTCGAGCTTAGCAATTGTTGCTTTTACACTATCCTGAACTTCTTTAGAAACCCCATCAGTGAAAATAAATTCTTTTGGCACACCAACTTTCATTCCGTGTCGAGGAAGTGTTTCGTGAGCTTCAATAGGTTTTGTTGCATGACTTGTACTATCTAGTACATCAACACCTTTGATAACTTCAAACACAAGTTCAGTATCTTCTACATTTTTTGCAATTGGACCAATCACATCAAATGATGATGCCATAGCAATCAGACCATGTCGTGACACACTTCCATATGTTGGTTTTAATCCAATTACTCCACAATAACTTGATGGTTGCCGAATAGATCCTCCCGTATCTGATCCAAGTGAGAATACACAACTATCCATCGCAACAGCTGCTGCCGAACCTCCTGAAGATCCTCCTGCAACGTATTCGAGTGCAAGTGGATTTTTTGTTACTCCATATGCAGAATTTTCGGTAGATCCTCCCATGGCAAATTCATCCATATTTAATCGTCCAAGACATATTGCTCCAGCCTCAGAGATTTTCTGAAGTGCCGTTGCAGTATACGATGCAGAATAGTGTTCTAAAATTTTTGACGATGCAGAAACAATTTTCCCTTTCATGCACATGTTGTCTTTTAGTGCATACGGAACTCCAAAAAGTTTATGTTTCCACACATGACTTTCAATCTCTTGTTTTGTTTTTCCTGCAATAAATTCATCACACTTTTTTGCATGTGCGAGAGCTTCTTCTGCATACACTTCTAGATATGCATTTGTATCTGGATTTCTTAATTCAATAATTCCTAGATACAGTTTCACAACTTCCTCTACAGTACACTTTCTGTCTGCAAGATTTTGATGAAAATCAATAATTGATTCTGGTAATACGTGTGATCGTGTCTGCATACTATTGATTTAATATTTTTTTAACTTTTACAAAACCTGATCCATTTTCTGGAGCCTGAGCAACGATCTCTGAAGCAACAAACTCTCCTTCTCGAACATAGGCTTCATCAATACGAACAACACCCACAGGAGGCATACCCTCGCTGTGTGTGGTTGTATTCGATTCTACAGACAAAGACTGAATCGTGTCTATAAAAGCTAGTATAGATTCAATATCCCGACCGTATTGGATATGTTCAGCATCAGTAAGAGAAATACGCGCTAAATTCGCTAAATCATGAGTATTTATCAGCATGCATCTACTCTATCATAGAACAGATTATCTTTCTATAACCTCAGGGATGACATTGCAGAGTGTTGTTGTAGAGACAGTAGCTTTGGCATCAGGCAATAAAGATTGTGCAACACATGTAAGTACACCTTTCTGATTAAGCCCATCCGCCGCTGAAACAGAAGCTGTTCCTGAAATAGATTGAATATTTAAAGTATTTCCGTTTATAACAATAGCGCAACGATCTGCATTTTCAGCTAGCCAAGTATATTCACATAAATCTCCTTTTCTAACAGGATTTTTCACGGCTTTAAATATTTTAATTGTAGGAGTAGTAGTACAGTTAGGACCTGGACACACAGGAGGTGTCCCACTTCCACAATTGGGTCCTGGACATACAGGAGGTGTACCACTTCCACAGTTTGGACCAGGACATACTGGGCCTCCACCGCCTCCAGGACAATCTACTCCAGGTGTACAAACAGCTGTTGGAGGAGTACTTGGGGGAATTAAAGGAACAAGAACAGAACACACTGAACCTGCTGTCATTCCATCAAACGAATCTGTTATCGTCGTTCTCTGTACGACAGTGTCCCCTCTTAACCCAGTTTTTGTATGGGGATTTGAAATAGCTGAACCTGTGTCTGTGTCTTTATATGTCAATGTACCAAGCACACCAGTTCCGATAGTGTTAAAAGTAGCACTTGTACCCGTCAAAGAAATACTGCAACTCGCCTTTAGTGCACATGCTGGGGCATTTGTTGTTTTACTTACTTGTACACCCGCTAGTGTACAAATTTCATCCCTTCCTGAACATGAACATGTTGGAGGAGTTTCTCCACATGTGTTTTGAAGCGGAATATTATACCCAATAGCTGATGCGAGCACATCAATATACTTTCTCGGGTTTGATCCTGAAATCCAAGTATGAACAATCAGTCCAGTATTTGCCACAATAGTTGGCGCCTTGAGTGATGCAGGGTAATCTAACGTCGCAATCCCTAAATCCATTGCACTATAAACGTCTTTCCCGCTACTTACACTAGTCACAGCCTCTCCTGCAAAACCGATATTATATGCACCAGTTGAAGGGAGGTTGGCACATGATTGTAATTTAAACTCATAGTTTACTTTAACAGGTTGTCCACATGCAAATTTTTTAGTATACAAATTGTCTTGGGTTGTTAATACCACTTGCTTTCCAATTCCATGACCACCTGGTGCACGTGCATCACTTACTGGAGTTGGGTAGTTTGAATAACTGTGGATCTTATAGTACATGCCGAGCGACACAAGTATTGATACAACTATAAAAATAATTATTAATTTAATACTTTTCTTTACCAGGACCACAGCCAAGAAGATAAATAAGAGAATGTACACAACTAGATCAATAAGATTAATTTTCGCCTTTTGCACATACTTCACATTCTTTGTTGACTCAAACACAACTACACCATCCTTTGACATAACCTTAAGTTCAATAGTGTTAATTTCTGTATCAAAAAATATTGATTTTTTAACGTCAATCGTAAAGTTTTCATCTGCAAAGTCCACTTCCTTTGTAAAATTTCCAGAAACTTTACCTTTTGAATCCAAAAAAGTACCTGATACTGTATATAGAGAAGAAGTTGACAACACTTCTCCAGCAGCATCATACACTCTATCAAGATCAGTCGGGGTATCAAAAATATTGAATCTTAGACTATTATCGACTTCAACCACATCAACCATTCCAATAGTTACAGAACCTCCACCAACTATGTATTGAAAATTTAAATCACTTTTTATAAAGCCCTCTCTAAATGAAATTTTTCCCATATACACACCTGGGACATAACTAAATGTAGGAAGAGGTATTATCACTCGGGTTTCCCCTTTTTTTATTTCTAATGGCTTAGATTCCACAATTTCTGTACTCAAATCAGATCTCAATCTTGAGAATGTAATTATTGGATTCGCCACAACACTTTGATTTGACTCAAAGTACACATTAAGCGAGGTTGTTGTAGCTAAATTTTCTTCTTCATGCTCTTTTGCATATTCGGCAGAGTAGATTGTTGGACCATACAGTAACGGGAATATGTTGCCGTTACTGTGCAGTAGATTTATATCTTTGATACGTGTAAAAGGAGTAGTATTTGCCTTGATACTAAATTGATCCGTAAAAACAAACTTCTTATTGTCGGGATTATTTTTTTCAAAATACTTTACAAAAACAGCATATGTATTTTTTGCTGAGTTTTCATACATGTTTGGGATAACAAGAGTAATATCTTGCAGTGAATTCAATCCTTGAAGACTTTTAGTTTGAGTACTTACAATTCTATACGTTGTAGAATATCCTTTCGTAGTAGTCTGTACAACACCATACTCTATATCCGTCATTGAAGTCAAAGACTCTGCACCATCAACAGATGTAATTTTTACTTCTGTTCCTGCATCGTAGCTTACAGCACCACCAATAGATATAGATTCTGGAAAGTAAACTTCTGCCGAAACATTAATTGATATTAATGTAATAAAACAAAGTACTACGGCAAAATATATATTTTTCATGATGATGGAATTATATCATTGTTTTCAACAACTACAATCAAAAACACCTGGATTTACCCAGGTGTTTAAGTATTTTATCTTTCTATAACCTCAGGGATCACGTTACACACAGCTTTAGCTGACACTGAGAGTTCTCCATTTGGCGGTATCGCATTTGCAGCACAGACAATGTTTGCTATTTGGTTATTACCGTCATTTGTTGGAACAGAAACAGTTCCTTTGAATGTAGGGTTTTGCAGAAGTACAGATTGATTATTTACAACCATTGTACATCGATCTGCATTATCAGTATCCCAAGTATATACACAAGCCTCACCTTTCTTCACGGGATTTTTTGCAGCCTTAAAGAGTTTGATTGTAGGGTCGTCTCTTTTGAGAACAGGAGGACACAGTGTTCCTGCTGGACACTGAGTTGTTACAGGACAATTTGGAGTTCCTGCAACACATTGTGTAACCACGGGTGGACATCCAGTAGTTCCAGGTGTACATGGAGGGTTTCCAGGACAACCAGGAGTTCCAGGAACACACGGTGGAGTTCCAGGACATCCAGTAGTTCCAGGTGTACATGGAGGTGTTCCTGTGTTTTCTGCAGTACATGAAGCACTTGCAGTTGAACCATCTATATCAGTTGCAATTGTTTTTTGTACGATTGTTTGTCCAACACCAACTTGTCGCTGAATTGGATTTGAGATCACTTGACCTGTGTCTGCATCTTTATATGTAATTGTTCCTAATGCATTAGTTACAATTGTGTTAAATGTTGCAGTATTTCCTGTTACTGTTGCTGAACAACTTGCTTTAAGTGCACACGCTGGAGCGTTTGCAGTCCTACTCACTTCTACACCAAAGCGAGTACATATCTCAGTTCTACCTGAACATGAACAACTAGGAGGAAGATCACCACAAGAATTTTTTACATTAAACGCATACGTGTTATATCCCATGTAGAGATCATCTGCAACAGGATTATGTTTAACATGCATATACACACGAGAAGTAGGCGTGGTAACAGGTGCAAGTGTTTTAGCAACAAAGCCAGATAGATACTCAAAAGCTGAATGGCCTCTACTTGTCCATAATGCGCCAGTTGTCTTACTACCATAATCACCAATTGCGGTTAGGGCCGCTGTAGCGCCTGCCATGCTAGATTGAGATGTTCCAACTTTAATTGATGGAACCGTGTTATCACAGTTTGTATACACAATTTTAAATACAAGAACAATAGGCTGACCACATGTGTACACAGTATTTATAACATCATCTCTCATCAAAATTCTTGGATAATACGTAGGATTATTAATTCTTAAAGATACAGGCCTTGAACCTTGTGAATATGCCTCCATACCGAACATCTGCGCAAATGTATTTCGAACGAAGAACAATGTCACAAGAAGAATTGCAAACAGGAGAAATGACTTTACATGCTGTTTGAAAAGAGAGATTACTGCTCCTAGTGTAAACAAGATATACAACAAGATATACAGAGTCAGATTAGCAACGGTAGGAGTTTTATCATTAAAATTAACATTTTTCATTGATTCGTACACAACCTTTCCTGTTGCAGGAGAAGTAATTGTAATCCTTACATCGTCTATTCTTCTATACTTTTTTGGAATTTCAAGTAGATATTCTGTTTGTGAAAAATCAACTTCCTGTGTAGTACTGTATATTGTTTTTCCAGATACATTCACAAACTCTATGTTCACTGTATACATTGCTTTTTCAGGAACTGTTGTTGATGCAGGTATTACTACATCCTCTCTGTATAAATCTAGAGGGTTCGCATATAATTGAAGCGCAAGAAAATTTCCTGTTTCATTTCGTGCAACATCAACTGATCCAATTGAGACAGAGTCCCCAGCAATTATGTACTGTAGATCAATCTTATTTTTTATTAGTCCTCCATCAAAAGAGAGTACTCCAGTGTACACACCTGGTACGTAGTCAAATGTCGGTAATGGAATTGTGACATAATTCTTACCTTTTTTAATCGTGATTGGAGCAGCTTTAAATGTATCTACAAATGAATCTGAACGTAACTTACTAAATACAATAGTTGGATTAAGTACAGTTTCTACATTTGATTCTATTGTAATCTCAAGAGAAGTAGAAGTAGCCAATGAAACCTTAGACTCTTTATTTACCTCTTCTGGTGTATAAATCGTAGGACCTTCTTGTGTTGAAAATCTATACCCGTTGCTCTGTAGTAGGTTAATAGTTTTGATATTAGCAAACGGTGTATTATTTGGAACAATATCAAATTCTTTACTGTAATAAAAACCTTCATTTTCCGGATTATTCATTTCAAAAAACTTTACGTACACAACATATGTGGAGATCATGTTTGACTCTATCAAGTTTGGAATCACAACGTTCAACGGACTTAATGTAGAAAGACCTTTCAAACTCATACTTTCTGTTGTCAGAATTTCAAACGATGTGTACTCTCCATTTTTAATTGTTCGTGCAATACCAAACTCAAGATTTTGTTGCTTTCCAACACTTCGAGCACTATCTGTTAAAGTTATCGGTACGCTTTTCCCAGCATCATATGATGCTGCGTCTCCGGTGGAAACATCTTTCGGAAGCATAATAGCTCCGAAACTAATTGTCGGTAAACAAAGCAAAAGAGCTAAGACAAAAGCGTATGATATTTTTTTCATGATGATAAAATTATACCATCGATATTACATAACCCACAAGCAAACTACTGCAGCATGTGCATAAACTCGCCCTCGTTTAAGATTGCAACACCCAATTTTTCCGCATCCGCCAACTTGCTCCCTGCTTTTTCACCCGCCAGAACAAAACTTGTCTTACTTGACACACTACTTGACACGTCCCCACCTCTTTCGCGAATCATATTTCCAGCCTCATCCCTAGATAAGGTCGGCAATGTTCCTGTCAGCACAAATGTCTTACCCTTAAAAACCCCTCCTGCTTTTTTTGCACCCATGATTTGTAGATGAGGCAATAATCGATCGAGCGCATGTAGATGTTTTTCATCATGGAACCATGCATACACATGTTCAGCTACAACATTTCCAATACCGTTTATAGCTTCTAGCTCTTCTTTCTTAATCGTTCGTAATTTTGAAATATCCTCATTCACAATCTTCGCAAGGTCTCGAGCAGTTTCTTCGCCAACCTGAGGTATAGAGAGTGCAAAAATAAGTCTCCATAATGGTACTTGTTTTGCCTTTTCTATTGCAGCAATAATATTATCTGCAGATTTTTCACCCATTCGAGGGAGAATCTCTATGTCTCCTTTTTTAAGTGTAAAAATATCTTCATAACCCTGAATAAGTCCATGTTCAAGAAAAAGATCTATTTGTTTTGGTCCTAGACCGTCAATATTGAAACATTTTTTAGATGCAAAATGATATAGTTTTCTTTTAAACAATGCTTCTGAGTCCATAACAACACATCTGTATGCTGCTTGACCTGGAATACGCTCTATGGAACCATCTCCCCCACAGCCTTCAACTGTTCTAGGGAATTCATATTTTTTTTCTTTGCCAGTTCGTAACTCCACAAGCACTTTTACAATGTCTGGAATCACGTCTCCTGCCTTTTGAATAATCACAGTATCTCCAATTCGAATGTCTAGTCTTCTAATCTCATCTTCATTGTGGAGTGTTGCACGAGATACAGTAGTGCCCAAGACTGATACAGGTTTTAAAATTGCCACAGGAGTAATCACTCCCGTTCGTCCAACTTGCAAATGAATATCTTCTACAATTGTAGTCACTTGTTCTGTTGGAAATTTATAGGCAATTCCAAAACGAGGAGCTTTTCCTGTATACCCTAAGAGTTCTTGTTTCTCGTGAGAATTTACTTTTACAACAACACCGTCAATTAAATAATCTTCCTTTTTATACACATCTTTCCAATGTTTCCAGTACGCAAGAACACCTTTGATGTCAGAAACTTTTTTTGCATGCGGATTAACTTTGAATCCAAGAGTTTTCAAATACTGCAATTCACCAAATTGATCTTTTGGGATATTTGATTTTTTATCAAGTGTTGATTCGTCAATAAACGCAAGATCGTACACGAACATATCTAAGTTTCTTGAAGCTGCAATTGCAGGATCAAGTTGTCGCACTGTACCTGCTGCAATATTTCTCGGGTTTGCATATAGAGGCAGGCCTGCTTTTTTTTGCCTTTCATTTAAAAGTAAAAAATTCTTTTTACCTACCCACACTTCACCTTCAACAATAACACTTACTGGTTCTGTAAGTATGAGAGGCACAGATTGAATCGTTCGAATATTATGCGTCACATCTTCCCCTACCACACCATCTCCTCGAGTAGCTGCTCTTACAAATTTTCCTGCTTCATACTCTAATACTATCTTTAGTCCATCGATTTTTAATTCACAGGTATACTCGATTACAGTATCTAAATCCCTTTTTAAAAACCTATTAATTCTTTCGTTAAAAGAAATCATATCGTCTTCACTAAACGCATCATTATAAGACCATTGTTGAATTTTATGGGGAACTTTAGAAAAAGTATCTATAGCCTGACCTGCCACACGCACTGTCGGAGAGTGAGGATCGTAGAATTCTGGATACTGTTTTTCAAGATCACTCAGTTCTTTTTTCAGAGAATCAAGTGCCTCAGGAGAAATGGTTTCTTTATCAAGAACGTGAAAATCATACCGATATTGATGTATCAGCTTACGAAGTTTTTTAATTCGAACTTCAGGTTGCATGTATTATGTATATCAAACTAGTGCGTAAAGACAAGCCCTCTTTCCACCACTCTCCTAGCGATAGCATCATTCAAATCACACCCAGTACCTGCACCGTTAACCCCCACATTATATCCACTGGTTGAGATTCTTGTTCTAAATCGGTTCTTTGCAACCAGCACCTGCGCACAACCATGAGGACTGTAGTCAACTGCGAATGTTGTTGTGGCATATTCACCTGCGATTACTTTAGTAAAGCTCATGGGAGTATTGCTGTTTCGATTACCACATTGAACAGGGTTTGTTCCTGCTGGCCAAGTTGACGCAGGCAATGTCCATCCGAAAATTGCGCTTTCTATCGCGCCACCAACACTTCCATCTGTTGATGTATCATAATACAACGCACACTCGAGAGCACTATCTGCTGCATAAAAAGATATCTGCGAATTCGTACTTGTGTTTGTAAGTCTCATCTGTCGAAGAATAATATTACTAATCGAGAATGATATGGATAACAACAATGTCATCATTATAAGAGAAATCACAAGACTTATTCCTTTTTTTGTATGTATTTTAGATTTCATATTAATTATCATAATATTTTCCATATTCTTGGTTATGTAATCTTTCTATAATTTTAAATTCTCGATCTCTACCTTTTTCAACCCATTTTATGGCCACATGAAGTTCAACCTCTTTATCTTCTTCCTTGTCTTGCAAATATATTTCACGAGTAAATTTTGAATCAATTGTAGAAGCTGTAGAAACAGAGTTGTTATACACAAAATTACTATTTGGATCAAACGTCATAGCAGGACATGAGCCAACGCAAGGATAAAAACCATACGTGCCATCACCAGCAATTTGTACATTACACAGTTCTTTATCTCCTGCCCACCATTCTGGTACATGACAATCTCCCAGTCCAGACAACCAATGAGCTCCAATAATCGCATTTGTATCCCGAACATTTCGAACAACTTCTATCGCCTCTTCAGCAAGGAAATATGCAGAAATACTATCTCGAGATTCTACAGAACTTCGTATTGCAAGTGTTGCAATATATATTGGCCCTGTGAGTGCCAATGTTAATATGAATATTGCAACAAGAGTTTCTAACAGTGTGAACCCTTTTTTGTTTGCTTGAATTTTTTTTATTTTTTTAAATAGTGTATTCATACAGCTTAAATAAAGTTAGGTAATCTTTGTGAGATATATGTTTGAATAAAGAAATCAGAAATATTAATTTGATTCACTTTTGCTGTTCCTTTAATCATAAGACGTACTCCTGGTTGACCTCGCACTTCACCAAGGTTTGGATCTGGTTGAGGAATCATCGGGTAAGGTGTTCTAATGGTGAACATAAGACTGTTTATCGTTATATTTTTTGCATCAGTAAGTGGATATGCTACAGGAGTCACGTTACCGCCAGAAACCATGTACACTGTTTTTTGAATAAAGGAATCTGTTCCTGAAGTCACTAACTCATACTTCACAATCTGTTCCTTACCTGAGATAGTAGACACAAGCATAATACTTAAAGTATCCCTTGCACCCATACCACAACTTGTAGGCAATAGTTTATAGTTTTCAACTTTAATATCTTCGGACACGTTAGTTGAGACACTCCCAAAATCACACTGATACTTGTACCCTGTCTTAATATCACGAACCATACTTTCAATAGAATAATTTAGGTTATTTACAACACTACTGATAGCTTGATTTTTTTTATTTGAACTAATAATACTCAATATAACACCACTCGCAGCAACTATCACTACAGAAAAAATTCCGAGTGCAACCAATGCCTCAATGAGTGTAAATCCTTTTTTTATGTGAATATGTGATGTAAATTTCATAAATATAAAATTAATTTATTACTACTGGACAATATGTACTATCCACCTGTACGGCACCAGTTTTCTCAATAGCGATACTTCGACACATATCATTTGGAAAACCGACAGTAATTACCATTGTACCCATATGTATTTCTGGAGCACTCGCTGGACGAGTGAGCGTAAAGAATGCTTCAGGGTTTGGTCGTGTAAATACAACACTTACAGTATCTGCTACTGTGTATGTGTTTGTAGTTGTCGTGCAGGGTCCAACTGAATCAGATCTTTTTGCACAAATACTGAGAATTGTACCCGCTCTTTTATTTTGAATATTGTATTCTTGCGTCATTTCTCCTGCCACTGAATCATACATTCCATTACCATTTTTATCTGCGAATAAAATTACTTGAGTTGGATTTGCTCTATCTATAAATACACCATGACTTGTATTAAATCCAACATTACCCCCATCAGTTGTCGCTCTTACTCCAAGTCCTGCAACTTGTGATTCTCGAACAATAAGCCCTATTTCATATGCTGTATTCGAAACAAGAATAGCACTATTTAATCTTCCACTATTAAATAATACGATAACAGTTACTGTTGCAATAATAGCAATCACCACAATCATCTCGATGAGAGTAAAACCTTTTTTAGTTTGTTTTTTTTGATTGATTGACATGTTAGATACTTGAAGAAATGTTATAGATAGGAATAAGAACAGATGCGAGCAAGAATCCTACTCCAAGTCCAAGAAGAACAATCATCATCGGCTCAATCAAGTCCACAAGAGTATCAACTGCTGACACCACTTCTCTTTGATAAAATCGTGCAAGAGTTTTCAAAATACTTCCCACCTCTCCAGTCTCCTCTCCAACTCTTGTCATTGCCACAAGAATTCCTGGCATTTCTTTGTGACGACCCAACGCATCAGACAACGCAAATCCTGATTTCACGTCTTCAATCACTTCACCCATAATTGACTCATAAATTGTGTTATCAATAACATCTGAAGTAAGTTCCAAGGCTTTAAGCATAGGAATACCTGATGTAAGCATTGTGTTCAAGTTGTCTGCAATACGAGATAAATACAGTTTTTTATACAAATTTGAAATATATGGAATTTCCAATTTCATTCGTGATAAAAAGTTTTTTCCCTCTGGAGAGAACAAATATCGTCCCCCAAGAAAACCAAACACAACTATAATTAAAAGAAATACTGGACCAAAATTTACAAGAAAATTACTTACTCCAATAACAGCTTTTGTATATAGAGGAACCTCTTGCCCTGACTCAACAATGATTGTACTAATCTTTGGAATCACCACAGTAAGCATCAGAACCATAACGGCAATAAATGTTGAAATAACGAAGGCAGGATAGATGAGAGCATTCTTTACCTTAGAACTTACTTCATAGTTTCGCTCCATATAATCAGACAAGAACAAAAAAGTCTCATCAAGCTTTCCAGACTCTTCTCCTGCCTTAACCATGTTTGTATAAAACACGTTAAATACTTTTGGATGCTTCGAGAGTGCAGTAGAAATAGGTGATCCACTTTGAATATCATCTGCAACTTCAATAAGAATTTTCTGCAGCGCAGGTTTATCCATTTCAGCAGAAAGAAGCTGGAAAATTCGAAGTGCAGATACCTGTGCAGTAAACAGCGTCGACATCTGTCGCGACAAGATTACAACATCTTTCGTTTTAATTCCGTTAAATAAACTAATACTTCCTCCTGTTAAAAAACTCTGTGACTTTCCTGCTTCTTCTATTGAGAGAATTGTCCACCCTCTTCGCTGAAGCGAATTAATAGCAAGCTCTTGATTTTGGGTATCAATAGTTCCATTTGTTGGTGTTCCTTTTTCATCTAATGCTTTGTAAGAAAATATCATAGGGTGATTTTAAGTTAATTTAATTAAACAAGTCTTTGAAGCATTTTAGGATTAAGTGATTGTTTATAGGCATTTTCAAGAGTAATCTCCCCCTTCTGCACAAGTTCTGCAAGACATCGGTTCATATCAATCATACCTTCTTGCGAACCTGTTTCGATCACCGTGTTAATTTCATGAGTTCTTTTTTCTCGAATAAGGTTTTGAACCGCGTTATTCGAAATCATAAGTTCATACACAGGAATAAGTCCTCCTGAAATTCGTGGAACAAGTCGTTGTGAAAACACACCAGCGAGTGCTGATGAAAGCTGAAGTCGAATCTGGTCTTGTTGTTCTGCTGGAAAACTGTCAATAATACGATCAACTGTTTGTGCTGCATTGTTTGTATGCAGTGTAGAAAATACCATATGACCTGTTTCAGCTGCAGTTACCGCAGCTGCGATTGTCTCACGATTTCGCATTTCTCCTACAAGGATAATGTTTACATCTTGTCGAAGCGCAGATACGAGCCCTGCTTCAAATGATTCTGTATCGATTCCAACTTCTCGTTGATCGATAATAGACTTTTTCTGCTCATACACGTACTCTGTAGGATCTTCAATTGTCATGATGTGTTCAGATCGTTCCTGATTGATCATTTCAATTATAGATGCGAGGGTTGTTGACTTACCTTGTCCTACTGGACCTACCACAAGAAAGAATCCTTGCTTTTTATGTGCAAACTGTTCAAGCACTGGAGGAAGCATCAAATCCTGAAGAGTTCTGATTTGTTTTGGAATGAGTCGAAGTGCAATACTCAAAGAACCTTGTTGATGAAATGCATTTCCTCGAAAACGTGCAACATCTTTATACTTGTACGAGAAGTCAATTTCTTTTTGATCACTCTCAAATGTTGCTCTACGAGTAGAGTTTGCCATTAATCTTACAAATTCTTTAATGTCCTCATGCGTTAAAACTGTATTACGCACAAGAGGTATCAGCTGACCTGATACACGCATTGTCGGATATCTTCCTTCTGAGAGATGTAAATCAGATCCACCTTCTCGTGATACTGTTTCTAAAAGTTGATCAAGTTCATGTTCATAGTTCATAGTAGTATTAGTATACCATTTTTTATAAAAGGTTAAACATTTTATTCACCTCATCAACAATTTCTGATGGTATAGTTGTAGCTTTTACAATATATGAATGGATTCCTAACTTTCGTGCAACGTCGATATCGTGTGCTTGACTTTGATTTGTTAATACAACAATAGGCACATGCTCAAAAAGTTTTTCTGCTCGAATCGTTTCTAAAAATTCTACCCCTCCCATAATTGGCATAATAACATCTATAAATAATACATCTGGCACATATCCTGATCGTGCAATATCAAGTGCCTCTTGTCCATTTGATGCTGTTTTTAAATCAAATCCACAGTGCTCAAACTTAATCTTATACATATTTAATATAAAATGGTCATCATCAACTATCATCACTTTTACATCTCCTGGCTTTTCTTTTTTTGCGAATTTAAGGGTTGGGTTCATATAGATTGTGTGGATTATAGGCTGTTGATTTCTTCAAAAGGAATTTTCTTTTGTAGTGCTTTTATTATAGCATCCTCTTTCATGGTAATCATACCTTTGTTATTTCTTAAATGAGCTCTCATAACTGGCTCTGTAGCATCTTTTAGAATAATAGATTCAAGCTCTTTATCCATCTCATACATTTCAAATACTCCCATTCGACCCTTAATTCCCTTTGGACATTCAGGAATTGGTTTAATATTATAAATAGTATCCAATGGTGGGATACTCTTCTTATAGATCTCGGGCATGTCTTTAAACTCAGCATTAATCATCTCCTTCACACTCTCACTTACAGGAACTTCTGTTGTTGCAGGAACATATGCTTTACCAACAAGACGCTGTGCCATTCCTAAGATAAGCGTAGGCGCAATAAGATAGGGATCAATTCCCATATCAATAAGTCGAGGAACAATACCTACAGCAGTGTTGGTGTGGATTGTTGAAAGCACTAAGTGTCCTGTAAGCGCAGCTTGGATCGCAAGCTGAGCAGTTTCCTTATCTCGAATCTCTCCCACCATGATAATGTCAGGGTCCTGTCGGAGTGTTGTTCGAAGTCCGGCCGCAAATGTATACCCAATCTCAGCATGCACCTGTGACTGACTAATTCCATCCATGTTGTACTCCACCGGATCTTCAAGTGAAAGAACGTTTCGTGTATCTCTATCAAGCTCCATAAGCATTGAGTACAATGTTGTAGTTTTTCCAGATCCTGTAGGTCCTGAAATCAAAATCAATCCATATGGTCTCTTGAGTGCTCGTCGAAGCATATCTATTTGTTCTGGTAAAAAACTCAGCTGATCAAGCTTTTGTACACCTTTATCTTGATCCAAGATTCGCATTACGACTTTTTCTCCGTAGTATGTAGGAAATGTAGATACACGAAAATCTATTTTTCTTCCATCCGTTCGTGCAGAAAAACGTCCGTCTTGAGGTTTTCTTTTTTCATCAAGCTTCATATCACAAAGAATTTTTATACGTGCAACAAGAGCCTCAATAATATTCTTAGGAAGCTCAATACTTGTATTCAATTGTCCATCAACTCGATATCGTACTCGAACTTTCTCACGCATTGGTTCGATGTGAATATCAGATGCTCCACCTTCAATAGCATACCGCAGCACTGTAGCTACAATCTTCTTTACTGGCGCGTCTTCAACAATATGAGCAGTTTGATTTTCAGAACTTCCTTCTGCAGTTCCTGGCACTGTTTCTATTTCACCAGTACCAATATCTCCGAATTCTTTTTCAAAATCTGTCAGCGCCTGTGTTACTTCCCCAGTTAACCCTTTGTACATTTCAATCGCGCGACCATAATCATCCTCTGACATTAAAAACAATTTATAAATAATATTGTTCTTGGCAGTAATAAAGTTAAGCGCATCACGGGCCGCAATATTATCTGGATCTGTAATACCAACATGCAATACCCCAGACTTTACTTCGAGTGGAATAAATTTGTAGTGACGTGCAGAATCTTCAGGGATATAACTCAGAACCTCATATGGAATACTTTTGTCTTGCAAAAAGTACGGGTCAACATTTAAGTATTCTGCCTTTGCTTGTAAAATTTCATCATGCTTCACACCATGTTCTCGCAGGAGAACATCTATATTTT
This sequence comes from Patescibacteria group bacterium, assembly GCA_040384445.1. GTDB lineage: Bacteria > Patescibacteriota > Minisyncoccia > Phycocordibacterales > CAIZLB01 > CAIZLB01. The sequence goes on from JAZKJG010000006.1 coordinate 20,937, forward strand.
GATTTGTTTCTACTGCTTTTTTCTCTAACACCTGTGCAGTATCACTATCAAGAATATTCTTTTTTATAAGTAAGCTTATGAATGACATGTAAAATACGTAATACTATCTAGCTTTCGGTTGTGCTGTAGGAGTTGGAGTGGTTGCTGGAGTAGTTGTTGCTGCTGGTGCCACAACTGTTGCAGGCGTGGTCTGAGAATCAAGCCCAATTGGGAGGAATGGGTTTCTTCGTCCTACAGGAATGTTGTAATCAACTGCAAATGGAACTTCTGGGAATGACAAAGCCTTATATGCAGGCTTATTAAAAATCTCTGTATTCAAATCGATATATCGCACAGTCTGAAGATTTGCTACAAACTCTTTATCATATGCACTGACCGGACTTTGAGATGTTTGAGTATTGTTTGAGGCAACTAGAGAATTACTTTGTGCTTTTGAATCACCTTTCTTTGACAACACAAGATACCAGTACCCAAAAAATATAAGTATGACTGCAGTTATTCCTATGATTATGTTTTTATGTTTTTTGAGCATAATGTGTATATAAATTAATTTGTCGTAACAGTGTCGTTAATATATTTGAGCCAATATGTTCGTAAGGACACATTGAATGTGTACACTGGAGTTGATCCACCTGAAGAAACCTGATCATTTGTAGGTGCTGTAAATGTAATTGATTCAATATCAAGTATTCGGGTTGAGTACTCTATTCTTCTTAAGAATTCTAAGAAATCTTCATATGTAAGTGTTACCGCAAAAGAAAATGTTACAACTCCAAGTCTCGTACTATCGAAAGTTGTATCCACCAAACCTCCAGGAGTAATTTTAGGATTTTCAATAGAAATTTTCTTTGTTCCCGTATCTGTTACATCTGTACTTTTATATAGTCGTAGCGTTCCTCTTTCTTCAACCATTGCCTGAAGTAATTTATCAAAATCGATAATCAACTTTACATTCTCCACATTGTTAGGAAGCATCTTATCGATTTTCTCAAGATCTGCCGGTGTGATATTGTTCTTGATGTCAATCAGCTGATTAATACGTGCCTCAAGATTTTTTGCATTTTCTCGTGCAACGTTTAACTTCTCTACCTCAAGTTGTGTTGCTTTAAGTTCAGCTAACGCAGGTTTTGTAAAGAAAACAAATAGTAGAACCCCTGCGATGATAAGTATGATTGATGTTATTGATTTCATAATTATTGTTGAGGAGTATTAGTTGCGGCTGCAGCATTTACTGAACCATTAATAAGCGTTGCAAAATTAACTGCTGGATTTGCAATTGTAGTCGATAAACTAAATGAGGCTAAATCTTGTCCCTTTGGTTTATTGAAATCGTTAATAATTGTATTTTTAAATATTCTTTGTGCAACAGGAGATGAGAATTGTGTATCTTGAGCTACGATTGATTCGTATCCAATTCCTTGTGCCTTTAGCCCAAGTCCAAATCCCCCATCTGTTTTCTTCTTAAGATCGAAGGATGTAAATGATACCCGCGTAAGTGTAATAGCGGCAAGCTGATCAAATAATGGAGATACTGCAACGTGATTTTTAACTAGACTATCAACCAACAAAAGACGATCCTGTAATGTTTTAATTTCTTGGATAGTTTCTGTTGTATTACGCTTCTGGTATTCTGCTAAATCTTTTTGTGCCTGCACTTTGGTGGTGTTTGCTAATTTCCCTAGAAAAAATACAACGCCCGCAGACACAAGACTACATACGAATAGAAAGAAGCAGAGTAATGTCACAAGACTTCCTGTGGTTGAACCAGAAGTTTTACTTCTTTGTATTTGACCATTTTCAGCAACGACATTGTCGAGTGATGTTTTTGGTATAAATGAATTTGTTTGAAATCTTGTTTCCATATGTATAATATTTTTTTAAATATTCTGCTATAAGTATATCAAACTCAATCTTGCAATGCACGGAGTGCGAGTCCGATTGCCGGTGCAAAAGTTAGTCCTGTTGTTTTTAATGCCTCTTGTAAGAATGCAGGAGTCTCAACTTTGGCAAATGGAAGAGAATACATCACTTCACATGCAAGACTTTTCTGCATCAATTCCAAAAATCCTTTTAGACCAGAACTTCCTCCTGTAAGGAGTACTTTTCCAATTGTTTTGTTAAACTTTTTTTGAAATGCACTAATCACTGATTGAACCTCACTCACTGCGTATTCTTGATGCACACTAATAAGTTCGAGTATTTTAGATTCATCTGCCACACCACTTTTTCCAAGTGATCGTTTTAAATGTTCAGCCTGATCAAATGTCACTCCTAATCCTTTTGATATTGAAAAAGTAATATCCTGACCACCCCTGTTAATCGTATGTGAAGAAACAAGCAGTCCATTATCAATAATATAAAGCTTGAGACTAGACGCCCCGAAATCAACAATCATAACTGGTGTAGTCTCTCCCGATAAACTTGCACGAGATGTTGCAAAAGCTTCAACTTCAAAGAAGCTTGTTTGGAGTTTTGTTTCATTTACAATGGTCGTATAACTGTTCAACACCTGATTGTGTATTGCAACCATGAGGACATGGATTTTCTTTTGATTTTCTTCTATTTGTCTTGCTGCATCATTTTCAGTCTCAATAAACTCTAGACTCGTATCTCGAGGCGAAGGAATCACAAACCAATCCATAGTTACTTCGTTGATAGGCACTGGAATATATTTTCGTGCCTCAAGAGGGATAACAGTAGCGAGTTCAGACTCTGCCACAGGAGGAACATCAATCACACTCACCAAACTTAACTTTAACGGAATAGCCATGCCACCCTTTAAGGTTGTAATTTCAGCTTCCTTAATAAGATCTAAAATTACGAGTGAAATATCTTTTGGTGCCATATTTACAATCTGACCTACCGATAGCTTGTTGTATGGTCCAAGACCCAGCTCGCCATATGTTTCAAGCACAGCACGACCTTTTTTCTTTTTGATTTGCACAATCTTAAGAGAAGAAGATCCTATGTCAATTCCTATGACGCTTGTTTCAGGTATTGAGAAAATATTTTTGGTAAAAAAAGACATATGTTTTTATTATTATATCACCTAGAACTGCCGAATGGAAATATACAACGAGATCTTGAATAAAAATTAGGTAATACTTTAACCTTGATATGAGATTCTATTGCCTATGCAGTATCACATAACAACAAAAGAAGAGACCCTTGAACCGCATATGTATATAGACAGATATAAAGATCCAGAGGTTAAAAATTTACTTCATACATATAAGTTCACCCCTGACATCCACTCCTCTATATATAGAGAGGCGAAAGAGGCTTTGAGCCGAAAGACATTGGACATCTGCCTTGAAAAATATATTTCTTCGAGGCAAGGGATGATTGTATACACAGCCCCACCTTCAACAATGTTTGCCCGAGGCGAAAAACAAGTAGATAGTATGTTTGAACTCTTGAGAAGCTCATCACTTACCCTCTTGCAGTTAGTACAGCAGATGCCTGGAATTGATACCTGTGTTGATTCTATTTTCTCTATTTCACATACATACCTTAAAGAAAAACGAGCTCAGCATATTGATGGAACTCGAAAAAGCAGAATTAAAGATATTAGAAGTCGATATGTGATTTCTATCAAACATATTTTGTATTTATTCTATTGTATTCGCATTAGAAAAATTCGACATTTTTCATATCTCATAGTCGATGATGTTTCCTCAACGGGAGCAACACTTGTAGCATGCAAAGAAACACTATTAAGCAAACTCTCACTTGTACATAGAAAAAATCCGCACATCACGTATGATGTACGAATTTTCTCTCTATCGCATTAAAGATTAAACAAAGGTAAACGCCTTACCCGTTCGTCCTGCTCGTCCTGCTCGTCCGATTCGGTGAACATAGTCATCATGAGTCTGAGGAACTGTATAGTTAATAACGTGTGATACATCTTTAACGTCAATACCTCGAGCTGCAACATCTGTAGCAACTAAGATATCAGAGATACCTGTCTTAAATTGATCAAGCGTTCGAGCTCGTTCTCGCTGTCGCTTATCTCCGTGAAGAAATCCTGTTTTAAATCCTTCTCGTGTAAGACCATTCGCAACTTCTTCAACCTCTCGCTTTGTTTCTACGAAAATAATAGTTCTTGTTGCTCCTTCTGACTTAATCAAATCACATAGAGTCTTAAACTTATCTTCTCGTCGTACTTTGATAATATCTTGTTCCACAGTTTTTGTACTTCCTGGAACTGCAATATCTACAACATGAGGATCTTTCTGGAAAGTCTGAACAAGTGCTCGAATCTTTGGTGGCATTGTTGCTGAGAAGAATAGAGATTGTCGTACAGGGTTTAATCCCTTAAGAATCTCTGTAATATCGTCAACGAATCCCATATCTAACATGTGGTCTACCTCATCAAGAACAACGTTGTTGAACTGACTATAAATAATACATCGTCGGTGTGCCAAGTCTTTGATTCGTCCTGGTGTTCCAATGATAAAATGATTAACCATTCGTAGATTTTGAATCTGTCGGAAAATCGGCATACCTCCTACACATACTGTAGAGAAAATTTTCATTCCTTTTGCAAATTCTTCAAACTCTTTATTGATTTGCATTGCAAGCTCTCGTGTTGGAGCTAGGATAATAACTTTTTGACTTGGATCCTTTAATACTTTATCAATAAGTGGTAGTAAGAATGCTGCAGTTTTTCCTGATCCAGTGTTCGCAAGTCCAAGAACATCTTGTCCTTTTAATGCATACATAATAGTCTGATCTTGAATTGGAGTTGGATTTTCGTATCCTTTTTCTACAAGGTTTTTCTTAACTTGGTCGTCAAATTTGAAGTCGGCAAATGTGTGCTGTACTTCTACTTTTTTTGTTTTAGCTTTTGCTTCTTTTTCAAGAGTAGCAACATCTGGTTTATATATAAATTTTGCGTGATCAATTCGTTCTCCTCGAGCAGGACCTCGTCCTCGCCCACCACCAAATCCACCTCGTGAACCTCCTCCGAATCCACCTCTTACAGGACCACCAAAACTTGGTCGTCCAGGTCGAAATGCAGGTCGGTCGAAACCTCCTCGTGATGGTGCTGGTCTATCATATCCTCCTCCTTGTGGAAAATTATTGCCACCATCAAATCCACCTCGTGAACGTGGTGCATAGTCTCTAGATGGAGCTGGTCTGTCGTATGCAGGTCGAGCCATTGGCCGTGGTGCAGGAGTTCCTCCTCTTGAGAAAGTTGATTTAGTTGGAGACACATATGGTCTTGTTTGACGAACAACGCGTGTAGTGCTTGAAGTAGGAGTACTTGAGAATCCTCTCGTTCGTGGTGAAGTTGTAGCTTTTGTTTTAAAAGATCGATCGGACGCATCACCTTGAGGCCGAGAGCTTATTCTATTTTTTGAGTACATTTGCATGTATCATAGCATACTCTGACGATGTTGACAAGTCCTAGAAATACCTGCTTTTAGGACTCTATTTTAGATTACAGCCCATAAACGCATTAGCCTGCTTCATAGTTGACTCGTACCAAAGCCCTGTACTCTTTGTTAAGCCTAAAGGCTTTAGAACAAAGTCTTTGTATCTTGTTTGAAATGTTGATATTGCTTGAACCGTTGCAGAATCCATCGATTGTGACTGAGTATTGAGCTGTAATCCAAGTATTTGATTAAGGAAATTTTTAACTCGAGGAACATCACCGTGATTACTTGTTGAATCAGTTTTCTTAGTGAATACTGGACATCCAAAGTTTTGACCACACACAATCGCATTCATCTTAGCTTTTGTTGTAACATACACAACTCCAGTTGAAGCCGAAAGTCCCCAGGGAGAAAGTATTTGTGTTTTATACTTAGTCTGAAAATTTCTCACAGCCTGCTCATCAACAACTTTGAATTCCCCATCCACCACCAAATTCCCACCTTCATACGTATTTAAAAAAGTTTGTATTTTTTTTACATCGTCTATATTATTTTTTATACCTCTTTTTATAAGACGATCCCCTCCAATGTATGCCTGACATACATTTTGCGCTGTAGGTACAGAAATTTTTATCGGTGAAGTGTTTGAAACATAAGAGGCAACATATCCGCTTCCATACGTAACAGTACTACTAGGTTGTGTAACTACTGCGGGTGCAGGTGTAGCTACAACAACTTCGTCTGTTGTAAACGATCCTGATGATGTTGAATAATTACCAGAAGCGTCATAACTTGTAACTAAGAAAAAATATGTTGTGTCATGAGTTAAACCAGTAAGTGTAATTGAACTCGTAGTTGTTGCAGTTGCAATTGTACTTGTTGCACCATAACTCAAAGTTGTTCCATATACTATTGTTGAAGTTGCTGCTTCATTTGTCGAATACGATATAGTAGCAGTAGATGTAGCCACAGTGGCAAGCACACTAGTTATAACAGGTCCTGTTGTATCACACACAACCTCTCCACCATCTGTTATACTCCATGCATATGTTGTTGTAAGGATATCTCGAGCTGCAACTGCACAATATGTACTGTTCCCCACACCAAACGTAATTCCGTTCTGCTGCAAATCTGCTGACCATCCATTTAAAATCGCATCGTAATTTGATGTTGACAATGTGAGTCCACCAAATATTTGATCCATATTTGTCACATTAGTCACATTCCATGAATCAAGAGTTTGATTAAAAGAACTATTATTGAACATGTACGGCATGCTTGTAACATTTGCAGTATTCCACGCATATAGAGGCTGATTAAACGCTGTAGCACCATCAAACATACTCGACATATTTGTTACATTTGCAACATTCCATGCGTACATAGGTTGATTATAAGATGATGCCGCTTGAAACATGTATGACATGTCAGTTACATTTGAAGTATTCCATGTTGATAAGTTTTGATTAAAAGAAGATGCACTGTTAAACATATCACTCATATTTGTAGCACTTCCTGTATTCCACGAGTTAAGAGGTTGATTGAACGATGTTGCATTGGTAAACATCGTTCTCATGTCGGTAACACTTGAAACATCCCACGAGTTTAGTGGTTGATTAAATGCAGATGCGTCCACAAACATAAATGATGTATCTGTAATAGTTGAGACATCCCACGAACTAAGATCTCCATTAAACACAGATGCTGATGCAAACATTGCACTTAAATTAGTTGCGATTGATAAGTCTGGAGTATCAGTAGCAACTACATTTAAATTACTTGCACCGGCAAACGCCTGACTCATAGAAACCCATTGCTGAGGTCCCCATTGATTTACTGTTAATATTTTTCTCCGATCACCTCCACTGTTGAAATAAATACTTGGAAAATCTCCTGCGATCCGAACTGTATATGTTCCCGGAGCAGCATATGTGTGTGTAAAACTACCAGTTATACCCGTATCAGTGTTACCGTCACCCCAATCCACATCATAATTATACCCAGCACCTGTTGTTGGAATACGAATCTGATTTGAAGCAGTAACTCCTGGATTATTTGTTTTCCACGTTGTAATAAATCCATCAGCAAATTCTTGTGGAGTAGCTGCAGAGATTTGTAGACTTTGCATAAAAAAGACGCAAATAAACATAGCAACTTTTGCTATGTTAAAAAAATAAGATTTCATATACGCACAATTGTAACACAAAAATTACAGTCCAAATAAAGTCTTTCCTGTAAAATACACAACATACAATCCAATAATCATATATGGACCAAAAGGTAATTCACTTTTTAGTTTCAACGCAGGCAGATATTTCATAATCTTCGCCACTGTCTTTGATTTAAATAATTTTATCTGTAATGCATTATTTTTACTTGAAAATGCTTCAATCAATTCTCGAAGTAACATAATCGCGAGTGCAGCTATACATCCGATCCAGAAAGAATATACAATTGCAGTGAATCCGTATCCAACACCAAGAGCCCATCCAATCACGAGTGCAAGCTTTGCATCCCCAAGCCCCATCCATCTTCCTCCTGACACCAGCCATAGCAATGCAAATGGTAATGCAGCTAGAGCACCACCTAAAATACTATATATAAACACCCATGTTCCGCTTGTTCCAAATACAAGAAGTGCTGTGAGCATTTTTACAAATGCCAACACTGCAGCTGCGTACACCAATCCATCAGGAATAATCTTATGCTTTATATCGTACACTCCGATTACAATTAGTAATGCAGCTACAATTAAATCAATTATTAAAAATAAAAATTGTATTCCAGATCCAATAGCCACCCCATCAAACAGTGGCATTCCTATAAATACGCTGTCACTTGATGCGAAGTAATATGCATAAAAAATTCCAGTCAATAAAAAAGCTGTCAGCAACTCGACTGCAGGATACTGTGGAGAAATCACAGATTTACAGTGTGCGCATTTTCCTTTGTTAAATAGATAACTAAATACTGGCACCAAATCTGTAGCGCCAAGTTGAGTTCCACACGAGAAACACTTTGATCTCCCCTTTGCAATCGAGAGTCCTGTGTTATATCGGTATATTACAACATTTAAAAAACTTCCTACAACTACGGCAAAAAGAAAGAAGGTAATAAGGGCGAAGTACATCATGGTATGCAGTATATCACAAATCTGCTATGCTCAATATTATGAAAATCACTTCAGCCGTATTTGTTAAATCAGTGACTAATAACGAAAACCTCATCCGGGACGAAATCCCTGTAGTGGCTTTTGTTGGTAGATCAAACGTAGGTAAATCTTCAGTGATCAACTCTCTCGTTGAACGTAAGGCACTTGTGCGATCTAGTTCAACTCCAGGATTTACAAAAGAAGCTAATTACTTTTTGATAAATGAAAGCACCTATCTTGTTGACCTTCCAGGGTATGGATTTGCCAAAGGGTCCAAGAGTGATCGAGAAAAAATCATACGGTTGGTGCAGTGGTATATTTTCCATCCTGATCTTGAACAGAAAAAAATTGTCATGATACTCGATGCGAAAGTTGGTCCATCGTATGATGACTTGGAAACATTAAAACAGCTTCAAGAAGCCGGTAAAGATGTGGTGATTATTGCAAATAAGATTGATAAGTTAACTATGAGTGAATCTCATAAGATGATGACAAATCTGCAGACGTTAATTCCTGGATATCAAATTATCCCGTATTCTGCTGAGAAGAAAAAAGGTGTGGAGAAGTTGAGAGAGGTGTTGTTTGGGGAGGAGGTTTAAAACGCAACAAAATATCCAAGCCAAGTGAGATATAGACCAAGCACTATCATCACAGATCCAGCAAGTGGAATCAATTTTGATTTGACTTCCCAATCTCCAGTTTTATCAACCACTCCAGGAATTACTAAAAATAAAATTCCTTTAATTAATGTTCCCCATCCAAGAATTGAAATAACAATTTGTGGAAGTGTTCTCCATACGTTGTGTACTGCAGTTTGAATAATTCCAACCGCCATGAATGCAATACCTAGTCCAAGTACGGCTAAACTATTTTTCTCTAGATCTCTGTAGAGTCTGATGTAATATTTTCTACTGATAAAAATTCCAAGACCGATTGCTAATAGAATTGGTCCCCAGAGTTGAACGAAGAAGATTGTTGTTTGCATATGTATAGTATATTACTCTTTTAGAATACCAACAATATACTCTTGTAATTCTGCCATTTTTCGAGCACTGTTACCGTGAGCATCTTTAAATGCAGCCGTACCGTCAATACCACATGTTTCAGCTACAGCACGCTCTCCACCTGGATGTAGATTAATAAATGAAGTTAGATCATATATAAAACCATCAATACTTGACCAGCAACTTGCTGCGCTGTTATGAGTAGCCACTTCAGTTGAGGAATATCGTGTTAACGTTTCTGCTTTTACACTCTTACTTTGTTCAATTGCTTGTAGATCTCGTTTTCGAATAGTACTCCCGCATACACCTATTCCAACAATAAGGAGTATGGTGATGATGCTGATTGTGAGTAATATCTTTTTGTCTTTTTGCATCTTTTCATTATACACAAATCTGCTCTATTTTATATCTGACAAATAACAAAGTGGTGATTTCCCTTTTGGTTTTGACCAAGCACTTGTCTTTCCACATGATCGCCCATTTTTCATAGTGCTATATGGACAAGGACAACTTCCTTTATATTCTCTGATTGATTTTTTAATCATTGCTTCTTTTTGGGCTTTTGATGTTGCAGCGAATGTGTCTTGTGGCAAAACCATAAAGAAAGTAAAGCTTACCATTGAGAATATTATGAAAGATTTTTTAAACATAATTTGGCGGGCCCACTCAGAGTCGAACTGAGAATTGCGCGTTTGGAGTGCGATGTTTTACCATTGAAACTATAGGCCCATGTACAGAAAAAGCTGTACTCACCCAGTGTAGCACAGCTTTTCTCGTATTAAAACTTCACCGCAGTACCAGAAACATTAACCATAAGCATGTTTCCTGCTGATCCTAAAACTTCAAAATCAAAGTCGATTCCAACTACTCCATCAGCACCGAGTTTCGCTGCAGCTTCTTCAATTTCAACAAGCGCCAAGTCTCGAGCTGTTTTTAATTCTGCTTCATATGTTTTAGATCTTCCTCCGAAAACATTTGTAAGTCCTCCAAAAATATCTTTGACAAAGTTAATTCCTAATACATTTTCAGCAGCAACAATACCCAAATATTCTGTGATTTCTTTTCCTTGAATAGTTGGAGTTGTTGAAAGTATCATAATAATTATTTCTTAGATTCTTCAAAAACTTCTCGCTTTCGAGTAACCTTACTATACTTCTTAAGCTTTAGTTTTGGCATAGTAGAACTACCTGCTTTACCTGACTTATGAATGTAAATAGTTTCTTTAGTTTTTTTATTTTTTAGTTTTACGATTTTTTTCTGTGGCATATGTTTTTATTTTTATTTGGTGCGCAGAGTAGGATTTGAACCTACGTAGCCCGAAGGCGTCTGATTTACAG